>JBEKMB010000002.1:0-157264 GCA_050008735.1 Syntrophobacteraceae bacterium
CGGGAACATCAAAAGGTTTTCCAACGTCCATGCCGAGAGTGAAATACTGTTTCTGGCTCTTTAAGATCCCAGCTTCGAAGAAGTATAATTTCATAGTTTCACCTTTCTTTCTTGAGATCTTCTGCTCTGTGAACAGTCACCGATTCCTTAGCGATTTTTTGAAGATACTCCCCAAGTCTTCCTTTGAAGGTTTCCTTGGGGAAATCGTCAGCAACCGCATGTCCCCTTCCGAAAAAGCCGCTAATTTATGAGCGCCAGTTCCTGATACCAGGTGTTACGTTTCCAGTATTCGTCGTACCGCACCACCTCCTCCAGGTTGAGTTAACTCCCTCAACGTCCGGCGCTGCAGAGCTTCTTGTGGTCTTCTCGCAGCTGGTCCCTGAAATCCGGATGCGCAATCTCGATCAGGGCTTCGCACCTCTGCCTGAGAGTTTTGCCCTTCAGGGCTACGATTCCATATTCGGTTGCCACATGATCCACGTCGTAGCGGGAGGTGGTGACCGACTGGCCGGGTTGGAAGCAGGCAACTATCCGCGATTGAGTCCCCCTGGCCGCCGTGGACGGCAGAGCAATGATGGCCCTGCCCCCCTTTGAGCGGGCCGCGCCCCGCACAAAGTCCACCTGGCCGCCGACTCCACTGTACTGCAGGGGACCCAGGGTAGTCGCAGCTACCTGCCCCATTAAATCCACGGCCAGGGCCGAGTTGATCGAAACCATGTTGTCATTTTGGGCAATTATGAATGGATCGTTCACGAAACTCACCGGATAGGCTTCGATCATGGTGTTTTCATTGAGCCATTCGTAAAAAGTAGAAGTCCCCATGGCAAAGGTAATTACAATCTTGCCGGGCAGAAAAGTCTTCCTGCGGCAGGTGATGACTCCCGAGTTCACAAGCTGCATGGCGCCATCTGAAATCATCTCGGAGTGAATGCCAAGATCGTTTTTTTCGGTGAGGAAACTCAAAACCGCGTCAGGAAGGGCGCCTATTCCAAGTTGCAGACAATCTCCGTCCTTTATAATACTTGCCACCTGGCCGCCGATCCCCTTCTCGATTTCTCCCAGCTTGGGAGGTGCAAGTTCGATGAGAGGTTCCGTTGTGGGGACGAAGTAATCGATGTCCGTCGCATGCAGACAGGAGTCTCCGCCCACCCGCGGCATGTTGGGATTGACGGCGGCAATCACTGTCTT
This sequence comes from Syntrophobacteraceae bacterium, assembly GCA_050008735.1. Taxonomy (GTDB): domain Bacteria; phylum Desulfobacterota; class Syntrophobacteria; order Syntrophobacterales; family Syntrophobacteraceae; genus SbD1. Next base: position 1,189 of record JBEKMB010000002.1, read on the forward strand.
GGCGCTTAAAGCCGCCTGCTTGGTGTAATCCACCGAAATGCCAAGGCAAAAAAAACCGAGTTTGTCAGGGGGAGAAACATTTATGAGCGCCACATCGACCGGCAATATTTCATCCTTGAACAGCTTGGGAATTTCGCTGAAAAACCGGGGGGTGTAATCGCCGCGCCCTTCATTGACTGCTTTGCGGCTCGAGGCTCCTACAAACAAAGAGTTGTGCCGGAAAGCCCCGGCATATTCCGGAAGGCAGTAGCGCGCGCTTCCCATGGATACCATATGGACAATTTCGACCCGCTCGAGTTCATCCGCCCGGTCAACCATTGCCTCAACCAGAGGCTTCGGTTCGCCGCAAGCGTGAGAGGTCACCACCCGGTCGCCGGATTTGATCGCTTTTACGGCTTCCGAAGCCGTTGTCAAACGCTGCTGGTAGTAATCATGCCACTTCATGAGAATTCCTCCCCTCAAAGTAGTTCTTGATCTTTAAGGCAATAACCGTTGCCAGTTCCTTTTCAGGAATCGGCTCCGTATCGACAGCCGGACCGCTCACGACAATCCATTCAAACGCAAGACTTCGTGTTTCCGGCCGGTCGGCACATGCCACCGGGCATCCGCAGACCAGAATGCCCAATTCCCACTTTTCCGTGCTGCAGCCGATGGCTAAGGACAAATCGCCTGCAAGCTTCTCTTTCAATTCATCAACGAACCTCGAGCGCTCTATCCGCGGATTGCATCCGCCACAGTACTTGACGCCCACACACCCCATCAGCCGGGCCTCACGCCTTTTCTCAAAAATCTCAAAGCATCCCGAATCAGTTCATCGCTGACCGACTGGGTCACGGAAATTTCCGTGACCCCGCTGACCTTTTGTTTTAGCACTGCCTTTATCAGGTTTTCCGTAGTTAAGTGGGAAGCCGGACATGTGGCACACTGTCCAATGAGCCGTATTCGCACCGTCCCATCGTCCGAGACCCCAAGCAGTTCGATGTCACCGTCGTGGGCTTGGAGCCGCGGCCGGATTTCCGTCTCGATGACCTTCTCGATCGTCCTGTGCATAGGGCATCCCCTCCGCATTGATCCCGGCCAGTTCCTTCGCAAGCATCTTTTTTTGTTCCAGATTACCCTGGCGGGAAATCATGATCCTCTGGGCCTGAGGTGAACCGGCTCCGTGCATCGATTCTGTCCGGTAGCCAACGGCCGCGGTTCCCAGCGTGATGTTCTCGATGAGCCTCAGGATTCGCATCCTGTGTTCGGTCGGAACTGAAGCTACGCCACGGAAATACTTCTCGACCACCTTGCCGATTTCCGGATGCCGAAAGTCTTTCTCGGAGGCCATGGTCACCATGAGCCCTCCGGCGATATCCTCGGCCAGGCGCGCAATTTCATACGGAAAACGGGTAACGTTCTGCTTGCAGACGTTGGCCAGCAACATGTTGATCTGGTAGTTTCCGGAGGCCGTCTTGTTGCCTTCCGCCGAACAGGCAATGCCGCAGGCATAAAGGGTCTCATTGAGATGCATCATTTCGATGAGCTTGTCTTTGATATGGGAGGCCTTCATTGCTCCGTTATAATCCGCGGCCAGCGCCGCCGCGCCGATCAGCACGTCGCCCACGCCGACCTTGCAGCCACCATAGCTTTGGCGGTGGTATCCGGCGAAACGCTCGACAAGGGCGCCGCTAAATTCAGTCTCTCCAGCCATAAAAACATTTTCCCACGGGACGAACACGTCATCGAAAACCATAAGGGCTTCATGTCCCCCGTACTGCTTGTTGCCTACATCTATCGCGGAGCCCTCCAGCTTGCGGGTATCGCATGACTGGCGGCCGCAGATGTAGAAGATGCCCTTCGAATCGGCCGGAGCGACGAACGAGACAGCGTAATCGGCATCCTCCCTGGTCATGGAGATCGTGGGCATGACCAGAATCCAGTGTGAATTGATCGCCCCGGTCTGGTGCGCTTTTGCACCTCGGACGACAATGCCGTCAGCTCTCCTCTCCGAAATGCGCACGTAGAGATCGGGGTCTGCCTGTTTGTGGGGAGGCAGGGCGCGGTCACCCTTCGGGTCGGTCATCGCGCCGTCTACCGTCAGGTCTTCTTCCTGCATCATGAGGAGGAACTTGGAGAAGCGCTCGTGGTATTTCGTGCCCAGCTTCTGGTCCATCTCGAAGGTGACGCTGTCCACGGCGTTGATCGCGTCCATTCCGACACATCTCTGGAAGCATGCCCCGGATTTTTGCCCCAGAAGGCGCTGCATTTTTACCTTCTTGATCAGATCGTCGGTATTCCTGTGTAGATGGCAGAACCGATTGATCTTGTTGCCGGTCAGATGGGAGGTTGCAGTCATGAGGTCTTCATATTGGGGGTCCTGCGCAAGAGTATATGTGAGTTTTACTGAGTTCATCGAGGGCCGGATGATCGGATTGTCGACCGGGTCTTTCACGAGTTCACCCAGTAAGTAAACCTTCATATTCAGTTTGCGTAGACTCTCTTCGTACTGTTCGCCTGTCATGAGCGCCATTGTTTTTTCTCCTTTAAACCCGGAATAATAAATCAAGTCGCGCGCTATGCATCTGAATCGCATTTGGGGGTCTGATTCCGCCCTGCAAAACTTCTGCAACAACCCCGAAGCCCGCAAAAAGGTACAATTTCCGAATCGAACGTGCTGGTGAATCTGTCAATTAGACAGGTTCGTGCATTTCAGAACTCACCTCCATCCCCGCGGTTGATAGCTCGCTTCCCGCCTGCCTGTGTTGAAGGTGCTAAGGCTAATAGGATGCTAAAGCAGCGAGAGGGAAAACCGACGCAACATTGGATCTAATACCTTCTGGCATGGTAGACCGCTTCGACCTCAAACTCGTCTGAGTATGAATCGCTATGTCAATACTAAATTCTTCAAACTTTTGGAGAACACTTACATTTTAGGCGCCAGGGTTCGTTTCGGCTGAAACTGATAGCTAAATCGAAGTGCAAACCTGATGCCATCTCTGCGATCACCGGTGATTGAAGCAATGATCAACGTTTACGGCAGAGATTGCGCTCCGGGGATGACTGGAATGATGCGAAGGGAGGGTACACGGCCTGATTTATGCTGCAATTTTGCATCGGCCGGCTGCATTAACGCAGTGACTAACCGGACCTCTTCAATTTCCTGATCAGGGTGGTAGGATCGACGGCCAGCGCTGAGGCGGCCGCTGAAACTCGGCCGTATCGCTTCACGGCCTGCTCGATGATGTGCCGTTCAAACCGCCTTACCGCTTCTTTGAGGGTCATCCCCGTCTCCAGGTCGATACCCTCGTCCCCGGGGTTTTCGGCGGCGCTGTCGAGGATTTCGGATGGCAGGTCACCCACTGAGATCTGTTCGGTGGTGGAAAAAACCACCAGTCTTTCCATGACATTCCTCAGTTCTCTTATATTCCCGGGCCAGTGATATGCGAGCAGGATATCCTGCACATCGGCGGACAGGTATCGGGTGATGCCGTGTTCGCGAGTGAGTTGCATCATGAAATGATGAACCAAAGGAAGGATGTCTCGGGGTCTATCTCTGAGTGCAGGGATATCGATAGCCAGGACCTTGATCCGGTAATAAAGGTCACTTCGGAATGAACCCTCGTCGACGCATCGACGAAGGTCCCTGTTCGTCGCACAAATGATCCGGACTTTAACCTTTTTCGTTTTGCTGCCGCCAAGGCGCCGGACCGCCCCTTCGTCAAGGACGGAAAGGAGCTTCGCCTGGAGGTTGAGAGGCATCTCGCTAATTTCGTTAAGAAAAAGTGTGCCACCGTTAGCCTCTTCGAAAAGCCCTGGTTTGCCTCCCTTTCTCGCCCCGGAAAAAGCGCCCTCTTCATATCCGAACAGCTCGGATTCGAGCAGGTCCTGCGGAATCGCCGAAGTGTTGATCGCCACAAAGGGCAAATCTCTGTTTTGGGAACCGACCTTATGAATGTAGAGCGCCAGAATATCTTTCCCGACGCCGGTTTCCCCACAGAGGAGGACGGGTGAATCGTACTTGGCGGCGTGGATCGCTTGTCTCATCGTCGCAATCGAAAGTGGGTCTTTCGATATGATGGGAAGGTCGGGAAATACAGGCGCGGCGGCATCGACGTGGTTATGGTCCTCTGCCGGCCGGCCCGCACCAGGCTTGCTCAGTCCCGGCATAAGGGGGAAAACTCGGGACCGGTCTTCAGATTCCTTGAGCTTGCGGGCAATTTTATCCAGGGGCAGGATGTTTCGCACAAAAGTCAACACATAGCACAACTTTCCTTCCTCCGAAAAGATCGGCTTGCCCGTAACGACTGCATCCTGTCCGGTAATGATCTTCTGGAACAAGGTAACGTTTTCAGTGCTGCCTTCCTTCAGCTTTTCAAGGACGCGCAGGGTGACGCTCCGCGAAAAATAACCTTTCTCTTCCAGCTCTCGAAGATTTCTGCCCACCAGATCACTTTCCGGCAGAAAGGCGATCTTTTCGTAGGCAGGATTGACTTTGACGGTGAACGCCTGAGGATCGGCGACATAAAAACCGATGTAAGAATTCATGAAGATGGGGTGTTCATTCTCGGAAAGCACCGCTTGAAAGTCAACGGGGCCTTGGTCTTGGTATGTTTTCTGAAATGAAACCAAGAGATGACCGATGGCATTGCTCGACAGTCCCGAATAAAGGTCGATCACCTTGACAGGGTCATCCCGTTGCTCTCCCCGGAGGCCTGAGAGCCGATGCCAAAGCTCCGGGAGCGCGTCCTGGAGATTCATTGTCCCCGATCTTGTATTATGAACCTGATAGGCTTTCATAAAAGCGCGGTTGTGATAAATCAGACGGCCGCTTTTGCTGACTGCGGCGATCAGGACGTTTTCGCTGTCGACTAAAGCTATGGGCACATTGGAAGCGACATCGACGCCGTGCTTGCAGGTGCGTAAATCCAGAAGTTGGTACATTACGCCCTTCCTCGTCAGGTTGCACTGGGCTGTTGCCGTGAGCAAAGGTTAAACGCCTCTTGGACGTCGGCAAGCTCAAGCCGTGAGCGAAATAGAAGGATGTCGGGGAGCATTACCGCACACTGCGTTAATAATACCATAAAGGTCCCGGATTCAACAAGAAGGATCCACGGGACCGGTAGCTCACATCCTGAGGTCCCGGCGGCAGACTACAGGCTCGGATGTCGTAATATCATTGACAACAAACCGGAAGTCGGAAATTTCGACCATGAAATCGGAGGATCACCTCTTATACGAAGTTGCGTTCAAGATGGTAATCATTGAAAACCCTAAGCCGTCTAAGCCGTCATTCCGGCAAAAGCCGGAATCCGGTGCTTCAAAGCACTTCTGGATCCCGGCTTCCGCCGGGGTGACGTTCAGGACAACTCTTGTGGAAAGCCAGAGTTGGTACTTTCTTGAACGCAACTTGGTATTAGTTCACCGTGAAAGCCTTCTGAAATGGACCGATGAACTTTCGGTCCCGAGACCAATCCACAATGGCAAAAATAACCTGCCTGTAGCTCCCCATGAAGTTCTGCTCGAGTGCCCGATGGAACAACGCGGCGATCTCACTGCCATCGTTGCCGAATGCTCCACAGCCCCATGCCCCGAGGACAATGGAATCGTGGGAATGCTTCACCCCAATGGACAAAACTTTGAGTATACGTAGCCACATGGCTGGGCCTGTTTCACTGCTCCTCTCCGGGACAATTTTGCTGGCATTGACTGCCGGGCACGTGATGATTGCAACTGTATATGGTGCATCGAGAAGGCTGCCATCATCCTGGCGAAAGACTGGTACATCAGGAGAATAGATTGCGTAATTCGTGTAAAGAGGATCCCTGCGCGAGCGGTGAAACGCATACATTGCATTGTCTCTGATACAGGCGTAAAGGCCCGACGATCTGGCCAGGTATTCCTCTTGCGCTCTGGCGCCGCCGAGAAAACCGCCACCTGGATTCGTTGCCGAAGCGAAGTTGAGCACCGCCGGGCGATGCCCTTCAGCGATCAGACGGCGTGCAGTATCAAGAGTTGTCGTGTTTTCGACCGAAATCTTTGTTTGGTAGTTCCCCCTCGCCGATTCCTGGAAAGGTTGGCCTGGGGGATAAGAGACCGTTCCATTGATTGATCGTTTTACCAGGTGGGAAATGTTCACTACTCCACCGGAAGGCGCCCGGTACTCCCCGGACTCTGTGATCTGGACCGCCTGACGGCCATACTCGGCAGCCAACTCCCGAGATATTTGGGTGTTGAAAGTGTTCACGGCTTTTCTCCAGAAATCTATTGAAGTAGTATGCTACCCTCATCGTTTTATGGAATCTATCAAAACTAAACTGATCTTGCACTTTCGTTTTTGGGGGCCCAAAATGACCCTCACCAAAGCCCATATCTGCAACAAAAGAGTATCTTTTCATTAATAAAATAATAGGGTTATCGCATCTTGCGGCCGATTGCCCGGATTTACGCAGCATTAAGGGGAAAGGCAATGAAAATGAAAAGTTGTGCGGCATTTATGCATTAAGACTGCTACAATCTTACAAACAAGGCAGAAAATGCTTGCTGTACTTGAGACATTCATATTTTCGTCATTGCGCAATAAACAACTGCGGTACTGAGTTTTCCCAGGAGTGTGGATGGAAAAATAAAAGACCGCTCGAAAGGGGTGCCCCTTTTTATAGTAATTAGCATGGAAGAGCACGCAGGGCGCGAAGATGGAACCCACGAACTCTCCGGCAGACTGGATGCGAGAGGCGCCACCTTTGTTCCCGGCCTTTGCTTGTGTTCGCTCAACTGAATTGATTCCTGTCGTTCTCCTTCGTGCCCTCAGTGGGGATAACATCCAAGCAGACTGGCGTTCAGCCGGTTGATTCTGTACCGATGACCGCCGGATTGTGGATGTGGCGGCAGGTATTTGAAAGATGTCTTGGGATGACGGGTGGGAAACCGTGGTGCTCCATATTCTTCATTCATCGAGGCGAGCTAACGCAAATTTACGCCGTTATCGCCGTTGGTCTGATGGACGAGAGGACCGTCCACAATTGTCGCCGATCACATATATAGGACAAGGATTTATGGGCTTTGAAAAATGATATGGAGTCCACTGGGGATGGTCCATGCTCAAAGTTGGTACGCCCCGGCACGCCCCCATTGGAACATGGGTAATCTATATTGCACCTGCACAGATAATTACCATGCTCTCCTGTCAACATAAGGGTTTCGGTATTTGCTATTGCCTGTCGGATTTCTGTTAACACACTGTAACATGACCTAGTAATGAGCTTTTAGTATAGACTATTACCCAATTTCTTCTTTCTGAAATACTTCTTGACTCTCGCTGATATTAATTCATGGTGCCTGCATGTATATTCCAGAGGGATTACCGGTTCTGAAAGGAAAACTGAACTTAATGACAAGGAGGGGTAGAGTGAAAAGGGGATTGGTATTATCTGGTCTGTTTCTTTTCTTATTTGTGGGTGTCGCATTGGCGGACCAACTAGACACCCTTTATTACCAAAAAAAGCTATCATCGGCGCTGACGACATCGGCTAAAATGACAACCGTTAATGTCACTTTCAGCCTTTATGACGCGCCCAAAGGTGGAAACCTCTTATGGTCCGAGACAAAGCCGATCCTGACAAACCACGCCACAAGACTGATCACAACAAATCTCGGGGACACAAATCCGCTCAGTGAAACAGATTTTAAGCCTCAGATGTGGGTCCAGGTTTCTACAACTAATAGTAAAGGTATAAAGGTATATGGTTCGCGGGATATTTTAGAGGGAGCACCGTATGCGTTGTCGACTGAAAATATCATAATTGATGAGAACGCCAATACAGCGATTGGCAAATATGCCTTTAATACCGCCAGCACTGGCCAGAATGACACGGCCAGCGGCTACTGCGCGCTCTTCTTCAACACCACCGGCGGCGGCAACACCGCCAGCGGAACTGGAGCACTCTACTCCAACACCACCGGCTCCTACAACACCGCCTTGGGCTACCTCGCTGGCTGCTATGGGAATAATACTACGGGTAGTAACAACATTTATATTGGTCACGGCGTATCTCCGGCAGCGGCAGACGAATCCTACACCATCAGGATCGGCAGCGACCAGACCCAAACCTTTTTTGCTGGTATATCAGGCGCTACGGTGACCGGCGGAACTGCGGTCTATGTGGACTCCAACGGCCACCTTGGCACCGTTAGCTCATCGCGCCGTTACAAGGAGGACATCGAGAATATGGGCGATGCGAGCAGTGGCCTTATGAAACTCCGGCCCGTCGCCTTCCATTACAAGCCGGAATACGCCAAAGGGCCGCGCACAATGGAGTATGGCCTCATCGCCGAAGAGGTCGCTGAAGTCTATCCCGATCTGGTGCAGTACGACCCAAAGACCGGCCAACCGGAGACGGTCTATTACCACCTCGTCAACGCCATGCTCCTGAACGAGGTGCAAAAGCAGCAAAAAGAGTTATCGGCTTTGAAGGAGCAGCAAAAAGAGTTATCGGCCCTGGTGGAACAAAACAAAGAATTATCGACGCGGCTTTCAAAACTCGAAGCGCAGCTCAACAGGTAGGGGCCAATTTCCAGAGGGAGGAATGCATCAGAGGTGACAGCCAATGCGGAAGGCGCCTCCATTGCGTACGTTCATGCCGGGGTTGTTCTGGAAGGCTTGCTCGAAAGGGCCGAAAAGCATTTTGAGGCAGCCTGTCGCAAATCGAAGGATGAATTGGGCGTGGTTTACGATCATGACCCCGCAAAGGATCGGCTCTCAACCAGTCACCCGGATCACCCCTATTTTGAAAAAATGTACAGTGTTTTCCGTGCCGATGATGAAACCTGGGAAAAGATAAAGGCCGTTCTGAAGGAAGAAGAAGCTGAAGGAGCCAAGGAATAGGGAGAGGAAATGTCATGTTCTCAAAATGCGGCTCATGTGTGATTTTCGGCGATGAAGGCAAGTTGCATTTGGCTGAGGGTCTGGCTCGCAAGTTTAAGACTGGCAGCATCGTCCTATCATCCCATCAGGTTTTCGATTTAACCGGAGAGCAACGGGCAGAGCATTTTACAGAAATACATCCACGATGTTTTTGCATCCTCAGCATACCCGAACACGATATTTTTATTTCGAGCTGTTCCAGGCTGGAAATAAACGACTTGTTTTCAAAGATGGAAAGAAAAAAACGAAGAGAAGAAAAGGCACTCGAAAAGCAACGGGACAAAAAGGTTATCGCGTTCAAGGCTAAAAAGAAATAAATCGCCAACCGGCCCGACTTCGGTCGGGCCTTTCTTCAAAAAAGGGCAGGCGTACAGCATGTTAAAAATTATGTGCGATTCGTGTCAAGAAGAGCTACCCGAACATTCAGTAGACGACCACATGAGAGGGTTGAAAAAATTGGGAATTACTGACAAATGGCACATCAGGGAAATCTCTAATGAGATCAGGGATGGGTACAAAGGTAAAGATGCCGCCTCCGACGAAGAGAAGAGAGCACTCTTCCAATTCGGACACGAGTTAATAGCGTTGGCTGTGTACATGCCAGTTTACTGAGAGAAATGCACCACAAAGGAGGTTCAGGCGTGGGACCCGAAGTCTGGAAAGCCTTGCCCGTTTGAATTGTCACCAGAAGATCAAAGAGCAACCTTCCATCTTGTGAAGGGCGGCAAGAATCCCGAAAAAGAATAACCACAACCGGCCCGGTGATGAGCCGGGGCAAGACGAAAGGCAGAGCCACTGCTGACCCTGCCATTCATTGGTTGCGGTGTTCTGTATCCGATTATGCCTTTTTGAACCTCGTCCTAAGTCCTGTCAATCCAATAATACCGGTAACAAGAAGGAACAAAGAAGCGGGCTCGGGGACCGGAGTCCCATCCACTCGAAAAACTCCCTGAGAGGAGACCAGGAATTCTTGGGTTCACATGTAGGAGAGGAAGGTTGAATTTGCATTTTCCAACCTTGCTATTTATCGCTGACTGCATATCCACCAAAATTGATAAACCCATCCATGCAAAAAACTCTTTTTTGGGAGGCGCTACACTACAGGCTGGCCAAGTTGTACGGTTTCCAACAGAGTTCGAGAAGAGATCGGAGCCATATATGAAAGCGATCGGTGTTTCTGTGCCCACCATACAGCTCGAAAATAGAGATACAATTTAAGGTGTAGTAACGAACGTAATTTTGGGCGCAGTAAAATCAATTTGTCACAAGGCAAGTGTCAAAGTTCCACTCAAATGTAAAAAGTGAGAATCGGAATCAGGCGATAATCATTAGGCTATCTTGTACATTTTATTGAAATAAAACTTATTAAATATAAGAATGGATGGTCGAAATACTCAATAGATGCCCGCCTAAATACCCCTCGATTGACGATCTATCCATAGCCAAATCCATCAATCTGTATTACAGAGGTGCACTTTATGCGTAAAAACAATTCATCCTCCACATTGGCCGGTTGTCCTCGATGATTTTGACGATGGCTGTCTCAAGTATGGCGAAAAACTTTGAATGAACAATTCTTATCACCCTTTATCGCGTGAGCTGTTTGGCAGCTTACGGAGGAGAACCTGGAATGCGTAGAGCAAATCTTTCAAAGCATCTGCACGGGCTGTTCATTTTCATCTGCCTTATCTGTCTATTTCCTCTATTTCCATTGGCCGCCAATGGGACGTCCCTTGCCGATTTGGCTGGCACGTGGCGGGGTAGCGGTTTTGCTACAGGTCTTGGCGTAGCCTCGCGGCAGACACTAATATTGACTGTCAAGCCGGATGGAAAATTCACCGGTTCCGATAAAAATGACAATAGTAGTTTCAGCGGTATTTTTTCGATTTCTTCCGACGGGATTGTGCCGACCGTGGCAAATACCGACATCACTCCGCCCCTGTGCCAGATAAATTCGGACAATACCGTACTCGTATGTACAGAGACCTGGGACGATGGCTCTTCTAATCTTATGATTTTCACGAAAAGAGCTGCTTCATATTCAATGGCTGATTTGGCCGGGAGCTGGGAAGGTAATTTTCTAATATCTTCGGGACAAACGTCCGGCGGGTTGGTAACAGTGAGCGATACCATCTCCTCGGATGGAACATTTACGGGGACAGTAACCGTAGATGGCGGGACACCAACCGCGATATCTGGGCAAATGGCGATTTCACCAAGTGGGGTGATAACCTGTCTTTCAGGTAGCTGTCTAGATCCAACCTACGAAAGTTTTATGAACGCAGGCAAGACTGTCACGGTTGGGACAAGTGGGGCTGCCCTACTCCAAGTTTTCACCAAGAAAGCCGCTTCATATTCGATGGCTGATTTGGCCGGTCCGTGGAATGGCAATAGTTTGGCTTCAGGTCCTGGCGCGCCCTGGTGGGAGAGATCTACTGGTACGATAGAACCGGACGGGACGTTTACAGGTTCCACTACTCAAAGTGATGGTTCAACAAAGAACAAAACCGCGACCTTTACACTTTCATCCGACGGGGTGATAACTACTCCCTCCAGTTCAACGGCCAGTGGAGTTATGGACGCAGACAAGACGGTCATGGTCATCACTGACACATGGTCGGATGGAACCGCCGAAATTAAAATTTTCACGAAAAATCTTTCGCTCACGGCGCCGGGGGAGCCGACAGGAGTAACGGCAACAGCCGGCAACGCCCTGGCAACGGTCAGCTTCACGGCCCCGAATGACGGCGGAAGCCCCATAACGGGCTACACCGTGACATCGAACCCCGGCGGCAAAACAGCCAAGGGCAATGCAAATGCAACCCAGATAACTGTGAAGGGTCTGAAGAACGGCACTCCCTATACATTCACGGTGAAGGCTAAAAACAAGATTGGGACCGGTCCGGCATCAACTGCTTCAAACCCCCCAGTAATTCCTGCCACAGTACCTGGCGCGCCGACAGGAATAAAGGCAACGTCCGGCAACGAACAGGCATCTGTGAGCTTCACGGCCCCGGCTTCAAACGGCGGCATGTCCATAACGGGCTATACTCTTACATGGAATCCCACGGACGGTGTAGACACCAACGCCGGATCACTTTTACCCCCTCACATCGTGACGGGGCTTACCAACGGCACTACCTATACATTCGCCGTAAAGGCGACCAACGCGATGGGGACCGGTCGAGCGTCTCACTCCATCAGGGTAAAGCCAGCAACAGTCCCCGGCGCGCCGACAATAGGAACGGTAACAGCCGGCAAAAAGCAGGCAACGGTCAACTTCACGCTCCCGGCCTCAGAAGACGGTGGAGATCCAATTACCTCGTATATCGTAACACCTTATATTGGGACAGTCGCAGGAAAGACACCCTCAGGGCCACACAGCCCGATAACGGTGAAGGGTCTGATCAGCGGGACAGATTATACATTCACGGTAACGGCGAAAAACAAGATTGGGACAGGTCCAGCATCAACTGCTTCAGGCCAAGTAACGCCCCAGTAGTTTAAAAACGAAAGTGCCTCCACATGGGCCAGTTGTCCTCGATGATTTTGACGATGACTGGCCCAAGTATTAAGAACCCGCCATCATTGTCCGGTGGATTTCGAGATTGATGACAGGCACTGCCATCCCCATAGGATCAGTTCGCCATCAAATCGCTGCAAACACGCTCCGACAAGGCCTCCGCAAGTAAGAGAACGTGCCCGAAGACCAATTTGCGCTGACCTGCCCATCATTCCCCCCGATGCAATACCACACCCTGTTGATTTTTTTCAGAACTTAGCAAGAAATCGGCACGTAAATGACCTTGACAGTATTAACGACAGGTGCTATCACAAAAACCTCAAAAAGCGATTTCCTATCAACTAAAAAGGTATAAAGTTTAATGAAGATTGCACTTGTTATACCCATGAACAGTTCCGATAATGGTAAGAGTTTCTATGACTATAAATTCTATTCCGAGTTTCTGCTCTCCAGGAAATACTTCTTATATCAGCTGGCTGTCCCCACCCTGGCCTCTTTGACCCCTCCACAGCATGAGATAAGGGTCTTTGACGAAAATATTGAAGACATTGATTATTCCTGGAAGCCTGATCTTGTAGGCATCACAGTCAGGACTATGTATGCCGATAGGGCTTATGTGATTTCGGAAGAGTTTCGGAAAAGAGGGGCCAAGTCTGCTCTTGGCGGTATCCACCCATCCATGTGTCCGGAAGAAGCACTGTTGCACTGCGACAGCGTAGTGGTCGGAGAGGCTGATAATGTGTGGGCGACTCTCCTTGAGGATGCCGAAAATGGCTGTCTGAAAAGTCACTATCAAGCTGACATGTTCGCCGATTTGCAATCATCTCCTGCCATAACCAGAGCACCCCTTTCCCGAAACAGATATCTGCTGGATATTGTACAGACCACAAAGGGGTGCCCTTTCCATTGTGAATTCTGCTCTGTGTACGCATTTGACGGGCAGAAGATAAGGAATAAGACCATAGATCAAGTTATAGCCGAGATCCTGGATATCAGCAGCTCCCATTCCAAGTACAAAAAGAAGAATGCCATATTCTTTGCCGACGACAATATCATTGCCAATAAAAAATTCGCCAGGGAGCTATTCCTGTCCCTTAAGTCGCACAATATCAACTGGTCCTGCCAGGCATCCATCAACATCTCCCAAGAGGATGAGCTCTTAAGTCTTATGAGTGACAGCGGGTGCGGGGCTATTTTTATCGGGTTTGAATCGATATCAAAGAAAAACCTTGAGGCCATGCACAAATCGATCAATCAGCGGTATGATTATGCCAGTGCAATAAAAAAGATTCAGTCATACGGGATGCTGGTCATAAGCTCCTTTATCGTGGGCTATGATTTTGATTGCGAATCGACCTTCGATGAATTAATAGAGTTCATTCAAGAAAACAATCTGCTGATGCCGCTTATCAATCTCCTCACTCCTTTCCCGGGAACCGAGCTTTTCAAACGCCTTGAAAAAGAAGGGAGGATCCTTCACAAGGACTGGAGCAAATACGACACCAAACATGTCGTCTTCAGCCATCCCGGGCTGTCACACAAGAAACTGACGGATGGATACGATAGTATAGTGAAATCAGTGTATTCATTTGATGCTATCTGGAAGAAATTGAATTATTACTGGGATATAGATTTCTGGAAGCGTTCCAATGAACTTGACCCGGTGAAATTCTCCTACCGCCTTATCTTTGTGCTGCGGCTATTTACCATGCTCTTTTCTCGCAACAAAGATCGTTCAAAGTTTATCTTGAAGATATTCACCAAGGTGTTCAGCAAACGGGTAAGGATATCGACCATCCTGACCATGATGGCCTACAATGATTTTGCGTGCAGCTTGCAGAGCAGGACCGGTTAATATATTTTTTGGATGGATCGGCGGCAGCGAGAAAAGCAGATGCTTTCTCTGAGAGCTTCAAGCCCGCACCTCGAAACAAAAGGTCTCCGAGGTTAGCCTAATAATCCCAAAAACCCGACCGGCGTTATTCCAACTGTAAAGCATAACGGTTCCCCGGAGAGGGTAAAGCTTTGGCAAAAGAGCTTGTGCTAAGCAACCGGACCCTCTGTTGTCTTTGGCGCTCAAGGGGCGTGTGATGAGTGCAATAATGTCTCTGCTCTGGATGCTTGCCAGAGTAGCAAGCAGGCCACGCGCAAGTGGCCAAAGCAGCTTCCATAATTCTTGCCACTGTACGCAATAAATGGTCAAACAGGACTTTCAGAGACAAACCTGCCATCGAGCCTGTTTCGTTGTAAATTCAACCAGTTATAGCCCAACTCATGTAGAACCTATCTCGACTGACGTCGTTTTGTGCCAGTAAGGGTCTAAAAAATCACCGGGAATTGTTATTTTTTACTTGACATGTAGAACCTATGTTGTATGGTCTCTGCATGCCGCATCTCTATAAAAAGACAACTAAGGGTAGAACCTACTGGTACCTGCGCGAGGTCCACCGCGTCGGCGGAAAGGTCCAGGTCAAATGGCAGAAGTATCTCGGCACTGCCGAGACTATTCTTGCCAAGATCGAAGGTGCCGAACAGGCGGGCCAGCCGGTGCGACTCAAAACTGAGTCCTTTGGGGCCATCTTTGTTGCCCATTGCCTTGAACGGGAACTCGGCACCATTGACATTATCGACAGTGTCATTGCCAGAGGCCGTAATGAGACAGGGCCAACCGTTGGGGAATACTTCTTCTATGCCTGGGCAAACCGCATGATTGACCCCAAGAGCAAACGAGCCCTCGAAGACTGGTATCGCACGAGCGCCATCCAACACATACGCCCGGTTGACCTCTCGCAACTCAGCTCCGAGCGCTACTGGGAAAAATGGGAGCGACTCTCCACCACCCAGATCGAGGAGATTGGCAAACGATTCCTGCAAAAGCTCTGGACTCACCACAACCAGTCGCCCCATAGCCTTCTTTTCGATACCACCAACTATTACACCTATATGGCCACTAAGACTGAGAGTGAATTGGCCCTCCGGGGCCACAGCAAAAGCGGGAAACACCACCTGCGTCAGGTGGGGCTCGGGCTGCTTTTGGACCGAGAGAGTTCACTGCCTTTATACTACACAGCCTATCCGGGAGATCTCCATGACTCCAGGCTCTTTCGCCAGGTGCTCGATGAGTTGTTCGGCGTGATCATGGGCTTCGCCGAAGGCGAAAGGGAACTCACGGTTGTCTTCGACAAGGGCATGAACTCCGAGAAAAACCTTCAACTAATCGATAGCAGGCGGCAGATTCATTTCATCACCACCTACTCCACCTACTTTGCAGAGGACTTGGCTCGAATCAATGCAAAGCACTTTGTGCCGCTCGATATCGCGAAGAACCGGCAATTGAGAGCTTCGGGTAAAGAAGGCGATTTGCTTTGCGCCTTCCGCACCACCGAAACTTTGTGGGGGCTGGAACGTACGGTGGTTGTAACCTTCAATCCGGTCACGATGCGCAAGAAACTACACGATCTCACACGCAAGCTTGAGCGGCTCAGGGCCGAACTGATCGAGTATCGCAGAAAATACAACCACAAGGAACGCAACTGGCAAAGCGCCACAGCCGTTGTCAAGCGCTACCGCAAGCTCTGCGAACAGCTCTATGTCAGCCCAAAATGCTACCGGCTCCAGTTTGACAATGAGACCATGAGTTTCCGAAAAGATACCGCCGAGATTAGCGCCATTGAGGCAGTGATGGGCAAAAACATCATAGTCACCGACAACCATGACTGGACCACTGAAGATATTGTGAGCGCGTCTCTGGACCGATACCGAATTGAGGAACAGTTTCGAGTGAGCAAAGCGAGCTGCCATGTCCGGGTTAACCCGATGTTCCACTGGACCGATAACAAGATCAGATGCCACCTGCTTACATGCGTCATTGCACTTGCTTGTCTGAGGCTCCTGGAGATCAAAACCGGGGACAGGCACACGGCCAAAGCCATCATGGAACAGATGGAACACCTCAACTGCGTGCTTTCCTGGCAACGCAAGGCCACAACGCCCCAGGATATCAAATAAAGGACGGTTCGATTCTACAAATCTCTACGTAATATTCTATGGTTTTTCAATAGGTTGGACATCTTTGTCTCGTCAGTCTCTGAAAGTCCAGTTCGAATCATAACGAGATTCGATTTACCCCAGTAGGCTTATCGTTTATGGCGAAAACCCCGCGTATTCCGAATCGACCTATATAAAATGGCGGCAGCAGGCCTGATCGCGTGGATTTCGGAAAATTCAAAGTTCTCTCCACCGCCGCTTTCACGATGGATTTAACCCTCTCAAGATCCAGGTATGCGTTTGCCGGAAGAGCCACCAAGGAGCCAAGAATGGATTTCTTTTAGAAAATCAAACTCTTCCTCCGTAACGCTGTATATATGAAAGTTCTGGTTTCTGATCCTTTCAAGCTTTACCAGCCATTTGGTTTTTTCTTCTTTGTTGCCCTTCACATCGGGAGCTGCATATTTATCTTGAAAGATCCGCCACTTATCGATTATGATCTTTCGGTAGTCAATCAAGTGGAGCTGATCCCAAGGCTCCACTTCTTTCTCTGGGTCGTCGATTTCCCTGTTCTTTTGACTTGCCAGAAGTTCGGCCTCTTCGTATACTTTTAGTGGTACACCTTTCTTCCACCAGTGCTGGTTATATTCATCTCGAAGCTTGTCCCTGATATCTCTTTTGAGGCTTGTCTCGATGTCTCTGATTATCTCGAAGGACTGGGTATTAAATTGCTTCGAGCTATCTTTGATATACTGTTCCAGTCCTTCGGGATTGAACTCTTTTCTCGTTTGTTGAATTACCTTTTGAAGTGTCCGCCAGGAATGTGTCTTACCGCCAATGCCGTAGCCTCTCCTGAGCTGTGATTTCTCTTCAATAGAGATGTTGCGAAAGTACAGTATGATTGGGTCCAAATATTTCATTGCCTCCCTGGCCAGATACTCAACCGGCTGAGACCGAGGATTAAGATTCTCCGTTTTGACTAAGTGGTCAACAATGTCACTGAAAATGACGATGAGACAGTAGATGGTAGGGTTGATGGTCACGAAGCCATCTTCTATTTCCCCTAATTCCCATTGTTCTGGCAAAGCATCACGGATATAGTCGAAGCACAATATCAGATAATCAAGCAATCTCTGGAATGTGGAATCAACATTGCCATCATAGAAAGTCCCAATATCCTTTATCGAGTTCTTTGTCACTGAGCCAAAGAAGTTGCCTCTATTAAAGGCCGTTAGGATCGTATCGATCCTCATACACATACTTGATGTCTTTTTGTTTTCTCCAATAATTACCTTCCCATGAAGGGGTGATTTCTTGTCATCACCTAATTCTTGAGCAATCCTTGATTTAAGAGCTTTGATAGCTTCAGTAAGATCATTAGATTTCCACAGAAGATCGGCGATGAGCGTATTTCTGAGATTTTTCGATACAGATTTCTGGTTCTCGTTTATTTGCATGAAAAGTTCGACCTGCTCAGATCTGGCAAGGTTCTCAAAAGCTACAACCGGTATTGCATTGGTATTCTTATATTTTGTGTTGGCATATCCATATACTCTGTGTTGACCATCGATAATAAATGCGGACCTATATTTTTGAGGCAACGATAAAACACCTATTCTGCATAACGTGTCATCGCATTGCTTGTCTGCAGGTTCCCACTTAAGTGCTCTCCTGCCTTTGTCAATGTTAATTACTACCGAGTTAGGGAAAAATCCGCCGTCCGAGATAAATTTCTCGATGAGCTTTATGCGATCCTTTTTAACCATACGTTGATAAGTAGGCATAAGTTCCTTATTGGCCTTTGTGCGATGCAGCACATAGCAGATTTTGAGCAGCCTTTCAGGCTCAATTGAAAATGAATAGAAAGTATGAGAGCCCAATTTACCCATGACGGCTGGAACTTTGCTCCTAAGTCCAGGGATTTTCTGCCCTTGGAACAGGTTACCCAATAGTTGGTATTTTGCGGCTGGACCAAGAAGGCTAGTCAGTCCTTCATAATACTCAATTTGCTCTTCCTCGAAGTGAGCTATCTCGAAATTCTGAAGCATATCGAGGTCCTGTTTCCCCAGGACATAATTCATTGTGGCAAAAATGAATCCGACTTTGTGTTTGGAACCAGGGAACACTTTCTGGAGTGTGTTGAAAATCCCTTCTCTCTGGCCGCCTATGGCGTCGATTGCTTCCTTGAAGCTGCGGTTTTTCTTTATGGTTTCTGCAGCCTTGCATTCCACTATCAAGATCGTCTCATCATCAACTGCGACTAAATCAACTTGCTGAGTAAGACTGTAATCATCAGAATATGGAAGTTTGAAAAACCTGCCTTCATTCAGAAAAGTAAATCCCATATTGGCGAGTATCATCCACAATTGATCCTCAAAAGCAATGTCAATTGGCTTCTTTTTCTTTACACTTATTTTAGTTTTATATTTTTTGTGCTCAAGCCAGCCTTTTCCCACATATTCGGAAAGTTGGGAAGAGAGGATCTTTTCAAATAAATAGGGGTTCTTTCTCCTTGTCTTCTCCTTTGCCAAATTTAGGCCGGAGACCAATCCTTGAAAGAACATGTCTTTTAATTCGCTCACGGCAGACTATTCCCCCTATTTATGGTTTGAGTTAGAGAAGACGTACTCACTCTTAATTTCACGTTTGGCCTTTTTGCCTCCGATCAAGCTGAAGCGCCTCAATTCTGTCTTGGTCCCGCATGTCCTGAACAGCTCGTTTATGCTTGGATGGGCTGCATTGGTAAGAATGAAATGTGCCTTTTGAGCGATTAAGCCGCTGATTGCCTCAACAAGACGGTGTTGATCCCACCAAGCGAATATTTTTTGGTTGTATTTGACGAACCCATTATTGTCATGGGCTACTGTATATGGAGGGTCGATAAAGACAAGGTCTCCCGCTTTTACAGATTTCAGACAGGTTTGAAAATCTTGATGAATAATGTGCACATCCTGAAGAAGCACACTGACGTTTCGTAAATTGTCATAATCAAACAGAACCCTATATGTTTTAAACCCATAAGGCACATTATACACTCCATTCAGATTTACGCGGTATATACCGTTGAATGAAGTGCGATTTAAGTATATGAACCGTGCTGCTTTTTCCTCTACCGATGATGGAATAAGGTCCCTAATATGGTAATAAAAAGCTTTATCATTACAGTACATCTGTAGATGTTTTATGACACTCTCAACATTGTCTCTGATCTGCACAAAACAGTCAATAAGTTCTTCATTCAGATCTGACAATACTGCTTGTCTGTTCAACCTATTGTTCTGTTTAAGATGAAAGAAGACCGCCGCGCCACCGAGAAAAGGTTCATAGTAATTGTTAAAGCTATTGGGCATGAACTGGTCTAATTGCTTGAGAAGCCATGTTTTTCCGCCAGCCCACCTAATGAATGGCTTAACGACCAAGCTTCTACCCGTCACGGATTATGTTCCTCGTTTCCATTCTTGAACACAGAGCAAATTAAGGGTGGGCATATTATGCCCCAAAATGGAATCAAGTGCAAAGTAGAAACGATCAGCACCATCAGGATGATATCTCTGTTGTCCAGAATGTAAGAGATTTACGGGTGAATACTGCCGAGAAAGACCTTTAAAAACAGGCAGGTCGGGACCGGCTCCCCTTAAGAAATTTTTAAGAAGGGCTTCCCATTTGGGCACCGCTCTATTTTGTTCGCTACCGCGTTTTACGGCCCGTTCCAGCCCCGAACTACGGGTACGAACAGGATCTGGCCCTAAAAGCCAAAATTCACCACTTAAAACCAATTTTAGCGCGGGTGGGTAGGGCTTTCATGAAAGTGCTTCCCGGTGGCTTAAATAGTGGTGGGGCGCTCCCCGAAATATCCCGTCAGCGCGCTTCCTGCTCAAGATATTCTTTCAATTTTTCGGGTCTCAAAAGCAAGTCTTGATCAATTTGCCATTGAATTTTCCTTTTGTGTCTGTCTCTTTTCAGTTCCGCTTTTTCAATAGCAAACATCTTGTTCCAAAGAGCCTCCAAATCTCCCCATGCAGCAGGTTCTTCCCTGCGGTACTTTTCGATAAATCCCTGAGCTGCTTGAAGATATAGACTGATCCAATGGAAAAAATAGGAATATACTTCAAATGAGTCTAAATGACCAGAAAGGAGCTTTCTAGCTATAGGTGCCTCGAAAAAATCCAGCACGTCTTCAAGTTCGTCAGTTTCTTTTCGCTTACCTAGTAAATATTGGGCTGCAAGCCGCCTTTCCCGCTTCATTCTCTCAAAGAATCTTTCCTCATATTTGTCAAGTAATGCAGTAGATTTTTGCCTGTAGGAGTTATATGCAGCCAAAAACGACACTACAATGCCTATCCCCGCCAGACCGATTACGAAATATAGTGGATAGCCTTGAGAGCGCAAAGTTATGGCCAAGGTTATGAAACCCCAGAGGCCAATTAGCGTTGGCCACTCAATATTTTGAGTGGTTCTTTTGAAAATCGTCCAGACTCTCATATCAACCTATTTAACCAATCTGATACCATGCGTCGAGATATAAGGAGATACCCCTTAATTGGACTTCAATTTAGGCCGAAACCTGTTTCATATAGGGTTCTTCGGAACTGGATCATAGGGGCTGGATGAGCCGGAACCTTTAGAATTCCAGGAAGAACCCTCGGTAGAGAGAATCTACGCCACTGCCACGACCAGCATGATGAAAAAGGGAAGATGCTTCTTCGCATAACGCCCAGATCACCGGAAGCCATATTTGTCAATGATCCGTTGCAACTGCTCGTTATGCATCCTTTTGATTCTATCGAGTATTGCCATAGCGCTCGGTCAAGTATCCTCATATCCATATTGACACGCTTTGATAGATTCCTGCAAGAATTTACATAAAGCCACCAGAAGCCGAAAGAATATTGAGGCGGAACGGCCAGAGATACCGACCATAGCGCTCGAAAGTCAATTATGGGGTATGGTTCTTTATGGAAGAAATGCAAGATCACCGAGGTTGTTGGCCACCGGTGCTTTTGCCGTCATCATTATGGATGAAGACATTAACAAGTGGCACGGCCTCACAGCTTGCGCCTGCACCCAGGATGTATAAAAAGCTGTCGGTCATAGCCACTCCTTATTTTTTAGGGTCAATGGTGTTCCCTGGGGTCGATGGTGCCGGGGAGACAATAATATTGCAGTGTAACTAATGAGTCTTTAGTTTTAATGCCTATATACGTATAAGGCACTCCGTCGATTTTCTCGATATAACTTCCTCTCCTGCCACCCCAATCTTTCATCTTACCATTCCACACCTGTTCCCTGTGAGTCCTGCAATCAGCTTCTTTGGCGTACCCATCGATAGCTTCCCACATGACAGCCTGCCTAATACCCACGCTAGAATCAATGCTTTCTTGTTTCTCCCATAATACCCATGAATCTCCACCATAGGCAGCCTGGAGTAAACAAAGGGATTGAATCAGGATTAACAGGAAGACAACCTTCTTCATGTTGCTCTCCTTGGTTGGCGGGAGTCTTACAGTACCAGGAAAATCACGGCAGCAACAATAAATTCCGAAGCAAAAATGTCAAAGAGCAGAACATGGCTGGAATCCGGCATAGATCGAGAGAGCAGATGGGGAGCCAGGGAGCTTCACGCCCGAGTGTCTCCTGGAAGCCGGGGTGGTTGTCTTGGGTTTGGGTAAAGGTGCCTAGCATACCGTAGTAACAGGGGAGTATCGGTTTTCCGGGATGAGTGGTGGGAAGGGGCAACTCGGAGGGTTGAGCGCCTGGCACTTAATCGGGTCAGTTCTCTCAACACCTTCCGTATTATGCGGGAGACGCCAAGAATATGGTAAGCGAGCAGAATCCGGATTACTCATGGATAAAAGTGGAGTAACATAAAGTGGTTAATGGGATAAGGCGCTTGGTTGTCGATTGGTTTTAGGAGATGGGGAATATGAAGGACAAGACCGAGGTACAGCAATCACGTGCTGCTTCCCATCCGGTTGTATTCCTGTGTCATGCGTCCGAAGATAAGGCTCTGGTAAACCGCCTTGCAGAAGACCTTATGGGCAGGGGTATAGATGTTTTTTTTGACAAGTGGGAGATTCGCTCTGGTGATAGCATCCGGCGCAAGATAGATGCTGGCCTTCACAATTGCACCCATTTCATTGCTGTTCTGACACCCCAGAGCATCGACAAAGAGTGGGTAAATACTGAGATCGACGCGGCATTCGTTCTGAAAGTTGAAGGACAATGCAAGTTCATTCCTCTTAGGGTGGGCCTGCCAGTGGAAAGATTAACGCCTCTGTTGCGTTCGCTACGGTCCCCCTCTTTGGACGATTATGAAAGAGATTTCGAGCAGCTAATTTCAGATATATTAGGAATTAGCCTCAAGCCCTCGCTTGGTCCGGTTCCGGCTGTTATTGCCACCCGGACGCGCGGACTTGGAATCTCCCCCGCCGCAGAAGCTCTGGTAAAAATAATGATCGAGCGTTCTGAACACGGGTATACTGGAGACCCGATGCTTGAGTCTGATGATGTCCGCAGAGAAACAGGTCTGACCGACGACGATATAATTGATGCCGTCGAAGAGTTGGAGGGACGCGGTTTTGTCAAGCTCCTTCGCTCTTTGGGGACGGGCGCAATTGGCTTTGAGGTCTTAGTAGCACAATCGAAACTTTTTGCGACATTCGACTCCTACTTCAAGCCTTGGAGCCCTGAAAAAGATGCTCTTCGGATAGCCGTTGATCTGGTCAACGGAAACGAAGATTGTATTAGTATCTCCTCTCTGGCGAAGAACTATGACTGGCCACCCAGGAGAATAAACCCAGCCCTAGGATATCTCATTAATCGGAATCTGGTGAGGGCCGCTAAGACGATAAACCACCCGTGGGCAGCATATTGCATCGAGCGCATACCTGCAACCAGACGCTTCGTCAGGGATAGAGGTTAATTGGAGTAAAAAACACTGCCGCGGGGATAAACGCGGGGATAAAAAAGGGGTCCAGTTTAACTGAACCCCTTGAAGCCAACGCGCCCAGGGTGATTCGAACACCCGACCTACGGATTCGTAGTCCGGCACTCTATCCAGCTGAGCTATGGGCGCAAACCAGCTTTAATTTCTAACAAGAACCCCCTTTGAAAGCAAGCATTTTCAAACTGAAGAGACACACTGGAATCCGGGTGGCTTGATCCCGGACAAAGACTCTGTGGCCCGCGAGGTATCCAAGAGCCGGCCTCAGAGCCTCCCCGATTTCAGAATAGAGACAACCAGCCAGATTCCGAGAATGGTCGCGACCACGTAGCCGGTTACTCCCAGGACGGCCGTCAGGGATATGGTTCGAAGGCCGAAAAAGCCGAAGGGCAACTGCAGAACTGTTTGGCCTGAGGCCGTCAGGGATATGGTTCGAAGGCCGAAAAAGCCGAAGGGCAACTGCAGAACTGTTTGGCCTGAATTAAGGATCATCGCGCCGGCAATGATCGACGCCGCGACTATGATCCCGACCGTGAGCCGGTTTACGCCCTTTTCGACCTGAGACCGCGCCTTCCCCAGGCCGGTGTGGCGCAGTTCGATGCGCTGCGTGCCCTCCGCGGTATGCCTCAGGATGTCGTTCAAATGCTTGGGGATATTTCTTGCAAAGCCGCTGAGCGTACGACCCTCCCGGTCGAGATTTCTCAACACGCTCTGGGTGTTTAAGCCGCGCTTCAGTAGTTTTTTGGCAAAGGGCCTCGCCACCTCGAGCAGGCTCGCGTCGCTGCCAAGTATCTTGCCCAGCGCTTCGGTCTGGATAAACGTTTTCAGAAGCAGCAGCAGATTTCTCGGAAGCCTGATGTGGTATTTCAGGACGAGATCCATCAGCTGGTCATAGACATCTTTAGCTGAAACGTGCTGCAACGAGCGGCCATAGAAGGATTCGCTCACGTCTTTCAGGTCGTTCCGGAATTCCTTGAGGTCCATATCCTCATTTAGCAGCCCGGCGTCCGTCAAGGCGTCCATGACCATGTAATAATCGTGTTCGGCGTAGCCCAGAAAGAGGTTGGCGATCTGGCGCATCATCTCCTCGTCCAGATACCCGGTTATGCCGAAATCCACAAGGCTCACCCGCCCGTCGTACATGACTATCGTGTTTCCGGGGTGCGGGTCGGCGTGGAAAAAACCGTAGAGCATAAGTTGGCGGGAGAAGGAACGCAGCCCGATCATCGCTATCTCTTTCGGGTCGATTCCGGCCGCGCGGATTTCTTCGATCCGGTCCATCTTGATGCCTTCGATGTGCTCCATCACGAGCACGGACCTGGTCGTAAAGTCCCAATGGACCTTCGGGATGTAAATCTCGTCGACCTCCTCGAAATTTTTGGCAAATTTTTCTATGCTTCCCGCCTCGACCAACATATCGAGTTCGCGCGTGATATTGCGTTCAAATTCCCGGACGATGTTCGTTGCGCCAATGACCCTGCCGATTTCCAGCGCTCTTTCCACCTTCCCGGCCAGGAAATACATCAGGCGAAGGTCCTGTTTAATCTGCCGCTCGATTCCAGGACGGATGATCTTTACCGCGACTTTTTCGCCGGAATGGAGCTTTGCGATATGCACCTGGCCCACCGAGGCCGCCGCGATGGATTTTTCGTCGAACTCAGCGAAGATTTCGGGGATCGTCCGCCTGACTTCCCGTTCGATAACCGCTTTGACCTCCTCGAAAGGAACCGGAGGCACCATGTCCTGGAGCTTTTTGAATTCAGCTATATATTCACGAGGGAAAATGTCGGCTCGAGTGCTCATGAGCTGTCCCAACTTTACGAAACTGGGCCCAAGTTCCTCCAGCACCTGCCGGATGCGGCGGGGGGATGGGAACCCGCTACGCAGAAGCAAGTCCCCGTCCGAGAGTTCCGGGCGTGTTTTCCTGCCGTTGAACAGCTTTTCGCGAAGGTCTCCGAATCCGTGTTTGAGGAGGACCCTGGAAATTTGGCCAAACCTTCTCAAGCCTTTGAGGCCTTGGATTCCTCTTGAGATTTTCATTTAATTTCCTCAATGGGGAGACTCACTCGGAATATGCAGGCAGCGGTGACCAAGACCCATCACCCGACCCCGGTTTCAGACTTTTTAATATAGACCATAACTCATCATATTTTAAGCCATAACCTGGTGTCCATCCTGAACACCGGATGAGACACCGGCAGTTTCCGATTCGGAAAAAAAGGGATATCGCGCCCCCCGCCGCCTTGAAAATTCTATAATTCCCCACGGATTTCGGCGGCGATGCCGTTTTCTCTGACGCACGCGGTCAATGACTCGCTTTGTCTTCAACCTCGCGGACGAACCGGGCCACGAACCCGTCCTTCCTGCGCCTCATCTCGGCCAGTTCCCAGACGTATCGGTAGATGTGGAGCCCCTTGGATGTCGCTATCGTCTCCCCGGGGTCAACGCCGATCTCCTCTGCCATGTGCTCTTTGAGGATCTGCAATCCGCCCAGGTTGGCGGGGAACCCACCCCACAGGTCCCAGCTCCGGAAGTAAGGCATGAAGTGGAGTTTGCCGTCCTGTACCCGGGTATCTATGAGCTGCAGACAGGGAGGGTCTTCCAGAAGCATGTCGCCGGGCCGCGCGACGTTCATGCAGAGTTGATTGTTGCGAATCTTCCCCGTCCTATACTTTTCGACGACGTGCTGAACCTGGTCGAAGAATCTGTCCGCGTCTAAACGCGTTCCGGTTAGCCTCTGGCCGTAGGTGTAGTCTTCCTCGGGCTTTTTGTCCGCCGTCATGAGATATAGGACGTAAGGTTCTCCGGCAAACGACGGATCGTCCCCGAGTATGTAGCCCGGGGCCACGGGGTCCGGAATCCCGGCGTTTTTCATGTCGACCGGCAGGGACGGTTCAAACGGCCTCACCTCCGGGTGAACTATCTGGACGGTGATGAAGTCGAATTCGAGGCGATAGCCGCCTGCATAGCTGCCTTCGTCGATCTTAAAAGGCCGTCCGTTCTCCAATATGCTCATTACCAGCTGATGCCAGGCGTCTGGAATGCTTGACGCTTTGATGAACACAGGTTTTAGCATCAAAGATTCTCCTCTATGGATTCAAATTTCGTTTCGTCCAAAAAGTCCGAAGCATTCAGGCTGAAAGCCGCCACAGCGAATCATATCGCTCCCCGCTCTTTCCCACTTCCTCAGATCGTCGGTCAAGCCGCACACTACCCTTTTCCCCATCTGCTGTCTTCGGTAAAAAATCTTGCCTGCTTCCTCGCTTTACTTTACAGCCTTATAGGCTCGATGAATGCATTGATGCGAGTCGAAATCCTTGCAGACGGTTTTAGCTCCGGGTCCCCGGGACCGGGCGACTGTCCCGCGCTAAATGGAAAACAGAGGCAGAGCATCGGTTTTAACGCAAAATTGGACCTCGATTCAAACCAGCTTGAAGATATAGCATTCTTTGAATTTATCTGTGATATTTGAAGGTATGTGTCCGAGCGTTTTCTCGCCCGGATTTTTGTGGAGCAGGCCGTATTGTCCGGCAATACGAGGCAGGAGATGAAAATCGAAAAGAATTGGAAGGTCCTGATAATCGATGACGACCCTGGTATTCTCAAGGTGATGGCGATTGCCCTTGAAGATGCGGGCTACATTGCCATCACCGCACCTGATGGGCAGAGCGGCATCGATCTGTGCATCAGGGAATCCCCGGATTTGATTATAACCGACATTAGGATGCCGGGCATCGACGGCATCGAAGTACTCAGAAGGATAAAACAGATAGATCCAGAAAAAGAAGTGATCGTGGCCACGGCATTTAGCGACATAAATCATGCAATCGATGCTCTCCAGTTGGATGCATCGGACTTCATAACGAAGCCCATAAGCGAACAGGCGCTCATGGTGGCCCTGAAAAGGGCCCGTGACAGATACACCACGCGAAAGGACCTGAGGGATTACACTGCTCTGATCGAGCAGCGGTGGATGGAGACCGCCGAAGAATTGGCCAAGACCTTTCATCTGCAGAAACTACTGATTGAAAGCTCCATAGACGGCATCATCGCCTGCGACAGGGAGGGGAAGATAGTAATTTTCAACAGGAGCATGGAGCGGATGCTCGGATATACCAGGGATACCGTTTCAGGAATGGACATAGATAAGCTGTTCTGTCAGGGCGAAGCCAGCAAATTCAGGAATATGCTCAACTCCGAGGAATTCGGAGGGCAGGGAAAGCTCTTCCTCCATGAGAGCTGTTTGTCGGGACAACACGGCTCCCGGATTCCCGTCCAGGTTTCGGCAGCCAGAATGATCCAGGGAGAGGAGGATATGGGGGTTGTCTGTTTCTTTCGAGACGAGAGGGAGGTCAGAAAACTCGCCCAGCAAGTTGTCGACCAGGCACGTCTGCTCCACCAGGATAAGATGATCTCTCTTGGAAAGCTCGCAGCCAGTGTAGTGCATGAAATCAACAACCCTCTTGCGGGAATCCTCAACTATGCCCGCCTGATGATCCGGATACTCTCACGCGGAACTCTCTCACAGGAATTATCCACAAAATTTCAGGGCTATCTTTCTCTCATGGAAAGTGAACTCGAGCGCTGTTCCAAGATCGTATCCAACCTCCTGGCTTTTTCCAGGAAGTCCAAGCTCGAGTTCAGCCTCGTGGATATGAATGAACTCCTGAGCAAGTGCATTGATTTGAGCGGGCACAAAATGGCGCTTCAGAATATCCGGGTGGAAACGGACCTTCTCGGGGACCTCCCGAAGATACAGGGGGATTTCAATCAGCTCCAGCAATGCGTTATCAACCTGATTTTCAACGCCATCGATGCCATGCCGGAAGGCGGCATCCTGAGCCTTACAAGCAGCTTTGACGCAGACAGGGACCTTGTCAGGATTTTGATCCGGGACACGGGGTGCGGGATTTCAAAAGAGGACCTGCCTTATGTTTTCGATCCTTTCTTCACCACTAAAACGGAAGGGAAAGGACTTGGTCTCGGCCTTTCCACCACGTTCGGGATCGTGGACAGGCACAATGGGACGATTCGTGTGAAGAGCGAACCCGGCAAAGGCTCCCGGTTTGAAATCGAGCTTCCGGCAAACAGCCGGCCACTCGGTTGATCGGCCCACTGATGCGCTCACTCAATGTTCCTGCGTCAAACCATACTTTTTTATCTTGTGGTGCAGGGTCACCCGGTTGATCTCGAGCATGGAAGCGGCTTTGGACACATTCCATCGGCAGAGCTTGAGAATGTGCCCGATATGGTCTTTTTCCACATCTTTCATCGATACGAATACTCCTTTTTC
Organism: Syntrophobacteraceae bacterium; assembly: GCA_050008735.1. Classification (GTDB taxonomy): domain Bacteria; phylum Desulfobacterota; class Syntrophobacteria; order Syntrophobacterales; family Syntrophobacteraceae; genus SbD1. The sequence continues at coordinate 29,837 of JBEKMB010000002.1, forward strand.
TTCCGTCAACCGGAAGAGGAAACCGAAATCCTCTTTTTTCAAAAAGGGGGTCCTTGCAAGGACAACCGCCCGCTCAATCGCATTTTCCAGTTCGCGCACGTTTCCGGGCCAGTCGTAGGACTGCAGCGAGAGGAGGGCTTCTTCCCGGATACCTGTGACCCGGTTGTTTGTTTCGCGGCGAAATCTTTGCAGGAAGTGTTCCGCCAGAAGGGGTATGTCATCCCTGCGGCCCCGCAAGGGCGGAACTTCGATTTCGATTACTTTTAGCCGGAAATAAAAATCATTTCGAAATTCCTCTCGGGCGACTTTTCCCAGCAGGTCCTGATGGGTTGCGGCTATCAGCCTGAAATCGACGGCTATGTCCCTGTTGCCGCCGACCCGGTGGAAACTTTTTTCCTGGAGTACCCTGAGCAGATCTACCTGCATTTTGAGTGGGATTTCACCAATTTCGTCCAGAAAAAGGGTACCGCCTCTTGCCATTTCGATTCGGCCCTTCTGGGTGCGGGTTGCACCGGTAAAAGAGCCGGCCTCGTGGCCGAAAAGCTCGCTTTCGAGCAACGTTTCGGCGAAAGCGCCGCAGTTGATAGCTATAAACGGCCCATAGCGGCGGTTGCTCCGGGCGTGAATGGCCTTAGCCACCAGTTCCTTTCCGGTCCCCGTCTCACCCTGCAGCAATACCGGGGAATCCACTCCGGCGACCTGGTCGATAAAAGCAAAAAGATTCCTCATCGACGAAGACGTGCCTATGAGATCCTGGTAACGGGAGTTGTTCTCTACCTCGTGTCTGAGGCGGATGTTTTCGTCAAGCAGCTTTTTCTGGTTGAAGAGCTTTTCCACAAAAAGCTTGAGCCCTTCAGGTTCAAAGGGCTTGATGATGAAGTCGTCAGCCCCGCTCTTCATAGCCTCGATTGCGGTTTCAATCGAACCGTATGCCGTAATCATGACGACCAGCGTATGTGGATGGACCATCTTGATGTTCTTGAGTACATCCAGCCCCCCCAGGTCCGGCATTCTGATATCCAGAAAAACCAGGTCGTAATCACTTCTGCCTATCACTTCGAGTGCCTGGTGCCCGCCGGAGGCGGTAGTCACATCGTGGCCGGCCCTCTTGAGCCAGCCGGCCAGCGATTCCCGGATTATCAGTTCATCGTCGACGACAAGAATACGAATCTTTTCCGCCAAGGTCTGTCCTCCTATTGCGGCCCTGGTTTCAGGGGGAACTTGATGATGAAACGCGCGCCGGCCCCTTCTTTGCTCCGAACGAATATGGAGCCTCCATGCTCCTTGACGATCCCGTAGACCACCGACAAACCCAGGCCGACACCCTTGTCCCTGCTCTTGGTAGAGAAAAAAGGCTCGAATATGCGGGAAACAAATTCTTTGGGAATACCTGTACCGCTATCGGCGATTTCGAGTCGAATCTGTCCTCGGGACCTGTCCCAGTAAGTACTAACGGCAAGTTCCCCTCCGTCAGGCATCGCGTCGATCGCGTTGAACAAAAGATTCAGGAGGCATTGCTGGATCTGGCTCTGATCGCCGATCAACTGGGGAAGCTCCTCACATAACCGGGTTTGCACCTGGATGTTTTGGGCCTCCAGCCGGAACCCGATGAAATGAATCGCTTTTGATACGGTTTCATTCAACTGGAAAAAGACCCGTGCACCCCTGGATTGACGGGAGAATTGTAGCAGGTCCCTGACAATCCCGCTGCATCGGACCGATTCCGTACTGATCAGGTTGAGGTAGTAAATAAACCTGTCCTTGCTCGCCGGGTCGATATCCCCGCTCTCCAACTCCTTCTGCATGAGCCGGGCGAGCGCATTTATTCCCGAAAGCGGGTTGTTTATTTCGTGTACCGCCCCTGCTGCCAGCTTGCCCAGGGAAATCATTTTTTCCTCGTGGATCAGCCGCATGAGATCCAGTTTCAGGGCAAGAGTTTTCTGCTCCACTTTCTTTTCAAGCTCGTCCGTAATATCCCTGAAGCATTCGACGACGAGTTGAATCCGACCGTCTGCGGCTTTCAAGGGTACGGCGGTTATTTCGTGGTAGCGTCCCGAGCCTTCCTGGCCGGCACCCTCAAGAATTGCATGAGAGATAGCTCCGGTCTCCAGGGACCGCTTTACAGGGCAATCAAAGCCCTCTCCTCCACAATGATCAGTCAGCCCGCAGGCTGCCTGGAAGCAGAATTTTCCAATTATTTCCTCTTTGCTCGTGCAAACCGCATTGAGAAAAGCCTCATTTGCGTCAAGCACCTTGAAATCGGGCTGAAGAACAAGGACCCAATCCCGCATGCTGAGAAAAAGGCTGTCCATAATGCCTTCCACCAGGTCGATATGGCGTTTGGTGAAAAGATACTCCTCACGCATACGCAGGACGTCTCCGAAGATCCGGGATATTGCCGCTTCCAGAACGCGCATTTTCGCCGGCTTGTTCCTGAGGAAATCATCCAGCAGTTCTTCTTTTCCTGTGAGTTCGATTACCAGGTCCAAAGATTTTATGGCGAAGAAATCCTTGTAGTCGCCAGTCGTGTAGATATTCTTTTCACGGGCCAGCCGGATACCGACCGCGTCGGGGTTCGGGTCGGCTACGGCAACGATTTCCGCACGCAGCTTGGGGAAGCGCCTGGCATCGAACATCTCCAGGAATGTCCTGCACCTCTTGCCGCCTCCTATGATGGCGATTTTCATTACTTTTTCCATTCAGGGCTCCTGGGTACAGGTGCGATATTCTATTCCTGGAAAATGCGAATCGGCATGAGATCAGTTCGAGGAACAATACACGGGGAAAGGCTGCGATGTAGTGCGAAAGTGAGAGTGTATAATATTTATACACCAGACCATGCCAACAGGCAACAATCCGGAGATCAAGAGCCACGTCCCGGCTTGTCAACATTGGATAGACCGGCTCAAACCGTACACTCCGTTTCAAAGCTGTTTAAAAATTAATCACTTCCTGTACAAATCCAAACAAACCTCGTGAATTCAATCGGAAGAGGGTATTGCTCCACAATCCTCAAAACAGCCACCAGCCGGAACTCGCGCCAGCCAGCTCTCTTATTCATCCATTGGCATGCCTCTTGCCAATGAATAAATGACAGCCGCGCTCCGTGCAACCACCCGGCGCCCCTGGACTCCATTCAATTTACCTGCCGGCCTGAGCGGCAATCGAGGCAAAGCTGATTCAAACAAAAACAGATTAGCGGGCTTGCATCATCATGTCGGACCAGCGCTCGAAAAAGTCCAGTTCGGGAGTTTTCGCCTCTGGCGAAAGAGAATGCATTTGGATGAAGGCTAAGGTAGTGAATTTCAAGCTCTGCGATCAAGAGTGCGATTGTGGGGAATGTCTCTTTGACAAAGCGATGAAGGCGGCCTGGAAACAGGAAAGTGAGGACCGGAAAACACCCCGGTAGCAATATTTTCTGACGAAATTCGACACACTTGATTGGAGTTCACAGATGTCAGCCAGAATTGGCTTTTATATCTGCCACTGCGGAACGAACATTGCCGGCAAAGTGGCTGTAGAGGAAGTTGCCAGGTTCGCCATGGCCCTCAGAAACGTTGTCGTTGCCAGGGACTACAAGTTCATGTGCTCCGACCCCGGCCAGGAGATGATTCAGAAGGACATACGGGAGATGGGCCTGAACAGGGTGGTGGTTGCATCCTGTTCTCCCAGACTTCATGAGAGGACTTTCCAGAGCGCCTGCGAGCGGGCAGGCTTGAACCCTTACTACTTTCAAATGGCCTGTGTCCGGGAACACTGCTCCTGGGTAACCGAAGACCCGGTGCGGGCAACTCAAAAGGCCAAAACACTCGCCGCCGCCGCCATAAACCGGGTGAATTTTCATAAAACCCTTACGAGCCGCGAAGTCAGTGTGAATCCGAACGTATTGGTCGTTGGCGCAGGGATTGCCGGCATCCAGGCATCTCTCGACATCGCCAGGGCTGGCTACCGGGTCCATCTCGTCGAAAAGGAGCCCTCCATCGGAGGGCATATGGTGCAGTTTGACAAGACCTTTCCGACCCTGGACTGCGCCGCATGTATATCCACTCCCAAGACCGTTGCCGTAAGCCAGAGCCCGAATATAGATCTCCTCACCTGCAGCGAAGTGACCGAGGTGAGGGGCTTCGTGGGAAACTTCAAGGTGCGCGTACACCGCAAACCCCGCTACATCCTCGAAGACCGGTGCACGGGTTGCGGGATCTGCGCCGAGAACTGCCCCGTTTCGGTTCCCAACGAGTTTGATGAAAACCTCGGGAAACGTAAGGCCGTCTACAGGTACTTCCCGCAGGCCGTGCCGCTCACCTTTGCAATCGACAAGAAAGACCCGGCGCCCTGCAGGATAGCCTGCCCTGCCGAAATCAACGTTCAGGGCTATGTGCAGCTCATAGGCCAGGGCAAATACCGGCAAGCAGTCCAGCTCATAATGGAACGAGTTCCTCTTCCCGGTGTGCTTGGGCGCGTGTGTCCTAACTTTTGTGAAGCGGCCTGCCGAAGAACGGAGGTCGAATCGGCAATAGCGATAAGAGAGCTCAAGCGGTTTGCGGCCGACCGGGTAAACCTGGAGGATATCCCTCTTCCAGCCATCGAAGAGAAGCCGGAAAAGGTGGCGGTGATCGGTTCGGGTCCCGCCGGGCTTACCGTTGCTTACTATCTCAGGCTCAAGGGATACGGGGTCACCATTTTCGAAGCTCTCCCCGTTATCGGGGGAATGCTTCGGGTCGGCATCCCTGCTTATCGCCTCCCTTCTGAAGTGCTCGACGGGGAAATCGGCAATATCCTTCGGTTGGGTGTTTGCGTGGAAACGGAGAAGGTATTTGGGAAGGACTTCACTGTCGAAGAACTGCGGCAGAAGGGCTTCAAGGCGATCTTCATCGGAATCGGTGCTCACGGCGCCCTTAAGCTCAATATCCCGGGCGAGGAGGATTTCAGCGGCATCGTTCAGGCAACTGATTTCCTGCGACAGACAAGTCTCGGCGGGCTCCAATCACCAGGCAACCGTGTGGTGATCGTAGGCGGCGGCAATGTCGCGATCGATTCCGCCAGGACCGCTCTGCGGCTCGGAAGCAAGGAGGTCATCATTGTCTATCGCAGAAGCCTTGAAGAGATGCCGGCCTACAGGGAGGAAATTCAGGACGCTCTTTCCGAAGGTGTTCAAATCGTCTATCTGAGCGCGCCTGTCGAGGTCGTGGGCTTTGGCGGGAAAGTCGCCGGGTTGCACTGCATCAAGACCACCCTTGGTCCCCCTGATGAGAGTGGGCGAAGGAGGCCGGTTCCCTCAGAGGGTTCCGATTTTGTCATCCGGTGCGATGCCATCATCGCGGCAATCGGCCAAGAGCCGGAATCCGGGTGCTGCAATGACTGTGGGGTCGATGTGGGCAGACGAGGCAGGATTCTTAGCGATGGTTCGACCATGCAGACCTCAGTGCCGGATGTGTTCGCCGCGGGCGATGCGGTAAGCGGTCCGGCGACGGTGATAGAAGCCGTGGCGGCTGCCCGGAAGGCGGCCGATGCGATAGATATCTATTTGCGGGGAGAAAGCCTGGCTACCCTTTCGAGCGGAAACGGCGAGAGCATCGAGAAAGAGAAAAGCTGGCGCGAGATTCCAAGGGGGATCGAACCGCTTTCCAGGGCCGAAGCAGACCGAATGGACCTGGAAAGGGCAAAGGCCTCGTTTTCAGAGGTAAGCCTCGGTATGTCCGAACGTGATGCGAAGGCCGAAGCCGACCGATGCCTCAACTGCGGCATCTGCTCGGAGTGCATGGAGTGTGTTCGGTCGTGCGAGCGCTCGGCGGTCGATCACTCCATGAAAGCAAAAGAACTGGATATCGAGGTCGGCTCGATTGTCCTTGCCACGGGCTTCGACATATTTGATCCCTCTTCGCTCAAAAACTACGGGTACGGCCGCTTTGAAGAGGTCTACACCGGCCTGGAATTCGAAAGGCTCAACAACGCCGTCGGGCCTACCGGCGGACAGATCCTGATGAAAAACGGAAAGAAACCCGCGAGTATTGCCATCATACACTGCGTCGGCAGCCGCGACGTAAACCACCATCCTTACTGTTCGCGCGTTTGCTGCATGTATGCTCTCAAATACGGACACCTGATCAAGGAAAAAGTCGGGCACGATGCAAAAGTCTACAATTTTTATATAGACATGCGGTGCTACGGAAAGGGCTATGAAGAGTTCTACAGGCGGCTTCAGGAAGAGGGGATCAATTTCATCCGCGGGAAGCCGGCGGAAATCCTGGCCGAAACGACAGATTCCGGAGAACGGAAGCTGGTGGTGGTCAGCGAGGACACTCTGATCGGCAAACGCATACGGGTTCCAGTCGACATGGCGATCCTGTGCACTGCTATGCAGGCACGCGAGAGCACTCCGGAAGTGGCTCGCGTTTTCGGTGTAAACCAGGGCGGGGATGGTTTCTTCCTGGAGGAGCATCCCAAACTCGGGCCGGTTTCAACCGCGACGGACGGCATATTTCTCGCCGGGGTCTGCCAGGGTCCCAAAGACATTCCCGACACTGTTTCGCATGCTTCCGGCGCAGCCGCCCAGGCCCTCGCTCTTGCCGCCCGCGGAAAGGTTCAGGTCTCCCCTGTCACTTCATGGATCGATCCGGATATCTGCGCCGGCTGCCAAACCTGTATCAAGCTGTGCGCCTACTCGGCAATCGAATTCAATGAGCGTCGGGGCGTTTCCGAAGTAAACGAGGCAGTGTGTAAGGGATGCGGGAGTTGCGCCGCTTTCTGTCCGAGCGGAGCGGCCCGGGTGAAGCATTTTACACCCAGACAGATATTTGCCGAAATCGAGGGCCTTCTTGACGAGGTAGTCTAGAGCCAAGCTGCAGGAGAATTGTATGGTCGAATACGAGCCGACGATTATAGCCTTCGTTTGTAACTGGTGCACCTATACAGCGGCTGACCTGGCGGGGACGTCCAGGCTCATTCAGCCCCCTAACGTCCGCATGATTCGAATGATGTGCACGGGCATGGTCGATCCCAAGTACATCATCAAATCAATTCTCGAAGGCGCGGACGCCGTTCTTGTCAGCGGATGCCACCCGGGCGACTGCCATTACATAAACGGAAACCTCAAGGCGCGCCGGCGAATGAAACTGCTGAAGGAAATACTCCCCAGGTTTGGATTTGATGAACGCAGGCTGAAGATGACGTGGATCGGGGCAAGTGAGGGTATCGACTTTGCCGAAACACTCCGGGCGCTTGTTGCGGAAGTCAAGGCGATAGGTCCGAACGAACTGCGCAGGCAAATGGTCCTATAGATCGAATATCAGTTGGAGCAAAACCATGGCCATGACGGTAAAACTCACGGTGAACGACCGGAATCCGGTCGAGTCGTTAAGGGGATTTTTCAAGCTGCTGCTGGAAAAAGGAGTAGTCTCAGCGGTGCTCGTACCGGAGCGCCTGCCGGTAAGAAATTCGGTCATGCCCGCTCTTGTGGTCTCTCCCGATAAGCTCGACCGCGCCGACCCTCTGGCCCCGGCGTTCCCGCTGAACGCCGCCAGGGTCCTCTCCAGACTTTCCAGAAAACCATCCGGCATCATGATGGCCGCAGTTCTGCGGCCCTGCGAAATTCGAGCCTTTATCGAACTTGTAAAACTCAAACAAGGCAGCACGGAGGAAGTCCTGCTGATCGGCATGGATTGTCTGGGTGCGTTCGGCAATACCGATTACGGAAAATTCGCAGAAGCCGCCGAAGGTGACGCATCTACGCTTCTATTCTATGAAAAAGCCTTCGGTGGCGAAGCCCAACCCTCAACCGGCCCCGGCATTTGCCCTGCATGCAAATCGTGCGAATACCCGGTCCCGGATGGGGCCGATCTAACCATTGGACTTCTGGGAAACGACATTTGGGAATCTCTCAGCCTGATCTCGAATACTGAGAAGGGGGAAAAAGCGATTCAGAAGCTGCAGATGCCCGAGAGCAGCGTTCCCGAGAACAGGAATGAAGCCATAGGGCGGCTGGTCAAAGAGCGCACGGCATACCGGGACCGGATGTTCGAAAGTACGGGGGCGGCCGTGTCCGACATTGAAAAACTCACGCATTACCTGGGCAATTGCGTCAACTGCTACAACTGCCGGGTCGCCTGTCCTGTTTGCTACTGCCGGGAGTGTGTTTTCACCACTGACGTATTCGATCATGAACCTGCCCAGTACTTGCGCTGGGCAAAACGGAAGGGCCTGATCAAAATCCCGACGGACACGGTTTTTTACCACCTGACGCGCATGGCCCACATGAGCACGGCATGCATAGGATGCGGCCAGTGTTCGAACGCGTGTCCCAACGGCGTGCCCGTCATGGAGCTGTTCCGCACCGTTGCCCATTTCACCCAGAGGGCTTTTGGATACACCGCGGGATTGAGCCTGGACGAAGACCCACCGCTTTCGGTCTTTAGAGAGCGGGAGTTTCCGGAAGTAACGGACGGAAAGGATTGAACCTTCGGAGGCATCTGATGACTCCTTTTCTCACGAGGTAACTTCATGGACACGAAAACCGGTTCAGCCCTGGTCATCGGCGCAGGCATCAGTGGAATCCGGTCGGCCCTCGACCTGGCTGAAATGAATTACCATGTTTTTCTGATAGACAAGTCCCCTCACCTGGGCGGGATTCTGAGCCAGTTGGATTTTCAGTTCCCAACTGATCGCTGCGGTATGTGCAAGATGCTTCCGACGATAAACCGTGACGCATCGTCCCAGTTTTGCCTGAGGAAAGGACTTTTTCACGAAAACATCGAAATCATGTTATCCACGGAACTGGTCTCCCTCGAAGGGGAACCCGGCAACTTTCGTGCAACCCTTGTCTCCGCCCCCTCTTTCATAGCCGCCGAAAAGTGCATTGGCTGCGGGCAGTGTTGCTCTGTATGTGCGGTCGAAATCCCGGACGATTTCAACGCGGGTTTGACCAGTCGAAAGGCGGTATACCTTCCGGTCCCGCACAGCATACCCAACCGGTTTGTAATCGATGCGGCCGCATGCACGCGGTGCGGCGAGTGCGAAAAAATCTGCCCGACAGGGGCCATCGAGCTCAGGCTCGATGCCAGACGGGCTTTTCGGGTCCTTGTGGTCGACGATGAACTGATCGTTCGCGATTCGCTCAAGGAATGGCTCGATGTGGAAGGCTTTGGCGTCGACACGGCCGGATCGGGCAGGGAAGCCGTCGATCTGCTCTCCCGGAACGACTACGGCCTGATGCTGCTCGACATCAAGATGCCTGGAATGGACGGCGTGGAAGTTCTGAAAATCTCGAAGGAAATGCGTGAAACCCTGCCAGTGGTGATGATGACCGCGTACGCAACGGTCGAAACCGCGGTCGAGGCAATGAAAACCGGCGCTCGCGACTACCTGATGAAGCCTTTCGATATCGATGCCCTGATTTCGAAGGTCGTACAGCAGTATGAGAGCACCGTGAAGGTCACCGAGCGCCAGGTCGAAGTTGGGGCGGTGATAATGGCGGCAGGCTCGGAGTTCTCCAATCCCGCCGAAGGCTCGAACACATATGAGTACAAGGTGCTGCCCAACATAATAACCAGCATGCAGTTTGAACGGCTGATCAGCGGTACGGGACCGAATGCAGGGAAATTGCTGCGCCCGAGCGACGGAAAACCTGCCGAAAAGATCGCCTGGCTCCAGTGCGTCGGCTCCAGGAACCTTCAGGAAAAAGCCGATTACTGCTCATCGGTTTGCTGCATGTTCTCCATAAAGGAGGCCCTGCTCGCAAAATCCAGGACCGGCGGTGCAGTCGATACGGCAATCTTTTACATGGATATGCGGACTTTCGGGAAAGATTACCAGCGCTACCGGGATCGTGCGGAAACAGAAGCCGGGGTCCGATTCATAAGGAGCCGTGTCCATTCGGTGGAACCCGCGGCGAATGGTTCGCTCATGTTGCACTTTGTGGACGCGGAAGGCCGGGTTCGCGGCGAACAGTTCGACATGGTGGTACTGGCTGCCGGGCAGAAGCCCCCTGGAGACTCGGAAGCCCTTTCGGAACTCAGCAAAACGGAGCTCAATCAATGGGGATTTTGCCGAACCGCCGAGTTCTTCCAAAGCAGGACCAGCAGGCAAGGCGTCTTTGCGGGCGGTTCATCTTCCGGCCTAAAAGATATTTCCGACTCGGTCGTCCTCGCCAGTTCCGCTTCGCTCGAGGCATCCATGCTCATCCACTCCAGGGGCGGAAGCATTTTGGCTCAACCCAGGGGCGAAAGCCCGTTCAGGGACGTTTCCAGGGAGCAGACACGGGCCGCGGTGGTCCTTTGTACATGTGGCGGGTCCCTGGACAAACTCCTGGACATGAAGAAGCTAGAAGGGAGCCTTGCCGACCGGTGCCCGGTTCTCCAATTCTTCAGCATCGAACGAATCTGTACTCAATCCGGTTGGGACGCGCTGGTTGAAAACCTGAAGGGGAGCGGCATCAACGCGGTCGTTCTCGGCGCATGCGTCCCCTGCCTGTACGGAAGGAAGCCGATTCAACTCGGAAATGACATCGGTCTTAACCCGGTGCTCATGGATGTTGTCGATATACGCACCCCGGCATTCCGAAACGGAGATTCGGCGTCCAATGAAATCGAGGCCGCGCTGAAAATGTCCCTGGAAAGGCTGAAGGGCGCAAATCCAGTTTCTCCGTCTCCCAGGCGCATTGTCCGGAAAGCTTTGGTAATCGGGGGCGGCATCGCGGGGATGACCGCTTCCCTGGCTATCGCCGACCACGGGTTCAAGGTAGACCTCATTGAGAAATCCGGCGTTCTCGGCGGCCTTACCCGCCGCGTGCACAGAACCATCGAAGGAACGTCCACGGCGCAAATCCTTGAAAAATCGATCTCACAGGTCGAGGACCATCCGAACATTTCCGTCTGCAAGAACGCCGAGATAGTCCATTCTCAGCACCGGGGAGGAAATTTCCTGACCACTGTGGAAATTGAAGGCACAAGAGTCGAAGCCATGGAGCACGGGGTAGCAATACTGGCGACTGGAGGCAGGGAGGCGCCTACGCAGGAATACTGCCACGGGATGAGCGAATCAATCCTTACCCAGCTTGAACTTGAAGAGCGCATCCGAAGCGAGGCGCTCGATCCCGCGGCACTTCGGACGGTCGCGATGATTCAGTGTGTCGGCTCAAGGGAGAAAGGCCGCAATTACTGCAGCCGGGTCTGCTGTGCCACGGCCCTCAAGAACGCGCTGCATCTCAAGGAGCGCAACCCTGACCTCGATATCTACATCTTTTACAGAGACATCATGACCTACGGTTTTCTGGAAACTTATTATACCAGGGCCAGGCGCGAGGGCATCATCTTTGTCCAGTACACGCCGGAGAAAAAACCCGATGTCTCGCTCGGAGACGGCAAAAGCATCCTGATTGCCGCACATGAGCCGATCCTCGGCCGGGACATAATCCTCGAAGCCGACATACTGGTGCTCAGCACCGGCATCATTCCCAATGATCAGCACGTGCTCGCGGGTCTTTTCGGAATAGAACTCAACGGGGACGGTTTTCTCATGGAAGCCGACTACAAGTGGCAGCCGGTCGAGTCCCGGAAACGAGGGGTTTTCCTCTGCGGCACGGCGCATTCACCTCGGTCCATTCCCGAGTCCATAGCCATGGCGCAGGCCGCGGCCCAGCGGGCATTGGGGATGCTGAACCGGGATGAAGTCCATGCGGGAAGCATAGTTGCCGAGGTCAGGCCCAGCCTGTGTTCCCTGTGTGAGAGGTGCGTCTCTGCCTGTCCTTACGGCGCCAGGCGCAAAAATGAAGATGAAGAAATCATTGAAGTTGACGAGTTGGCCTGCCAGGGATGCGGGTCCTGCGCGGCCATTTGCCCTAGCGGCGCTTCGGTTGTTCGCGGCTATAGCGATCGGCAGGTTATGGGCATGCTGGATGCCGCCCTTGAATAGATGTTTGGGAGCGCAGAAATGGTTTTTCCCTCAGGAGTAGATATGAAAGTGCCGGCTCGAGTGGAGGTGGATTTACCCCCGGAGATAGCTAAAAACATCGCGGCCTGCATTCAATGCGGTACATGCACCGGCTCCTGCGGCAGTTCCCGGGAAATGGACTATACGCCCAGGCAGCTCTGGAGGCTGGTGCAGTCAGGCTTGAAAGAAGAGATTTTCAATAGCAGGACCTTCTGGCTCTGCTCAAGCTGTTATTTATGCACGCTCCGATGTCCGAGAGGATTGCCGCTTACCGATACAATGGCTGCTCTGAAAAGAGCGGCCATGAGGCAAGGGTGGTTCAAGGATAAAAAAAGCCCGCTTTTTTACAGGGCTTTCCTGAATACTGTTAGAAAATATGGAAGGGTCCGGGAAGCCGAGATGATGGGCAGATACTTCCTGGCGCTCGGGGACCCGGGCACTCCTTTGAGCTTCACCCCCCTCGGGATAAAGCTCATGGTCAAAGGCAAAATCGCACCGCATATACCGAGCTTTGGCAGGCAGGGCAAGCTCGACGTCCTCTACCGAAAGGTGAAAGAACTGGAGGCGGCACTTTGAAGTATCTCTACTACCCTGGCTGCTCCCTGGAGAGCACGGCAAAAGAATACGACATCTCGGTCCGGGCTCTCATGGACGCTCTGGGATCGGAACTGGTCGAACTCGATGACTGGACCTGCTGTGGCGCAAGCGCCGCGGATGCTTCGAGTTACCTGCTCTCCGTGGCTCTTCCCGCGCGAAATCTAGCCCTGGCGGCAAGATCGGGCCAGGATGCGGATTTTCTGGTCCCATGCAGCGCCTGCTATCTTAACTTGCTAAGAGCCGACGATCAGATGAACCGCAGCGCTCGAACGGCGAATGCCGTCAATGAGGCCCTGGAGGAAGAAGGGCTCTCATATACCGGAGGAACCAGAATCCGGCATCTGCTCGACGTTCTCGCAAACGACACCGGTCCTGAAAGGATCGCCGCGGCAGTCAAGCGCGGTTTATCCGGCCTGAGCGTAGCGCCGTATTACGGATGCCAGGTGCTCCGGCCATACAGGGTTTTCGATGATCCTGAACAGCCCCGTTCCATGGACGCTCTCATCCGCGCCACGGGCGCCGATGTCTTTGATTGGCCAATGGGGGCAAAATGTTGCGGGGCCGGACTGATGACCACCAAAAAAGAGCTGGCCCTCGAGCTGGTCGCGGATATTCTCGAGGCGGCAAAGGGCGCCGATTGCATCGCCACCGTGTGCCCGATGTGTCAGATGAACCTGGAAATGAGCCAGAAAAAAATTAGCAGGATGAGAGGCAGGGATTTGGCGATATCGGTGATCTATTTACCGCAGTTGATCGGCTTTGGGCTGGGTCTGCCGGAGAGCGGACTCCGGCTCGATCTCAATATGGCTTTGACCGAATCATTTCAGGCAAGGCTTTTGCGAATGCAACAGGCAGTCGATTGAAACAGGGGGTATTCCGTCTTATCCTAATATTCCGCTTTCTTGTTCAACTCCTTCCCCCGAAATGATAGCTTTCTGGAAAGGCCGAGCATGTTTAAGGGCGTAGTCGGAATCTACAGGAGTCTTATCTCCAGGCTGATAGTTCTGGTAGGATTGGTCCTTTTCGTCAGTATATTCACGTGGGCGAATTTCAACATAAACTACCAGAAGGTGAATACGCTGCAGAGCATTATCGAATCCTGCGACCGCCTCGGCAATACGATCAAGCTGGGCACCCACTACGCCATGATGCTCAACTCCAGGAACGATCTCAACGAGATTACCAAAAACATCGGCAGGCAGGAAGGTATCGAGAATATCCGGATCTACAACAAACAGGGGCAGATCAAGTTTTCGAGTATTTCAAACGAGGTCGACAGGACAACAAGCATAAAGGCGGAAGCCTGCGACATCTGCCACAGGACGCAACCGCCCCTGGAGGAACTGGCTGTTTCAGCCAGGACACGCATCTTCGAGTCCCGGGACGGCTACAGGCTCATGGGCATCATCAGTCCCATTTACAACGAGCCCGGTTGCGCCTCGGCAGCCTGTCACGTTCATCCCCAGGATAAAAAGGTGCTCGGCGCTCTCGATGTAGTGGTATCGCTAAAGGAGACCGACAAGGGGATCAAAGCGTATGGGGAAAGGATAATTGCACTCGCGGTGATCGTGTTTGTTGCGACCTCTGCGATCATTGTCACTTTCCTCTTCCTGTTCGTGAATCGCCCCATTAAGAAGCTTATCACTTGGACCCGGCACATCGCGCAAGGGGAATATCATCATCCGTTCGATGCCAAATGGGAAGATGAGATCGGCCAAATGGCCCATGCTATCGACATCATGGCACGGCAGATCAGTGAAAAACAGGAAGAACTGAACCTACAGAGGTTTGAATACCAGGAACTTTTTGAGCAGGTGCCTTGCTATATAACCGTGCAGGACGCAGAGCTAAGGCTGATTCGCTACAATCGTGAGTTCGCGGAAACTTTTGCCCCCTATCCCGGAGGCCATTGCTACAAAATATACAAGGGAAGGGCCGATACGTGCGCAGTCTGCCCGGTTCTCATGACGTTCGAAGATGGAGAATCCCACCAGAGCGAGGAATCGGGCATTACTAAAGACGGCAGGATTTCGCATTGGATCTGTCGCACTTCACCTCTGAGAGACGCTCAGGGGAGTATCGCGGCAGTCATGGAGATGAGCGTTGATGTAACTGAACGCAAGTTGCTGGAAGAAGAGATCAGGAAATCGGAAAAAAAGTATCGGGAAATATTCAACAATATCCCTAATCCGGTTTTCGTTCTCGATAGCGAACTGAAAATAATCGACTGTAATGGAATGGTCTATCATACGTATGGTTATGCGAAGGAGGAGATGATCGGGGAGTATTTCAGGGATGTTTTCGAGCCTGAAGAAAGCGGCGACTCCGCCAATGACCTCAGACGATCGGATACTCTCAACAACATCCGGCACACCACAAAAGACGGCAGAACCATCTATGTAAATATCCGCATTTCCCCTTCGGAATATCTTGGCCGGGAAGCATACCTCGTTACCACGAGTGACATAACCAAAAGACTGATAGCTGAACAGCACCTGATCCAGGCAAGCAAGATGGCAACCCTTGGCGAGATGGCCACCGCGATTGCCCATGAACTCAATCAGCCCCTTTCCGTGATGAAGACCGCAAGCAGTTTCATAGTAAAGAAGATCAAGAAAAACGAGTTGATACAGCTGGAAATCTTGAGGACATTGGCCGAGGAAATCGATAGCCATGTGGATAGAGCATCGGGAATAATCAACCACCTCCGGGAGTTCGGGCGCAAAGCGGAGGTCAAAAGGGAAAAGGTTGACGTCAACGAGGCCCTGGGAAGGGCCCTGGCAATTTTCATGCAGCAGCTTAAGCTCAGAGAGATCGAAGTGGGAAGAGATCTTCAGGAAGATTTGCCACCTCTTCTCGCCAACAGTAACAGGCTCGAACAGGTCTTCATCAACCTGCTCATCAATGCGCGGGACGCAATTGAAGATAAATGCGAAAAGTATGGGCGAAACAAAACCGACAAGAAGATCTCGGTACGGACCCACCTCGAAATGGGCAAAATCCGGATTGAGGTGGCAGATACAGGCATAGGAATCCCGAAGCCGGTCCGGGACAAAATTTTCGAGCCGTTTTTCACGACGAAAAGGGTTGGGAGGGGGACCGGGTTAGGCTTATCCATAAGTTACGGAATTATTCAGGATTATGAAGGGACTATAGAGGTCGAGACAATAGAGAATCAGGGATCAAACTTCATAATTCGTTTCCCTGTAGCCAGTGAGGTCTGATGAACAATCCTATCCTGCTCGTAGACGATGAGGAAGGTATTCGCAAAATCCTCAGTATAACGTTGGCCGACAGCGGCTATGACGTGCTGACGGCTTCCTCGGGTGAGGAAGCCCTTAGCGTTTTCAAAACTGAGCACCCTCCCATAATCCTGACGGATATCAAGATGCCGGGAATGGACGGTATCGAATTACTGCGCCGCATAAAGGAAGAACAACCCGATGCGGAGGTAATCATGATTACCGGCCACGGTGATTTGGAACTTGCGATAAAAAGCCTTCAGTTCGAAGCTGCCGACTTCATAACCAAGCCGATAAACGACGATGCATTGGAAATTGCCTTAAAGAGGGCGCGGGAAAGAATTTGTATGAAGGCAAAGCTCCGGGAGTACACGGAAGAATTGGAGCATCTTGTATATGAAAAGACCCGGAAACTGCTCGACGCCGAAAGACTCGCCGCAATCGGGCAAACAGTAGCTACCCTGGCCCACGCGATCAAGAACATAATCGGGGGCCTGAAGGGAGGCATCTATGTCGTCGAAAAGGGTATGGAACTCGGCAAGGAGGAATATCTTTCCCAGGGTTGGGAGATGGTCAAGGGCAACGTGGAAAAAATTAAGAATCTGGCACTCGACCTTCTGGGTTATGCAAAGGAACGAGAGCCGAACTACGACTGGGTAAATCCGAATAAAATCGTCACGGATCTGCACAAATTGATGCTGCAGCGATCCCGGGAGTGTCAAATAAGTCTTAGGTTGGATATCGACGAAAGCCTGCCTGAAATCCTTCTGGACCAGGATGAGATCCATTGCTGCCTATTGAATCTCATAAGCAATGCCTTTGATGCATGCGTGGACGTGGAACACACCGGCGGACGAAAAGAGGTCGTTATTCGCACGGCCAGGGTGGAAGGGGGAGGAATCGAATACCAGGTGATCGATTCCGGATGTGGCATGGACATAGACACAAGGGACAAGATTTTCAGGTCCTTTTTTAGCACGAAAGGCACCCGAGGCACCGGACTCGGTCTCATGATCACCCAGAAGATCGTGCGCGAACACGGGGGAGAAATAAGCTTTGAATCGGAGAAAGGAAAAGGGGCAAAATTCATCATCAGACTGCCGGCGAAAAATTGCCTCCCAATCCCGGAAGCTGGCGCAACTAGCTCCCGCAATGTCGCACATGGTGGTCCAATCACTCAAAAGAAAGGAGAGAGTCATGATTGAATATAGCAATATCCTATTCTGTACGGATTTTTCCGAGGATGCCAATATTGCTTTCCTCCATGCGCTCAACCTGGCCAAAAAGTACGGTGCCAAGCTCCACATACTTCATGTGCCGCATTCTCCCTTCCAGTACATGAGGCATGTGGTCGATGAGGACCTTCCCGAAGGTAAGGCCACAGAAGGTCAGACCTTTTATGACCAGGGGGTAGTTGATGAAGCCAGGATAAAACTCGGGAGTTTCTACGAGAAGAAAATGCAGGGCTTTAACTCTTATGAATTCGTGGTGGTGTGCGGGGCCCCTGATATTGAGATCATCCGGTACGCAAAAAAGAACGGTATCGACCTGATCGTAATGGGCGCCCTGGGGAAATCCGACCTCGGCGATCCAGATCGAGGGAGCACCGTCGCAAGCGTATCGAAGTATGCACACTGCCATGTTATGGCGATAAGAAACCCGTTGAAACAGTTCACCCTCCCAATACTGGGATAATACGGAAAAGCAGGCTTTTGCACCTGTGATCCAGGTGTCGGAGGCTTGCTGAGCAACCTGGCCGGATGAACGCTTTGAAGCTGGAGGTTCGAACCATGGCAAGAAAAATTCTGATAGTCGATGACGAGCAGGACATGAGGGTTTTCATGACAACACTTCTCGAGACCAGCGGCTACAAGCCCATAGCGGCCAAGGACGGGCATGAAGGTTTGGAAAAGGCGCGGAGCGAGAAACCATCATTGATCATCATGGATATCATGATGCCCAAAGAAAGCGGGATTTATATGTACCGCGAGGTGAAAAAGGACCCGCAGTTGAAAGATATTCCTGTCGTTATGGTTTCGGCCCTGTCGAAGAAGACCTTTTTCCATTCCCAGAAGGTTGTAGATGAGTATGAAGGTGTAAAAGTTCCGGAACCGGCTGCGTACATCGAAAAACCGCCGGAAGCCGAGGAGCTTCTGGGGATTATACGGGGAATACTGTCCCCAGGAGAAAAATCAATACTAAATCCGGAAAAGCGTGGGGGATGAGAGGACATACGCCATAAGCGCTTAAAAAAGCGCGTAAGTCATAAGCGCTCAAATAAAGATGAATATTTACAAGGAAAAAGCCCGTCATTCCGGCGCAAGCCTGGGCATGAAGGAGTGCGTGAAACAGGACCCGGCAAACGAAATCCGCTTCATCTATCTTTACGAATATCTGGTTGAACTCATTCAGGCCGGTAAAATCAAGCTCGATAAAAGCGTGAATGCCGGCAAGACTTTCACGTGGCATGACTCCTGTAAACACGGCAGAGAACTCGAGCGCCATTTCGGCAAAGGCTTTTACGACGAACCACGATGGATAATCAGCCAGTGCGTGGACGATTTTATCGACATGGAGCCAACTCGCGGCAATTCTCATTGCTGTGGAGCGGGCGGCGGAATGTGGCCCGGCCCCTACCCAGACGAATCTGCCTGGCACGGACGCGAGAAATACAGATCCATTAAGAACAGCGGCGCCGATGTGGTCGTTGTCGGGTGCTCCAACTGTCATGACCAATTAATGAAGCGGCTCCCGAAGCACTACCAGGGCTACAAGTATGAGGTGCGGTACATATGGGAGCTGGTGGCTGAAACTCTTGTTCTCCAGCCTTGGAGCGATGAGGAAACAGCCACGGCGGAGGCTGAAGCCAAAGAACAGTGGAAGCGTTTGGGATTAGGAGAAACGGATTGATTTAAAAGCTTCGAAGAAATGATGTGAAATGCCGCCCGTGAATTCGGCGCGGAAGACGAGTTGCTTCCGTCATTTGTTTCCGTGAGGGACCTCGCCGCGCCGGGTTAGTCTGTTGGCAGGGGGCCGGATACGCCACGACGCCTGCGGCAGAACTTTCACGGGCGGCTTAGCTCCCGTTTTGGAATGGTTTGCGGATCAGGCCATAAGCATTATCCGGTTTCCCTTAATTACTCCCTAAATTGCGCACAAACCTGAAATCTTTACGGCCCCGCGATGATAACCGTCAGGAAAGAGTCTCTCCAAATCTTCAATTTCGATTTCAGTGTCTTCGCAGGTTTCATAAACCGTCGGGACTGAACCTCTTTCCTGGAATCGCTTACGCAGAAATCTAATAATCTTCCAGTGCTCATGGGTCAGGCCCTCAGGCATTTTCAGTTCTTCACTCTTATGGAGGGCAAAATCTTCATCCCATTCCGACGGATCAATCAGAAATCCATAAGCATCCACTCGATACACTCTTTTCTCCAAAAACTCGGGGATTTTTTCCACTCCTTTCTTTTCTAGCCACAAGGGGTGGATGTGTTGAGCTCTGTAGGTCAGACCCGCCAATTTGCATGCTCCGCGAAGATAACCTGTTGGAAAGAGCTTTTTCAGGTCCTTTATGCGTAAGTTCAGACGCCTGAGGGTTTGATAAACAGGAGGACAAAGGCCGGTTTCCAGGAAAGTGTTCCGAATAAAATTGATGACCGCCCAATGGGAAGCCGTTAAACTACCTGAGATCTTGACCCTGTCGGCCATTTGCTCTGCAAAATTCTCATCCCACGTGTACGGATTCTCCAAAAAATCGTCTCCATCCGTCTCATAAGTCCTATCTTTGCCTTGAAGAGATTGTCCCATAACTCTCCTTTTGCGTTTATTTAAAACGGCGGACGCCAAATCGTATCCGGGGTCGCATTCCACCCGAAAAAGCTCGTGGAAGCCCAAAGCCTATGGATCGTAAAATATTCATTCCAATCAAAACCCGCAAGTAAAATGCTGATCGGACCAATTTGGGCAGTTTGAGGACATAACACCGTCCCCGGCATTTGATAGCTCGCTTCCAGCCTGGTCGTGTCGAGGTGGGCCGGCCCGTTTATGCTTCCTCGCCTTCCCCTTTGCGTCCGTAAGCCATGTAATAGACAACGGGCACTACGATCAGTGTAAAAAAAGTCGAAACCGCTATACCGAAGATCAACGCCCAGGCAAGGCCGGAAAAAATCGGGTCGAGGGTGATCGGCCATGCCGCCAGCATAGCGGCAAAAGAGGTGAGGAATATGGGCCTGGTTCTCAGCGCCCCGGCCTCGATCAGCGATCGTTTGAGAGGCTTTCCTTCCTTTTTGCGCTCCTCGACGAATTCGATGAGCAGGATAGCGTTTCGGGTGGCGATGCCGGAAAGGGCGATCATGCCGATCATGGCCGTCGCAGTGAAATAGACCGGATTGCCCCACCCGCCGACCGGCGGACTTGTGAAAATGTTGAGGAGCCAGAAACCCGGCAGGATGCCAATTACCGACAGGGGCAGCGCAATGAGCTGAATGGCCGGAAGGAGATAGCTCCGGGTCTGATACAGGAGCAGGATATAGATCCCGAGCACCGCGATGCCGAAGGCTATCCCCAGGTCTCGAAAGACCCGGAGGGTTATGTCCCATTCCCCTTCGCCGGACCAGATCACGTCTGTGCCCTTGAGCCCCGGTGATTGGCCGACCTTGCCGGAGAGGGTGAGTACGGCATCCGGCGGAGGAAGCCCCGCCGTCTCGCCGAACACGTACACGACCGGCTTGAGGTTCTTATGGTATATGGGCTGGTCGATGGTCTCGTCCGCAAATGTGCCCAACTCGAACAGGAACACTCCCTGGCCGCTGCCTCCGGTGATCATCAACTGCCTCAGATCGGACTGCAGGGACCGCTCCTCTTTTGGCAGGCGAAGCTGGATGCCGACAGGGTGTACTTCGTTATCAACCCGGAGCGAACTGGGATTTGTCCCCAGGATTGTGGCTTGTAGCGCCTCCGCGATCTGCTGCCCGGATATTCCGTTCAGCGCGGCCTTCGTCCTGTCAACCTTGAAGATCGTTTTTTGCTGCGGGGCGACCAGTGTATCGTCCACATCCACTATCCCGGGTGTTTCCTCCATGAGGCGCCGCACCCTCTTCGCCGGTCCTGCGATTTGCTCGTAAGGCTCGCCCGGGATGCCGTGAATTTCGGCGACAATGGTAGCAATAACCGGAGGGCCCGGCGGGACTTCCACTATCTTTATGTTTGCGCCATGCCGCAACGCTATGGCCTTGAGATCGTTTCTTATTCGGAGTGTAAGGGCGTGGCTCTGGTATTGCCTGTGTTTTTTGTCCACGAGATTTACCCTTACGTCGGCAAATCTGGGCCCCTGTCTCAGATAGTAGTGGCGCACCAATCCGTTGAAATCGACCGGGCTGCTCAGCCCCGCGTAGGTCATAACGTCCGTGGCTTCGGGAATCCGGACCAGGTATCGGGCGATATCGTGAGCGGCGCCTTCGGTCTCTTCGAGGGTGGTCCCCTCAGGCATGTCGATCACGACATAGAATTCGTTTTTGTTGTCGAAGGGGAGCATCTTCAGCGGCACTCTGTGCGAGAGCACCAGCCAGACGGCGAACGCCATCAGGACCCCGATCAGCGCGATGAGCCCCCATCGAAGTCTTGCGGTCCTGAACATTGGGAGGAGGATTTTGCTATAGCCCCTGAAAAATGGGTCCTCCTCCAGTGTGTAGGTTTTATTGGCGGGGTGGTCATAGCTCCCCCGCAGCATGTGAAGGGAAAGCCACGGAGTGATGGTAAAAGCGACCAGAAGGCTGAAGAGCATCGCCACGGGGACGTTGAGAGCCATTGGCGCCATGTATGGTCCCATCATGCCGGTGATGAAAAACATCGGCAGAAAGGAGAATATAACGGCAAGGGTGGCCAGAATGATAGGAGGCCGGACTTCGTTGACCGCGCTCACTATGGCGTCGAAGGGTTTCTGGTTTCGCATGGAAAAATGCCGGTGGATGTTTTCTACGTCCACTATGGGATCGTCTACGACGAGCCCGAGGGCAAGTATGAGCGCAAAAAGGGTCACCCGGTTTATCGTGTAGCCCAGCAGCAGGTTTAAGAGCAGGGTGAAGCTGAAAGTAATGGGAACGGCAAGGGCGATGATGATCCCTTCCCGCCAGCCCAGGGTGTAGGAAAGGAGAAGCACAACTATCGCTATCGCGACGAGAAGGGCCTCTACCAGATCGTTGACTTTTTCATCGGCGGTCTGCCCGTAGTCTCTTGTAAGGCGCAGATGCGCACCCTCCGGCAGCGCCTTGCGGGCAAACTCTTCGGCTTCTTTGCGGACCTCCTCGGAAACCCATACCGCGTTGGTTCCCCTGCGCTTGGCAACGGCTACGGTTACAGCCGGATAGTCTTTAAGCGGCTCAATAGAGGGGGGGCGGGCCGGCCCTTGCGCGGCGGGGTCTATTCGCGAAAACGCTCTTTGCGCAAATGAGATTCGAGTATAATTGACCGCCTCGCCCGGGCCGTTTTCGACGCTCGCCACTTCCTTTAAGAAGATCGGTCTCATGTCCTGAGCGCCGATCACGAGATTTTCCACCTCCTCAACCGTGGAGAGAAAGCGCCCGGCGTCCAGCCTGATTACATTGTCCCGCCGGATGAGGTCGCCTGCGGGAAGCGCGACGTTGGCCGCCTTGATGGCCCGCTCTATGGCGTCGATGCCGATGCCTCTTCCGGCCATGCGCTGAGGAGAAAGATGAACCGAGATCTGCCTCTGCCTTCCCCCCACGATATAGGTCCTGCCGGCGTTTTTAACTCCCTGGAGCCGTATTTCGAGTTCTTCGGCCATGCGGCGGAGTTCGTAATCGCTGAATCGGTCACTGTAGATGGTGAGATTGACGATGGGCACATCATCTATTTCCACCGGCTTTATCACCCATCCGGTAACTCCGGGCGGCACCTGGTCGATATTGGAGTTGATCTTGTTATAGAGCTTGACCCAACTGCGCTCCCGGTCTTCGCCGACGTAGAAGCGAACTGTAACGACGGCTTGCGACGGGTAGCTGGTCGAATATACGTATTCGACACCGTCTATCTGGTAGAGCAATTTCTCGAGGCGTGTGGCTACCTGTCGTTCCACCTCGCGAGCTGAAGCACCAGGCATGCTGACGATTACATCTGCAATGGGCACGACGATTTGCGGGTCCTCCTCCCGTGGAGTAATCGAGAGCGCCGCCACTCCAGCGATGAGGCTTATCAGGATGAGAATGACCGAGAGGTTTCCATGAAGAAAAGCAACGACGATACTGGTCATCCAGTTATGCGATTTGCCCTCGTTCACGGCACTATTACCTCCTCACCCTCATTAAGTCCGGAGAGCACCTCCACGAACGGGTCCCTTGCCCGGCCAAGTGTGATGAACCTCCTCACCGGGTTTCCGTCAAGACCCAAGGTGTCAACCAGGTACAACTGGCCGACCTCCCTTACCGCTCGGGCAGGGATCACCAGCGCGTCATAGGAGCCGTATGGGACGTATATCCTCCCGAACAGGCCATTTACGAAGTCATCACGGGCGGGCAAACCTATCTTCACCAGCACGGTGCGGGTCGCGGAGTCGGACTGAGGAACGATTTCTTTTATTTCACCCTTCGCCGAGCGGTCCAGGGCATCTATTCTGACCTCGATCTCCTGGCCGATCTTGAGACAGGGAATGAGCGATTCTGAAACGACTGCGTGGATTTCGGATTGAGAGGGCGCATCCAGAAAAAAGACGGGCTGGCCGGGTGACGCCATGTCGCCGGCGTTTAACATCTTCTTGATTATACGTCCGGAAAAGGGGGCATTGATAACTGTATAGCTCAGCATTACCTGGGCTTCGTTTACCGCTGCCCTGGCCTGCTCCTTCTGAGCCTCCAGTCGCGCCACCTCTCCCTGAGCCGCCCGGACCTCCTGAACTGAAGAGCCGGCCTGAGCCTCGGAAACATCTCGCTGGGTCCTTGCGTACTGGAACTGCTGCTCGGTAGCCGCCCCGTTTTTCGAAAGGTTTTCATACCTGTGAAAGTCCGATGCCGCTTTTTCCCGGTTCGCCCTGGACGCGGAAAGTTGGGCCTCGGCCGCGTGGAACTTTGCCCTGGCGGCGCCAATAGCATGATCGAGCGCGTCCACTTGGGAATTCGCCTGGCGAAGCTTTGCCTGGACTTCCCTGTCGTCGAGCGTGGCAAGCACCGTCGGCTGGACGCCGGCGGCCTCGGGTCCCCACACCCAGTCTCCCT
Organism: Syntrophobacteraceae bacterium; assembly: GCA_050008735.1. Lineage (GTDB taxonomy): Bacteria > Desulfobacterota > Syntrophobacteria > Syntrophobacterales > Syntrophobacteraceae > SbD1. The sequence continues at coordinate 53,823 of JBEKMB010000002.1, forward strand.
CCTTTACCCGAATTTGCCTGACTTCGGCCATGAGGCGGCTGGATACCTGCGCTTCGCTCCTCGATCGAAGGGCCCCGACCTGTTCGATGAGCAAAGGGAAAGTTTTTCCCTCCACCTTGACGGTGGACGGCTTTTGCCGGGAGGGTCCAGGCTGGGCGGCCTCAGGCCCAACCTTCTTCACGAATGCCCCGGAAAGCCAAAGCATCAGGAAAACAAGGACTGCAAGCGCACCAAATCCCTTACCGTATCGAGCGCGGGCGGCCCTCTTTTTATCCTTGGCGGAGCCGTTTTGTGTCATTTTTATCTCCATGATGGAGGGCTGTATCGTTCTCTTACAAATTCATCAGGTATCGGGGGACTATCGCCGGGACAAAACCGGATAAAAAATCCTTCAGACATTAGACGTTCGCACAAAGCAGCGAGACTCCCGGCAACAATAAGCACTATTCAATCAAATTTTATGTAAAATTATTCGGTCTCGCTCCTGTAGCAAAGACAATACCGATTCGGAGGAGTTTCTCCATCGAAAAGCGATTCTGAGGGCAGCCGGGAAGGTTCATAAATGAAGTGGGACCCGCTGAAGTCCAGTCACAATCCTGCGCGCGTTTGGTTACAATCAGTATGGACCCCAAAGGGATTGGTGGATGGACGCGAGAATAGCCATGGTCTTAATTGCCTTTTTCACTGGCGTTGATGTTCAGCCGGTGGAGATGGAAGGTTTCTTCAGCCAAAGTCCGGCGACAGAGTTCGACAAGGTGGTCGTGATGGGTAAAGAGAAATATTTGGGTGCGCTGGGCTAATGCGGCCAGCTGCGGGAGAATCGCCGCGGCACGGTCATTGTCGCAGGTGATCAATAAATCATCCAGGATAAGGGGCATCGGCTCATGCTGTTCGAGATAGCGATCAAGCGCTGCCAGGCGAAGGGCGAGGTAAAGTTGGTCCCTGGTGCCGTCACTCATCCCTTCAATCGTTACTGTAGACTCATCCGGGCGCAAACCCACCAGGACAGGGGTGTCATCGGCATTGAACTCCGCGCCCAGCCCCTCGAACGCGCCCCGAGTGATGCTGCGAAAGACCTGGCCCGATTTTTCCAGCAAAGGACCTTGGTTTTCCTTCCGGAACCGCTCGATCTGCGTTTGCAGGAAATGCGCAGCTAAACGCAGGCGTACGAAACGTGAGGCATCTTGCTTCAGTCGCGCCGCACATGATTCGGCCTGCTGCCGATAGTCAGCGGCTGCATCTCCGGCAGCTTCAAGCTTCTGCTTCTCGCCTTTGAGCCCCGACAAGGCGTCGCACACCGTCTGAAGAGCTGCTTCCTTCTCTAGTTTCTGGCTCTGGAGCATGCCCTTCCTCCGTGGAAGTCCATCAATGTCTTCCGCCCTTATACGGGCGACGAAATCGTCTACCGTTTGGCCGCGAGCGAGGCCGCTTAGAGTGTCACGGAAGGTGGTAACCTGAGCCTGCGCCTTGTCCCGTAACTCCAGATTCGCAAGAAACGGCTCCAGTGCTTCAACCGTTTCAAGCTTTGCCAGGCGAACCATCTCTTCCAACTCCTGAACCGCCTGGGTATAGGATGCCTGACTCTCCTCCAGGGTGGTTTTTGCTTCTTCGATTTGCCCGGCTAGTTGCTCATAGCGCGTTTGGGTGTCGCGTGCTGTGGCCAATTTCTTCCATAGATCAATTTCCTGAGCCTCGGTGGTATCTCCTCTGGCGCCAAGGGCGACTGCTTTTTCGCTGATGACTTGTTCGTATTGACGCACAGCATCTTTGATTCTCCGCGATTTGGTAGATGCTTCCTTCCAGCTGTCGAATTTCGCCAGTAGCTCTTTTCGTTCCTGCAAAAGAACCAGGCCGGATTTGGGCGAAAGAATTTCCGGCATGCCCACCGTCTGACACTGGGCCTCCCATTTTTTGGTCGCAGCATCCACCGCTGTGGCGAATCGTGCATTGTTATGCTCGAGCAGTTCCAATTGACTATTCAGTCCTTGGATTTGCTTGATCACCTCGAATCTTCGACCCGATAACTGTTCTTCTTTCTGGACTAGGCTTATGGCCTCCTCGTAGAGCAACGTAAACTCTTTTTCTGCAGGCTCGCGGAGAACCGTGACGAGCCGTATCTTGGCTTCTTGAACTTGGGTGCATTTCTGTCGCAAGGTTTCCTCGGCAACTCTTAGTTGGCGTAGAGAGTCTTTGAATCCAACCCAGGCTTCACGCCATTCCTCCATTTCAGCTGGAGTTCGTGGCGTAATTTCGCAGGGCAGCCACGCCGCCTCCCATGAGCTTTGGCATTTTTTAAACTTGCTCTGGAGTTCCGATATTTTCCTTTCCGCCTCTCGGTTCTGTTTTTCAGACTGGGCTATCTGAAAGTGCTTCTCCTCCGCCTGGGCCACGGCCTCAGCCTGTTCACGCAGTCGATCCGCAATGTCGTCTGCCTTGGCAATCGTTTGCGGGAAGGCTTCCTCCAGGGGGGCGCCCGGAATTAATTCTTCCTCGCTCCCGCTGCCCTTCCATTCCGCCAGCACGAGGCTCCAGCCGTGATCTCGGTGCTCTCTGGCTTTGCGGAGTGCCTGCTCTGATGGCAATTCTCCACGGCGCTCTATCCGCCCAAGCTCAGCTTGAAGGGACACGATCAGCTTTTTCCCTTCAACGATTTTGGATTCCTCGCTCTCGATATCCCGATTTATCCCGTCCATTTCTTCGCCGATGAGGCGGATTGTCGCTTTGGTGGGAACCAAAAGGCTTCCCGTCCTATCCAAATCACTGGGAGCAGCGGTCAACTCTCGATGGCGCTCCTTTGCTTCGTGGGTAAATCGTTTGACCTCGGATTCGCTCACCGAAAGCGTGCGGTCTGCCTCGGTGGCTCCTGCTGCTATGATTAGGGCTTCCCGGAGATTGGTCAAATCGGTTTCCGGTAGAGCCCGCAACTGCGTTTCCAGGGTTTTGATCCGAGTCTTGAGGTCTTCCCTCTTTTCTATGTTTTTCTCACGTTCATCCAGTACTTTTTGAAGGTCACCTGCAGCCTCCTCGCAGGCCAGCCGAACGGCACTGTTCAACCGCAGTGTCTCGAGTGCATAGAAGCTGCCGGTCAGTTCCAGATTTTGCATTCCCGCCCGCAGAGTCGCTTCAAGTCCTGCCAATTCGGTTTCCAGATCGGTCAGGGAATTCTTGCGTTCCTGATAAACGCCCAGGTCCTGGTGCAAACGATCCAGAGCGTCCGCCTCAGCCAGAAAGGCGGGTGAGGTCAGGCAACCAGCCAGTTGCTCTTCAAGTTTAGCGATCTGAGAGGTTAGGCGGCTTAATTCCGCTTGAGCCTCGCCGGCCGCTTTCCGGGCGGCTCGCGCCCGCTCGACGAAATCGCTGGAAACGTCAGGCATTAAGGGAATCGCCTCCAGTTTTCGCATTTCCTCACTTAAACGTCCCACGGTGGGAAGCGCATCTTCACAACGGGTAATCCATTCCAGGTCTCGCGTGAGCGCGGATATCTCACCTTCCAGCCTGGCCTTCTCCGCCTCGGCTGATAGCAAATCCCTTTCAATCTTATCCCATGCTTCAGGGGTCATTGTCGCTTCACGGCTTTTCCGCAGAAAGTCCCTGTATTTATTGGCCGCCGGCCGGATCGATACATTGGTTGTCGAACGGCCCTTGAAGAGACGCTCCGATTCTTCTGTCAGCGCTGCCAGAACCAATTGAACGGGGGTCCCACCCATACTGGCCGAGAACAGCGCATTACCGATATTCCCCTTGCCGCGGAGTAGTTGTTCTGCTCCTTCGCGAAGCTCCCTCGTACCCAGGCCAAACATAGCGGAAAAGTATTCCTGATCCACACTGCCCAAAAAAGGGATCAGTGAATTCTCAGGCAATGGATTGCCATCAGCGTCCAATAAGGTATTTTTGTTCCCCTTGCGGCGTTGGAAAGTGAGTTTTTCTCCGGCCCGGTTGATTACCCCGGCCCTGATTCGCAATTCTTTGTAATCGTGCAGGAAATTGTCGGGAGATTGGCCGTGGATACCGAAGAGCAGGTCCCGAAAGGCGCGTAGCAAAGAACTCTTACCCGCTTCGTTGGATCCATAGATTACATGGAGATCGCCGCCCTGGGCAGGAAATATGAAATCCAGATTGGTAAAAGGTCCGAAGGCCGGGATTTGTAATCGGTCAAATCTCATGAGCCTGACCTCCCTTCGTTCCCAGGGCATCCAGAATGATGGCTCGCACATCCTCCATCACTGTCGCACCCTGGCTTTCGCCCCAGTCAGATTCAACTTCGCTTCGGATTTCGGGAGGCAAAACATCGAGCATCTCCTTAATCTCGTCAGGAAGATTCCCAGGTTCAATCCTGGCTTGCTCCAGGGTCTCCAGTACGATTTTGGTAAGGACATCTCGCTCCGCAAGTTGTGCCACGCTATATATGGGGGAAGTTGAAACCTTGATTCGCTCGATCCAGATGGCCTCCCCGCCCAGGTCCTGGGCACGACCCGACAATTCGGCGCGCCAGCGGTTCATTTCACGGTGAAGCGAGCCATGTAGAGATGTGGCGCCGGTGAACACAATCCTGGCCGCGACTAATCGTCCCTCCGCTTCGCCTGCAGCGCGGACCATCGATTTCGTGACACGGCTGAGCGCCTCCGACTCTTCTGTAACCCCGGCGAGGTCGATCACGAGCACCTGCCACCGAACGACATCCAGGTAATGGCACTCCACGCTCTCCACCTCCAGGGAATCATTCACCGTCACCAGGCGGCAACCTCGCGGACCTGCCTCGCGCGCATCCCGTCCCTGACAGTTCCCCGCGAACACAATCCAGGGGTCCTGGCAAATCACCTCGGGTTGGTGAATGTGACCAAGCGCCCAGTAGTCATAGTTTTTCCGGCGTAGATCTGTTTCCGAACACGGGGCGTAGGTGTCGTGATCGGCTCGGCCGGTAAGGCTGGTGTGTAGGAGCCCTATGTTAAACTTGCCCGTCACCGCTTCGGGATAATCCACCACCAGGTTCTCGGGAACCGCCCGGTTCGGGAATCCGCGACCGTGAATCACCACGGGAAGTCTGTCGACTTCCATTGACTCCGTCGTTCGGGTGGAAAAAACGTGCACGTTCTCCGGCAGGCTCAATTTCTTGGAAATCACCGAGGCCGCGTCATGGTTGCCCATGATCAGATAAACCGGAATGCCCTTATTGCGCAATAGGACCATCTGAGCCCGGAAAAAGAGGCCGGTGCTGTAATCCTTCCAGTTTCCATCATAGAGATCGCCAGCAATGATCAGAAAATCGATATTTTCATCGATTGCCAGTTGGATTAGGTTCTCGAAAGCCCGTCGCGTTGCGCCGCGCAGGACATCAACGGGTGCCTCGTCATGCGCCTCGAGACCCTTGAGCGGGCTGTCAATGTGAGCATCGGCGGCGTGGATGAAGCGTATCATGGCGGAACTCCTATTGCTGCTTTTTGGGCAGCGAGGGTTTTTGCATTCCACGAAAGAGGTTATTACAAATACCGCATAAACCTATAGGATTCAGGATACTCCAACTGCTCGTACAAACCACCCAAAATTAGGTGAGCAGCTCAGGTAAAAGAAAATCCCTGCCGACAGGCAACGGACAACTTCGGATCGGTTTTGGACGGAAGCTGCCTCGTGCTGCTATCCCTTGAAAAATTTGGGCGAAATTTTACCCTTCTTACGGACTCAAAACAGCCGGAAAGATAAGCTCCATTGGTGGAATGCTGAATTTCACTGTGCTCGACGTGGCAACCGACTGAACCTTGAATCGGTTTCAACTCCCGCCGCCGGATTACACTATTAGAATAAAAAACGACCCGGGAGTGTAATAACCAATATTCGGTTTTCAAAGAAGTGAGCCGGTGCTCCGCGGTAAGAGTGAACGCCGGCAAACGAGTACGTCCAATATTTTTCGCGCGAAGCCGCGAAGCCGCGAAGAAAGAGAAGCAGAAGAACAGCGGCATGGAGCAACTACTGGCGACGCAACTTTCCGGTAAGGCACAGGACTTCACTTCGTTCAGCGCAAGCTCTTAGGTTGAAGCTCCGTGTCCAGCATTGTAAATACAGTCCAAATACAGTGAAAAGTGAGCAGGGAGCAGAAAATTTGATAAATTCCTGAATTCCTCAATTACGGGGAATTCATTTCAATCCAACAACGGGATAGCATGAATAGTTTTGGCCTGCCAAACGGCAATAGAAGCGGCAACGAGAAGCGGCAATAGAAACGGCAATAGAAACGGCAAAAAGCAGAAAAATGCGATGTGCAGGTGGACGCGATCGAGGAGCGGTCCGGAAATCCTTCTGCTGTATCTTTAGTATTGCCCTTGGATGACAGGTGCATGGCTTTGTCGGGTCGCCTGCATAGCGCACGGGCACGGGTTCATCGCGCCGACAAGCATGAATCTTGCCGGATAGAGCATCGCCCCTGGGAGCAGGGACTTTGTTGACGTTATAAAGCGCGGACTCGGCGTGAAGGCAAAGGGGCGCCGGATTTATGGAATGGATGACGAATCCGCGCTACGCGAGCCCCAAGTCCGCTTAGAGCTATCATTGTGGGGCCAAGAGCGAGCTTTTAAGCGCTAATAAGGCATGTGTTCTTAACATTTACCCATAGAAACCGAATTATTAGCTTGGTCCGACCCAATGCCGCAACCCAATGCCGAACCCAATGCCGATTGTTGGTTCTGCGCCCGCAAGAAAAGCTTCCACATCGAACAAACGCAAGGGTTTGGGTGCTACACCACCAAGCGCAAGTCCGGACGACTGAATGGCACCACCGGACATTTTCAAACCGGCGGGATACCTACAATGCTGCTGTTGGCTTCCCAAAAGCCGCGTGAAAAGGTAAATTGTTGTCGACATGGATAAAAACTGGGGTTAGAAACTTGCAATGGTGCATGGTTCCCGCTTGGCCGTCCCCGGGGGCCGCGAACTCCCGTTTTCCTCCTGCGCAACGGTTTTCAGGAGGGCGCATTGAAACCGGAAATATCCGACCTGCAGCGTCAGGTTCAGAAAAACTGCGCTATATCGGACGCCCGGCACGCTGGGGTGTACTCGCTCTGCGGTCTTCTGCTGAGGTTGCGGGACCTGTACAAATGGGAGCACCGGATGGTCCCCTGGCAGGAGCCAGAACCGGCCGATCTTCTGGGGTGGATGGAAGTCAGGGAGCAATACTGGGAGGAAATCATAGAGGGAGAAATCGCGCCGGTTGTCCTGGGCGGAGAGCGGTTCGATCCTTACGACATGGCCGGACTAAACGCCCGCCTGCGCCCGCTGGGTCTGGTCTACGGGGCGGGCTACGGCATCGGCATGAAACCCACTTTTTTCCTGGCTGAATGCGCCGAATCGAGCTCGGTGGGCGGGCTGAGAATCGACGTAGTAAACCGGGAGCTTGCCCGCGACATCTTCATGACCCCGGCAATGCGGCAGGGAGAGCAGATATTCGCCAGGCGGTCGTGCATGCTCTTTTTCCTGTGGGACCATATTTTTGAGGCGCTCCCCTCTGCGCGGGAAGCAGTGGAGTTCGGTCTTGCCCGGTACGGGGTGGGTCTCGATGAGATACGCCGCAACGCGGCGCGCCTCGGAGACCTACTGGAGCGGATCGCCGGGCGGGAACTTGAAACCTGGGTCTACCACGAAATCGGGGAAGTGCTGGAGACCGGCTTCGACGGCGACCTCTGGCAGGAAATGGTCTCTGCCTATGCGAACAGCCCGGTCGAAATCTTTGCCCGGGTGCTGAAAGACGTTCTTGCGGACACCCACTCGGAAGGGCTGCTCGGCCACATCGTGCAAAACCGCATCGAATCCTCCCTCGGGTTCTACGTCGCTTTCCAGCGCGCCATCTCGCGGGCGGTTTTCCCGGAAATCCAGGAAGCCTTCTTACGATTCCGGCAAACCGGCGACTGGAGCCTGATCGAGGCGGCCCGAGAATCCGGGCGGCGGAACATGTACCGGCACGCGGCCGCCCTGGCGCGGCTCCACCGGGAAGCGCAGGCCTCAGGGACCGACACGGCGAGGGTTCGTATCATATCGGAAATCCTCGAACCCCTGGGCATCGCCAGAGGCGGCGGCAAGTAAGACCGGCTTGGAAATTTGTTTCTGATCCGTAACTTAAATGGTTGCGTACAGCTTGCCACTATTTGGATCGTGCTCCGTTTCAAAGTCAATGTGAGCATCGGCGGCGTGGATGAAGCGTATCATGGCGGCACTCCTATTGCCGCTTTTTGGGCAGCGAGGGTTTTTGCATTCCACGAAAGAGGTTATTACAAATACCGCATAAATCTATAGGATTCAGGATACTCCAACTGCTCGTACAAACCACCCAAAATCAGGTGAGCAGCTCAGGGTAGAAGAAAATCCCTACCTACTGGCAACGGACAATTTCCGGATCGGTTTTGGACGGAAGCTACCTCGTGCTGCTATCCCTTGGTTCTGACTGCTGACACTGTGGGGGGCGTCCCGAACGCGACCATCCTGGACACGGGCCTCATCGTCGGGGGTAGGCGCCGCCGCCTTTGCAGAAGCTCCAGCGGCAAGCATTAAGGCAGTGGCGAAAAACAGATATACAGGGATCTTTCGATAATTGAACATTTTTGCTTCCTCCTTTGATAAAAGGCGCGCTGCCGAGAATTCCTTTTTCCGTCTTCGCATTATCTTTTGCCCGGTCCGCCTCAGAAGGGTGCGTCCAACCGCATGGGATGGTGCCAGGCTCGAACAAGCCGGATTGCCAATTTGCTTGAGGCAACCGACAATAATTCGCCAAAGCAAATAGGCTACCCAAGAGGCGGAGTAAGCAAACCTAAGTATCTGAATATTGATGCAAAAAGAGACTGATGATTTTGTGGCTCTGACTCGGCTAATACACTATTCTGCATAGTACATCTTGAGTAAGTCGAATACAAAGTCAAGGAGAGCCTGGAGTACATGTTAACGAAGCCGGGATTCCAGATAACGGCCATAATTTTCCTCGAAAAATTCTCCAGAGCAGCATCGCTGCAGTCGTGCTCACCGGCTAGGGCGGCGGGACGTCGCCGGGATTGAAGTACTTTCCGCCTGTGGCCTCAATGTAGGCTTTGAGGCGACTCAAGCACGAGCCGTCCAGCACCTCAGCCGTACTGGCGCAGTGCACACCTTGAGGGGCCGCATTACCGAGATTTTGAAAGCTCGCGACGTAGTCCATCGGATCTGCCGCGTTCTCGATCTCCGACCACCGCGCCCCAGGCGCAGCACCCTTAAAGTAACAAGGCACACCGCTGCGCACTAGCACGCCCTCGATCACGAGCGGCGTGAACGCCCCGTAGTAGTCGCCGTTCGCCCGTTTGAGCCGGAAGAGCAAGTTCGCCGTGGTGAGCGGTCCGACGCGCCCGCCGCGCATGAGAGTCCAACCCTGGGTCTGGGCATAGGCGAAGAGTTGCTCCCGCTCTCGAACCGGGAGATCGCGGGGCCAGACGAGAATCGTCGATCCCCCTGTCTCGTCCCGCTGAAACTCGGAGTCAGCGAGGCTCGCGCTCTTCGGATCATCCGGCTGATAGGTGTTGACTACAGCGCCGTACATTGTTAGCGAGATGTAGGCGGCCTGGGGATTGTCCGGGAACGTAGTGTTCGGGGCCAGTGTCGCGGTCTCGAATATCGAAGCGACGTGCGGAAGGCGGATGAGCGCGATGCGTCGAGGATCAACAAGGGCGCCAAGGTATCCGGCGCAGTTGTCCGGCGGCGGAACCGAGGAAACATCCGCGCCCGGCGCGCGCGGAGGCCGCGTGAACGTCACCAGCGCAGGGTCAATCTCTGGCGCGAACTGCCAGCCGACCTTGGACTGGAGTGCGGCGAACTCAGGGACATGAAGGAGGCGCATGCCCTCCACCAGCTCCCGGAGATCCTGCCCCGGCGGCGCGTTGGCGGACGCTGTTCCGTAGAGGTTGTATACGTCCGGCGTATCGGCCGGTAGGCGACCGATCGTGGGCGGCACTACGTTATACTGTGAGCAGTCGAGTGTTTCGCCGGTCTCGTAGTTGACGGCATACACGGACGGGAACGAGGTATTCGTCGGGCCGCTCGATCCACCCAGTTTGTAGCCCGGAAATGCTTGATAGACGCGATAGGCGATTGCGGTTGGGGAGTCGTGGATGGGGATCGGGATCAGGTTCTGGTTGGGGATGTCGGCGAGCGAAGGAGCGAGCTCCTTGCCCGGCGAGATATCGGGCGGGAGCAACAGCAAACGATAGTGCCGGTTGGGTGTGAATACAGGGTTGCCGTTAACGAACGGATTGGTGCTCCCCGAATCCGGGCTAATTTTATAGTCTGTCGCAAGCGAGACTGCGTCCGCATTCTCGCCGTAGATCGTCCATGAGAACCAGGCAGCGTACGGGAACTCCGCGTCGACGAAGAAGCCGACCGGGATCCCGTGGGCGGGAAGCTTCGGCACAATGATGTACGAGTATGCTGCGTGCGGATCGGCCTGCAGAGGAAACCGGAACGAGTGGATCCACTCGAATCCGTACAAGCAGGGAACAGGTTGCGCCGGCGGGCGGGCGGCGCCGGTCGGCGACACGACGGCTAAAGCGAGACCGATTGCCAAGACAGCAACGCTCATTTTCCTCATTTTGGTCTCTCCTTTTGGGGTAAGGAATACATTTGAAAGTCGCGGCCGTAATTACCAGGATTTCGGGACTTGAGCAATGTTCCTGCAGCTTGAACATGGTCCCTGAAGAACGACGAAGCCCAGGCTGTTTAGAAGTTTCCCGAATTGGTTTTTGATCAGGCTGTTTAATGAAATAGAAAAGCCTCTGTGGGAAGGAAGTCCCTCATCAGAGGCCAGAAATATGTGTGATCAACCTCATGCATGCACCTCCTTTGGCTGAATCGAGCAAGTGTCCGCTGCAGGTTAAAGCTATCTGTAGCAGGAGGTGGCTAAACAAATTACAAATAATAATTAAATATTGCAGCTACTTCTGTCAAGGCTGATTGATAGCCATCTGACAGACGCACTTTTGCATGGTGAAAGCGATACGGGCATCGCGGAAATGCAGATCAATATGTTCTTACCACTGTACGTAACAAGTCCATGAAATGCCTGTCTAATCGCGACGTTACACTTTCAACACATCTTGCCAACATATGGAGTGGGCCCCGTTTCAAGGGATGAAGTGCATATCATAATACCCCGCTGTGGAACACATGAACTCCCATGTCACCCGACGCATTTAGTTTAGTTCGTGCCAAGGCCGCTCCCCATGCTTTAATTTTAACTCAGACTTATGAGCCGAAAAAAAAGTTACATGGAATTTCGGCTTATTGCAGGTCGCCCCTCTTTACGCTGCCGTGACCCCTGATTTTTGGCGGGCGGGAAAGGACCCGCCGATTGCCCACGGGAGCCTTTTCTGCGCTTCCTCATGCCTTAACTGCCTCATGCTCCGCTATTCGAAATGGGGTGTGAAATGGTCTTCATGCGTCCGCATAACCAGTGAAATGACCGTGCAATTTCGCGCAAAAACTGTTCGAAACGGCACGTTCATTGACTAATTGCGCTCTTTGTCCGTGGCATTTCACGCTCACTGTAGACAAATTCTCCGCAGCCCCCCGCGAGTCCTGTCATGAACCTGATCGCCGGTAACCTCTGAATCATTGACCCACATGCGGGATTTGTGTCCTTGCTTGTGTCCTTGAATAAAAAACCCATGTAAACCGACTTGATTTACATGGGCTAGATTTTGTTCTGGTGACGGAGAGAGAGGGATTCGAACCCTCGGTAGAGCTTTACACCCTACACTCGCTTAGCAGGCGAGCGCCTTCAGCCGACTCGGCCATCTCTCCTCGTAAAATTGGCTTATAATAATAAACAGTACAATTCCGGCAATATAAATAACCAACAGGCGCCCCTGTATGAAGCGCCGCGCCACAAAAGTCTCAGCGGGTGGCCCGAATATTTTCGCTGGCGGAGGGAGTAGCCGCCAATTTACCTTCCAGTAATGTTCAGGGACATCTTGCAAAACCGTTGAAAAATAAGGTTTAGCGCCTTTCATGGTCCATCATTGTCTTGCAATATCTACTACAATCTGCTTAAATACCGTGGGTAGAAACATGGGTAGCTTAAGGGCTTCTCCGACGTGCTCCATACCCGTTCGATAAGCCCTAAATATTAGGGCTTATTCCCTGATGCGTCAATCCTTTTTCCTGGAGGGGACACATGGCAGGCGGAATCAACAAACTTTCGGCAGTGGCCGTGCAGAAGGCTAAGGAACCAGGCTATTACGGCGACGGCGGCGGCTTGTGGTTGCAAATCAGCAAGTTAGGCGGCAAATCTTGGGTATTTCGCTTCACCTTGAACGGCAAAACCCGCGAAATGGGATTAGGGCCGTTACGAACGATTTCACTTGCCGAAGCGCGGGCAAAGGCGTTGCAGTATCGCAAGGCCGTAGCTGATGGACGCGATCCCATCGAAGAACGGCGGGCCGAACAGGCACGCGGGAAGCTTGAAGCTGCCAAGATGAAGACCTTTGCCGAATGTGCAAAGGCATACATTGAAGCCCACCGGGCAGGGTGGAAAAACGAAAAGCACGCCAAGCAATGGACCGCAACGCTGGAAACCTATGCTTCTCCTATTTTGGGCACGCTGCCCGTTGCTGCCATAGATACGGGCTTGGTATTGAATGTGCTGGAACCGATCTGGTACGAAAAGACCGAAACGGCAAGTCGGTTAAGAAGCCGGATGGAAGCTATTCTCGAATGGGCAAGAGTTCGCGGCTATCGTCAAGGCGATAACCCGGCGCGCTGGAACGGCCTTAAAACGCAACTGCCGCCCGCAACAAGGTACAAGCTGTTAAACATCACGCTGCACTTCCGTATAAAGAAATTGCCGCATTCATAGCCGAACTGCGGGATAGGAACGGTTTCTCGGCCCGTGCCTTGGAATTTTCCATTCTGACCGCTTCTCGATCCGGGGAAGTGAGGGGCGCAACTTGGCAGGAAATTGATTTGCAAGCCCGTATCTGGACGATTCCGGGTAATCGCATGAAGGCGGGCAAGGAACATCGCGTGCCGTTGTCTGAGCCCTCTGTAAAGCTTTTAGAAGCCCTTCGGCGTGTGGAAGGGAGCGATTACCTGTTTCCTTCCATTAAAGGCGGGCAATTGTCTGACATGGCTCTTACGAAAGTTTTACGGGATATGAAACGCGGCGACGCTACTCAACACGGTTTTCGTTCAACTTTCAGGGATTGGGCTGGCGAGACAACGGCGTATCCACGAGAAGTGATCGAACACGCTTTGGCTCACAAGTTGAAAGACAAGGCTGAAGCCGCTTATCAGCGCGGCGACATGCTGGTGAAGCGTGCTCGTTTAATGGCTGATTGGGCACAATATTGCGGCACCATTCAACAAGTTTCCGGCAATGTCGTTGCAATAAATACGAGAGTAGCAGGCTGAAAGGTCAATTTGAAATTAAAAGCGGCATACCCGCTCCCCAGCTTTCTAAAGGTGGGCGTCCGAGAGCGCGCGCGTTGCTATAAGCTGCTAACGCGATCCGGCAGGGTAAATTTCATTGCTTATACAAAGCTGCAAGCGAGCATGGCGAGCACATTGTTGAATGAACAGCGATGGAACCGGGACGCTATCGAGCGCCAACTTGCCCATGCCGAAAGAAATAGCGTGCGTGCGGCGTACAACCATGCCGAGTTCATGCCGGAACGTAAGAAGATGATGCAGGCCTGGGCCGACTACCTGGAAGGGATCAAGTCCGGGGCAAAAATCATACCCATAGGGGCTACGGGATGAAAAGAGTGGCGGCTCAAAAGAAAATCACTCCTTCCACACCTCGGCGGTCAGCGGCAGCTCATTTAGCTCAGCACGTGCTTCGCGCCAAGTTGGGTAATGCTTCCCGAGAATGGCTATAAAGCGGTCGTTGTGGGTTGGCTCCAGTAGGTGCACCATTTCATGAACGATAACGTATTCGAGCAGATCCTTCGGCTTCTTCACCAGTTCTGTGTTGAGTCGGATGTGTCCCGCCTTGTGATTGCAGCTTCCCCACTTGGTTTTCATCCGCTGCAGGAAATATTCGGCAACTTTCACCTGCAACTTCGGCTCCCACTTCTTGATAAAAGTGGGCACCGCCCTGTGCAGTATCGATTTGTGCCATTCATGGATTACCTCTGCGCGCCTTTTGGCATCGCTGCCCGGTCGCACCTTTAAAGTGATGCGTTTGTGGTCGAGTGTTACGCAAGGTTTGACGTCCCGGTAGCGAACGGTCATAAGATAACGCCGGCCCCAGAGGTAATGACTCTCGCGCTCGATGAATTGCCGGGGCGTTTCGCGTGCCTGGTTCATCAGTTTCCGCTGCTGCTCGCGTATCCAACCAAGCTTGCTGATGGCGTAGGCGCGGGCCACGTCGAGACGTGTTGCGGTTGGTGCGACCAAGGTGACGCGCCCATCGGGCGGATGAACGGACAAGTGGACATTCTTGATATCCTTCTTCGTTACCTGAATCGACAAGTCCCCGAGGTGGATCGTCTCAGTCATTTAGTAGCCGCCTTGATTTTTGATAATCTCAAAGATCGCCTGTGTCGCTGTGCGATCTCGTGACATGATTGGGAAGAGCGCGTTCCTGACTTGAATACCACGAGGGCCATCGATGTCGCTCTTCCACCCCGCTGGGGCGCGTTCCCGCATGGCGAGATCGATTTCGAGGGCAAGTGCCGCCTTCTGGTTTGCGTCTGCTGGACACTGAAAGGTCGTTGCCGGAATGCTCGCCAGGTTGTTGAAAAGGTTGATGGCTTCCGACTTGCCGTGAAGGATTGCCGGAATGCCCGCAGTAGGCTGCTTCCTTGCCAGCCGCTTCACCAATGCCTCTGCATTTTTCAGGAACTCCTCATAAGACTCCGTGTCATCCCGTTTTTGTTTGATGAGATCGGCGAGAAGCTTGGACATTTCCTCGTAGAATTTTGGGTCGGTAAGCTGGTCGCGGATGATCGTCTTGCGGACGTTGTTAATGATCCCCTCGGCGATGGCATTCTTAGAGAGCTTGCCCTTTGCATTCAGCTTTCGGGCAATGGCATCGTGGATGCCGGTCTCAATGATCAATTCCGTAAGCGAGAGCGAACTCAGGTTGCCCAAATCGGCGGCGGGATCGGCCTGGATGTAAGCATTGATAAGGTGGCGCATGTCCGCTTCATAAGGCTTTATATCAAGTTCTTCTCCAGAGTGCCTTTTGATCGCTTCCCTGGTGTCGCTGTAAAACCTTGTTTCAGTCTCCAATGTGCCGATCTCGGCGTCGGAATAACCGGCCTCAGCAAGATTCTGGGCAATTGCGGCGTAAGCACGGAGGAAGGAGACCACCGCCTTGTAAAATGAAATCCGCAGAGGTTCGGTGGTAGTGAGGGCGTTTGGATCGTTTGCGTCGCCGCAGAAATAATGGAGATATTGCTCCATTCGTTTCGGCTGCTCCACTGGCTCGCAAAGATAGCTGAGCGCTTCACGAGTGGCATCGAGCTGGGCTTTGCCCTCTTTCAGCCAGTCTTTCAAGATGACATTGGACTGCCCGTCCCCCTCGTCAATGTCCAGCTCATCTGAATTGTAAACGGCGATTGAGTTCTGCACCTTCTCAAACAGTTCTTTATAATCGACTATGTGGCCGTAGTCCTTGTCGTCGCCGTCGAGACGGTTGGTCCGGCAGATGGCCTGGAAGAGGTTGTGGTCCTGCATCTCATTATCGAGGTAGATGTAGGTGCAGGAAGGCGCGTCAAAGCCCGTCAACAACTTGCTCACCACGATCAGCAGTTTGCGGTTGGCAGGCTCTTCAATGAAGCGTCGCTTGGCTTCATCCTCGTATTGCTTCGTGGTTTGCTTGTTTTTCAGTACGTGCTTTGTGTAGGTGTCGAACTTGTAGCGCTCATCGCTGTTCGCCGGTTCGCGGGAGATCGCATTGTGATTTGGCTCATAGGATGTGATGATCCCGCAGTATTGACCGAAAGACGTATTCTGAAAAAGGCGGTAGTAATGGCAAGCGTCATAGATTGAAGCCGCCACGAGGAGAGCGGTCCCCCGGTCGTTATTCAGACGTGGCTGAACGCCGAAGTCATGGATAATGTCGGCGATGATCCGCTGCTTGCGCTCTCCCGCGCTCATCAGCTCTTCCATCGTCGCCCATCGCTTGCGGAGGACGGCACGCTGGAAATTGTTCAGCCCTTTGGTTTTATGGTCGAACCATGTATCTATGGCCTTCTGTGAGGTGAGCCGCTGCGGCACGTCGCGAGCCTCGTATTTCAGGTCAAGGACCACCTTGTCCGCCACCGCCTCGTGGAACTTGTAGGTATGGATGTAGGTGCCGAAGACCTCTCGGGTGGTCTGTTTGTCCTTGCGCAGCAGGGGCGTGCCTGTGAAGCCAATGAAGATAGCGTCCTCCAGCCAACGTTTCATCTGCTTGTTCATGTCGCCACCTTGTGTGCGGTGGCATTCATCTACGAATACATAGAAGTGTCCGTGAACCGGCGGGGGTTCGCTCTTGAAATCGAGATCGAACTTGTGGATAAGTGCGCATAGCAGCCGGGGAGTGGTAGTGGACAATTTATCGACAAACTCCGCCCGCGAGGTAATCCGGGGCGAAGGCGAGTCCGCGCCCACAACGCTGGCGTTCTTCATCACCCCCTCGATCTGTTTGTCGAGTTCGTCCCGGTCAGTGATGATGAGAATGCGAGCTTCGGGATCGTGCTCCAGCAGCCACTTGGCGATGAGTACCATGAGGATGCTCTTGCCGCTCCCCTGGGTGTGCCAGATAACGCCCCCCTCGCACTTGCGGATGCGCTCCTGGGCCGCCTTCACACCGGCGAACTGATGCGGGCGCGGCACTTTCTTCTGGCCTGCGTCGAAGATGATGAAGTTGCGGATCAGATCGAGCAGGCGGGCCTTTTCGCACATCTGGACCAGCGGCCGGTCCAGCAAAGAACCGGGCGAGAGAAAATTAGTTCCTCCGTCTTGGGCTTTCCACTCAACGAAGAACTTCTCGGGTGTGCCGGTGGTGCCGTAGCGCAGCGCCTGGGAGTCGCTCCCCGCAAAGACGAACTGCACCGTGCTGAAAAAGCCCTTGTTGAAGATCTCCTCCTGGTTGGTGATAAGCTGGCGCACGCCATCCGCCACTTCCACCGAGCTGCGCTTAAGTTCGATCACTCCGATGGCGATGCCGTTCAGGTAAAGAACGAGATCGGGCCGCCGCTCGTAGCCGCCTTTGAGCGTTACTTCCTCTGCGAGTGCGAAGTCGTTCTGGTCCGGATGCTCCCAATCGACGAGATGCACCGTCTCGTGTGGCTGCCCGGCGGCAGTCTGCACCGGCACGCCGTAGCGCAGCAGTTGATAGGTGCGCAGGTTTGCCTGATAGAGTGTGATTCCTGTTGCGTCCGCCGCAGTTTCCAATTTATGCAAAGCTGCTGAAATATGCTCCTCGGAGTAGCCTCGCACTTTCAGGTTAATCCGCAGATACTCCGCCTCGGTGTTCCGATTGTTCGAGCGCTCATGCCAGTCCCCAAGGTAGCGGTATCCGAGGCAGTCGGGGCGGATCTTGTCTGTGAAAAGGGAGACTACGCGGTTCTGTGTTCGGCGTTCGGATCTGGGTTGCTCAGTCATTGTCCTGCTCCGGACTTGGAGTAGTTGCCAACTTCCCGGCGAGCTCAAGAATTGTGCTCTCAATAAGATCGGGAGTTGACCTCTTGTTATAAGTATTTGTGAAAACCCAGCCATCCTGTGCGAACCCTAAGCCATCAAGCAATGTCGCTTCAATCAGTGGATACGGCTTGACCTTATTGCAGACAATATAGATAAGAAATTGGCCTCTTCTAAATTCAATTTCAAAACGAAGCCTATTGTTGACATAAAGAAACGTTAAAGAAATACCAGGTTCAACTTCAGTCGCGCTCTGAGACTGATAAGGCAATAACTCAAGTGGTTTCATACGACCAGCGTTGCTTAGTTTAAGCAACGTATTTTCATATAGGCAATAGGTGAAAAGCTCTGCGTGCGTACCATTCATTTGCGATGCCTGCATGAGGTACACATTTCCCTCATAGTCTCTCCGAGTGAATCGCCGCCAGCAATAACTGATCGCTGCGGGCGTCCGTACGAATGCTTCTCGCCATGGTTCCAGATTGGCTGTCCCTGAGATAATGGCATCAAGCTGTGTTGCTAAATTATTGGTGCCGACCAGGCGCTTCCAAAGCTGGCCCAATATTTCTCTTTTCTGTCCCTTGTCCCTGAGCAACCGTTTCCAACTTCCTTGATCTGTTTGTGAGTTGACCAGAAACGAATGATTTCTCCCTTTCGGCAGAAGATAGTCACCGACGCAGAGGAGGGCGCGTTCCCATCGAAAATCAGGAAGATTTTTCAGTCCTGAGATCGTAAACATTGCCTCTGCTTTCTGAAGACAATCACTGAAGTGCGCTTGCAGCTTGAGATATGCTGGATCATCCCAACCCGAAACGCTTGCCGATTCAGCCGCCTCTACGACCCCGCTGAAGTCCAGCAGAAACTCAATTTGACCACGGAAATAGCCATGTCCCTCCGCCTGATCAATCAGTGGCCTCCAATCATGATGTCCTAGGATCACCTCAGCCTTGAGCTTCTCCTCAGCTACTTGTTGCTCATTAAAACCACTAACCGGTTTTTCAGAGGTGGCGAAGTGTATGAGGATATCGCTCAAGTTTTCCGCGAGCTTTAGCAGTCCTCCCATGCTACGCTGCATATCAGCTGGCCTATCGTAGGACGTGTTTACTGAAAGGTTATAGACCACCCTCATCCATTCTTGGAATGCCTGCTCGTTGAGGTCTTCATAGTGCTCCTTGATAAAGATCGCATAACTGGCGAACTGAACAATGTCCACATACGAAAGGCTCGCCCCACTTGCGACTAATTTTTCAAACATTCCCGATTCGTTGAAATACCGATTATTCGGTAGCTTAGTCGCGAGAGCACCGCCCGGACCGCTCCAGGCTTCGAGCAGACGAATCAGCGTTGTTGTGAACTCCCTATCCAACCATCCCCTTGTATCAAAGTCATAGTAGGAAGGTGCTCTAAATTCACTGCGCAGCACCTCAATGTCTTTCAGATAGGTACTGCTCTCGGGGTTTCGAGTGATTAAAGCAACCGCCCGAAAAACATTCATGATCGCTTCGTCATAAAGGTTGCTCGTTTTATCACGGTGAATCCAGAACAAGTCGGCCCATAAGGTATCCATACGCCGCGCGACAAATTCCGCTACGGTGAAGTTCCCGGTGCCGATGGACAAGTACTCGCCAATGAACTGTTTTTTTAGCTCTTGTACATAGCGCGCTTTGAATGTCTCGAAGGGCGTCAACGGTTTCCCGCGTGCGTTCATCTTGACATAGAGGTCGTCTGAAAGGCCGAAATTATCAAGGTCGAGTAACTGGAAAGTAATTGCGGGCTGGCTTTCGCTTGTGAGCCTTTCGAAAAGACCAATTTCCGAAGAAAAGCGGCAGTGGATAGCGTCCAACACCGCGAGAGCGGATTGAATGGTGGGGTCCAATCTCCAACTTCGGAAATACCAGGGTTGATCAGCAATCAATTTGTTGAGTTCTTGAACCTGCTCCGGTTGGCTGTCAGGCTTGTAGCTGACCAATGCGTCGAAAAACTCGTTGCTGCTAGGCCGTACACTGTAAGAAAACCGGGAGTGCCCATTTGTCCGAAACATCAGGCTGAATTCGTCCCATTTCTGATCTCTCCAAGCCAGATACCAGTGAAGTAAGAAGAGCGTGGTAAGCCGCTGCTGCCCATCCAGCGGCAGGAATCGAGTTTCGTCAATTCCCTCCACGCTACCATAAATGAAATCGAGATTGAGCGGCAGATTCGAATCATTGGCCGACTTCTTGAGAGCACCTTCAAGGGCGGAGAGAAAGTCTTCCAGAACCTCCTCTTCCGACTGACGCCCCTGAGCGTAATCCCGTTGGATCATGGGAATTCGAATGGACCCATGGCGTCGTAAGAGCTGCTTATAGATGATTTGGCTGCCAAGGTTGCTCATTCGCTGCCCTCCATTTTGCCCGTAAAGAAGTGCACCAGAGTGTTAATAATGGTCTTCTGATAGGCATCACGATCTGTCTCGGTCCAGAACAGTACGTTTTCAGCCTTCGGATTGTAGCACTTCAGAAATACGTTGCGCGTGCAAAGCGGAACAAAGATTCCAGCTTGATCGAGATCCAACAGCCGCTGGCGTTTAACAGCGAAAACCGCATTTTTGTAACTTCGATTCGTGTGCTGATCTAGCAATGCCAAGTTCGCGATTCCGTGGTCTGCCTCTTCGCCCGAATTCTCATGAAAGTATTCAAGCACTTTGTCATAAAGCGGATCAAACACCTCATTTATGGCCTCAGATTGAGGCAATTTTAAGAAGGATTCAATCTCTGCTCGGAGGGCATCGACATTTTCCTGCGATTGAAGATAGTTAAGGCAATGCGTGAACCAGGCCGTTCGATCCGAATGCCGTTCTGGTTTGTATGAAGTTACGGAGCGAACGTGCTCGATGTCCCATTGTTCGCTTTTAAAGCTATCAAATTGAAACCTGATGTTTGACCGTCTGTTTTGCAGGAGCGTAGCCAGATTGAAGAGTAGCAACACCGATTTGATTCTCCTCCGGTGCAAGGGGCTGTACTCAAGATCTTCCAACTTCTCGACCACGCGCTCGCGAATGGTTTGTTCGTCCATACCGGCCGGGGGTTGGCCCCCTACGACTCTGGTAAAGATTTCTCGACGGAGCAGGCGCTCGAACTCGCTTTTTGTGCAGTTCGTGCAAAGTTCTCTGATCACATTGATCCCCATGCCTTCGGAGACCAGAAAGCCGACCATGTGGTATAGCGTACGGTCATCGAACCATTCCTCCAACATGAGGAAGGCCTGCTTGATCTTGCGCCATTCTTCTTGCGGGGTAGCTTCCAGAGTCTTCAGCTTTTGGCTGAATGCGTAGAAAATCCCATAGGTATCGTGTGTTGCTTCCGGCGGCACCCCTTCAGCCTGGGCCACAAGATCAAAAAGAAAGCCAATCCTGTTCTGGGTCTTCTCCTTTTCATTGTTCAGAAAATACCAAAAAGCGTCTGACTGAAGGGCTTTTTCCAATTGATCCCATTCATAGGCAATCTGGAGTTGCAAAGCTTGCGCATCTGATTCGTCGGCATTGCTGCGTCGAAGGAAAAGTGCCCGAATCAACTCGTCGTTAGTCAAGGGAATTTTCCCGATATTTAGCCGCGTGAAAGCGTCAACCGGGTTATCGCCTTCCGCAAGCTGAAACCAGATGACCTTGGTTTTGTTCAAAAGGGCGGATTTGATTTCCTCAACCTCGCTCTCATTTGCATTAAACCATTCCTCGACGACTTCAATCGCTTTCCCGAGGTAGAAAAAATCGACATTGCTCTCTGCCAGAGATTGGGATGGATTCTTCAAGAAGTCCATTAAATTTGCACGGGTTGCATATGCCAGATCGTAAAGTCGTTGTTGATATTTCTCGGCCAAGCGCTCGTTGAAATGGCGAAGGACGAGAAGCAACGTAGTGAGGCGCTGTTGTCCATCCACAACCTCAAAACCACCCCCGTTGATGGCTTTCAAAACAAGGGGTTGCAGACAATAAAACTCCTCTGGCTGAGGATTTCTTCGCTTTGTAAACTCCCTTATATCATCAAGGAGTTGAGTTACTTGAAGCGGCGCCCAGCGATATCCTCGTTGATAAGCAGCGATAAGAAAACGCTGTGGCTCCCCATTTGCATCCAGACGCAGGTCGTTAATAGTTTTAAGAGAAATTTCCTGATCACTCATACAAGTCTGGTCCTCCCAGTAAGAAGCTCCTGCATCATGGCCTGCTTGAGGGCGCGGGTCTTATCGCGGCGCTGCTCCAGGGCGGCCAGCTCGGCGTCCATGTCGGCCAGTATGATGGAGATGGCGGTTTGTTCCTTGCTGTTGGTTGGTAGCCAGATTTGAATCCTCAGTGCCTTTCCCGGACTAATCCTCTGATGGCTGCCAGTTGTTCCTGTTGCGGAAAGCTCCATCTGCTCGCAAAACTTCGGCGAGGAACAAATTACAAAAAGAAAGCTCCGTGAAATCTTATCAGTCGGTGTTAGCACTAAAAACTCGGTAGAGGCGATTGCCGTCGGCCCGATGGACTCCGGTGCCCATACTCTGGGAATGCGAGGATTAAGTTTCGAGACGAGCACAGCATCCTGCGGAACTTGAAATTTGTTGCTGCCAATTGCTACGCCTGGTTCAATAACAGCACGTTGACCTTCATCAAATGCGGGAAGGCTAAAGTGCATGAACATCACATCAGGAGAAGCAGCAGGAACAACATTCCGTCGATGGAGATCGGCAATTTCCCCCAACCGTTTCGTTTCCCACTCACCACTGAACCCAGGCAGTCGGATCTTGCCTGTGAGGAGGTGCTGCATGGTGGCCCTTTTGAGATCGCGCTTCTTGGCAATGAGCCGATCCAGAGAGCCGATCAGCGCATCTATATCGCTCGACGCCTTCGCAATGGCTTCTTGTTCCTTGATATCGGGAGGCCAAGCGATCCGAACTGCATGCAGGATCGCCTGCGTAACGAGCGGTAGGTCGTTTCGGTTTTTGACGTCGTTCAGACCAGCGCCGTTGAGCGCCAGGGCTAGGAAGCGGACATCGAATTCGCGATGTTTGGTCCGAGGATAGAGGGCGTTGTCCGTGATCCACGCGGGACCGGAGGTCAGGTAGACCTCCCCACACTTCTGGCCGACACGCCCCACCACTACGGTCGGCTCTCGCACGAGTGGCCAGTCTGTAAAGCCAGCAATTCCGTTGCCACCAAAAACCGGCACAGGAGTATCGGATGACTCTCCACGAAGGGAAGCCACACTGATGCCACTGCCCGAGGTGAAGGATGCAATTGTGCCGACGCTAACAGCGTTCCAGTTCACGGGAATAATGCCCACCTCAGTCTGCTTGTAGCCGGGTTTCACTGCCATACCGCCCCCATCTCCTTAAGGTGCTCGTCCACACGGGCGGCCAGCTTACCTACCTCCTCCGTGAGCCTTGGCAGCGGTGTGGCGTATCGTTCGGCTAGTTGGCGGATGCGGCCGGTGAGCGTCTGCGAGACACGGTCCAGTTCCCCCTTCACGGCGGCGGCAATGGTGTCCAGCCATTTGTCATTCACGACGAGCGTCTTAATCTCGTCCTCGCTGAGCTTGGGATACTTGGCGTCGAGTTTGGCATCCAGGTCTTCCCGCGCAGCCTTCAACAGAGCCTTTGCCTCTCCTTGGTCGTCGAGCAGTGCAGCGTAGTCCTTCAAAGTCTTGCGTTCATCTGCGTACTCAGGGTCTCTACCGATTTCCTTGAGACGGGCCTCCACTGCCGTGGCTGTGATTTTTTGCTTCTCGCCTTCACCCTCGAAAACTTCTGCAAGCAGCCCATCCTCCCCTCCTTGTTCCTCACGCATTTCGTCGAGCTCCTGCTCAATCGCGGCAAGCTCACCTTCGACAGCTTCGATAGCATCTCGCTCGGTGGTGAAATACCGGGCAATGAGAATAGCCGCCGGAATCAGGTCGGACTTGAAGCGACGCTTGCCTTTCTTGTAGTCGTGCGCTTCGGGCCAGACCAGTTTACCGTCCTTGTTTTTCACCTGGCGAATCTCACGCGGCTGTACGCCGGTTTTCCAGCCGTCGGCTGCGATGAGGTAGCAGTCGTCCTGCATGGTTTCGGCCCAGTAGTCCATGAGGTGCTGATACATGTCGTAGGAGTCAAGCAGCGGCGTCTGCCGAAAGGTGGCAAGCAAGTCCTCGCTGATGGTTTCGAGGAGTAGCTTCGGATGGCCGTCCTTGGCAAAGCCTCTCAGTCGTGGGATGTGGGCCTGTTTCCAAAGGGCGAAGATCGTGGTCGCGGACTCGTTGAACGCGGTGAACTCGGCATGGCCGAAGATCGCGGGTTTCACCTCGGCGATGGGAAGTTGCAACTGACAGTAGCCGGGGCGGTCTGCCCCTTTGAACAGGGCGGCGCGGACGCCTGGAATGACCTGCCAATAACGGTCCAGGTCATCAATATCACGCGTCGGGATTCCGCCGCGCAGGTGGCCGTCGATGTCCTGTATGTCTTCCGGCTCGGTGCTGTCAATGTATCGCGGCAGGTTGAGGTTGTAATCGTTCTTCGGGTCGGCGATTTCCTCGACGGGCACGAGACGCGAGTAGCGGGCGACCTCGGCCTGCCTGACGAAGATGTCCACGATGCGGTGAATGTCCCGTTCGCGCAAACGGTTCTTGTTACTGTCCTTCATGAAGCCCTTGGAGGCATCGATCATGAAGATGCCCTTGCGTGCCATGGCATTTTCCTTGTCAAGCACTAAGATGCAGGCGGGAATACCGGTGCCGTAAAAGAGGTTGGCAGGCAGGCCGATAATCCCCTTGAGGTATCCGGAGCGGACGAGCTTCTGGCGGATGACTGCTTCAGCATTTCCCCTGAAGAGTACGCCGTGGGGGAGGATGCAGGCTGCTTTGCCCGTGCTCTTCATCGAGCGGATGATGTGGAGCAGGTAGGCATAATCCCCCTGCTTCTTTGGTGGTTCTCCCCAAGCGAAGCGCTGGAAGGGGTCGCTGGCCGGGATGAGGCCGGTGCTCCATGTCTTGTCGGAGAAAGGGGGATTGGCTACCACGTAGTCATAGGTGCGGAGCCGTTCGCCGTCCTTGAATTTGGGAGCTGCAAGCGTATTGCCTGGAAGGATGTTCGCCGTCGGAAAGTCGTGCAGGATCATGTTCATGCGAGCGAGACCGGCGGTGGTCACGTCCTTTTCCTGCCCTTCGAGGGTAATGTGCTTGCCCGCTTGGGCGGCGACCTTCAGCAGCAATGAGCCGGAGCCGCAGGTAGGATCATAGGCCGTGGTGGCGGCCACGGTGTTCTGCGGCGAGATGCCGATGACTTGGGAGATGACGCGACTGACCTCGGACGGGGTGTAAAATTGCCCCTTGCTCTTGCCGCTCTGGGTGGCGAAGTGCCGCATGAGATACTCGTAGGCATCGCCAAGGATGTCGTCGTGCTCAGCACGGTTTTTCGAGAAATCAAGAGCCGGGTTCTCGAAGATGCTGATCAGGTTTGTGAGGCGGTCAACTTTTGCCTGCCCTTCTCCGAGCTTGTTCGGGTCGTTGAAGTCTGGGAAGTCGCTGCGGGCTAGCCGGGAGTTGGCGTCAATGAGCGGTTGAATGACCTGGGTGTTGATCCTGTCGCCGATATCACTCTTGCCTTTGAGCGCGACCATGTCCTTGAAGCTGGCCCCGCTCGGGATTGTGACCGGCGGAGCGAAGTCATCCGAGGTCCCATATTTGTCGGAGATGTATTTGATGAACAGCATGAACAGGACATAGTCCTTGTACTGACTGGCATCCATGCCGCCGCGAAGCTCATCGCAGGAGGCCCACAGGGAGGAGTAAAGGTCGGATTTCTTGATGGCCATGTGTGTTCCTTAGAGAGACGCTTATTTTCACCTTGTAAATTCTTATCGTGGAAGTACAGTAGGATACAACACTGTCCAGCATTATCCAAACAGATTGAAGGCACCTTTATTGAGGGAGGAAAACGTGAATTGATGAAACGTGAATGGGACAGGTTTTTGTGAAAAAGATGGTCTACCTGGGAAGAAAGGAGTGGGGCCTAATTGTCGTTGGACGGGAAAAATAGTTGACGCTGGCCGGGAATTTTAATTGTCGTTGTCCGGAATAAATAATTGTCGTTGAACAGGACTCTATTGCTTGCCGAGATGTTCGCTACCATTCCCATCGTGTTCCAATATTGGCTCAGGTTGCGCTAATTTCCTTTTTCAAGGGCTAACCCCTCGGTTTCACTATTTTTACGCGTTGAAATGGGGGGGGAATCATCAGGCTCGGCAGGGATTTTCGCCGAGTCGGCGAGTTCGACGGGGCAAGGGGAACGCCATGATCGAGGAGGTCTGCTTGAGAAAACAGATCGGGCCGCCACACAGGGCGGCCCTCGGGAATTAAGTCATTTTAAAAACATATGATGTCGATTGCATTAGCCTAGCGATACGTTCATCAATGGACAGTTTGGATTCACTTTCTTTCTCATTTTGTCGGTCCGCACTCTGTTTCGCCATTTCAAAAACGATTTCCAGCTCCCCCTTAGTTTTCTCCTCCATGACGTACCTCCACTTTACCGATACAACCTAAAAAAAGCAGAACTTTTCACTCCCTGAAAACGCCGTGTTTCCACCCCTCCTTTCTTCAGAATGTCCTCAGCATCTTTCATAGAGTATGGCTCCGCATAAACTACATTTTTGATTCCAGCTGCGACGATCTTGTTCGCGCAAAGATTGCACGGTTGCGTAGTGCAGTAGAGTATCAGATTCTCGTTTGTTACTCTACTGATTTTCGCCAATTGCAAAAGCGCCATCTCCTCGGCATGGAGAGCTCGGCACATATCGAGCAGTTTCCCCGGAGAATCTTTACCCCCAGGAACATAAGTGCTGAAGATATCCTTCGTGCAACTGCACCTAGGTGGTGGGTTGAGTTCGCGGTTACATTTCCGACACCATTTTTTATACTCGTTGTGGATTTCTCCGCACGAGCATTTCAGCTCGAACCTAACTTTTTCGCCACAATTGGGACAAAATTTGATTTCCCTCGCATGCTCTTCTTGGAGGTGATCCCGATAACACATCTGGAAATCGGCATTGTAAATGCACTTTTTCAGCCCCAGTGGGACTTCATTGAAGCCATTTGAAACGATGAACGGGATTTCATTGACAGAATGATTGTCATTTTCTGTTGCCCTGTCAAGCTCGACGATCACGGCTCCAACTTGCCTTTTGATGCAGCTTGACCTCTTGCTGATGGAATAGGCCATGGTCATACAGACTTCATCCAGTTCCGGCGCTCTGCGCCCGGAAAGGACCTGCTCCTCAGTTTTTTGTGACTCAAGGGCCAAATCGATATAGTGATCATGGATCTTCCGAATAAATTCGCGCTTCGATGTATGGTCGTGGTCTGGTATATCGACATTATTCACAACCACGATATCGGCCATGTAATCACATCTGGTAACCTGCTGCCCATGCTCGAATTGCTCATATTGGTCCCTTTTATCGGCAAAGTCGAATTCTTCGGGTGAATCGAATTTATTCATTTTCAAACAACGGGTCCTTCTGTTCTCCTTATCAGCTTGTATTGAAAATAAATAAAAATTCGGCCATTGCCTGAGAGCTCGGACCTCTGCTGCATTTTTAATTCCATCAATGACAGACCCGCGCTTCCCTCCACCCTCCTCGCTCAAACGTTTCATAAGCTCAAAGGCAAGTACGGCTGGGCCATGCTTTTCCCTTAATTCATTACCAACATCCTGCTTATCTTGAATCTTTGGATTCGTGTTCCCTCTGGTACGCAATTCCTGGACAATGAATTCCGATAAGCAATAATATTTAAATCCATCGCCGAAGAACTCTTCTATTCCTTTCGAAATGAAAGTGGCCCCGCTGCCTAGTGGACCTGTGAAACCCAGGATAATGGAGTTCATGGGGATTTTGACTGACATTCGCTTATCCTTGCAGTTTTGGAATTCTATTCTTCAGCTTGAGTTTCGCCTTCTGCTTCGTTGCATCAAAGATTCTCGCGAGTCGGATCAGCCGAATTTTGTCCAGGTCTGCAGGGTTCGGAACGACCCCATCCAAGACGTAGATAATATAGCAAGCCAGATCGAATTGGGCAAAGATTTCATTTGGTTTCTGGTTGGAAATAAGCTCTGAGCAAGGTCTTAATGGGGAATGCATCCCTTTACGATTCCTGGGCAGGGTGTGTTCACATCTGGGGTGACCCGAAATCGTGGCCTTCAAGGGTGTCCTGGGGCTCGTATACAGGATTCCCCTGCGTAGATGACAAAAAAGGACGTAGCGGTTTGTTTGGGGGGTAGTTTTGGGGTATAGCGCAATTTATATCATGGGTAGTATCGTGGGTAGCGGTTGCAATGCAAAAGAATAAACCAATAATTTCACGGGCTTAACTTATTATTTTGGCGGAGGGAGTAGGATTCGAACCCACGGTTCCGCTACAAACGGAACAACGGTTTTCAAGACCGCCGCCTTAAGCCACTCGGCCATCCCTCCAAAAGGGAAGGAGATCCCCATTAAAGAGCATACTTTACCGTGCCCGCCCTGAAGTGTCAACAGGGTGATCGGACCACTGAGGTCGGAAGATGAAAATCCAATCGCGCGTCTTCATTCGATTTCCGCTATTGACCTGAAACCCGCGGGGCAATTAAAATTCAATTTTGCTTTCGCTTCGAGAATCTGCTGTAACTCCCAAAACCAAAAGGCAATCGTATGAATATCGCCTATTTCGACTGTTTCTCAGGTGTGAGCGGGGACATGGCGCTCGGGGCGCTGATGGACCTGGGAGTTCCCGTCGAGGCGCTTGTCTCCGGTATGAAACAGATCCCTGTCAAAGACTGGTCGATCGAGACGCGCAGGGAACGCCGGGGGGCTATCGAGGGAATGCGGGTAGTCATCACGGCCGGTGAGCAGCCTCATCGCAAATTTTCGGACATTGAGGCCATTTTCAATCAAAGCGGCCTGGGTCCCAGGGTACGGGAAATAAGCCTGGCCATTTTTCAACGGCTTGCCGATGCCGAAGGACGGGTCCATGGGGTCCCCTCTCAGAGTGTGCATTTTCATGAAGTCGGGGCGGTCGATTCCATCCTTGATATAGCGGGAGTCGCATTCTGCCTTGAATACCTCAAAATAGAAAAAATTTTCGCATCACCGGTTCCCCTGGGCCGAGGGTTTGTCAGGACCGAACACGGGACAATGCCTCTGCCCGGCCCTGCTACTTCGATTCTTCTTTCAGGCGTTCCAGTCTATGGATCGGCCTTCGAGCGCGAGCTTGTCACCCCGACCGGCGCGGCTATCCTCGCGACCCTGGTGCAGTCCTACGGTGCGATTCCCTCGATGACGCTCACCGCCACCGGCTACGGCGCCGGAGCCGATCCGGCGGGCGATCCGCCGAACCTTTTGCGCGTATGGCTGGGGCATGACAAACCCGCCTTTGTCGCGCGCGATCTTCTCATAATCGAGACCAATATTGATGATATGAACCCGGAATTCTATAATTATGTGTCGGGAAAGCTTTTTGCGCTGGGCGCTCTGGACGTAAGCCTCGTTCCCGTTCAGATGAAGAAGAACCGTCCGGGCGTTTTGCTCCGGGTGCTCGTGGAACCGGCAATGGAGACGGCCGCCGCCGAGATGATCCTCTGCGAGACCACCTCGCTTGGGATTCGGGTCCAGGAGGTCAGGAGGATTGAGTTGCCGCGCGAAGAAAAGACTATTTCGACGGTTTTCGGGCCATGCAGAATAAAGTGCGCGCTGCTCCCAAACGGAAGCCGGCGGCTGATTCCGGAATACGAGGAATGCAGGCGGATTGCCGAAGAGACCGGGACCCCCCTTCCCGATGTCTACGATCTGATAGTTCGGAGCGCCCAATGATGCTGGGGTTTTTTCAGGCGATGTTTAGATTGACAACAGAGGCAAAACCTTGAGAGCAATTCACGGGTGCGGCCCCGGGGAGGGTGTTTTGCGGAAGGGACTGGATTAAAATTATGGCCGAGGATGAGCCTTCTCACATTACCGGGTCCTTGCTTACTATCGGCGATGAAATTCTGCTCGGCGATATAGCGAACGCAAACGCCCACTACATCGCGATGAAGCTTAGAGATCGAGGTTTTCTCCTCGACAGGATTATCACCGTCGGGGACATCGAAGATGATATCATCGAACATCTTGCTCAATGCCTGAATCGGACTAATTTTCTCATCGTAACAGGGGGCCTTGGCCCGACCGACGATGACAAGACTTGCGCGGCCGTATCCAAGGCTTTCGGAAGACCTCTGATCTGCGATCGCGTATATGCATCCTGGCTAAAAGTACGCCTTGCTTCATGGGGGGTGGGATCACAGGAGGCCGAAAGAATGGCCGAGCTGCCCGAAGGGGCCGTAAAGCTCGGAATGGATATGGCCGGGTTTTTTATGCTCCACGACGGTGTTCCCTGCTATTTCCTGCCCGGTGTTCCCAATGAGATGGAACATCTGCTGGAAGAAGCCGTGATCCCCGACCTCGAGACCAGGTTTCCCAATAGATGTGCATATCTCAAACACATCGTGCGGGTTCAGGGCCTTCCGGAAATCGAGGTGAACTCGAGGCTTCGGGGTTTTGATCCCGGCCGTGAGGGCGTGGACATCGGCTATTATCCGCACGGGCGCGAAAACTGGGTATCGATATTCGCCTCCGCGCCCGACGAAGGAGCGTGCCGCGCTCTTATAAAGAGCGCTGAGGATAAGATCATTGCGCTGATCGGCGCCGGCCACATAAGCGGCCATAATGACGACTGCCTTGAAAAAGTGATCGGACGCTGCCTGCGCGGGTGCGGATGGAGGTTGGCTCTTGCCGAATCCTGTACCGGAGGGCTCCTGTCGAGAAGAATAACCGCGGTTGCCGGCGCATCGGATTACTTGGACCGGGGGTATGTCACCTACAGCAACCGGGCCAAAACCGAGTTGCTCGGCGTGTCCGAAGAGCTTTTGCGCACGCACGGCGCGGTAAGTGAGCCGGTGGCGCTGGCAATGGCCGGAGGCGCGCTCAGCCGCGCCGGAGTTGAGATTGCCGTCAGCATAACCGGTATTGCGGGGCCAACCGGAGGAAGTCCTGAAAAACCCGTCGGGACTGTTTATATCGCCTGCGTTGCTCCCACCCGGAAAGTGGTCGAAAAATACTCCTTCGGCGGAACTCGCGAACAAATCCAGGAAAGCGCAACACAGGCGGCCCTGGTGATGATATGGAAATTGTTGACGGGGGATAAGCAGCCCGGGTGTGATTGAACCGGCTGACTCTGCGCTAAATTCTCTATAAGGCGGCGATGTCATGAAACGAGCACCCGAATCAGGCGATTGGATCGAATCGGTCATCAAAGACTTTGTCGGAGCTTCTCCGGAAAACACCCTCAAAAATCATGCAAACGACAGGGCGTTTGACAGCCCGCTTGTCGGCTTTTCTTCAGGTGGCGATTTGCTCTACCGGGATTTCAAGACCCATGTAGGCACTTTTCACTGGACGCCGGAGGAGGCAATCGCCCTGGCTTTTCCCGATTTCAGGGTAGGGGCCGAAGATCTCAGCGTTATAAGCTGGGTGCTCCCCCAGACTGAGGTGACCAGGAGAGAAAATCGCGGACAGAGTATCTATCCGTCGGAGAGCTGGGCCAGGAACAGGATTTTTGGTCAGGAATTCAACGCCAAACTGAGCAGGCACGTGGTGGAAAATCTTATGAAAGAAGGCCATGAAGCCGTTGATCCGCTGCTCCTGCCGGATTGGAAGATCGAAAAATCGGAGCGGTTCACCTTTGCGTCCAGGTGGTCCCAACGGCATGCCGCATACGCATCCGGGCTTGGCACTTTCGGACTGTGTGATGGACTGATTACCGCCAGGGGAAAGGCCGTGCGCCTTGGTTCGGTGGTTGCGCGGATCGTAATTACCCCTACCCCCAGGCCTTACCGCGATCACCTCGAATATTGCCTCTTCTATTCAGGCGGCGCCTGCAATGCATGCATCGAACGCTGCCCGGTTAATGCCATCTCGATAAACGGCCATGACAAACTCAAATGCCGCAGACACGCTTCAATCAATGCGGCAAAATATGTAAAGTCGCACTATGGATTCGACGGCTATGGGTGCGGGTTGTGCCAGACCGGAGTTCCCTGTGAATCGAGGATACCTGTACGAGGTGAGGGCTGATGGGGCCATCCGTTCGCAGCTTTATCGCAATCGATCTTCCCGATTCCGTGCGGCGGCAGCTTGAGGCGCTCGTCCAGGAACTCAGGAAAAGCAATGCCCAGGTTGGATGGGTGAGGATCGAGGGGATTCACCTCACACTGAAATTTCTTGGAAATGTTGCTCTCGAGCTGATCGAGGAGATAAAGCCGGCGCTTGCCGGTGTAGCTTCGCAAACGCCGCCGATTCATATCGAGCCGGCAGGATGTGGCGCCTTTCCCACTATTAAATCGCCGAGGGTGATCTGGGTTGGGCTCCGTGGACAGATTGGTCCGCTTGCCGAACTCGGGCGGCGTGTGGAAGCGGCGATGGCGCCCTTCGGTTTCAGGCCCGAAGGCCGCCCATTCAAACCTCACCTCACCCTTGGCCGCGTCAAAGGCAGGCAGCGGATCGAGGCCCTCCAGCAGATTCTTTTTGCGCACCGGGACTTTACGGCGGAACCCTTTGACGCTGCTGAAGTTGTATTGTATAAGAGCGACTTGAGGCCGGACGGCGCTCGATACGCCCCTTTATCAAAAGCGCCTTTCTCCGGGCGCCCCGCCCTAATGGACGAATAAATCATATTCATTACAAATTTCAAATGTTATGGACAGGGATGGGTTCAGTCGAAATTACCCCCCGTTGCGTGTTCTGATAACCGGGGTTTAAAAGGCCGGAAGCCGGAGTGTCTCGCAAAGTGTGGAGATCGGCCTGGCGTTCTGTAAAATCATTTTTTCCCTACTGAAACAAGGAGGCCCGATTCATGGGACTTAACGACGACAGGCAAAGAGCCATCGATGTGGCGGTTTCCCAGATAGAACGAATGTGCGGGAAAGGCGCCATCATGCGCCTTGGGGCGGGCGCCAACGTGGAAGTGTCCGTCATACCGAGCGGCTGTTTGTCTCTGGATATCGCTTTGGGGATCGGAGGCGTCGCGCGGGGCCGCATTATGGAGATTTTCGGGCCCGAGTCTTCCGGAAAAACCACCCTGGCGCTGCATATCATCGCGGAGGCCCAGAAGCTCGGGGGCCTTGCGGCCTTTGTGGACGCCGAACATGCCCTGGATACTCAGTATGCCCGGAAGCTCGGGGTCGTGGTGGAAGACCTGCTGGTCAGTCAGCCCGACTACGGCGAACAGGCGCTGGAAATCGCCGAGATCCTGGTCCGGAGCAACGCCATCGATGTCATAGTGGTCGATTCCGTGGCGGCGCTCGTACCAAAAGCCGAAATCGAAGGCGAAATGGGCGATCCGCACGTGGGGCTCCAGGCGCGACTGATGAGCCAGGCGCTCCGAAAGCTCGTGTCCGCTATCAGCAAGTCGAACACCTGTGTCATTTTCATCAACCAGATCCGAATGAAAATAGGGGTCATGTACGGGTCCCCCGAAACGACGACGGGAGGAAACGCGCTTAAATTCTATGCCACCATGAGGCTCGACATCCGCCGGATCGGCCCGATAAAGGAAGGTCAAGATATTATCGGTAACCGAACCAAGGTAAAAGTCGTAAAGAACAAAATCGCCCCTCCGTTCCGCGAGGTTGAATTCGATATCATTTACGGACGCGGCATATCCCGTGAGGGCGACCTTCTGGACCTGGGGGTGGACTCAAACCTTATAGAAAAATCCGGCACCTGGTACTCATATAACGGAGAAAGACTGGGACAGGGGAGGGAAAACGCGAAGAACTTCCTGCGGGACCATCCCGAGCTGATTTCCGATATCGAGGTGAAAATTCGCCAGGCTTACGATCTCAAACCGATCGCTGACCATGCATCCGTAGCCGCTGACTAGGGCCTTCCCATCTTTGGTATAATTAAAGGGTACCTTAGAAAGTCAGGAGATTTTATTGATGAAAGCCAGTGAGATTCGAAAGGCCTTCCTCGATTTTTTCAATCAACGAGGACATGCGATTGTAAAAAGCTCCTCGGTCATTCCTCACGACGACCCCAGCCTGCTCTTTACCAACGCCGGCATGGTGCAGTTCAAGAGGACTTTCCTGGGCGAGGAAAAGCGTCCCTACTCGCGTGCGACCAGCAGCCAGAAATGCATGCGGGCGGGGGGCAAGCACAACGACCTCGAAAATGTGGGCCGCACGGCGCGGCATCATACCTTTTTCGAGATGCTCGGGAATTTTTCCTTTGGAGATTATTTCAAAGAAGATGCGGTAAAATTCGCATGGGAATTTCTGACCGGTGCTATGGGCCTTCCGAAGGATAAGCTTTACGCCACGATCCACGAAGGCGACCGGGAGATGAACCTCGAAGTGGATGAAGAGGCCAAGAAGTTCTGGGCGCGATATCTTCCTGACGAGCGGATTTTGGAATTTCCGACGAAAGACAATTTCTGGTCCATGGGCGACACCGGTCCCTGTGGGCCGTGCTCGGAAATCATCATCGACCAGGGACCCGGCATCGGGTGCGGCCGGCCGGATTGCAAACCGGGATGTGACTGCGACCGGTATCTGGAATTGTGGAACCTCGTCTTCATGCAGTTTAACCGCAGGCAGGACGGAGTCCTGGAGCCTCTTCCCAAACCCAGCATCGACACTGGTATGGGGTTGGAGAGGATAGCTGCCGTAACCCAGAAGGTCCCCTCAAACTACGATACGGACCTGTTTGCCCCGATGAGGGAGAAGATCGAGGAGCTTACCGGGTATAAATACGGAACGGCGGCCGAAAAGGACGTCTCGGTCAAGGTCATTTCCGACCATAGCCGCGCCGCGGCTTTTCTGATTGGAGACGGGGCTTTGCCAAGCAACGAAGGGCGCGGGTATGTGCTGAGGCGCGTAATTCGACGCGCATTGAGGCACGGGCGCTTTCTCGGGCTGAACAGGCCGTTTTTGTCCGAAGTCGCCGTATCGGTCATGGAGTCGATGCAGGATGCATATCCCGTATTGCTGGAAAACCGCAGCTTCATAAACCGCATAATCCAGGGCGAGGAAGAACGATTCAACGAAACCCTGGATAACGGACTGAGACTGCTGCAGACCGAAATAAAGCGCCTGAGCGACGAAAAAGCCAAAACCATACCCGGCGCGCTCATCTTTAAACTCTACGATACATATGGGTTCCCTATCGACATTGTTACCGACATGTCCGGGGAACTTGGTTTTGAGGTGGACGAGGCCGGTTTTCATCAACTGATGGAAAAACAGCGCGAACTATCCAGAGGTGCCTGGAAAGGGAGCGGCGAGCGTGAAATCTCCGACGCCTACCGCCAGATTTGCGCAAGAGGCATCCGGACCACTTTCCTCGGATACGAAGCCACTGAGGCTGACTCCGAGATTATCGCCATGGTCAGCGGGGGCGAAGAAATCGGCTCCGCCTCTGAAGGGATGGCTGTCGAGCTGATTGCGGCCAACACCCCCTTTTACGGCGCGGCAGGCGGGCAAGTCGGAGACAGGGGCCTGATAACCACCGGGGCATCCGGAAAAATCTCGGTCTCCGATACCATGAAGCTTCCCGGAGACATAATCGTTCATATCGGCAAGGTTGAATCCGGGGCTTTCCACGTCGGCGATACCGTTCATCTGGCGGTGGACGCCCGGCTGCGCAAGGATACGGCAATTCACCACACCGCCACGCATATCCTGCACGCGGTACTGCGCAAAGTGCTGGGCGATCACGTAAAGCAGGCGGGGTCGCTCGTCGGGCCGGACCGCCTCCGGTTCGACTTCACCCATTTCACCGGGCTGAGCGCTGAAGAACTGGCCGAGATCGAGCGGCTGATAAACGATGAAATTCGTGAAAACCAGGGTCTCAGCGTTCGGGTCATGGGGCTGGAGGAAGCCTTGAAAACCGGGGCTATGGCCCTTTTTGAAGAAAAATACGGAGACCGTGTCCGGCTGGTTGAAATTCCGGGCTTCAGCCGGGAGCTTTGCGGCGGTACGCACACGCACTCGACCGGAGACCTCGGAGTTTTTGTAATCATCCAGGAGGCCGGCATAGCCGCTGGAGTTCGTAGAATCGAGGCCCTTGCGGGCAGGGGGGCCCTCGAATATCTGAACAGGCTGAGACAAATCGTAGAGCGCATAGCAACCATACTGAAGGTTACCCCTTCAGAGGTGGCCGAACGCATTGAAAAGGTCCTTGCCCAGCAACGGCAAATGGAAAAAGAGCTCGAAGCGCTCAAAGCCTCTGCTGCAGGCGCTCGCTCGTCCGATCTTTTCGATCGGAGCGGAGAAATTGACGGTGTACGGATTCTGGTTGCTAAAATCGAAGCTGATAATCCGAAGATTCTTCGGGAGATGAATGACAAATTCAGGGAGAGGTTTAAAAAGGGCATAGCGGTCTTCGGAGCTGTTTCGGGGGAAAAGGTTTTCCTGCTCGCGGGGGTGACCCGGGAGCTGACGTCAA
Organism: Syntrophobacteraceae bacterium; assembly: GCA_050008735.1. Lineage (GTDB taxonomy): Bacteria > Desulfobacterota > Syntrophobacteria > Syntrophobacterales > Syntrophobacteraceae > SbD1. The sequence goes on from JBEKMB010000002.1 coordinate 89,950, forward strand.
AGCTGCACGCGGGGAATCTCATAAAGGAGATCGTAAAGGAAGTGGGCGGTTCCGGCGGTGGACGTCCTGATATGGCTCAAGCCGGGGGAAACAGGCCCGATAAGCTTGAGCATGCTCTGCGTCTTGCAGAAAAGCTGATCCGCGAAAAACTCGAGACGTGAAAACAGGGCAGGACCGGGAGTCTGTGCCGGTCCTGCCCTGGGATTTGGGACGGCGCCGAAAGGCCCACTTGAAATTTCAAGCTGAAAGCCTCGGGGGATATTGAGGGGAATCCCGTTTTGTTTTTGTCACCCGGGCGCCTTCAAAGGCTGTTTACGCTGCAAGAAGAGATCTCCTTTTCCAGTTCGTCCGTGAGTTCTCCGCGAAAATCCCCTATGTTATATGTTGCGCCGCATTCACGGCAGCGCAGGTAAACACTGCGTCACGTCTTTACGATTTCAAGCTCTTTGCTGCACTTTTTACAGAGCATCTCGGTTCTCCTGAGTCGGAATGAATCGAAGGCCTCAGCGGAAGCCGGGTCCAGTTGCCAACCCTTAATTTAATCTCAAAGGAAACTATCGGTCATTGTCCATCTGGAAGCATTGGGATAATACACCAGCGGTTCCGATTCTGAGTTTTTGATGTGAAAAGATCTTCAATCCGCCAGGTCCGAAGACCACCTTTGACCTAGAAGAACCCGGACGGAACCGGGAGGGCCTTTTCCCATTCTAATCTAATCAGCTGAGCCGGACAAAGGGAGAGTGAGATGCCAGCCAATTTGCCTCCCCCTTATTTTGAAGCCGAAAAACGCTACAGGGAAGGAAAAACTCCGGAGGAGAAAATAGAGGCCCTGGAAGAGATGCTTATGATCATGCCCAAGCATAAGGGCACGGATAAGCTCAGGGCCGATCTGCGCAAACGAATAGCCAGGCATAAATCCGAGGGCCGGCAGAAGAAAGGTTCAGCAAAAGGGGTTACAGCCTATAGCATCGAAAGAGAAGGGGCGGCCCAGGCTATCATTGTCGGTGTCCCCAATGTGGGGAAATCGTCCATTGTTGCTGCATTGACGAACGCCAAACCGGAGGTGGCGGACTTTGTCCATTCCACGTGGAAGCCTACTCCAGGCATGGCCAATTTTGAAAATATTCAGTTCCAGCTTATCGATACCCCGCCCGTACCCACCGAATTCATCGACCCCGGACTGCCGGACCTGCTCAGGCGCACGGATATCATAGTGGTGGTGATCGATATTCAGGGTGATTCGTTCCAACAGCTCGAAGACACCATGACATTTCTGAACGCTCTGAGAATTTATCCGCCCGGAATGCCCATTGCGGCGGATTTGAAGAAGGCCCCGTTTATCAGGAAGGTGCTTCTGGCGGTAAACAAGGTTGATGACGATTCGGCCACGGAAGATTATCGCGCTTTTCAGGAGCTTTGTGAACTGAGGCTTCCCTCGGTCCCCATTTCTATCCGGACCGGGTACAATTTGCTGGAGTTTCTAAGGAAAATCTACGAGATGGCCGGTATAATCCGGGTCTACACCAAATCGCCCGGCAAAGACCCCGATCTGAAATCGCCTTTCGTCCTGCCCGAAGACAGTACGCTCGAAGAGCTTGCCAAAGAGATCCACAAGGACTTCGTAACGAAGCTCAAGTTTGCAAAGGTCTGGGGCAAATCAGTATTCGACGGACAGATGGTCCAGCGGGATTATGTCCTGCATGATGGCGATATCGTCGAAATACATATTTAGCCGGCCCTGATATTTCCAATCAAAAAGCACATAGAAATGAATATAGTCTGTTACATTTTTAACGATCAATTACTAACTATTGACTAAGCACGCAAAATATCTTAGCTTGTTTGATGTTGAAGTCGCCCCTCATGTGGTGTAACCTCATCATGGTGGTGGCGTATATACTGCGCAGAGCAGGGTTGCGGCATGGCCCGGCGAGTTTTTACGGGCTTCCCGCAAAGGAGATTGAGATGAAAGCTTATAGCTCTGAGAAGTGCCTTCCTTTGGAATATTACCTGAAAAAACCAGGTTCGGAGGAGGATTTTGAAGGCCTGATCGGAGGGCAGGTTATGAAGGGCCGGTTTCGCGATCCTGATTTGGACCTGGAACAGGTCGAGCACGCCGATTCCAACGAGGGGACGGATGTCCCCGCGCTCTCAGGGATTGAACCCGAAGCGGAGGAGGAAGAGGAACTGGTCGAGACGGAAGCTGCCGCGGTTCCTATAGAAGATTTCGAAGAAGACCATATCACCTGCTATCTCAAGGAGGTGTCGGGCTACCCTCTTCTGACCCAGGAACGTGAAACCGAGCTTGCCCAGATAATCAGGCATGGTCAGGACGAACTGGTGCACATCGTCGAAGAGCATGTGTCCGATGAGAACAGGACGGTGGCGGAGCTTAATGAAAAGGTCCAGAAGCTCCTCGAACACGAAAACACTTTCCCCGGCGTACGGGATAAGGTGCTTAAAGTCATTGTGCGCACGCTGGAACGTGTCACGGTCGAGTACCCGGAAAATATGGTCTTCCTGGCCTCACTGGCCAGGGTGCAAGCAATCATGAAGGCCATAGACACGGCAAAGCAGGAGATGGTAAGGGCCAACCTCAGGCTGGTGCTGAGCATAGCGAAGCGCTACAGGGGCCGGGGCATGACCTTTGACGATCTGATCCAGGAGGGGAATCTGGGTTTGCTCAAGGCGGTCGGCCGGTTCGATCACACTAAGGGAAACCGGTTCAGCACCTATGCGACATGGTGGGTCCGGCAGAGCATTATTCGAGGTATCTACGACAAGACGAGGACAATCCGCCTGCCGGTGCATTTCATCGAGTTAAAGAACCTTTTTTTCAAGGTCTACTACGAACTGCTCAAGGAACTGGGGCGTGAACCTTCGCCCGGTGAGATCGCGGAGCGCTCGAAGTTGCCGGTCGAAAAGGTGCAGATGGTCCTTACGCTGGCCGCTCAACCGATATCCCTTGAGACCCCGATAGGGGAAGACGAACAGCGGCTGGGTGACTTTCTTGAAGACGAAAGGGCGCTGTCTCCAGTCGATGAGTGCTCGGACAGGGAATTGGCCGAAGTCACGCGGACCTTGTTGGCGACCCTGCAGCCCAGGGAGGAAAAAATCCTGCGGTTGAGGTTCGGCCTCGACGGCCAGCCGGCTGAGACTCTGGAGAAAATCGGGAAGATTTTCCATGTCTCCAAGGAAAGGATACGCCAGATCGAGAAAAAGGCCCTTCGCAAGCTGAAAAATCCGAACAGGCAGGCATGCCTCAAGACTTTTATCGAGTAGGGGGGAAAACCAGGGGAAATGGGCAGAAAAAATCAGTGGAAAGCAGATCCGGCGGGTTAAGTCCCGCTTTTTTTCTTGGCCGATGTGGCGTTGCGGCGGGACCCCGCCGTAACGCCACATCGATCTCCAGTCCGTGCTACTGGTGGTTATCTCCGAATATCCGGCAGGAAAGCCGCAAACAGCCCCAGTAGCGGCAAAAAGGCACACAGTTGATATAGGTATTCGATGCCGTACGCATCGGCGATTTTCCCCAGTACCGCCGCCCCAATACCAGCCATGCCAAAAGCAAATCCGAAGAACATTCCGGATACCGTACCCACTTTGCCGGGCACGAGTTCCTGTGCGTAGACGAGAATTGCGGAGAAAGCCGACGCTATTATAAGCCCGATTATGAAGGTCAAAACCGCGGTCCAGGCAAGGTTTACATGAGGCAGGGTCAAGGTGAAAGGGGCAGCTCCCAGAATTGAGGCCCAAATGACGCGCTTGCGGCCGATTTTATCACCCACCGGCCCGCCGAGAAGGGTCCCCGCGGCCACGGCGAATAAGAACAGGAAAAGGTAAATTTGTGCGGATTGTGCCGAAAGATGAAACTTAGACATGAGATAAAATGTGTAGTAACTGTTCAGGCTGGCGAGGTAAAAAAATTTTGAGAAAATAAGTATCAAAAGAATCGCGATCACACCGGCTACGGAACGCAAGGCGACCGGGGGCTGCGCGATCTCGGATTTGGCACGCTGGTTGCGCTGCAATTGCCGGCACTTGCGCCATGTCCCCACCTGCCACAAAACCAGCATGGCAAGCAAAGCGGCCAGCGAGAACCAGGCCAAACTGCTCCTGCCCCTGGGAAAAATCAACCATGCCGCCAGCAGCGGTCCCGCGGCGGTGCCTCCATTGCCGCCAACCTGGAAAATCGACTGCGCCAGACCGTAGCGCCCCCCGGATGCCATCCGAGCCACCCTCGCAGATTCGGGATGGAAAATCGATGAGCCGCTGCCGATCAGGGCGGCTCCAACAAGCAGCACCAAATAGGTTTGCGCTGAGGCGAAGACGATGATGCCCGACAGAGTGCAGCCCATGCCTATGGACAGAGAGTAAGGCTTGGGGTGATGATCGGTATAGAGGCCAACCAGAGGCTGGAACATGGATGCGGTGATCTGGTAGGTCAACGTGATCAGGCCTATCTGGGCGAAACTGAGGGAAAAGGTGCTCTTTAGAAGGGGATAGATTGCCAGGATCAGCGACTGGAGCATATCATTGAGAAAGTGAGACAGGCTTATTGCGCCAAGTATCTTAAAAACAGTGATGCCGGCACGGGGCATCGGCGTATTTTTCGTGTCGAGACGGGTCCCCATATCGGTTCTTTTCCTGGACGGGTGTGATCCGGCCCTCAGTCTTGCCAAAATTTGTAGGCGATAGCGGCAGTTATAAGCTGCATGGAGATGATAATTCCAACGCAGCCAAGCCATCCGGCCTGTTTCCAGAGAAAACCTGGAAGAATCGAGCCCACACAGCCGCCGAGGTAGTAGAGGGCGACATAGAGACCTGCAGCGCTGGATCGGCCCTCATTTGCAGCCTTACCTACATGGCTCGACGACGCCGACTGGCATGCGAACACTCCCGATGACTCAAGTGTCAGCCCGCCAATGATGACCGGGACATTATGTACCAGTGTCAGCAACATGCCGGCCGCGGACATTCCCACGGCCCCCACCAGCGCCCGGCGGTGACCGACGCGGTCCAGGATGTACCCCGCGACCGGTGTTATCACGGCGCCGATCAGGTACACGCCGAAAATTGACCCCAGAGCAACAGGTCCAAGAAAAAAAGGTTTATCCGCCAGGTAAAAATTAACATAGGTAAACGCCCCGGCCATGCAAAATAAAACGTTGAATCCGACGGCGCAAGTTGCCAGGAGCTGAGGATTGCGCAGATGAGCGCGCATCGATCGAAGGGCCGCGGCGGCACTGCTCTGACGCACGAATTTTGTGGAACGTGGCAGGAGCCACCATGTGGTCAATGCCGCGGCAAAAGTGATCGAGCCAAGGATAAAGAACGCAATGCGCCAACCCCAGTGGATTTCGACCAAACCGACTATGAATCGACCCGAAAAACCGCCGATAACCGTACCGGTCACATAGATTGCCATGGTGGAGCCGACCGACTCGCCTGGCGACTCCTCGCTGATATATGCTATGGCAACCGCTATAATGCCCGGAGTGAAAACCCCCTGTAAAAAGCGCCAGGCGATGAGCTCGCTGAGGTTGGTCGATATCCCCGCCAGGGCGGTCGGAAAAGCCAGGCCCAGCATAGCGGCAACGATAACCCGCTTGCGTCCCACCGAATCAGCCAGAAGACCCACCAGTGGGGCCATTAGCGCCACTGCCAGTACCGTCGAACTCACCGTAAGGCTCACCATAAGTTCCGATGCCTGGAAGATCTCCCGAAATCTGGGCAGCAGCGGCTGAGTCGCATAAAGATTAAGAAACGTGCCGAAGCCTGTGATAAACAAGGCCGTCAGAGCGCCCACCCGGCTGCGAGCGGCGGCCCGGGTGGAGATGGCCGGCCGGGTTTTGAAGCATGTCGCTTCCTGACACATCAACGTATTGCTCCTGTTCATCCTGATTATCTGAATCGACTATAACGTCGCAGTATTCGGCTATATAACGTTGCGGTATTAAGATTACAAATATATTATAATTCAGTCTGTGATATCCAAAACATATTACGAAAGTGAAAGTTAGATGGAGCTGAGACATTTAAGATACTTTGTAACGGTCGCCGAAGAATTGCACTTCGGGCGCGCAGCCGAAAGATTGGGCATGGCCCAGCCGCCCTTGAGTCAGCAGATCAAGGCGCTGGAACAGCAAATCGGCGTCCTGCTGCTATTGCGAACAAAGCGCCACGTGGAACTCACCGCGGCCGGAACGGTTTTTGCCGATGAAGCCCGAAAGATCCTCACCCAGGCCGATCAGGCCGTTCATATTGCCCAGCGCGCCGCACGCGGCGAGATCGGACAATTGGAGGTAGGATTTGTCAGTGGCGCGGTTTATGGTAAAGTTCCTTCAATTTTTCGTCTCATGCGGACCCGGTATCCTGAAATCTCGCTGGTCCTAAGGGATTTGACCACCGAGGAGCAGATGGAAGCAATACAGGCTCACCGGCTTGATATCGGCCTGATACGCCCCCCGGTGATTGCCTCGCGATCGCTGGCTATGCAGGTGATAGCCCGGGAGCCTCTGGTGATCGTTTTGCCGCGAACGCACCGGCTGGCAAGGCGTAGAAAGATTTCGCTCAAGGCGCTCGCCGGAGAACCTTTTCTTCAGGTCCCACGCCATGTGGCCCCTGGATTCTACGATCAGTTCATAAGCATTTGCACCGGGGCGGGATTCTTTCCGCAGATAGTTCAGGAAGCGCGCACCACCCAGACTATCGTAAGCCTCGTGGCCGTGGGCATGGGCGTGTCCATCGTCCCGGCCTCATTGAGGAGGCTGCAGCGAACCGGCGTTGTGTACAGGCCTCTGGAAGGGCCGGCGCCCACCACCGAATTGGCCGTCATCTGGCGCCTTGACGATGAAAACCAGGCACTCTACCGCTTCCTGGAAATTATCCGGGAGGTGGCGGAAATTAAGGACGCATTGCGAAGCATCGGTAGCCCGCAATCGGGGAGAGGGGCCAAGGGGGGGATGGAGTGAGAAGAAAATGCGCCTGGTTGGTTTCCGTCCGGATTTTTTGAGGGCAAAAAAGACCGATTCCCAGGTGGGTAGCTGCTCCTGCCTGCGTCTTATTTTTCGAATTGGCGTGTGTGACGGCCTGAAGCCGCCAGGGAGCACCTGCGTGAATGCCGGGGATAATGTTATGCGGGATAGTAAATATCCCGCATAACATTATCGAGTGATTTACGGCGGATCAGTGCTGAACTTGGCGCAGAATGTGGATACGTTTAAATACGGGGTGACAGTAGCCGCACCCAGATTTACGAAGTCTACTTCGTAATGCGCGTTGTTTGGATCGCTGGTAGTGTTTATGGTAACTTTATAGGGTACCACCTGCGGGAATGTGGAAGCATAACCTCCACCTATTAGCGAGTACGTTGCGGGACATTCCCAAGACATACTGAATATATCTCCCGTGGCCAATGGTTGTGGCGGCTGCGTCGCTGGTGAGACATCGACATGAAAACCGGTGATGGTCGATGACCCGGTTGCCCCCGTTGGTCCCGTCGGTCCCGTCGGTCCAATCGTTCCCTGGATGCCCTGGATACCCTGGATACCCTGAATTCCCTGTAGCCCCGTCGGTCCAATCGGTCCAATCGGGCCTGTCGGTCCTGCCGGTCCAATTGGGCCGATCGGACCGGTTGGTCCTACTATTCCGGACGTGGTGCTGACGTATGTAAAATGAAGCCCCAGGACTTTGATGGCTGACTGCCCTGGAGCATGAGCGGTAAAGAAAACAGAAATGTTATCCGAGCCAGTAATAGGTGGATTTGCCGAGGATATTATGCTGGATACATCGATTTCATGAAGGTCCTTTGCCGGTGCGGTATCCAATTGATTGGTCTTGGACACGGCGCCGTTTGTATAGCTCTCTCCATCACTTGCAACCGTAAGTTTTACATCGTATTTATAACTTAGCTGCTTCGTTGATATTACTAGAATCTTTGCACTGATGAAAGATGCCATGTCATCGGGTATGCCGAAACTAAAATGGGCAATACCGTTTTTGGTGGCGCCCCAGTTTCCATAAGCCGATGCTGCTTCTGATGGCGCCACCCAGATTTCGTTTGCCAGAGCGGATAACGATGAGATCTGCAATAGCGCAATTCCTGAGATTAACATAAGAATACCAATGTGTGAGCATTTTTTCATCTCGACCCCTCCGCTGATAAAAAAGTGTGATGTGAAGCGCCGTCTTTGAGTTCGACGACGATGATCGAATTAAATATGAGTACTACAGAGATGACCATGCGATTTGATCTAGCATACACATAGCTGTCTAACGAATGCTACGCTACCCATTTGCGTGCTATGGCATGCAACAAATTACTGACAGGTACTTATGAAGATAATATGTACTGATTATTGCCTTTTCGTATCTGATTTCCTTCCGGAAAGGGCCCTTTTACCTGGGCGGTTTCGATTTCCGAATTTCCCGAGGCGTTGTTCTTTCACTTGGCCGCCCAACCCTCGGCTCAGGCTAGATCTCATTTGACGCAGAAAAGTTTGAATCGGAAACTGGAAGTCCCTCATCCCGTGTTTCTGGATTGAGGTTAATAACTGTACCCCGGCGATGTCAATATCCTTACCTTAAGTAAAGTAAATATTTCTACCGCTATAATTGCCGGATTTTTGTGCAGGACACTAAATCGCTCATTTGACATGGAAAAATCAGGACCTGAAATTCCCGATGTCTGGGCGGGCCGCGCAGAATGCAGCAAAACCAGGGAAGATTAAGGCTGGCGGCAATGACATCTATGATGGATCGGTTCGGATATCAACGTCTAAAGGGCGAGGTACTGGCTGAGGCGGATGTCCGATGGAATACCGAAGGCCGTGCTGCAATGTGAACATGGAATCGACTACCGGCGTCATGGGCGACGCCGGCATGAAGCGAAAAAAGCAGAAACGATCTTCATCGAATCGCGAAGCACTTTGAAGTGGGATGATCTGTTTTTGTCAATGTAAACGGTCCGGATCGTCTGCTCCACCATGTCGAGGTTTGCCTGCTGGGCGGTGATCAGCATTTCGAGTTCGAATTCAAACCCGTTGGCCTTCAGCTTGAGAAGCTTGGGGACGAAATGCATGGGGATGCCCCGCAGTCCGCTCTGGGTGTCCGAGAGTCTTTTCCCGGTAAACAAGCGAAAGAGTACTTTTGTACAGGTGTTTCCTATTATGCTCCTAAGTGGTACGTCTCCTTTAAAAGTCCTGGTACCGATGACCAGGCTTTCGGGCCGGCTTTCCAGCAGCCGGGCCACTTTAAGGACGTCATCGCTCAGGTGCTGACCATCGGCGTCCGCGTTGACAACGCCGATAAGGCCGTCAAGGTTCGAGCGGGCGTAATGGAGCCCCGTCTTGAGGGCCGCTCCTTTTCCGAGATTAGTGGCGTGTTCGAGCAGGACTATGCTCCCGGTCATTTGCAGCTTTTGAAAAATGGGGCCGCAACTTTGGTCGCTGCCATCATTTACGACGATGACGGCTTTGACATTTGCGGAAGCAAGCCGTTGCACAAAGCAAACAAGTTCCTCAGACGGATTGTAAGCCGGTATGAGTACCGCTATATTCATCCCATTCCTCAATATCGTGCATTACATCGATAAGCACTTTATCGAAATAATTTTATTTCGGTGGACCGGGAGCAATTTTAGAATATAAGTCACTTCCGGATAAAATCATCCGACGATCTGGAAAATTTTGACAAAGTTTTATATCTTTAGATCTTCTAAGGTGCTGTTATACCGAATAGAGTTGCAACGACGCGGGCTCAGGGACGTCAGGACCTGCAGGAAAGGGAGCCCCGTCACTCTCCCGGGTGTTTCCTTTGAGATACGCCATCCTTTTGTACCAACATTCATGAACAGGGGGCATTTGTTCCCCCCCAGTGATGAATACCTGGGATTAGTTCTTTTAGCGGCTTCGCCTCTATCACGGTGAAGTTTGTAAAAAAGCCACGGCAACCATGTCCGTTTTTAAGAAAAAAACCGGGTGGCTCATTATCAATTCAACGGTTGGTTGGCGGGCAAGACCCGTCGGTTCAAACGAGTGGTGCAGGTCGAGGGAGATAAAACCGGGCAGCTCGGCTGACCGATCAGGGCTTGCATAGAGTCTGGAGGTTGGGCTGAAGCACGGGGTCGTGGTTAACAAACCTACATGATCCAAGACTAAAAGGAGCAGAGAAGGTGGGTTTGGGGTATTTCACCCTGGATTTTTGATGTGATCCACTCAACTTAAAATATCCCCTGGACCTGATGATCAAGGTTCATTCACTTTGACCTCGGAAATTCTGGAATATAGAAAGTGGTTTTTAGCCGCAAGTACTTTTTGCTTGACAATGATGAAAACACTGAAATACATTCACGAACACCGTTTAAAAAACATATGTAGGGGCAAACTGTAACTCTTTTAGCGAGAGAAGGGAGGTGTGACTAGTCGTTAAATCAGTAGGATGGGGCTTGTTTGGGAAAGAGTGTTTAATAGTATCGGCTTTTGAGGAGGAAAGAGTATGAAGAAGTGCCTATTAGTTTTTTCCGTGGCGCTGCTGGTGCTGTCTGTCGCCTTGCCCGCTTTGGCGGACGTGGAATTCCTTTACGGCGGCCAGTTCCGTTGGCGTGTAGATGCCTCTAACAACGTTTTCGATGGTACCGATAAGGCAGGTTATTACGGAAACTTCCAGCCAAATACGTCCGCGGTCACTTCGACGGGGCAGTTTGGGAAATACTACAACGCGAACGACAACAGGTTCTTTTTCGATCAGCGTCTTCGCCTGTATTTTACCTTCGTCGGCAGCAAAAACCTCAAGGTGGTAACGAAGTTTGAAATGGGCGACACTGTGTGGGGCGATCCCGGTACTTCAGCCTCCGCCCTCGGTGAGCGAACCGGGCCTAACGGCGGCGGTAACATAGGTGCGGACAGTACGGCGATTGAAATAAAGAATGTTTATATGGAGTTCAACATTCCCAACACGCCTACTACCGCTATTATCGGTATCCAGACCCTGACGTTGCTGGATTCCTGGATTATTGACGACGATTTTTCGGCTGCCGTTTTGGTCAGCAAACTGGATCCTTTTCGTCTTACCGTCGGTTACATTGGGGGCCAGAATGGGGCTGACAGAAAAATGGGTTTATCGAGTTCACAGATCATTACAACCAGCGGCTTTAACAACCAGTTTCTGGCTTATGCCAATCAAGATCTAAACATCGATGATACCTTCATCGCACTGGACTATTCCTGTGCGCCGTGGAAGGCCTCTATTATCGGGCTGTGGCAGGCCGGGCACGAAACCAACGTCAGCATGGAGCCGGCGACCCTCGGTACACCGGTTACCGCTTTCACCGGTTTCACGGACACTGGTTTTAATCCGCTTGCCAGCAATATCAAAAGCAACAACCTGTTCGACATCGGTGCAAACATCACCTATAAAACCAGTTCACTGCTAGGGTATGTCAACTTCGTAAAGAACCTTGGCAGCGTTGACTACAGAATCCCGGTTGTAAACTCTGTGACCGGGGGGACTGTGAACGAGTCAAATTACACCGGCTACATGATCGACGCCGGCTTAACCTACTTCTGTGGCCCGTATACCTTTAACGTGGGCGGTTTCTTCACCACCGGCCCGAGTTTTTCGGATACCGTTGCGGATAATGGAAAAGGCAGCACGCCCCAGGCGGCTAACTCCTCTGGTATACAGACCGCGGGTACCAGCCTACTGCCTTTCAAGGGTACCACCAGCACCGATGTTGAGTGGTTCACTTATCCGTTGGGCACCTCGAAGTACTTCTCTGAAATCATCGGCGGCGGCGTTTTGGGCGACGATCTTTATGTCCAGCGCGGATATGCTAACGGCTTATCGGCCACCAAGTTTTCGGCCACCAGCGGTGTTGGCGCCGAGTCCACAATCTATTGGAGAGGCATGAACGTCCCGACCAACTTGTGGACGGTGACTACCGGTGCTTCATGGCAGGTTTGCCCCGGCACCAAGCTGAGCGCGTCCTACTGGTACTTCGGGACCGCAAATGCAGTTCCGGTCGCTTTCGACCCGAGTAGTTTAGGGGTTCGTGGCACTGCTACGAAGTACCTGATGTCGAGTTCAATCGGAAATGAACTGGACTTCTATGTTGACCAAAAGGTCGTTGACAATCTGATGCTGACCCTGGTTGGCGCGTACCTGTTCGCGGACGATGCTTTTTGTCCGTTGCCGTACGCCTCGACCTTCAGCACGTCGTCCACTACTGGCATTAACGCGGCCAAGTACACGTCACCGGCGGCCCAGAACGCCTTTGAACTGGGCGCGCGGCTACAGTGGAACTTCTAGTTAAAGATCGGTCGGCTTAAAACCGATCCGGGCCCGGATGGATGACCTCCATCCGGGTTTTTTTATGAGCCAAAAATTGCTAATATTTACCTGAGGGCTTCGACCGGGGAGCGCCGGACAGAACTGGTTGTTTTCAACCATGTGAATCCGGGCGGCTTTTCGTCGGGGTTGATTTCTCTATTTTACCCTTAGATATTGATCGACGCTTCGCCAGATGTGGGAATTTATCTTATGGCCCGGTTTCTCAAAGTCAAAACGGCCGATGATGTCTTGTCGATGCTGAAAAGCATCCGGCCGTTACCGCCTGAGCGGATTTCAATCACGTCGGCCTGCGGCAGGAGGCTTGCCTCGGATATCTTTGCATCCGAGCCGGTGCCCCATTTCGCACGTGCGACTATGGACGGGTATGCGGTCCGCGCCAGGGATACCTTCGGCGCATCGGAGAGTCTGCCTGCCCTTTTGGAAATAGCGGGTGAAGTGGGCATGGGGGAGGCGCCCATGATGGCTGTGGCGCCCGGAAAGGCCGTAGCAGTACCGACCGGCGCAATGCTTCCCGAAGGCTCCGATTCGGTGGTGATGGTCGAATACACTTTGGCGGTTGACAATACTACAATCGAGGTGACGAGGCCGGTTGCGCCGGGCGAAAACGTGCTCAAAGTCGGTGACGATATAGCCCCGGGCGCCAGCCCGCTGAGGAAATGCGCCGTGCTGAGGCCCCAGGACATCGGTGTTCTGGCGGCCCTTGGGATAGTCGAGGTCGAGGTTTTCAGCGCCCCGCGGGTAGCACTGTTTTCGACGGGCGACGAAATTGTTCCGATTGAGACCCGCCCTCTGCCGCCTGGCAAAGTCAGGGACATAAACCGCTTTAGTCTTGCGGCCCAAATCGAATCCACTGGCGCTCTGATCGGGTTGCGGGATACGGTTTCCGATAGCCTTGAGGACCTGGTCTCGGCATGCCTGGAAGCACTTCGGGACCATGACGTGATAGTACTGTCAGGCGGCAGCTCGGTTGGCGCAAGGGACTACACGACACAGGTCCTGGCATGCCTGCCCGAATCGGAGCTTTTGGTGCACGGGGTTGCAATCCGGCCCGGCAAACCGACCATCTTCGGTCGAGCCGGCAGGGTGCTTTTCTGGGGACTTCCGGGTCAGCCCGTATCGGCGCTGATTACCTGTCAGGCCTTTGTTCTTCCCTCTCTGCGAAACCTGCTGGGCATGACTGAAGACGAACCGGCGCCCGCCGTTAGAGCTGTCCTCAACCGGCAGCTCCCGTCGGTGCATGGCAGAACCGACTATGTGCCGGTTTCCCTGTCAAGTGGGACCGGGGGCGCTAAGGAGGCATCTCCTATATTCGGAAAGTCGGGGGCGATCAGCATACTGGTCCGCGCGGATGGTTATGTCGTCGTTCCCGAACACGTGGAGGGCCTTGCCATGGGTACGGAGGTTTCGGTTTTCCCCTTCCGCTAAAACGCGTGTACCTCGGTGAATCTTATCGGCCTCGGTCGAAGATCGCGGCGCGCTTTCCGTCATGGGGCCATTGCCAAAACCAAATCGGCAATTTCCTGATCTCGAAAAGAAATCCATTTCCCTGGAGGTTTTTGCTCGACGCCGAATCGAGTCCCGGGCAGGCTTTGATCGGGAGGGGTCCATGCAAGGACCTCCGATTCTTCCCATCTCCTTCGCACAGCCACTGTATTGATTCCCCTCGGCCCCCACACTCGTGGGTCCGTGGGTCCGAAAACGGCAATCACCGGTATCCCAACCGCAGCCGCCAGGTGGCTTACTCCCGAATCGCTTCCGATGTAGAGACCGCACAATGAAAGCAGGGCGGAGAGGCCGGCCGCGGGCAGCCCGCTTACGATGGATACTCCAGCCTCCCGCATGACTCTTGAGAATTCGTTGAGATATTCATCAGCCGGTCCAATGGACAAGAGCACTTGGGTGGACAATTCGCTCCGCATCCACTCGATCAAAGCATGCCAGTTCCTGAGCGGCCAGACTTTACGCCTGCCGCCGCTTCCCGGGTGAATGAGAAGCGGTGGCGAAAAGATGCCCAGCCTTCTGAGAAAATCCGCAGCCGCCTGTTTTTCATCAAAAGCCGGCAAGAGGCGAATGGGTTTGCCGCCGATCGGATATCCGAGGTCGTTTAGTTGCCTTTGCAGGAAACGGGAGACATGCGCATCGGCATTGTTCATGTCAGGAAAGGATTGAATCCAGCTCACATTCGCGGAAAGCCGTCTTGCGAGCCTTTCGGCCATGACGCGAGACCCGGTCTGGCCGAAGATTAAGACCTGATCGGCTTTGAGCAGGAAATCGGGAAGAGAAACGGTCTGCCAGAGGCTATCCTGGAGAAGGCAGGCGACCAGAGTGCTGTCGGGACACCGGCAATTCCCCACATAGCCCTTAGAGGTGAGAAGAGCCACATGCTGCGGTTTGGACCAGAAATCGATACGAGCCCCAGTGGAGGCCTCGGCTAACTCCTCTATGGCTGAGGCCGCCATTAGGAAATCCCCGAGCGCCCCCTGGTGAAAGACGACGACCCTGGTTTTTTCTTTCGAATCCAAGATTGTCATCAAGCCGCGCAGTGGCATTTTTTCGCTGCTTTTGTCGCAATCTCCAAAAAATCGACAATTCTGAAAACGGGGCTGTTCCGCGTAAAGTAATCTATTTCGATATCTGTCAATTCACGGTAGGCAATCTCTCGCGAATCAAGCAGCTCATGATAGCAGCGAAACAGTGCGTCTTCAACGCTTTCACCGTGCTCCTGATTGAAAAATCCCCTCCACAGCACCGGCCGCGGATTCGACATGTATTGCCTCAGCATAGCTTCCCTGACTACCGTGGGAAAGGTGAAGTTTATGACCGTCGTCAGTGACCTGAGTCTATTGAGGATGTCTTCTCCGACATAGATCACGCTTCCGGTGGTATCCACCACTACATTCTCATCCGAACCGGCGCAGGCGTTCTCTTCGATCCAGTCGAGAACTTCGGTCATAAGTTGCTTTTCAGCGGAAAGATACAGGTCTTCCCTTCCCTGATAGCCGTCTTGAAAAGGAAACCCCATCCATTCGCCAAGGGTCATGAGGCTTCCATCCTCTCGCCCCAGCTTGGCGGAGATTTTTTGAGCAATGAGGCTATCGAGGCAGAACCGCCTGAATCCTCGCCTGGAGAGCTTTTCGGCCCAGTACGACTTTCCCGATCCCGACATTCCAATTACAGAGAGCAGCACTCAGACCCCTTCCATGCAGTGTTTCTCAGCAGTTATTCTTGATTTTGCACAATCGAGGCCGCACACGTCCAGCCCTCGCATCAATATCTCCAATCGAACCAAAATATTCTATTCACTATATTCCAATAATCATACCAGCGACTTTTCACAATTGAGAAAAAGAAGATTGGAGGCCGTGGGGGCTTTTGAAATTAAAGCAACCCGCGCTACCAGTTTATCCCCATGGTTTTCAAAGAATTCCCGGCGTTTTCGTCGCCAAATCCTGCCGCTGTTTTCAGGTCCTCGATCGCTTGCATGCGGTTGCCAAGTTTGGCATGGGCAACCCCCCGGTTATAATAGGCCTTTACATAGTCGGGATTGATCTCGATTGCCCTGGTATAATCCTCGACAGCCTTCGAGTAGTTGCCAAGCCTGCCATGGGCAAAACCCCGGTTATTAAAGGCCCACATATTCTCAGGATTGATCTTGATTGCCATGTCATAATCCGCGATAGCCTGCAGGTATTTGCCAAGTTTGCCATAGGCAATACCACGGCTGTTATAGGCCTGTGCATTCTCGGGATTGATCGCGATGGCCCTGTCGTAATCTGCAATAGCCTCGTCGTAGTCCCCAAGTTCGTCATAGGCAAAACCACGATTATAATAGGGCTCTACACGCTTAGGATAGATCTCGATGGCCCTGTCGAAATTCTCAATGGCTCGCCTGTGGTCGCCAAGTTTGCCATAAGTGACGCCACGGTTGTAATAAGCCTCTGCATTTCCGGGGTTGATCTCCACGGCCTCGTCAAAATCCGGAATCGCCTGCCTGAGATTGCCAAGGCGGCAATAGGCATCTCCACGGCTATTATGGATAATATCGTTGCGATTGGTAACCTCCAGGGCATAATCATACAGTGTAATGCTATTGCGCCAGTATCCGACCTGAGTCCATGTAACGATGCAAAGGCATAAAAGGACGGTTGCCGATGAAGCCAAAAGCGCCTCTTTGTGGTAGCGCCACCTTTTCAGGAGTTCCGGAATTCCCCATGCCGCCATTACGAACAAACCGATGAGCGGGACGTAGGTATAGCGGTCGGCCATGGCCTGCCTGCCGACCTGCACAATCCCTATGACGGGCACAAGCGTACCCGCAAACCACAGCCATCCCATCGCCAGGTAAGGAAACCTTTTCGCCGTCCGAATAACCAGCAGGGTCAGGGCGCCAAGGAGAAAAACCGCCCCTGGGACCTGCCATGACGGCATCGACCCCGGATAAGGATAAAAAACAGCGAGATTGACCGGCCAGACCGTCTTTTCGATGTACACGATATAGGAAACGAAGGCATTGGCAATACGGATACCCGGCGGAAGTGCCTCGATAGTTTCCATCGCTCCTCCTTTTTGCTGAGCGATGAACGTAACGATACTTGAAAGCGCCGCCAGGGCAAAAAAGGGGATCTTTTCCCAAAGCAGAGGACGAATCAAGGCCCAACGATATTTATCGCCCGCCGGTTTTTTCTCTAATTCCACGCCCCGCGGGGTCTGCCCAGGCCTGCTCAAGCCCGCCCCGGACCTGATCCGGGGGACCTGATCCGGGGTACTTGATCCGGGGATATTCTTTCTGCTCGACTTGCCTTTTCTTTTTTTCGCGGATACAGGATTTCTTATCTCGGCACGGATTTCCTGTGCGGATTTATTTTGCTCGAAGCGCTGTAGAGGCCAGTAGTCAAGAAGGAGCAGAACAAAGGGAAGGGTTACCAGCATGGGTTTTGCCATCAAGCCCAAGGCAAGGAATGTGAGGACGGCCAGGTACCTCCCAAGTCGCGGATGCTCAACATAATGGACATACGCGCACATGGTGAGCATCCAGAAAAAAGTCGAAAGCACGTCCTTTCGTTCGGCCACCCATGCTACCGATTCCACGTGGAGGGGATGAAGCGCAAACAAAGCCGCCACGAACGCGCTTTTCCAGGGCGCTTTGGTCATCCGGTTAAAAACGAAAAAGAGCAACAGTGTATTTGCAATGTGGAATAAAAGATTAGTCAGATGATGCCATCGCGGCTGTAATCCGAAGAGCTGAACGTCGAGCATGTGGGATAGCCATGTCATGGGATGCCAGTTTGCGGCATGACCCGTCGTGAACGCCCACCGGATCGCCTGCGTTGTAATACCACTCTGAATATTGGTGTTTTCGAATACGTATGTGGGATCGTCGTAATTGATGAAATCGCAATGGTAGACTTGCCGGAATGTTATGATGACAGCGGCCGTCAATAAAAGATAAATCACTATAGGTTGTTTCTTTTCCAACATAAAATGTATCTTGATTCATCCGCGAATAGGTCACGAATCCATGCTACCAGTTGATTCCCATGTTTCTCAAAGATTTTTTTGCATCTCCGTTGCCTAATCTTGCCGCTGTTTTCAGGTCCTCGATCGCCTGTGCGCGGTTGCCAAGTTTGGCATATGCAACCCCACGATTATTATAGGCATCGGCATATTCGGAATTGATTTCAATCGCCTTGTCGTAATCTGAAACCGCCTGGCTCTGGTTCCCGAGTTCGCCATAGGCAACACCTCGGTTATAATATGCCTTTTCATATTTAGGGTCGATCTCGACGGCCTTGTCGTAATCTGAAATGGCCTGCCTGTTATTGCCAAGAATGCCATAGGCTACACCACGGTTGGTATAGGCCGCCGCATATTCAGAATTGCTTTCAATGGCCCTGTTATAATCCTCGATGGCCTGCCTGTGGTTGCCAAGGCCCTGATGGAGAATACCTCGGTTATAATAGGCCTCGGCATATTCGGGATTGATTTCGATCGCCCGGCCATAGTCCTCGGTTGCCTGTCTCTTGTTCCCGAGTCTGGCGTAGGCGGCGCCCCGGCCATTATAAGCCCACGCATGTTTAGGGTTGATCCCGATGGCCCTGTTATAATCCGATATAGCCTGGGAGTAGTTGCCAAGTTTGGCATAGGCAGCCCCCCGGTTATCATAAGCGTCGGCATTCTCAGGATCGAATTCGATGGCCCTGTCATAATCCTCGATAGCCTGTGTGTGATTGCCCAGTTCGTTAACGGCCACGCCACGGTTGAGATAGGCCAACGCACATTTCGGATTGATCTTAATTGCTCTGTCATAGTCGGATATCGCGCGCCTGTTGTCGCCAAGTTTGCCATAGGCGGCGCCCCGGTTAAGATAGGCCTCCATATACTTGGGATTGATCTCTATAGCCCTGTCATAATCCTCGATAGCCTGACTGTGGTTGCCAAGTTTGGCGTAGGCAAGCCCTCGGTCCTGCTGGATAAGATAATCGTTGCTGTCGACTTCCAGAACATGACTGAACAGCGCCAAACTATTGCGCCAGTACCCAACCTGTGTCCATGTAACAATGCAAAGGCATAAAAGGACCGATGCCGATGACGCAAAAAGCGCCTCTTTGCGGTAGCGCCGTTTTTCAAGGAGTTCCGGAATACCCCATGCCGCCATGACGAACAACCCGATAAGGGGGATATAAGCATAGCGGTCCGCCATGGCCTGGGTACCCACCTGTACAATACCTATGACCGGCACAAGCGTGCCTGCGTACCACAGCCATCCCATCGCCAGGTATGGGAATCTCTTTGCCGTCCGGATAACCGTTAAAGTTGCGGCGATGAGGACAAAAACCGCCCCCAGGACCTGCCACAATGGCGGCAGCCCCGGATGAGCATAATGAACGGTAAGATTAGCCGGCCAGACCGTCTTTTCGATGTACACGATATAGGAAACGAAGGCATTGGAAATACGGATACCCAGTGGAAGCGCTTCGATAGTTTCCATCGCGCCTCCTTTTTTTTGAGCGATGAACGTAGCGATACTTGAAAGCGCCGCCAGTGCAAAAAAAGGGATTTTTTCCCAAAGCAGCGGACCAATCACGGCCCACCGATATTTATCGCCCGCCGGTTTTTTCTCTAATTCCGCGCCCCGCGGTGCCTGCCCAGCCTGTCCAAGCCTGCCCCTGACCTGATCCGGGGGACTTGATCCGGGGATATGCTTTCTGCTCGACTTGCCTTTTCTTTTTTTTGCGGATACAGGATTTCTTATCTCGGCACTGATTTCCTGTGAGGATCTATTTTGCTCGAAGCGCTGTAGAGGCCAGTAGTCAAGAAGGAGCAGGACAAAGGGAAGGGTTACCAGCATGGGTTTTGCCATCAAGCCCAAGGCAAGGAATGCGAGGGCGGCCAGGTAGCTCCCAAGCCGCGGATGCTCAACATAGTGTACATACGCGCACATGGTGAGCATCCAGAAAAAAGTCGAAAGCACATCCTTTCGTTCGGCCACCCATGCGACCGATTCCACATGGAGGGGATGAAGTGCAAACAAAGCCGCCACGAACGCGCTTTTCCAGGGCGCTTTGGTCATCCGGTTAAAAACGAAAAAGAGCAACAGTGTATTTGCAATGTGGAACAAAAGATTAGTCAGATGATGCCATCGCGGCTGTAATCCGAAGAGTTGAACGTCGAACATGTGGGATAGCCATGTCATGGGATGCCAGTTTGCGGCATAACCTGTCGTGATCGCCCACCGGATCGCCTGCGGCGTAATACCACTCTGAATATTGGTGTTTTCGAACACGTATGTGGCGTCGTCATAAAGAACAAAATCGCACTGACCTACCTGCCAGAAGGCTATAAGGGCGCCAGCCGTCAATAAAAGATAAATGAGTATAATTTGTTTGTTTTTTGAAATAGTCATTTCTTGTCATACGTATGGATTAATAGAAGTCCACTGCTACCAGTTAACCCCCATGCTTCTCAAAGAGTTCCTGGCGTCTTCATTTCCAAATCCTGCCGCTGTTTTCAGGTCCTCAACGGCCCGAAGCGGGTTTCCGAGTTTAGCATAGGCTACACCCCGGTTATTATAAGCCGCTGCATATTCAGGATTGAATTCGATGGCCTTGTCATAGTCTGCAATGGCCTGCCTGTGGTCGCCGATCCCGGCATAGGCGACACCACGGTTGTAATATGCCTCAGCATGTTTAGGCTTGAATTCGATTGCCTTGTCATAATCGGAAATCGCCTGCCTGTGGTTTCCAAGAGTGTATAGGGCGGCGCCACGGTTACCATACGCTTCCGCATATTCAGGGTTGATTTCGATGGCCCTGTCATAATCCTGGATTGCCTGCCCGAGGTTGCCGAGGACCTGGTAGAGAATACCGCGGTTATAATGAGCTTCGGCGTATTCAGGATTGGCATTGATAGCCCGGCCGTAATCCTCGATTGCCTGCCACCGGTTTCCAAGTTTTGCGTAGGCAGCGCCACGGTCGTTATAAGCGTATGCGCATTTAGGATCGATCTTCACCGCGCTGTCGAAATCTTCGATTGCCCGGACGAAGGAGTGAAGTTCGTCATAGACGATACCCCGGCTGACAAAGGCGTCCACGTATTCAGGATTGATCTCGATGGCCCGGTCATAATTGTCAATCGCCTGCCTCAGGTTTCCAAGTTTTGCGTAGGCAAGCCCCAGATTATATCTGATAACATCGTTAATGGTGCTGATTTTCAGCGCGTGATCGTACAGTGCAATACTGTTTTGCCAGTACCCGACTTGTGTCCACGTAACAGCGAAAAGAGATGAAAGGACCAATGCCGAGGACGCAAAAAGCACCTCTTTTCGGTAGCGCCATTTTCTCAAAAGTTCCGGGATACCCCATGCCGCCATGACGAACAACCCGATAAGGGGGATATAAGCATAGCGGTCCGCCATGGCCTGGGTACCCACCTGTACAATACCTGTGACCGGCACGAGCGTACCCGCAAACCACAGCCATCCCGTTGCCAGGTATGGAAATCTCTTTGCCCTCCAAATAACTCCCGCGGTTGCAGCGCCAAGAAGGAGGACCGCCCCCATGACCTGCCAGAGCGGCAAAAAACCTGGATGAGGATAATACGGGGCAAGGTCACTTGGCCAGACCGTCTTCCCGATATAGACGATATATGAAACGAAGGCATTGGCGATGCGAGCGCCCAGTGGAAACGCCTGAAAAGATTTCACCGCTCCGCCTTTTGTCTGAGCGGCGTATGTTGCGGTACATGAGAGTGCGGCCAGAACAAAAAGGGGTATTTTTTCCACGACCAGAGGCCGCATCAATGCCCACCGGTATTGATGGTCCTGGGGTTTTTGCACTTGCGCCGCACCTTTCAGGCCGTCCCTGCTGCCCGCTTTCTTTTTTCTTCTATTCCCCGGCAATGGTTTATTTCCCTCTGTGGGGATTTGCCGACCCGATATGTCGAAACGCTGCAGGGGCCAGAAGTCCAGAAGGAGCAGCACGAAGGGAAGGGTTACAAGCATTGGCTTTGCCATCAACCCTAAGACAAGGAGCGCGGGAACGGCCAGGTAGTTCTTGAGCCGCGGATGCTCGACATAATGGATATACGCGCCCATGGTGAGCATCCAGAAAAAAGTCGAAAGCACATCCTTGCGTTCGGCCACCCAGGTCACGGATTCCACGTGCAGAGGGTGAATCGCAAACAAAGCCGCCACAAAAGCGCTTTTCCAGGGCGCTTTCGTCATGCGGCAAAAAATGAGGAAGAGCAAAATCGTATTTGCAATGTGGAAAAAGAGATTAGTCAGATGATGCCGGCGTGGATTTAATCCAAAAAGTTGGACATCCAGCATGTGAGACATCCATGTCAAAGGATGCCAGTTTGCCTGATAAGTGGTAGTGAATGCCCATCGAATTGCCTCCACCGTGACGCCGTTCTGAATGTGAACATTTTCGGATACATACGAAGGGTCGTCGAAATTAATGAAATCGCACCGGTCGATCTGGAGGAAAGCCAGGATGGTGATAGCGGCAAGAAAAAGACAGATCGACAGAGTTTGCCTGTTTCTTAACATGGAACACATCAAACCGGCCTTTTCACTCGACGTTTTTACGTTTGAATACTATCACCTGGCTCGAGCCAGGCCTCTGGGTGAATGATTCAGCCTCTTTATCCATCAGCCACCGGGTGTGATCGGGGTAGATGTCGGCCACCATGACGGGCCGGTAATTTTCAAGGTACCTGTTCATCCAGGAGAATATCTTTCGCTCGGACTCGCGCCGCTGAAGCCACGATGTCGAGATTGGCACGAGCACAAGAAACCGCGGATCGCTCTTCTCCACCTGTGCGATCACCTCTTCCTGCATACGCAAGGCGAAAGGCTGAGGTTCCATCAGCTCGTACATGTATATGTGCTCCGTGGCGGACCTGCGATGTGCATAGAAGCATATCTGCGGCTCAGACCCCATGACCGCGATACGATCGCCGGGCTTCGTGTTTTCCTTGAGGTACTCGGCGATCTTTACCGATTCCGGAAACGGGTTCTGATCGTAAATCGCACGACTCACCTGATCCGGGGTCAATTCGGCAAGAACCCGACCTGTGGAATAAGTACCGGTCAGCAGGAAGGCGACGACAGCGACGAGGATTGAAAACTCGATGGCCCCCGACTTGCTCGTATATCCGGCTGCAAGCTTTCCTAGCGCCCACAAAGCGGCGCCCGCGCCAAGCGCCACCGCAGGCAGGAGCTGCACGAAATAATGGTGGCGAAAAAAAAACCCGGGGCACACCGCCAGAAATGAAAACAGGAAAAATCCGGTCAGAAAAGGGGCAATCCTGCGTCCGGCCGTCGTGAGCCATATACCGATCATGCCCGTGGCGGCCATCGACCATATCAGCGGGTTGTTTCGAATAATGGGAGTAATTCCTGATTGAAAGAGCTGGATGCCCGTTTCCAGGTTCACCTGTGATGCATAGGTGCGTGCGTAGTCAACCGTCCAGAACCAGAATCTATCAAACACGCCCTGGTGAGCCATAATGGCCAGGACCACCGCGTAGGGCAAAATGATCCCACCTGCCAACGTGCACAAATCGATAAGGAGACCTTTCCATTCGATGGGACGGGTACGCAACGCGTCGAATAAGACCCAGAGCAATCCAAACAGCCCGAAGAAGGCGCCAGACTGCTTCATGAGAAACGCCAGTCCAAAGCAGATACCTGCCCCCCACAAGACATACATTCTATGTTTTGATACCGAGGTTCGCAGAAGCAGCCATGTCCCGGCAAGTGCGAACATCACGACAAAGTGAGTTGCATGCGCAAAAAGTCCGAGCACCGCGGTGTCCGCGGACATGATGACGAAGGCTGCCGCGGCCAGAGCCGCACCGGAGGCGCCCAGCAAAGGCATTGCGATCAGGTATAGGATAACGGTCGAGATCAGGCTGACGGCCATAAGGCCCAGGTGGATCCCTGTGGCCGTTTGCCCGAAAACGGCCAGAATTGCTGAGTAGGCGTAATATGTGCCGGGAAGCTTCATATTTGCCGCTTCACTGTAGGGTGGCGTACCGTCAAGGATAAGCTGACCCATCAGGGCGTACTCGCCTTCATCGCGCTCCAGCGGTACCGGCGCCGCCTGAAACCGGACGATCATAACCGCCACCACGGCAGCCGCCAACACCGCTGAGGCCAGAATAAGATATAGATCGGCTGTGAAATGATGCCCTTTCAATTCAGAGCTTCCGTTTCAGACAGGTTTACTTGAGGTTGATGGGCTCACCGCGGGGGCCGGCCTTCTTTCGAATTTGCTCCGCGCCAGATTTGCACCAAGCACCAATGCCATAAGAAACCCAAGAGACAGGACCAGCCTGGCTGAAAACAGCCGGCCCCAGTCTCCTGAAATCCAGATATCCCTCAGTGCCCCAATGAAAAAAGTTACCACGAAAATGGTTGCGGCTTCACCCAGGGCGGTGGCGAAAAAATAGTCCCGAAAACGGACTTTGGTCAGTCCCATACCGAAGTTCATGGGCGCAAAGGGAACGAACATCAGCCGGAGAAAAAGAACCGTCTTGAAACCGTTACGGCCGATCGAGTCGTCATACTTCTTGAGCCTGTCTCCAATGAGGGAGGCGACAAAGTCCCTTCCCAGGCTGCGGGCGATCGCAAAAGAGATCGCCGCGGCCGCAAGGGCCCCCGGCCACACGCAGGCAAAGCTCAGGCCAGGCCCGAATATGGCCGCGCCGATCCCGACAAAAACCGTTCCGGGGATAAAGAGGCAAGTCCCAACCGTGCAGGAGATCACCAGCAGGGCCGGCCCCATTAGGCCCGCTTCACTTATGATCTTCTGCAGTTGTTCGGGTTTAAGGTATGCTTTCAGGGGTGTAAACTCGACAATGCCGATTGCAACCCCTGCCGCAACCAGCATAAGGAACGCCTTGATAAGTGCCTTGTTGCGAACGCAGTTCGTCATTTTGCCAGGTTCCGACTTCGAACTCAGTATTTCCATCAAAATTCCGGTGACTGAAAGAGGTCCGAATTAATAATTTTCATTTTTGCCAGGCGAAACTCAAATGCCGTTTTGAGGCAGCCGACACCGTAGGTGATGCTTCGCCAGAAGTTGATCGAAGAGGCATCATCGAAATATCTGGTCGGACAGCTGACTTCGGCAACCGTGAATCCAAGCCAGAGGACCTGGGCGATCATCTGGTTGTCGAATACGAAGTCGTCCGAGTTAGCATAAAAGGGGACCATTTCGAGCAACCTCCTGGAAAAGCCCCGATAACCCGTATGATACTCCGAAAGCTTTGCGCCGGTAAGAAGGTTTTCGGCAAAGGTGAGGCTCCTGTTGGCGACATACTTCCACAGGGGCATGCCTCCCTTAAGGGCATAGCCCCCGAGAATCCTTGAGCCAAGCACGCAATCGTAGAGGCCGCTACCGATCATGGAAACGAAGGCTGGAATGAGTTTTGGAGTGTACTGGTAGTCGGGATGGACCATGATGACGATATCGGCTTCCTCTTCCAGCGCACGCTTATAGCAGGTCTTCTGGTTCCCCCCATAGCCCCTGTTGCTCTCGTGCGTGTATACCCTGGTCCTCGAAAGACCCCTTGCGATCTCGATCGTCCTGTCCCGACTTACATCGTCCACAACGATAATCAAGTCGACGCAGTCCTGGGCCAGCACCTCCGCATGGGTCTGCAACAATGTTTTTTCGGCGTTGTAGGCCGGCATGACCACGATGACTTTTTTGTCTCTGAACATAATGCTATGCCGTCACTTCCATACAGGGAAAAAAACAAGCCACGTCCCTTTTCCATATGTCACGGATGCTGTCAAGTGGTTGGTTTTTCACTGCGACACTCGTTCGAGGACCACCAGGGGCGGTGACCCATCCGATAAAAGCGTATGGTGAAACCTGGGATCGGGGCAATTACCCCAGGGTATATCTGGGGCGCTCAGAATATGGCGGTACCATCTGCCTTTCCGGATCTCCGGCAGGTAGATGGATGCATGTGAGAAACCCACGCTTCGCCTGTACACTACAAAGCGCGCATCCCCGGCATCCGTGACCCGGAAGCAGGAAATGCCGCCGCGGATCTTATTCGGGAGGTAGAACATCAATAGGACGTCTTCATAATTGCAGAGAATTTCATCATCCGGCCTGAGACGTTGGCGAAGGAACTCGACCGTTGCCCTGTTGGGGTCGCCTTCCCCGCTGTCCCCCAAGTCGTCGATCAGGAGGCGGATTTCAGGCCTGACGACCGACGAAAGATAGTATTTTAGACGGTATTCCTCAGGAAAAACAAGTGCTGCCGGCCAGGAGAGCAGATTAGTGATGGAGAAAAGAATCGTTGCGGCCGCCACGGCGGATGGGACCAGCCATGGGACCTCCTTTGCGCGCGGAAGGAGTCGCGCCAGTTCCACGATCCCGTACGCCACCACAATGGTCGACAGTGTGGTGGCGGATACGATATACCTATAAAATGGGAATGGGCTGACCAGGGCCATCCATACCGTGAGTGAACAAACGATTGCAAGGGACAATTCGACCAGGGAGCGCGATTGCGTGTTGGAACGCTCTTTCCTGTTTATTAACAGTAAACAAAGCACCACCGGGATAACAGCCAGCGGGAGTTGAAACTGATTGACCTCGAACAGCATGCCCCAGATGGCATCGGACCATTGAGTCGCTGTATATTTGGTTCTGCCGGCTAATTCATAATAGAGGCAAAAAGGTGCTGTCACCGCGCAAAACGCGGCAAATACCACAACGGTCTCTCCAAGGCGTCGGACTCTGGTGATGACAGAGTCCAGTCCGAGAATTCCAAGAACCGGCCATACGGAGCCAAAATCCATTTGGAACCACATCCAGGCGGTCCCGATGAAAACAAGCCCGCCCCAGCGCCTTCCTTCCTTCCAGCGAAGATAAGCCTCCAGGGTCAAGAGCAGGAATAAGGACGACAATGCGTAATAGCGGCATTGACGCATGTGCATGAGCCAAAACGCGTTCCCCAGCAGCAGAGCTACCGCGCTCAGTGCCACAAGCGATCCCAGCCTTCTACGTACGAAGGTGTAAAGCAGGGTGGCGATAAGTGCGCCGGTCAAAGCAAAAGGCAGCCGCGCCGGGACAGCATCATTTCCGAAAAGCGCAATAGAAACCCCGGCCACGACGAATTGTCCCCATGGTTGTCCTATCCAGGCAGTATCGGCCTTGAAGTCCCCGCGCTGAACATGGTACCGGACTGATTCTGCCGGGTCACCCGTCGGAAGTTTCTGCGTCTCTTCGGGAGAATAGAGGTCCATAGTAATGAGGTTTCGGCCGTCGTAAGCCAGAGGCCGTCCGTGAGACATCATCCTCTGCGCCAGCACTGCCGTATCTGCCTCATCCTGCCACAGGTATCGCGCGCCAAGGTTACAGCAAAGGATGCTCGCGAAAATAATAAATACAACCAGCTGCGGCAGACAAGGCCGCAACGGCGCCGACAAGCCGTTTAAATACTTCAGGGGAGCTGCAAACAGGCTCTTCATTAATGCCGCATCCCTTTCAAGGAAGCCTCGATGTTCGTGGTTTCTCTCTATTCACCGCTTTCTCCCCCGACGGCCGGACGCGCAAGCGTGGCATGGACAGGCCGGCCAAAGCCTTCTTCGGGCCGTTAGTTTCCAGTCTTTTTCCTAACACACTTACGGATAAATTTGCAGCGCTAAAGCCTGATGAATCATAAGCGCCACCGGCATTGCGCCGAGCCGGAATATCGGGAGTAAAGCCCGCCGGGAAGCGTTTCCCGCCGGGGTCCTCGAATCCCTAAATACCTAAAGTCTTTTCTTGAAGGTTCCGATTCTACTTCTGAGAATGACGGTCGCGGATATCCTTTCTTTTGCAATCAGTCGAGGGGACGTGCAAGTGGAGAACCAAAAAGTTCTGAGACTCGCCGAGACGGAGCATCTCAGCGTGAAGGCAAATAGCTCCGAACCTGCGTCCGACAGAAAGGAGCAGGTCGGGGTAATCTACGAGATGCTGATCAAAAAAGGATATCTCGATGAGCAGAAATTGAGATATGCCGAAAGAGTCCATTCGAAGCTGACGGTTGATAAGACTCTCACCCAGGTCCTGCAGGAGCTTAAATACATCACTCCCGAGCAGCTCCAGGGCACCCTGTCTGAAAGCAAGGTAAATCTCAAAATCGGGGCGCTCCTCGTTGAACTCGGGCTGATCACCAACCATGACCTCGAGACTGCCATCCGCCTGCAAAAACAATCTGCCTCGAAGAACACAATCGGTGAGGTGCTGGTCGAGGGTGGCTTCATTGGGGAGCGGGACCTGTTGGAAGTGCTTTCCTACCAGTTTGGGCTTCCGTATTATGAGCTTGAAATCTCCCGGCTGGATGCTCACCTGCTCAGAAAGATTCCACCAAACTGGTATTCTCTTCATCAATTTCTGCCTGTCAGCCGTGCGGATGGGAAAGTAACGGTAGCCTTTGCCGATCCAATGAATCGTGAGAGCCTCGACGCGGCCGAGAAAATTTTCGGCAAAGTTAGACAGGTCTTATGTTCGAAATCCAATTTGCGTGAAATAGTGAGTGTCCTCGAGCACGATCAGTCTCTCGCCAAAACGAGCCATGCCGACGAGAAATCCGTTGTCGGAGTGGTGAACGGTCTGCTTGAGGAGGCGATCAGAATCGGTGCCAGCGACATTCATATCGAGCCTATGAAGGACAGAATCCGGGTCCGATTTCGTCTCGATGGGGTCCTGGTCCATCATAAGGACATTCCCCTGCAAATGGGGCCTCCCATAGCAAGCAGGCTCAAGATCATGTCAAAGGCCGACATCGCTGAAAGGAGGCGCCACCAGGGTGGCAGGATAGAGTTTGAGGACCAGCGGACCGGGATTTCTCTGGATGTCCGGATTTCTTTCTACGTGACCGTTTGGGGCGAGAAAATCGTCCTCAGGCTGCTGGGAAGAAAAGGGCTGCTCCTTAACTTGAATGAGATCGGCATCTACCCCAAAATGCTCGAAAGGTTCAAATACGACGCCCTTGATATCCCGAGCGGCGTTATCCTTATAACGGGTCCGACCGGGTCAGGAAAAACAACCACCCTTTACAGCGCCATCAACCATCTCGAAAACGTTAATACGAGCATCATAACGGTGGAGGACCCCGTTGAGTACCTGATCGACGGAGTAGCTCAATGCTCGATAGACCCCAAGATAAACCTGACCTTTGAGGAAAGCCTCAGGCACGTGGTCAGGCAGGACCCCGATATCATCGTGATCGGGGAAATACGCGACCGTTTTTCCGCGGAGACGTGCATTCAGGCCTCTCTAACCGGACATAAGGTGCTGAGCACCTTCCATACCGAAGACAGCATCGGAGGTCTCATCCGCCTGCTCAACATGAACATAGAGGCTTTTCTGATCTCTTCCACGGTAATCTGCGTGATCGCTCAAAGGCTTCTCAGAAGAGTATGCGGCAACTGTGCGGAAGATTATGTCCCTCAACCCGCCGACCTCCACCGGCTGGGATACTCCCTGGGCGATATAAAAGGGGTCAGCTTCAAAGCGGGGCGGGGTTGTCCCGAATGCCGTTTCACCGGCTACAAGGGGCGCATAGGCATATTTGAACTGCTCATTTTGAACGAACCCGTCAAGGACGCCATTCTGAATAAGAAGACATCTTACGATATAAGAAGAATCAGCACGGAAACATCAGGTCTCGTAACCCTACTGGAAGATGGGATTGTAAAAGCCGCAAACGGAGCGACCACTATTCAGGAGGTGTTCAGGTCTCTTCCGCGTGTGGGCAAACCCAGACCGGTCCTCGAACTCAAACGCCTTTTGGGCACAGAGCAATGATCATGCATAAAAACAATATCTCGCTGTTGGAAATAGTAGAAGAATACGCAGTCTCAGAGTCGTTGAACCTTCCGGTATTCCCCCGCGTCGCCCAGGAACTGCACGAAAAGATGGCCGACGAGAAAAGTTCGATCGTTGACATAGCCGCGGTCATCGCCAAGGACCAGGCCCTGGCCAGCCAGATGCTCAAGCTTGCCAATTCCGCGTTTTTCGCGGGCCTTAACAGGGTGCGCACCATAAGAGAGGCAATCATGCGGCTCGGCGTCAACCAGGTGTATAACTGCCTGGTTGCAGGCAGCCAGAAGGAGTACTATGTTTCGCACGATCCCGTTATAGGCGGGTACCTCCAAATCTTGTGGAAACACGCGCTGGCGACCGCCAGGGGGGCAC
Source organism: Syntrophobacteraceae bacterium (assembly GCA_050008735.1). Taxonomy (GTDB): domain Bacteria; phylum Desulfobacterota; class Syntrophobacteria; order Syntrophobacterales; family Syntrophobacteraceae; genus SbD1. The sequence goes on from JBEKMB010000002.1 coordinate 120,012, forward strand.
AATGGCTGCTGCGCAGAACCGGTTACGCGGAGCTATCGGATGAAGGCTTCCTCGCGGGTCTTTTCCATGATATCGGAAAGCTGCTTCTGCTCAGGGTTTTTGAAACCATAAGGGCGGAAAATCAGGATATCTCACTTTCCGAAGCGTTCATCCTGGAAATACTTGATTCCATGCATGTCGAGCAGGGATACATCCTCATGAGCGAATGGAGTATTCCGGCGGTTTACTGCAACGTGGCAAAACATCATCACGACGAGGAATTCGACAGCGCGGATACGCTGCTCATGGCCGTACGCACTGTAGACCAAGTGTGCGCAAAAATAGGCTTCAGCCTTAAACCGGACCCCACGCTCGTCATGGCGACCTTGCCGGAAGTCCACGCAATGGCTCTCAAGGATATCGTTCTGGCCGAACTCGAGATAGTAATAGAAGACTCCCTGGCCGTTGAATCATGAACAGTAAGCCGTAATACAAGAACGCCACGGGTCCCCCACTGTTAACCGATATGGAGTCCCGGGTCCGCGGGCAGCGGGGCTTCTAAAGGGGCTTTTTTCTTTTGCCGCCAGTTTTTGGGGATGCCGGCCGATTTGCCTGCCGGCGTTTTTCGCCTGGGCCGGTTCTCGAATACCGGTTCGGCTTTTTGGACCGCTCCGCCTTCAAAACCTTCAGCTTCCGCACGGGTCCCGTGTGCGGTCTCGGACGTCCCTTCCCTTTGTTTTAGCCACTGGACAATTTTGGGCGTAAATTGCCGCTGGAACTTGGAGCTTACGTAAATTCCGATATGGCCGGTATCCAGACAAAGGTCCTCTGTGTCCAGGGTCCCCACCTTGCTGGTGAGTTGGTCACAGGCGCCGGGCGGGACGAGGTGGTCGTGTTTACCGAAGATATTCAGCAGAGGCATGGTGATATTTTTCAGATCGATCCTTTTTCCTCCCACTTCCATTTTACTCTGAATCAACAGGTTTTTTTGATAGCAATCCTCGATAAATTGCCGGATGGTTTCTCCGGGAACATCAGGACTGTCGAAAATCCACTTTTCCATACGTACGAAATTTTCGATAAAGTCCTTGTTGTCGATGTTTTCAAAAAAGCCGATGTACTTGTCGATAACCAGCCGGGCCGGGTTGAGGAGCAGAAAGCCCAAATTCAACAGGTCCCCGGGCATATTCCCATACGCCTCGATTATTCCGCCCAGGTCGATCTCCTTAGTCCAGATATGCAAGAGCCCCTGGTCGGTGTCAAAGCTGCTCGGAGTAACGGTGGTAACTAGATTTTTTATCTTTTCGGGGTGCAGGGCCGAATAGATGATCGAAAATGTTCCGCCCATGCATATTCCCATCAGGTTGAGCTTCGGGATGCCGTGCCGGCTAAGTATGAAATCCACCACATTGTCCAGGTAGCCGTTTACATGATCGTCGATAGTCAGATAACGATCCTTTCGCGTGGGATAGCCCCAATCGATCATGTAAACATCGGTCCCCTCATTCAGGAGATTCTGTACGACACTTTTTCCCGGCTGAAGATCGAGCATAGTCTCACGATTGATCAGCGCATAGACCATCAGCAGAGGCGTTTCGACCTGCCTGTCGGCGGTAGCGCGATAATGCTTCAGCTTGATGCGGTCTTCTTCGTACACAACATCGCAGGGTGTTTGGGCGATTTCCGTATCGAGTGTGCCGAGCAGCACATCTTTGGACTTTAGGAGGCGCTCGCGAGACTTTTCAACGCCCTCGAGCCACTTGGTCATTATATCGTTTAAAGGCATTCCCGTGGGATTCATTGGTTATCCTTTTTCCGCAGTGCGGATTCCATCGTGCTGATTCTCCTGGCGGTTTCTCTGGCCTGTTTCTTCAGCGTGTAGACTTCCTTATATACTTCATCCATATCCTTGTTGGTGGGAATCGGAAGGAATTGGAGAAACTCGGTTAGCACTTCATTTCCAGTCAGCCTCAAAGCAGCCGTATCATTTATAAGCCGGGAAAGGGACTGGCGGTATTCAGCCGATTTGAACAGCGACATGTAGTGATTTTCGAGGACTTTGATCCACATTCCATAGTAGACCTTGAAATCCTCCGACATCTCACCTTTTTCCCTGAGCCTGTCCAGTTCCTCCTGCATGGTTACAAATGACTTTTCCATGGGAACCGAGAGCAACATCTGAAATCCCGAAACTGCTGCCTGGTAGTTGTTGAACCTGTCGATAAAGCGGCTGATTTTTTCCTGAAAAATGCGCGTGAGTCCCACCCGCGGGATTTTGAGCAGCGGTCGAATCGCCTTTTCATAAAAGTCCGTCCATGCCCTGAGCGATCCGTGCTGGAGCTTTTCGAAGCCGGGGTCCGCACCCCCTGCTCCAAACTGGAGCCACTTTGACATTTCCCCGCTGAGCCCCTCGTAATCCATTACCCGCAACATTGCCTGGAGCATGTCGAAAGATGGCTGCGGGGATTCTTTTGCTCCGAAATCCCAAAGGCCTGCCCAGGGCCACTGAGACCATAGCGAAAGCGAGGTTTGCATGTACCTCTCGACAGCAGAACCACCAGCCAGCGAAGATGACAGCTCCTGCCACCCCTGGGCGGCCGAAAGCCAAAAGCCGGCAACCGATTCGATCCATTCAGACCAACCGGGGGCGTTACTTTCCTGATAATTTTCATTCATGAGTCAAACCTCAAAGTAAGGTCTACCGGAGCAGAGCGAAAAAAGAAATGTGGCATTTCCCAGATGGGTGTATTAGCACTTCACTCTTTAAGATCTTCATGCACGACTAAAAGTGGGGGATGTACCGTATATTTAATGGGAAAATAGAGTAGTCCGGCGGGATATGCCCCGTAAGCTCTTAAATAAGCGCGTAAGTGGTTGAAATTACTGAAGCTGGGGGAATGATTCTCGTCGCCCCGGCGAAAGCCGGGGGCCAGTGTCTTAAACCGTAATTATCCAATAATTTCAACGCCCGTCATTCCGGTTTGCGCCGAAATGACGGGCTTTTCCTTATAAATATTCACCGACTCACCGATTCACCGATTCACCGACTCACTGAGGGGTCTTATCTGGTTGGTTGGAACCGTTGGATCTTTTGCTGCCTTTATAAATATTCATATTCCGCAGCATCTCCCATGCTTTTTCTTCCTTTTCCTTTTCAAACCTCTCCTGTTCTGTCATTGCCCGTTCCATGCCGGGGTCGGTGCCATATATAATCCGGTCTTGCGTTTCGATACGATCGGCAATAAGCAGTCTGGAATCCGGCCTGGTCCGTTCCTGCCGGCTTTGAGCGTTAAATGCCGTCCGGGCCGTGTCCGAATTTGACGCTATGTCCGCACGCGCGCCCACAATGAGCAGGCCCGAGGTGAGGATGATAAAAATAAATGCGGTCCCTTTCATTTAGCCTTTCATACCTGCCGTCGATCCATTGAGTGCTGCTTGTCGGTCCGGCCAATTCGGACAGGGCTTTTCATGCGGCCGTCGCCCGGTCCGCGAATCGTATGAAGCGCATAAACGGCCATATCCTCGAGGGGTATTTACAAATAGTCGCCCCGCTTCCATTTAAGCGATTCCATATATGCCGTCACCTTAAACTCTTCGGCCATGTCCTTTAGCTGATGATCCGAGGGAAGCCCGCTCAGTTTGTCGTCAAGACCGGCGGCTTGCGCGTTGACCTGTTCGATCAGCGCGTCGATCTCTTTGGGAGATTTGTTTTGCTGTAGGGCATCGCTCAAAGAATCGAGCTGTGTCACGGCGCCGTCGATCGCAGAGAGGGCCTGCGACAATTCGGGAGACTGCACTGCATTAGCGATGGAGGCTTGGATACCCAGGGCGCCGGACAGGTCGTCCGTCCCGCAAACGGCGTCATCCGAAACCGCCTGAGTCCCCGACCCTGACATTTCACTTTGCAGGAGCAGGGCGAAAGCATCATCGGCGCCGGCACTTTGCCGCCCTTTTGACTGCTGGCTCTCCTGTATGGCCTGTTGCTTCAGGATTTCATCTAGTCTCATATGATTCATCACACCTCGCGTCCGGCAAATAATAAAATTTCCACTCGAAAATAATCCTAAGCAAATACTTTGCCAAACCAGCGGCGCAGGCAACATTAATAAAAAAAGGCGCTCGGGGTTTCATGCAAACAGCTCAACCGGCACACCCCGTGCCATGGCTTCGGATGCCCTCCTTTTTCTCTAAGGGTCTGTCAGGAAAGAATTTCCGGCGGGTGGAATTTTATGCCGGTTTGTTTTCCAGTGGCATGCGGATTATAGCCGAGGTCCCAACGTTTCTTTTTTCAAGGACCACCGTAAACCCGTAGGGCAGCAGCAGCTGTCTTGCCGCATAGAGTCCAAATCCCAGGTGGAAGTCTCTGGAAGTGGTTTCATCGTCATTATTCTGCCACCCCGACTCGAACAGGTCAAAGAGAACGCCCGGATTATCCTGTTCCGCAACCCCGCAACCCGTGTCAGTTATGCTGAGCACCAGCTGCCCGTCCTGCATGGACGTCTCGACGATCAATTCTTTTTCGGCAGATCCCTTGAGGGCAACAACCGCGTTATGGAACAGGTGGAAAACGGCTGGAACCAGGTCTCGGCCCAATGCTTTTATGTGGGGCAGGTTTTTTGCCAGGCGCAGCTCCGAATTAACCTGGTGTTTGAAGAAAAGGTCAGACCTGAAGACTTTGGCCATCCTTGTAATAAGAATGTTGATGTCTATTTCCGTCCCGTATCGCTCGATTTCATGCAACTGCATGAATTCGCGCAAGTCTCCGGCCATGTTGTATATCTGCTCTCGCGTCTGAGCCAGCCGTTTTTGCTGCTTGGCCATTACGTCGGACCACTTTTCGTTTTCGCCGGGATTGCTCCTGAATAGGCGGTCCTGGACCTCAATACCCGATCCCAGCATTTCGGTCAGCATGGTAAGGTTTTGGAGAGGGCCGTTGGCGTTATGAACAAACCCCTGGACGAACTTGGCCGAGTAATTCAACCGGTCCTTTTCGTACAAAGCCCTGATGCATTGTTCGATGATCTGCGCTTCGGTTTTCGATGATTTCTCTTTATCCATATTTTCAGCTTGTGATATTGCGAGTCAAAGCGGCCTCAACCCTATTCTTTGGGCTCGGTTTTTTTCATGACTTCCATGAACGCGTCCAGGGCGGAAGGATCAAACTGCCTGCCTCGGTTTCTCAATAACTCCGCCAGGGATTCCTCGCGCGACATGGCATGGCGATAGGCCCGTTCTGAAGTCATCGCGTCAAATGCGTCGACCACGCTGACTATTCTGGCAAGCAGTGGAATATCATTACCGGCAAGGCCGTCCGGATAGCCGGCCCCGTCCCACCTCTCATGATGATGCCTTATTATCGACCTTTCCTCAGGGCTCAGCCCCAGCTCCGACACGATTGAATCCCCTATCGCGGGGTGTTTTTTTACGATTTCGTATTCGGCCGCCGTCAGGGGCCCCGGTTTATTTAAAATACTGTCGCGAACCCCTATTTTGCCGATATCGTGAAGATAGCCCACGGTCTGCATGGACTCTATTTGAGGCCCCGAGCAGCCCAGGATTCTCGCCACCTCGGTCGCATAACGGGTCACTCTTTCAGAGTGTTTCCCTGTATAGAGATCTTTGGCTTCCAGGGCATTAACCAACGACTTCAAGATCCCGTAAAAGTTGCTGATCAGGCTTTCGTAGAGCGCCATATTCTCGACGGCCAGGGACGCCTTCCTGATCAGGAAATCGAAAAGCCTCGTTTCTTCCGCGGATATCGAAGGGCTGGCGTTGCCGTGAAATGCGATCAGCAGGCCGAATGGTTCCCCCCTGATGCGCATCGGCCAGCAGGAAAGCATACTGTCTGTTTGCAGCGCGTTCTCAAAGGACGCCTGGATTTCGTCGGGGCCGATTACAACATGACTTGTGCCGTTTCCAAGCAATTCCCGCATCCGGTCCTCTGAGAACCCTATTTTTTGAGGCCAGCAATCGTCCGGTTTCCATCCGCAGCAGGCCATACTCACAAGGCTGGTCCCGTCCTGTGGCACGAGGAAAAAGCTGACCTTCTCAACCGATTCAAGAGTAGAGGCGAGTTGCACGATTCGAGGATAAAGCTCCTCGCTGGAGCGAATTTCGTCCATTTGCCTGGAGATATGAAACAGCCTTGTCTGCTCGTTTATCCTGCTCTCGAGTTGCCTGTTCACCTCTTCTAGTTCCTTGCGGGCCTGGATTTCGAGCTGAAGGCTGAGATTGCGCAGCAGGAGTTGTTTTTCCTTGGTGATGCGCTCCAGCGTGAGGGCAACATCCTGGAGTGTGAACGGTTTGGTGAGGAAATCCGAAGCCCCTTTGCGCATGGCCTCGATCGTATGGTCCATGGTCGGAAAACCGCTCATCATGACGACCGGAAGACCGTGGTCCTGCTGCTTGATCCTTGTCAGAAGGCAAAGCCCATCGACGTCGGGCAGCCGCAGGTCCACGAACGCGCAATCGAACACTTCCTCGGCGATCACATTAAAGGCTTCCTGTCCTGACAGGCAGACCCGCACTTGCTCGTGTCTCAGACGTTGCAGGCATTCCTGCAGAAGCTCACCGAGCATTATATCGTCTTCCACGACCAAAATTTTCATAACCTGGCGGACTCTATTTTATTGATAATGAGTTGTTTTAGTCTGCGCAGTTCCGAGTCTGAAATTATACCATCACGCCTGAGCCCTTTAAGGGCCTCCAGGGAAACAATCGCCCTGTTCGGATTTCCTTGGGGTTTTTCAAGAAATGCATCGGGCCGAAATCCAGGAATATCCGCCAATAAAGGGCCGCTCATCAGATTGCCGGAGCTGTCGAAAACCTTGCATTCCGAATAGCGTTTTCCTTCAAGGGAATAGACCCTCCTGTGCAGCTCTTCTATTTCCCGGAGCAGCCCAGCCTTCTCCTTGTAGGTTTTGACCCGGTCGACAGCGTTGCGGACCGTTACGGCCACCTGCTCGACCATGAAGGGCTTCTGTATATAGTCGTATGCTCCAAGTCGCAAGGCTTGGATTGCCGACTCCAGGCTTCCGAAACCGGTTATCAGAATGCTCAGAATATGCGGATAGACAGTTCTGACCTCCCTGAGCAGAGTCAAACCATCCATCCGGGGCATATTAAGGTCCGAGATGAGGATATCGAAATCACCGGCCGACAACTTTTCGAGAGCGGCCAAGCCATCGCCGGCAAGCTCGACCGCCGCTCCCGTTTCCTCGACAGTTTCGGCCAGAATCTCCAGGAAAATTTCATCGTCATCGGCCACAAGAACCCGTACGGCCGTTTCGATTTGTGATGTCATTTTGCTTACTTTACCACAAGGCGCGAGGCCTTGCTATCAAATAGAATGCCTCGAAGCTCTTCCATCCTGCAGCGAAAGAGGACACATTTTTCCGGTGATAATCCGGCGGGTCACATTGCCGGAGTTGTTGTTCGGGACCCTCCCGTGCTCGTGTTGATCGTCTTTTTAACCGAACCGGTCATTTCCTCCGCCAAATCCGTGAAAACCCATATCTCTACTTCTCCGGCGGCGGGACCAGGAAGACCGCGAACTGTTGCGCCAGGTAATCGGCCATCGGCTGACACCTCTGGGCGGGTTGGCCCACAATCGTGTTCCAGGTGAGGTCTATATCGGGTCCCGGTTCGGAGCGTGCGCACTGTTTGAGGTCCCAGAGGACTTTGCCGGTGCGCGCATCTAGTATCCGGGTGCGGATATCAAGTTCCGTAGGCATCGCCCCGGTGCCGTCCATCATGTAAATGAGCACCGGAACCATGGCCAGTTCACATCCCTGGCTTCTGGCGTACCATAGTGCTTCCGCATCGGATTTGACCGTGTTGCGCAGCACAATGGCCTCCCGGAAAGGATGTCTCTGGATGAGCCGTGCCTGAAATGCAGACGTGAGCGAGCACGAAGCATCCGCCATCTCGGGCGGAGAGCTGAAAGGGAAAATGCAAAGATTGTCCATCATGTGCGGTCCGATTTCGGAATGGACAAATACGTCCATTTTCGTATCGACCGGCCGGTTCGAGGTTGCCTTCAGCTGCGTCGAAATACAACCGCCCCCGGCGCTTACAGCCAGGAGCAGGGCCGTAACCGCCAGCACCCGCATAGGAGATATAATCCTGATGAATCCGGTGTCACGTTGAGAAGCCCATTGCCTCAAGCCATGATAATCCATTCGAATGTGAATCCCGCCCCTTCCCCAAGCTAAATACAAGGTTATGGTCCCGTTCGATGTTCATATTGGCCGAATTTTGGACAAAGCCACCTTGACCAGGGTCTCCGGCAATAGATAAATCGGATAGACCGGGAAAATTCTTGAATGAAAAAGGATCTTACACCTTAAAAATTGGTGAGTGGGTGAATTGGTGAGTGGGTGAATTGGTGAATCGAAAAAGCCAACGCTATTCCTCTGTTCCAGACACGGATGGGCACAGATGAATACGGATAAAATGCAGTGAACAGTGGCGTCGGCGGCCTGCTCAACGGAAGTTGACTATTTTGTGTGCTTTGTTATTATTGATAAAAATAACACACTCCGAGGTGACAATGAAAACTGTGCGCGTCAATATCAGCCTTCCCGAAGAGCTCCTTAAAGAGATCTCCCGGGAGGTCGGGCCGAGAAAAAGGAGCCGGTTTATCGCTGGAGCCATCGCACGATCTCTTAAGGAGCAGAGGGATCGAAGGCTCGCAGCCGAATACGAAGCGGCGGCCGCGGAGACTTCCAGGATCAATCGAGAGCTTGAGGGAGTCTTGGGCGATGGGATCGATTGAACGAGGGGACCTCTTTCTGGTTAATTTCGATCCCACAGTAGGAGCTGAAGCCAGGAAGATCCGCCCCGCTGTTGTGGTTTCCAATGACATCAATAATGCCCATTCACCTATAGTGTCGATTTCTCCCATCACATCGAAGGTGTCACGAATCTATTCTTTTGAGGTGGAAATTCCTGCTCAAACCGGCGGGCTGGATCTTCGCTCAAAAGTGATGACCAACCAAACGAGAGCCGTAGACAAAGTCCGCCTTCTCAAGAAAATCGGCCGCCTGCCGGAGAGCATCATGCGGGAAATGGACCGCGCTTTGAAATTGCATTATGATCTACTTGATCCGGGAACGTGGTAAAAACACACTGCCGGCTTAATGGAGCCGGGCGCCTGGTGTCATTCGGCGACGACTTCATAGGCGCGAACGGGGAGTTCCACGCCCTTGACCTGGATTTCACCGAAAAGCCGGGTGGGAATAAAAGGGGCAATGAGGTCACGGGTCCTATTGGAAATCAGGATACCGTCAACGGGCGCGCTCGACTCCAGCCTCTTTGCCAGGTTCACCGCGGAGCCCAGCACTGTGTATGACAATCTTCGAGAAGACCCCATGTTTCCAACAACGACCTCTCCCGTGTTTATTCCGATTCGAATGCGAACCGGGAAGCCGCCTTCACTGACCCACCTTTCGCTCAGCTCCCGCGCCTTCTTCTGCATCTCCACGGCCGCCTGGACAGATCTCAGGGCATGGTCCGGCGCCGGTTCGGGGTCTCCGAAAAAGACCATCAGGCCGTCCCCGATATATTTGTCGACCGTCCCATTATAAGTAAAGACCACATCCACCATCGTTTCGAAATAATCGTTCAAAAAGCCCCGAATCCGGTCGGGCGAATATGAGGATGAGTGCGCGGTAAAGTCTTTGATGTCGCTGAAAAGAATCGTCAGCTCTTTTCTCTGCCCCCTGCTTATCATGGCCGGATCGGCCAGGATCCTTTTGACAACCGAGGGCGGGAAATAAGACTCGAAAGACCTCCTCAGGGCCTCCTTTTCTTTAGAGTCATGGAAATATCGGAAAGCCAGAATGAGCAAAGCGGCGGCGGTCCCCGAAATTGCGGGGCGGATGGTGTTGAGCATCAGCCCGTGGCCGAGAAAAAGGGCAAGGGACCCCGCCACATAGCAGGCGATGAGCAGCGCGGCCCCACCGGTGAAAAAGATAGGCGACAAACGGCAGGATAAAAGGAAAATGACTGTAACCATCCCCAGTTCAATCGCCAGCATGCCGGCCGGGCTTACCTCCGATAAAAAGGCCTTCGACAGGATTGTCTGGATCACGTTTGCGTGCAGGCCGCTAAGCGGGAAGTCAATATCCACCGGGACTGCTCCGAGATCGGTTGCTCCGGTCGAAACGTCCGAGACCACGGCTATTTTTCCCGAAAGCTCTTCGGTCCACATCTCGAATGCATCCCGGTCGCCCGATGCGGAAAGGATTTGCTCGAAACTGTAGTGGCGCATCTCGCCCCACGGTCCGATAAAATTTATTATCATCGAGCCGTTTTTGTCGATAGGGATGAAGAGGTCCCGCGCTTGTTTTCCGGGCGCCCTCGCACCTTCGATCCGGATATAGCTGCCAGGCTTTATTGTAATTTTTTCAGGCCCTGCGCCCAGATAATCGCAAACCAGGCGGAAAGGCAGACTGGGATAGAACCCGCCTTCATACCGGACGAGCAGCGGGACTCGGCGAATCACTCCGTCGCGGTCCGTTTTGAGGCTTAAAAACCCGATCCCTCCGGAGGCTTCCGCAAGGGGCGGAAAAGTGATCAGCGGCCTTGTGCCTGTGTAAAGACCCTTTGAGTCGCCCTCAACCTTGACGTTCCATTTTGTCCGGTCCAGGTATTGTCTGATTTCCGGGGCGATCCGGTCGGGACGGCTCTCGCTCGGAAGCCCCAACCCCATGGCCATGCCAAAATAGACGTTTCCGGCCTCGCGCGCCGCCCCTATTATCGACTGGTCGTCCGCCTGATTTGTCCCGGCCGCAAAGATCAGATCGTATGCCTGGGCCGCTACTCGCATTCCGGAGAGGTTTCGAATCACCTGGGCGTACTGGGATCGGGTCAGGTAATAGGTCTTGAGCTTCTGGACCGCGGTATCGTTGAGGTCTATATGAACTACGGTCCCGTCGTAAGGGGGTCTGAAGGCGCTGGTCGAGGAGCGGATGAGGAAAAAACTGTCGAAGACCTGTGAATTCCAGGTTTCAAACGGTCCCGGAAAAAGCTGGGAAAGCAGCTGGACGATACTAAACGCGGCAATTGCCGAAAAAAGATAAATCCGGCTCCGCTTCCAGTCACTTGTGCTCAATTGTGTAGGTCCTGGCCACAAAGCCGGTCGATAGAACCTCGTCAGCAAAAGCCGCGATGTCGAACCGTTTGGGGTCCGCGACTTTCTCGACGCTTCTGAGGGCCCCTCCGATGGGGACAGGCCGTTCGGCCGGCGAAGTCAGCTCTCGGTGTTCCCGTCTGAGTTCCTTTATCCGATCGAGAAGCGCCCTGGCTGTCTCGGCTTTAAGAGAGCTTTCGGCGGAATCATAACGCAGATATGCCTTCTCCAGCTCATCCAGGCGTTTAGAGGAGGCTATCAGATAGAATACTTCCCGGCCCGGATTTTGGTCCAGCGAGAACCAGGCCTCTCCCCGCGGGATATAGTATCTGCGATTGGGCTGCCAGTCGCCCTCAAATTGCTGGAGCGCGTACGGAAAGAGCAGCTTGAGGCCGTCCTGCTGGTTGTGGTGAAAAAGGTACACGAAACATCTCCGCTGCAGCTCGACCATCATCTTAAGCTGGTCGCCGGATTTGAGGACCATGTCCTGCGTGACCGCCAGCATGCTGTTCTTTCCATCCTGTACCGACATGGCCGCAAAAGCCCAGCGGAAATCCACTTCCGGCTCGTGAGGTCTTTCCAGGGCTTCTTCGGCTGCCAAAGACAGATTCCGGGCCCCGCCAGGCATGGATGCAGGCTGCAGGAAGAGCAGCATGAAAACGGCTGATGCGAACATTATTGTGCTGAATTTCATATATTTGTCCCAATTTCAAATATCTTTGGCTATGACTTAATCCGATGCAGCAGCCAGGCCATGTTGAGCCCGAGGGTCTTCATCGTCTGAATCCCTTCGTCGTCTTTTTCCACGTCCCCCTTATCCAGCCCGATTCCCATGTTCCAGTAGATTGAGCCCGGAACGATCATCTGGCTGATCAGGAAAAAATGGTTAATGGTATCAAATGCGTGGGTTGACCCGGCGCGGCGCACGGCCAGGACCCCAGCCCCGACTTTGCGTTTGAACATATCACCATTGGCCTTGGCCACCAGGCCGGCCCGGTCGATAAGGGCCTTCATCTCGGTGCTGACATCGGTAAAATACGTAGGTGAACCCAATATTATCCCATCTGCCTGAATCATCTTATCGATGCATTCGTTCAAGTAATCATTATCGATCGCACAATGGTCGTCTCTGTTGTTGAAGCATTTGAAACATGCCTTGCAACCGCTGATGTCCTTGCCGGAAAGCTGTACCAACTCCGTTTTGATTCCTTCATTTGCCAGCTCCCCGAAGACATAATTGATCAGAATGGCTGTGTTACCATCTTTTCGTGCGCTTCCATTGAATCCGACAACTTTCATCTGTGCCTCCAGTTAAAGTCCCGAGTTCCGGAATGGACAAAACAAATGTGATTTGTTAAGGCTCGCGCACAACCCGGAACCCCAGGTCGTCGTTCATGCTGTCGGGCAGACCGCTCCGGCGAGCCGCACACCGGGTGGAGTTCGCCGAACCATGCCAGCATCCTCCCCGGATTACTCGGCTCTGTCCCATGCTTTCGTCGGCATTTTGCGGATTGTTTCTGTCGTGCCGCACATATGAATCCACGCCATAGACGTCCGAGCACCATTGAAAGACGTTGCCCAGCATATCGTAGAGACCGAAAGCGTTTGGCTGGAAAGAACCTACCGGCGCGGTCGCCGCATAGCCGTCCTCGCATTCGTGAACCGATTTGAGACCAAGCTGCTTTTCTGCCGTATAGTCGGCGACGTTTTCGTAGATACACGCCCTGGTCGTATCTTCACCCCAATACCGGGATGTTTCAGAACCGGCCCGGCAAGTATATTCCCACTCCCCTTCGGTCGGCAGCCGGAAATTGTATTGTCCGCCGTTTTGGCCCGTGAGCCATTGTGAGAAGTTGTTGGCGTCCCGCCAGCTCACGAATACCGCGGGCTGGCTGTCGCCGTTAAGGGAATGGCCGGCGTAGTCCCTGCTGTCGTGATCTTTCTGGAATTGCCTGAGCTGCCCGTTGGTCACCACTGTTTTACTTATCCAGAATCCATCGACGCATACCTCGTGGACCGGCCCCTCGTCTTCCGAGCGATCTTTCTCGTTTTTCGGACTGCCCATAAGGAAGCACCCGCCCTGCATCCACACGAACACCAGCCCCGTGGCGGGCTCTTTCCAGGTCTTGATGCTCTTGATGGACTTCTCGCCGCGTGAGGCAGGTTCCTCAACCGCTGCTCCGGAAACCGAACGCTCCGATGCGCCGGGAAGGTTTGGCTGAGCCGGGATAGAGGCTATCTGTGCGGGGGGACGGGACGGCGGGGAAAGAAAGTAGAAATCGCCTTCAAGGGAGGAAGATTCCCATGGGGTCTGTCTGCCGGTGGTTGCCTCGCGCACTGCCGAGCGCACCTGTTTGAAGACGTCTTCGATTTTCAGCCCCGGCTGAACCATCGCCCTCACCAGTTCGCCCGTATAGATACCGTTTTCCCCCTGGCCGTCATTGGCCACGGAACCTGGCGCGGTCGCATAGGCTATCAGCGTACCGGTCGGAGCGTCCACCGATGCAAGCCCTTGCGATACGGAGCGGAAGCTTCGGGCAAAAGGATTGTCCCGGCACGCATCCATGATGACGATATTCATCCTGTTATGCGCGAAGTCCATTTCGCTCAACACCGCACCCATATCGACCGCTTCGTATTCAACCTGTTTTTCATGTTCGATAGCCGCGCCGACTGGGAGAAGGTAGTTATGCCCATTCACCTGGATCCCGTGGCCCGCGTAGTAGAAAAGTCCGACGCCCCCCTTCTGGAGCTTCTCCCCAAGAGCCTGGATCTCACGCTTCATCTGTTTCTGGTCCAGGTTTTCTTTCAGAGTAACCTCGAAAGAGAGGCTCCCGAGCGCTTTGGCCATGGCACGTGCGTCGTTTATGGGATTTCGAAGAGGCCCCGATGCATAGGCGGCATTGCCGATGACCAGTGCCGTGCGTTTTTCGGGCTGCTCTGAAGCACCCGGCTTCTGTGTAGCCCGGGCAGGGTCCCCGTACAGTATAACGCCGCTTAGAAAAGCGGCCAGAATGAAGGACACAAGTGTAATTTTTCCAGTTATATAGCGCATTGACCTTCACCGTCCTCTGCCGAAGTAAAAAAGGGAGTCTCCCCTGAAGGCAAAACTCCCTGAATGATTTATCAGGCTAAATTACAAAAGATCGAGCCGCAACGCCGCTGCTTTTCCGAGAAACCGCGGCACCGCAAAACTTGCCCGCAATTATAAGTAAGATTATTTAAAGCTTCAACAAAAACGTTCAGCCTCTCCCAAACCCCCAATGCCCGTTTCAAACATCCGCGGTCCCCAACAGTTCAGCGGACTCTAAAAATCCATCATCCGGGCGAAGCGCCCAGATTGATCGCCTGGATCTGCACTTCCAGCTTTTCTTCCAAAACCGCATCGGTTTCAACGGTCAACAGGGTCCGAATCCGGCTGCCGGGGGGTATGTTCTGCATTTCGGGCTTCACTTCCAGGCTGAATCCAGGTTCATTGGGCAATGGCGTCAGTGTCACATTAATATATCGTTTGTCGTATGTACATTTTACGATCTTAAAGGCCTTCTTCTTATTATCGATTACCAGGATTTTTCCGGAATTCACTCCCTGGTCGGGGGACAGCTGTCCCACGACCAGCACCTTTGGCCTGATTGCAATTTCGCCTTCAATAAAAGCGTTCACCCAGATGGTAAGCTCAGGCTTTTCAGCAAAGTCGGTGTACAGAGTGATGGACCCCCTGTAATTTCCTCGAAGCGTCTTATTGGACACCGTGAGCCTGTAGTGCTTACCCTCCTCCACTGTTTCGAGCCTGTATCCGGCTTTCTTGTCGAGATCGTCTTCCATTTTCCGGATATGAAAAGGTTTTGAGGTCGTGATCAGGTCGATTGTTTTCTCGGCAATCTCACCTGCCATCCCCTGAAAATAGACTGTTTTCTCAGGCCGAACCTCGATCAGAGGCTTGACAGTGCCTTCCACGGCCACAACCAGACGAGGATTTGCGGGATCATCGCTCAAAACGGTCGCGGTCTTTTTAACGTATCCCTGGAACCCTTTTAGATTCACCTCCAAGGTAACTTTTCCCTCCGCACCGGGAGGGATCGCCCGGTCAAATCGGGCAATCGTGCAGCCACAACTGGGCTGAACATCCCTGATATTAAGAGTGCTCTTGCCGCCGTTTTTTACGATGAAGGCATGGGAGAACGGCGCCGTTTCGGAAAGTTCCCCAAAACTGTAATCGGTTTGGGCAATCATGATAGTCGGAGTCTGCTGGGCCCATAGCACCGAAACTTCCAGAAAACAGCAGATTCCAGCGCATCCGATAAGGACCCGGCAGAACCATTTGAATAGATTCGACCTCATAGGTGGGAATTTTCTCCAAAGTATTCAATTGATTTCAGGTTGCGGTCCGGTCCCGTCCGGCATGGTCGCCTGGCCACATGCCTTTTCGCTCAGGGCATCGAGGAACCGGCGCCGCTGTATGAGCCGGTGTGACTGCCACTTGGCCAAAACTTCCGGAAACGAATACCACAATCCGGGGACATAGTCACCTATTCCCGTTGCGGGGGTGATCTCAAGGCTTATAATGTTTTGGCGGAAAAGGACCCTCTCCGTACAAAAACCAAATAACAATGCCACCGATATATCTCAAAAAAAGACGCAGTTTTTTCACCGTTGGATTCGACCTCAGTGGCTTAGCCTGTCTTGACTTTTTATGATCAAGAAAACCTCCATTCGCCCCGATTTATTATTAGCGCGTGTCCATCCGGCAAAGAAATAGGGGGCACGAAGCAGTCTCTGATTCAAAATGAGCAATTTCAAATAAGATCTACGAGGTCAACCGGTCGCAGGAGGTGAACGCGCACAATTCGACCTCGATCAAAGATATTTCAGGTGGCAATTTATAGAGACGACCAGATTAACCCTGATGGGATTATATAAAATGTTTATATCATTTAGAAAGAAACTTTGGTTGATTTTGACCCTTGCATTCACAATCGCATTTTGCTTTGTGATTATTTCAGGTATGGGCAAACGCGATGAGGAAATTGAGGCAGCCGCGAACAATGCCACAACAATGGTTCAGAGTCTGGCGGCCCAACAGGAGCAAGTTGCTATTGGAATAAAGCAGACACTTAACACTGTATCTCTTTTGCCGGCAGTTAAGAATTTAGATGCTGATGCATGCAATAAGTTATTTCGTGAACTACATGAAGTGAATACGTCCTATATCAATATAAACGCAGTTTCTCCTGATGGAACTATGTTTGCCGCCTCTGTTCCTTTTGATAATGTCAATCTGTTAGATAGAAAACATTTCCAGGGTGCATCCAAAATACTCGATTTGTCAGCAGGGGAATATATAGTCGGTAGATTGAGTAAGGTCAGTTCACTTAATTATACATTCCCTGTGCTAAATGACAAAGTTCCGGTCGCTTTCGTTACCGTCGGTTTCAACCTTAACGCATTCTCCGGCTTTATAAGGAAGGTGAAACTGCCTGAAGGGTACTCGTTCGCTATACTCGACCACGCAGGTGTGCGTTTGTATCGAGAGCCAGAGCACCCAGCAACGCCTCCTGGAAAGGCGATTCCTAAAGCATCATTTGAAAAAATATCATCTGATATCGATCATGGAACGTTCGAGTTAACCGCGGAAGACGGTATAAAACGCCTGTATGCTTTCAGGCAGTTGCGCCTCCGAGAGGGTGAGGCCCCTTACATGTATATGCTTATCGGTGTGCCCAGCGATAAGATCATACAAAAAGCCAATTCCGAGATGGTGATGAACTTGTTGTTCCTTGGGATTGCGGCTGCCATATCATTTCCTCTCGTGTGGTTTTTTGGAAAGCCGATTGCCCGGCTGAGCGCCGCGGCGCAGCGTATGGGCGGAGGCGATCTGGCCGTGCGAACGAGTCTGCCGCACACATCGGACGATCTGGGTCAATTAGCCAAATCCTTTGACGACATGGCGTCGATGCTCGAGCTGAAAAGCTTTGAGAACAGGAATGCGGAGGAGGCGCTGCGGGCGAGCGAATCAAAGTATCGCAATCTTGTTGAAACTACTGGCACCGGCTATCTGATCACAGATCAGGAAGGCAGGGTACTGGACGCCAATTTGGAGTATGCGAAGCTGAGCGGCTGTAGCTCCGTTCATGAAATACTGGGACGAAACATAGTGGAATGGACTGCGCCCTACGATCGGGAAAGAAATGCGGAGGAACTGAAGAGGTGCGTTGCGGACGGTCTGACAAGAAATCTGGAAATCGATTATGCGGACAGCGAGGGCCGCATTATCCCCGTTGAGATCAACGCCACTTTGAGCAGTACCGCTGGAGGTGCTGTCGTCATCTGTTTAATCAAAAATATTACGGAGCGCAGGAGGGCTGAAGCCGAGCTTCAGAGTGCGTATGACGGAATGGAGAGCATGGTTGCCACCAGGACCGCTGAGCTTTCCTCTGCCAATGAGCAGTTGCGATCGGAAATAGAAACGCGCAAAAAGGTTGAAGAGGCCCTCCGTGAAAGCGAACAAGGTTTCCGCTCGCTCTTCGAACGCCATCGGGCGACCATGCTACTGGTCGATCCGCATTCCGGGGCGATTTTAGACGTAAATGAGGCGGCGGTTAAATTCTACGGCTTTTCCAAGGCTGAGCTGTGCGCGATGAACATAAGCCAAATCAACCAGTTGTCCCTCGAGGAGATTGCCGATGCGCGCCGGAGCATACTGGAACAAAAGACGAATAGTTTCACTTTTCCCCACCGGCTCCGCAACGGTGAAATCCGAACGGTCGAGGTTTATTCCTCTCCCATTGAGTTGGAGGGCCGTACGGTGCTGTTTTCAATCGTGCATGACATCACAGAGCGAAAAAGCGCCGAAGACGAGCTCGCACAAATGAATGAGTACCTCGAAAATATCTTTAATAATTCACCGGACGGCATTGGCATCGTGGATAAGCGTGGGAAGTTCATCAAATGGAATAAAATGGCCGCCGAGCAATACGGATACACTTTTGAGGAACTTGGAGGAAAGTCCGCTTTTGATTTTTATGCGGATAAAGACGAGCTGGACACCATGCTGGCGGAATTGAGACGTGAGGGTACCATCAAAAAACATGAAGTGAGGATGAAGAAAAGGAACGGTACGGTCGCTCATTTTGAAATTTCTATCAGCCTGCTCAGGGACTATTCAAACGAAATTATCGGCAGCATTTGCGTGGCAAGAGATTTGAGCGACATAAAGAAGGCACTGAACGCCCTCGAAGTTTCTCATGAGCAGTTGCATCAGGAGATCGCCGTTCGCCTTCAGGTAGAGGCGGCGCTCAGGGAATCCCGGCGGGAACTTGAAAATATTATCGACTTCCTGCCCGATGCGACTTTCGTGATCAACAGTGAAGGAACAGTCATCGCCTGGAATAAAGCCATAGAGGAAGTAACCGGGATCAAGGCGTCGGATATGCTAGGCAAAGGCGACTACGAATACGCGCTTCCCTTTTATGGGGAAAGAAGGCCCATCCTCATAGATCTTGCCCTTAAATCTGGAGAAGAAATCGAAACGAAATACCTGTATGTGGAAAAAAATGGTGAGGCCATCATAGGCCAAGGGTACGTGCCTGGGCTCAAGAAAGAGGGAGTGTCTCCGTTCTTTGTCGGGACGGCAAGGGTCTTGCGCGGCTCTGATGGGAGTATGCTGGGCGCAATAGAATCCATGCGCGATTTTACCGCGATTCAAAAAGCCCAGGATGAGCTGCGCCGGACAAATGTTGAGATGGCGCAACTGGTTGCTTCCATTCCATCCTTCCTGATCGGCTTGACCCATGAACATCGAATAACAAGATGGAATCGCGCGGCGGAAAAGATATTCGGAATGACTGGCGGCAAAGTTCTGGGAATGCCGATTGATGAGTGCGGGATTCAGTGGGACACTCAGAAAATTTCCGAGGCCGTCGACTTGTGCCGGACCAGTAACGCGGCAATGATGCTCGATGACATTCGGTTCCTGCGAACCGACGAAAAAGAAGGTTTCCTCGGCATTACGGTAAGTGCAATCGAAGGCGCTCTAAACGGGCTGCCAGGCATACTGCTGTTAGGTAATGAGACTACGCAACAAAAGATCCTCGAGAGTCAACTGGTCCAGGCGCAAAAGCTCGAGTCGATCGGGCAGCTTGCCGCTGGGATCGCCCATGAGATAAACACCCCCGCTCAATACGTGGGAGATAACGCCCGTTTTCTCCTGGAAGCATACGGCGATCTCGAACGCGTTCACGATCTCTACGATCAACTCCTGAGGGACCTCAGGGAAGGCAAGCCATCGGAAGATCTGGTCGGAAAGATTGAAGCCGCGGTCGAAGAGGTCGATCTGGAATACATCAGGCAGGAGGTCCCAAAGGCTGCCCGGCAGTCCCTTGAAGGAATCGAACGCATCAGCAGAATTGTCAGGGCCATGAAAGACTTCTCGCATCCGGGTACGGATGTGAAAACCGACATAGACTTGAACAGGGCAATCGAGAGCACTGTAACGGTGGCCAGAAACGAGTGGAAGTATGTTGCGGAAATGGTGACCGACTTTGATCCCAGCCTGCCGTTTGTCCCCTGCCTTCCAGCGGAAATCAACCAGGTTGTTTTGAATATAATAATCAACGCCAGCCACTCGGTGGCGGACACCCTGAAGCAAAACGGATCGGAGGCAAAGGGAACCATAACGATATCGACGCGCGATCTGGGCGAATATGCCGAAATCCGTATCCTCGACACCGGGACCGGTATTCCGGAAAACATCAGGTCCAAAATTTTTGATCCCTTCTTTACGACCAAGGAGGTGGGGAGAGGGACCGGCCAGGGTTTGGCCATCTCCCGTTCGGTTGTCGTGGACAAACATGGAGGAACGATCACTTTTGATTCCGAGGTGGGCAAGGGTACCTGCTTTGTCATCAAGCTGCCTCTAAACCAAAAGGGGTCGGAGAAATGATGAAGAGAATACTTTTTGTAGATGATGAGTCTATGGTGCTCGACGGTCTTCGCAGAATGCTGCGCGGCATGCGAAACGAATGGGGGATGGAGTTTGCCGCGAGCGGGCATGAGGCGCTGAAAATCCTGGCCTGCGGACAATTCGACGTCATAGTTACCGACATGCGCATGCCCGGCATGGATGGATGCCAGCTGCTAAATCACGTAAAACAGCTCTATCCCCAGGTAATCCGGATTGTCCTGTCGGGACAATCCGATATGGATATGGTCCTCAAATCCGTTGGGCCGGCGCATCAGTTTCTTTCCAAACCCTGCGACGCAGAGATACTAAAGGCTACGGTGGTCCGTGTTTGTTCGATCCAAAACCTCCTGGAGGACGAGGCCCTTATAAAAGTGGTCTCCGGCATAGAGTCCCTTCCCAGCCTCCCGGAGCTCTATTCGCAAGTCGTGGACGAATTGAATTCAGCGGATGGCTCACTCAACAAAATAGGTGAAATCATATCGAGAGATTCCGGTATGTCGGCGAAAATTCTCCAACTCGTCAATTCGGCATTCTTTGGACTTCCGAGACAGGTCACGAGCGCAGTCAAAGCCGTCCAGTTCCTCGGCTTCGATACAGTCAAAGCCCTCGTGCTTACGGTAAAGGTCTTTTCAATGTTTTCACGGTCCGATTCGGCGGAATATTCCGTGGACGATCTTTGGCGTCACAGCTTCGGGACGGGCATCTGCGCCAGAGCGATAGCGAACGGGGAAAAATGGGGGCAGGAGTCAATGGATGAAGCTTTCATGGCCGGCCTGCTCCATGATATCGGCAAACTCATCCTTGTGGAAAAGTTTCCCTCGGAATGTCTCGAAGTGATTAAAAAAATTCATCACAATGCCCGCCTGTGCGATGCCGAACGGGAAGTATTTGGAACAAGTCATGCGCAGATTGGGGCTTACCTCTTGGGCATATGGGGGCTGTCCGAACCGATCATTAAAACGGTGGCATATCACCATAGTCCCGGCTTATGCCCGGATCCCGCTCCCGAAGTGCTTGCTGCTGTTTATCTGGCCAATATCTTCGAACGTAATGGACTGTGCGGCGCCGATATGGGATCGGCGCCCGAATTGGATTCCGAATACCTGAAGAGGCAGGGGATAGCTGACCGAGTGATATTATGGCGTGCGCTTTGCGCGAGAAGCGATGGAGAAGGAGATGCCTGCCAGGATCCTGTTTGTAGATGACGACCCCAACATACTGGCCGCGTTCCAGCGTCAGCTGAGGAAGTATTTTCTGGTTCACACCGCGCTGGGTGCAAATGAGGGGCTGAAGGCCGTGGAGGGCCATGACCCTTTTGCGGTCATTGTCTCCGACTTGCGCATGCCCGGAATGGATGGAATACAATTTCTTTCCAGGGTGCGTCAAACCGCCCCGGACAGCGTTCGAATGATGCTCACCGGTAATGCGGATTTGCCCACGGCAATCAGCGCCGTTAATGAAGGAAATATCTTCAGGTTCCTCACCAAACCCTGCGACCAGCAGACCCTGATTAAATCCCTTTCAGACGGAGTCCGGCAGTATCAATTGATAACCGCCGAACGCGTGCTTTTGGAAAAAACACTGCGCGGCAGCGTCAAGGTCCTCTCCGAGATCCTTCATCTGCTCAACCCGGAAGCCTTTGGACGGGCCTCACGCATAACCCGGCATGCAAGTAAGGTCGCTTCCGCAATGGGGGTCTCCGATGTTTGGCAGATCGAAACAGCGGCGGCGCTTTCTCAAATAGGTTGTGTCATCTTGCCGGAAACGGCCCTGAAGAAGCTCTACAAAGGGGAGGACCTCTCCGGGGAAGAGTCGCAGCTTTTTGCAATGCACCCCTATATCGCTTCGGACCTTCTCTCCCACATACCCAGAATGCAGACCATCGCCAAAATCATTGCCAACCAGGAGAAGGATTTTGAAGATCAGGGGTCGATGCAGGAATCCAAGCAGGGTGAGGGCATCCCGCTTGGGGCGAGGATTCTGAAAGTTCTCCTCGATTTCGACACACTTAAGGCCAGGGGAGTATCCGACGGCGACGCGTTCTCCAAGTTGTCGAAAAGACCCGCTCGATATGATCCGGCAGTTCTTGGGGCCCTTCACGAGATTTTGGCCGCCGAGTCAGGCGATGAGGAAAGGGCCGTGAGTGTGGCGGATCTCGTCGACGGCATGATTCTCGCCCAGGATGTGCGGCTCATGGATGGGCGGATGCTCGTGGCCAGGGGCTATGAGGTCAACCGGACCCTTCGGGAGCGGATTAAGAATTTTTCCGTCAGGACTGGCATAAGGGAACCAATAACGGTGATCGTTCCGGCAAAGTTGGTGTTGGACGGCAATTGAGAGGAATGTGCATGACTCACAGCGTTTTGCTCGTTGATGATGATCCATTGGTCCTCGAGGGGCTCAAGCGTGCTCTGCATAAAGAAGCTTACGAAGTGCTGAGCGCGACTTCAGCAGACGAGGCATTCGAAATTCTTTCCAGCAAAAATGTCGATGCGGTCGTATCGGATGAAATGATGCCAGGCATGCTGGGGTCCGAATTCCTGGGCATTGTTTGCAAAAGGTATCCAGAGACGATAAGGATTGTTTTGACCGGTCATCCCAATCTGGATTCGGCCCTGCGTTCGATCAACCAGGGGCATGTCTACCGCTTCCTGATCAAGCCGTGCAGCGGGATTGAACTCTGCATCACCATTAAACAGGCACTTCAACAAAGACAGCTCTTAAGGAAAAGTCTGAGCCTTCTGGGAACCGTGCGTCACCAGAGTTCGATTCTCGAAAAACTCGAAAACCGGCATCCAGGGATTACGAAAGTCAACAGGGGAAACGATGGAGCTATAAATATCCCTGACGTGGAGGAGGACCTTGATACCTTGCTCAAAGAAATAGATTCGGAAGTGGAGAAGAGCAAACATTTTTTCACAGACCGCTCGGTTGATGCCTGAGCGATTCTACCCTATGCCCTGTAGTTTCCCGCATTTATGGAACGGAGTCGACGATCAAAGGGGCTGCGGCTGTTCATGGGCTTGACGATCCTGCCGAGTTGATTTAGAAGCTGACCATTGGTGGTAAGGGCTATACGGCGCAGGCGAGGTGAATATGGGCGGTTGCTCCCGGCAGGGTCTCAACATAGATTGGAAACACATCCTCGGCGGTTCTTTGGTCTGTGCCGCCTTGATCGTCCTGGGTTACCTGTACCTGGACATCAGGCTCGCTGAATTCGTGTCCGAAAAGGTCGGTCACGGCTTTCTCCACTCGAAAGCGGTATCCAATATGCCGGACCTTCTATTCCTGTTCGTATGCACGATTGCCGTTGTCAGCTGGTCGGGGCGCTTCTGCCTGTCGCTAAAGTCCATCAACGGACGCGGCTTGAATTTCCTGGAACTTATCGGCTGGGCCGTTCCTTTGGCTTTTATCCTCAAACACGTTTTGAAACGGCTGTTCGGACAAACGGAAACACGCATCTGGCTTTCCCATCCTGATCAGTTCGGCTTTCACTGGTTCCAGGGCGGTGGAGACTTCTCGGGTTTTCCATCGGGGCATATGGCGGTTTTCACCGCCTTGATGCTGGCAATCAGCCGTTACTTCCCGCGTCTTCGCCCGGCGTGCGTCGGGCTGCTCTTTTTCCTCGCGCTTGCTTTGGTTTTAACCCAATACCACTTTTTCAGCGACATAGTGGCCGGTGTCTATCTAGGTCTTCTCGTCGATTCGTTTACCTGCCGTGGGCTCTCATTTTTGCGCCATCGGAAGGAGGCGGCGGGCTGACCTGTAATGTCGGCGTGGCGGCCCAATACCGACATTCATGTTCCGTAAGCCTTCCTCAACTATTCACGATGAAGCACAGGCACATTCCGGGACAAATGCCAGGCGAAAGTCCAGGCTTGCAGACTCATCGCAAGGGCTGATGAAAATCATTCACCCGCCTGTATCAGCCCATGGTCAAGCCTGAAATCCTCTATTCAACACAAGTCAAATCTGTTCATTCACCTTGCTTTTTGCGAGACCTCCTCGCGGCAGGTTGCTTTTCTTTCAGCGAATCTGACGCAGCGGCTTGTGCCGTTCTCTGCCTTTTTGCTTCTATCGCTTTAACCAGATTGGCGGGCAACCCCCTCTTTTTTGCAGCCTTGCTTCTCGCTTTGGTTAAGGCTTTTGCAGCCAAAGGAGTTCTCAGCGAGAAACCATATTTTCTCTTGTACTCTTTTGGACTTATGCCATGAGCCTTCAGATGTTTCTGTGTCAATTGCTTCATTTCGGCGCCGCATTCAAGGCAGACCACCTTGTCATTCTGAATTGAATTTTCCGGTGTAATTTGTGTGGGAGCTTTTTCCAGAAAAGCGCCCGTTTCCTGTGTCTGTGGCAGTTCAATTTCGCCGGATTCCGCCTTCTGCAACTCGATCAGAGTCGCAAAGACCTGCCGTAGCGATGTGGCAATTTCGGCAGCCGACATAGGAGCTAAGGAAACCTGAGTCTGCACGATCTCCGATGCGATTTCGATAATTTTTCTTGCCATTGGTTCAGTCCTTTGCTGTGAAACGATGCGTTCCGGTTTTAAAAATCGGGTTTAATAAACGTCATTGAACTCGAACGGTTACATATCTAGTGTACTATAAATATGTTTTTGGCTGATGCAATACGATAATCGAGGATTGAGACGAGCTGAATCCAGTGTAAGACCACACTGCCTGCAGGAAACCGGGACATAATCCGATTAGCATTGCTATCAGGCACGCGCAATAAACTTAGAATATGAGCCTTTTACAAAATGCATGAAATTGGTCGAGACAAGTGTAATTATTCCTGCTCCAATTGCGACATCGGCTAAGTTGAAAATGTAGGGCCGAAGCCCAGGCAATCCAAAGATAAGAAAGTCAACCACTCCTGCGAGTGTCATTCGATCAATCAAATTGGAGAGGCTGCCCCCGCAAAACAGAGATAGACCGAGTACATTAAGAAATCGAAGTCCAGGGGCAAGCATCAGGAAAAGAACAATCAAACCCAGGGACACCGCGAATCCGGTAGTGGCGTTTTTCCCGCGCCACGTTTCCGGCAAAAGTCACTCAAGGGCGAAAACTCCTCCCTTATTCTCCACGTAGTCAAGGCTCAGCATTCCTCCGGCAAACGTCCAACGCTTTGTTCCCGGCAGGTGCGATTTAACTATATCCTTTGTAATCTGGTCGCACCCAACACAAAGAATTATAGTGAACAAAATAAGGAAGATGTTTTTCCGTGCTTTCATTGTTCACCTCTGAGCCAGGCGGATTCACCCTCCGGTCGGCCCGGCTCACGCAACACTATATTCCAAAAACCGCTCGCGCATTTTGCGTGGTCTGAGCGGCCACTTTGTCCAAGGCTTCTTTCCGGCATTCTGCAATCTTTGTGGCCGTGTGCAGGACGAATGCAGGTTCGTTTGTCCTGCCCCTGTGCGGAACAGGGGCGAGATAAGGAGAGTCGGTCTCCACGAGCAGCCGGTCCAACGGGGCGCGTCTCACAACGTCCTGGAGCGATTCGGCTTTGGGGAATGTGACTACCCCCGGGATAGAAAGATAGAGTCCCAGGTCAAGGCAGCGCCGCGCAACTTCCCAGTCTCCTGAAAAACAGTGCATTACGGACGGCTGCATGCAGGGGGCAAATTCGGCCACGATTTGAAAAAAATCCTCCCATGCGTCCCGGATATGAAAAATGACCGGCTTTACCGCATCGACCGCCAGTTGGATCTGAGTCCTCATGCACTCTGCCTGGACCGGGCGTGGTTGTCTTTCGTGGAAATAGTCCAGGCCGATTTCACCGATCGCAACGACCCGCCGCTCAGCCGCAATTTTTTTAAGCTCCCTCAGATCGCGCTCATTCAAGCTAAAGGAGGCGTGCGGATGAATTCCCGCCGAGGCGTAAATACGGTCGTGGGCGCCCGCTATTTGGGCCGCTCTGCGGCTGGTATCGAGATCGATGCCTATTGTCACGATTGTGCTGACCCCTGCCTGCAGGGCCCGTTGAATGGCGGCCGGGATGGAATCGGCGAATTCGGGGAAATCCAGGTGAGCGTGCGTGTCGATTAATTCAGTAAGTTTTTGCATATCCTGGGACTTTCAGTCATGGGAGCCGGTACGGCGCCATATCGGGTTTTTCCTTGCGGGGCGTTGGGTACGAATCTATAATGTCCCGCGATTGTTCAAACAGTATAAATAGTTTCCGTCCGGAAAGGTAGCTTTCCGCCCCCGATCAGGTCCGGGGCAGGCCATGGCGGCGTCAATCGCCGATCTCGACGCTGCGCGGGGCGGTAGCCGTGTAGGCCTCAGCGCAACGTCGATTTCCTTAGCCGGGACGGAAAATCCTTTGGGAATCGGAAAATGCCGGTGTTTCATCCGGCGTTTCCGGATGGACCGGATAAAATTATAAGGCTGCGAGGCAAAATACCATGAATAAATTCAGATCCGCCCTGGCTTTGGCTACCGCCCTGACGATTCTGGTCCCGGCGGGCACCGCGCTGGCCATAAAAGCTTACACAACCGATACGCAGGAACTCCCGCTTCGCGCCAGTCCCTCAACCAGCGGCAAAAGCCTTCTTACGATTCCACCGGCATCCAGCGTCGAACTGGTGAACCCTCACTCGTATACCAAGGTTCGTTATGGAAAACCCGGCGGTGAGGTGCGCGAAGGGTGGGTCGCCTCCAGGTTTTTGAGCGCGCAGCCTCCCGATTCGTCCGTGGCCAGGGAACTCAAAACGGAAAACGAGGCCCTGAAGGAGCGTCTCGACGAGCTTGATAAGGAGAAGGCCGGGCTTTCGCAAAGAGAAAAAGACCTGACTGACAAACTCACCAGGCTAAACTCGGCCTATGAGGAACTCAAGGGCGGATCGGTAAATTACCTGAAACTCAAATCCGAGTACGATTCCGCAAAGTCCAGCCTGGCTAGCGCTCAGGAAAACATACAGACGATGATTCAGGAAAATGAAAACCTCAAAGTCTCCCAGCGTGTCCAGTGGTTTGTGGCCGGAGCGCTCGTCCTGCTTTTGGGCTGGTTCATCGGATGGGCCACGGGAAGACGGAAGAGAAAAAAGAAGGGATCCTACTATTACTAGAGGAGCATTCCTCAAATTCCCTTGAATGTACATTGCGGTGAAAAGCCGTGTTCGTCATTGTGGCTTTCGCCGGGCGGAGGCAGGAACCCGGGGTCTTCCGGGCAGCTTATACGAAATAGTGCCGGCTGGCTTGTACATGCCGTTTGACTGTGCAGGCCGTTCTCCGGGAATCGAGCTGCGGTGGTTTACAGACTCTAAAATGGAAGATCATCGGCTCGACCTCCATTGTGGGATGTGCAGCAACTTATTACCATTCCCAAAGGTCGAGCCGCAATCTGAGCATACGCCATTTGGCACAAATCTAAGTTGCGTCCAGGTTGATAATTCCAGGGCGCCCGAACAGAGCGAGGGAATCATTTCTCAGTATAAAGGTCCCCTGCGCGCCCACCGATTCACCGACTCACCCACTCACCGATTGTCCTGGGACTCATTTGAGGCCGTGTCGAATTCCCTTTCGAGTGAGTCGAGCAGTTCGCTGACCGAAAGGATCCGATTTACCCGGTATGCGTTTTTGCCCGCAAAAGCGAACCCGCCTTTGAATTTTCCTTTTCTGGCGTTGGCCAGGGCCATGGCTATGCAGTAGGGGCTGTCCGTGCAATTGCACGAGGTGATGCAGTGGTAGGGGCATTGGAACGGCTTTTTGAGCCCCCTGCAAATGCTGTCTATGAAGTCGTTTTTTATGGCCCTTCCGGGAAGTCCCACGGGGCTTTCAATAATTATCAGGTCTTCTTGCTTGGCGGCGATATAGGTATTTTTGAACTCGATATCGGCGTCGCACTCGTGGGTCGCCACGAAACGGGTACCCATCTGGACCCCCGCGGCGCCGAGCCTGATGAACTCAAGGATGTCCGCGCCGGTGTAAATTCCCCCCGCGGCTATCACGGGGATTTTGACCCCGTTTTCCCGCTCAAAGATGCCGACCGTCTCGACAACTTCGGGAATGATCTTTTCGAGAGCATACACGGGGTCGTCGAGCTGCTCGGATCGGAAACCCAGGTGGCCGCCGGCCATCGGACCTTCCACGACAAAGGCGTCCGGGAGCTTGTTATATCGCGCGAGCCATCTTTTGCAGATGATGCGCGCGGCTTTGGCGGAAGATATTATGGGGACCAGCTTGGTTTTGACCCCATCCTTCAAATACTTGGGAAGGTCAAGGGGAAGTCCGGCCCCGGACAGGATAACATCGATACCCTCCGAAATCGAGGTTTCAACCATATCGGCAAAGTTGGTCAGGGCAACCATGATATTTACGCCGAGAATGCCCTTGGTCGCCTCTTTCGCTTTTCTGATCTCCTCGCGCAGGACATTGATGCTGGCTTCGATGTAGTCTGCTCCGCTGTCGGGGGCCAGGATACCCATTCCGGCAGTGGCTATCACACCGATGCCTCCCTGATCGGCTACAGCCGACGCGAGGCCGGAAAGGGACACTCCGATACCCATACCGCCCTGGATAATGGGGACCTTAGCGACCAGATCTCCAATTCTTAACTTAGGAAAGGTCAAAAATAGGCTCCGATTCTTATTTCGAGATACTTTTCGACCAATAATCGCAGAATTATTCTGTTTAGGCAAGCTAATAAGGCTGGTGAGAGGGCACGTAAACAATTTCGCCACCCCATCAAAAAGACTGAAAAACTTTAGAAGGGTGAACACCCTCCTTCAAATCGGTTAGTGATGACCGCATCGATTATGAAAGGTAGCCTGATTTCGAAATCTTTCCAAATCATGTTCCAACGGACCGGATACCCCTGATGATCGGCATCCTAAAAAAGAGGGCCCGAGCATGGTGCGTCAAAATTTCCGTGCCGGGCCTCTGCAAGTTGCGTCAATAAAATGTCGATTTTCAGATTATTTCATCTACCATCTTTTGGGCGATTTCGCTTGGTTTTATCTCGTAGCTTCCGCTGTCCAGCTTGTTTTTGATCTCCTGGACCTTATCAGTGCGGATTTCCCCTGAGCCCGTGATAGCCTTTTGGGCCTGAGCCAGGTCCTGATAATCCTTCGAAAGCTGCACCCGGTCAGCAGAGACGCCATTTCCAACCGCGGCTTTTTCTTCCGCGCCGGATTGCCCTGCTGCCTTCGAATTGTGTACGGCATCCGTTAGATATGGCGAAATTGTCTTGATGTTCATTCGTTTCCTTCCGTTACAGGCCCGTTGCCAACAGTGGATTGGTTTTTTGCCGGCCTGACGTCATTATCTTGTTTGGGGTACATTTTTTCCAAAACCTGACTGGTCATGCGGTCCATCATGTATTTGCGCTGGCCTTCGCTGGAGATAGACACTTTCTCCACGGAAGAAGCCCCGCTACCCGCCATAAGGTCGGCATCCGCCGAAAGTTTCGACCGCTGCAACTCGCGGGTGTAGGTGCGCAACACGCTCTGCACCTGATAGTTTGTTATAACCATCGCGATACTCCTCCAGCCAATACATCGGCAGAAGACAATCAATTCTTAAAACAAAAAAATCCAAACCCGGCTCGAATTGAATGTTCCCATTTTTAAAGCAAATTCTTCAAATTCCTTGTTGTAAATTCGGATCGTTTTTCCTGGCATGGAAATTGTTACAAACTCGATGCGGCTTGAATACACCGGCATTTATGTGTTTGTCAAATGGGGGCGCTGTTTGCAAAGAATCGAGTGCACACGTTGCATCCATTTTTTCATAACCTGGGTCGCGGGAACTCCTTACGGCTGCTCTGCATGGGGTATTAAATGCCGGCAGCGTCCCGCGGTCGCCGTTTACGCTTCATCCGGCATCCAATGCCAGCTTTTCAGACCAAAGTCCGGGGGGGAAGGGCCAGAGCTGAGGGGGCCGAAGTGACACTAAGAAAGAGGGAGAGGTTCAGATCATGAGGGATCCTAATGGCGGGCAGCGGGAAGAAAATGAGTTGACCCAACTCGGAAAAGAACTCCATCCGGACGCGGCAAAAATTTCCGGTCACTTGAACGGACTCAGAAAGGCTGTCGAGGACCAGGAACAGGCACTTCGAATGCACGATTTGCTGAGGCATACCATCATCGCCCTTTCCGCCCTTATAAAGGATGAGAACTCAGCCGTAAATGAGAAGCTTGCCGATTTCAAGAACTCAGTGCAGAGGGCAGCCGCGGTCGAAGAGATGGAGAAAAGCCTCAGTGCTCTTAGAGACGCGATAGCCAAAAGTGAACAACCTTTCCCCTCGGCCGCCTTCAGTGTGGCTGAGGTAAATAAAAGCGATGCTTACCACAAGCCTGGGGCGCCGGTTTCCGTAAATGGGGCAAACGGCCTCCGGGAAGAGCTTCAGTCGATCTTTCTTGGTTTGATCGCCGAATTTGACCATGACCTGGGGGAAGAGTGCTCCATGCGTCTGACCAGACTTCGGTTGGACATCGACAAAAGCGCCAGTCTCGAAGATCTCGTGGGACTCAAAGATGACATCCTTGCGATCGTCCAGGGCTACAACCGGATCATAAATGAGGAACGGAGCATGGTCGCCGATTTCATATCGGAGATTGGCAACGGCCTCCTGGAAGTCGAGCGGCAGTACCTCGATTCCCTAAGCCAGACCGGTCATGGCCGGGCAGAAAACACAAAATTCAACAGCCTCATCGAAAACCATATGGAGGACATGAAAAAATCAGCTCAGCTTAGCACCACGCTCGCTGAGTTCAGGAGTCTCGTCATGTCCAGGATTGCCTCGATACGGACGGCCCTGGAGGAAAAACGCCGGTCTGAAGTGCTCCGCCAGGAGAGTCTGAAAGTAGAAATGGAATCTCTGAATGAGAACCTTCAGAGAATGAAAAAAGAAGTGGATCAAGTGCATGAGAAGCGCAAGGCGTTGGAAAAAGAGGTCCTTGTCGACCATCTGACCGGTGTGGCCAACCGGCGCGCCTTGAGGGAACGCATGAAAAACGAATTGTACCGCTATCAACGATACGGGCATTTTTTCTCGATGACCCTGTTCGACATCGACTACTTCAAAACGATAAACGATAAGTACGGGCATTGGGCTGGAGACAAGTGCCTGAAAGAGATCATAAAACGCATCAAACCCATTCTTCGCGAAACGGATTTCATTGCCCGCTGGGGCGGAGACGAATTCGTGGTAATTTTTCCGGGCACCGACCATGACAGCGCGGCCGCGGTCGCGGAAAGAATCCGCAAGTTGATCGAGAACACCCGGTTCGTTTACCACAAGCAGGAAATCAGCCTCACCGTCAGCATCGGTGTAACTGAAATTCAGGAAAGCGATTCATCACAGGAGCACGTCTTCAATCGCGTGGACAAAGCCATGTACAAGGCAAAAAAGAAGGGCAGGAACCTGGTGGTCCTGATTTAGACTGGTGAGATTACGCTCGTTAACCCCACGTTTACACGGACACCGCCATTCCCGCGAACCCCGGACCAAAACCTGTCAAGCCTTCCCCGGACCGGATCCGGGGGACTTGATCCAGGCGCCCGACCCCGGGGCCTTTCCTCCGCCACCCGCCTGAGCCTGAAAAGATCGGACACGAGCTCCCGCCACCCTCCGGATTTAATGTCCGGCATTAGGTAGGGCCAAGACAAGTAACTGCATCTGTTGCAGAAATTACCAAATTCCCCCATTCTTTAGGGCTTAAAACTCTTTCTAGCATCAAAAAGACCAGTTTAAGGCGGTCTTGATTCTCAAAAGGTACTCCAGAAATGCCACAGTGCCTCCATCTTGGCTAGGAAAAGGGACAACTCCACACATCTCCTGGCCATTGAATTCCCGAAGACTCAAAAGTTCAGCACATCCGGATCATACTTTTTATGCGACGTCCCTCCGGTCAGATTCCACCTTCTGGCAACCAAATATGGACTGCCTCCGAACCTGCGCAGATGGGCATTCAGAGCATTGTCACATACAGTTGTTTGTTTGGTCTTTTAGCGAAAATATGACAAGCTGGACTATCGATTTGACACGGCCAGAATAAGCTTATTTCGTGGCTACTTCAAAAAGGTTTCAGTCGGCTGAGGCTGCCTTCCACAGGTGACATTCCATCAGGATTAAATAGCCTATGCAAGCGATTTCTTCAGCCTGTACTATCAACAATAGACAAAGCTTGGTTTTGCCAAAACGGCAGCGCCTTTTCGCAGGTTTGCTCCGGAGCCGAGAAAGTGGCCATATCGCCCAGCATCACTTCGAAACCAGTAAAATCGTTGCGCACCCAAGGAGCATAGTTACTGCGAACGGTGAGGACCACCCGCAGCTCCAGGTCGTCCGAGCCGTCTTCCAGCAGAAGCAGCCCGAGGTTGTACCCATTGCGGCCGAGGGAGCGGTAGAACTGTTGGGTGTTCAGCACGCCTTGCGTCAAGTCCTGCCAGTGATCGTCCGTACCTTGGCGCAGGGAGGTGACCCCCGGCAGAATGCCCCAGATTTCAAAAAATCCCTCAGGTGCATAAGCGGCAAGCCATTGCCAGGAGCCGGTGGAGCCGATGTAGCGCTGCCCTGATTGTTTTTCAGATTGCAGGTAATCAGAGAAAAGACGTGCTCCGGATTGACGGTGATACTCAGCTGCGCGGCCTTGCAGGAAACGCTGGGAATTAGCGGGTATGCGGTCGGCCTGCACCTGCAGATGGGGATGGAGCAAAGATCCGCCGGCCGAGGGCAGGTGATTCTGGGTGATAGCCATGAAGACAGCGTCAGGATCATGGGACAATACCCGTAAAAGATAGTCCCGGCAGTTGAGGAAACTGTCCGTATAGGATTGTAAGGCTGCCGTGCCGATCTCCACGAAGTGCCCATCGTCGAAAAGGCTTACCGCCGAGTAGCGCCCGTAGGGAAATAGGTTGGGAAAAAGTGTGGAGGCCCCCCGGGTCATGCGACCTTTCGGATATAGCTCAGGCGGAAGCTTCGGGGTATGCGTGGCGAGCCGGGCACGGCAAAACGGGCACTTGTCCCGGTTTGCGGCAAAAGGCGGCGGTGCGGGCAGAGCCTCCGTGCCGGACTCGTGCTCTTCGCAGCGGCTGTACGTGATCCGGCAGGTGCGTCCCGTGATGGGATGGGTGCGGATCTCGATGGTGCGGTCGGCCGGAAGGCCGCTGGGCAGCACAATCCGGGAATGGAATTTCTCCTTTTTAAATTGCAGCATGGGCGTTTTCCTTTGATTACGTGTGCAAAAAAACTCCTCCAGTTTTCCTGGCAGGAATTTTCCTTCCTTAGGGTCCGGCTCCTATCAGCAGGTCATTACCTGGATAGGAGTCATCAGCCCATAAGCCACACTACGGTGAACTCCGTCACCGTAATCGATCTTATACGTTTTAAGAAGATTCCGTCAACCGGGCTTCCCCAAGTCACCGAGGCGGTAAATCTAGTCAGCTTTCGTTTGCTGAAAGTGCTTTAGGCAAGGCTCCAGAGCATATTCATTTCCGTGAATGTCTCCGAAGAAATAGATCCTCATTACTATCCTCCACTTGTATTTCTGGGAATTCAAATTCCGAAGAGTGCCATTATTGGGCTGGCGGATAGTTCTGCCTGGCTGGGATAACACCGCTCACTCACCCCACGGGATCATCCATATCGCCAAAGAACCGTGGAACCAAATGCACATGGACATGCATAATCGTTTGACCCGACACCGTGCCGACAGTAACGCCGATGTGATAGCCGTCAGGTTTGTGCCCGGCATCGAGCAATTCCTTGCCCTGCCGGACCAGGTCAAGAATAGCGCGAATCTCTTCTTTGGTGGATTCCAAAAAACTCGGATAGTGCCTTTTAGGAATTATCAGGAGATGGCCTTCATTTCCCAGCGATGTGTCATACACCGCATATGCAAGGGAGTTTTCCAGCACTGGATCGATCTTTTTGCAGAAGGGGCAAGTAGTTCCCATATGCAATCACTCTCCTAATCAGGGTTAACAGGACTTTCGGGTTAACTAACAAAATTAAACATCCCCCAGCACTTCTTTCAATATCATTATACAGATGAGATCGCCGCAAGAAATCCGGGCGTTTTGGATGATCGTGCCGATGCACAGGAATCAGATTCCTCTGAGATTCGCTCCACCAAGGATCTCATTGGCTGGTCGGGTTTTCTGGTGAACCGAGCTTTCAGATTGGCAACCCAGACCAAGGGGTAGAGAACTTTAGGCACGGTCCAGTGCCTTTTCCATGAACGAGAAACTTGTGTAGGTCTGCCTTCCAAAATATATCGGCATCTCTCCTTGGCGTTCTGATGAGGGTTATCCGGGGCCTTTCAATATTTGGATCATATCTGCATTTTCCATCTTTCCGAAACGCGTACGGGTGCGCACCGAGTCGGACCAACTACCACAACTAACAGCAAGAAGATTCACAGAAGTGGCGATTTAAGGCCTTAAACTGTCAATTTGTGCGGTTAAATGGGCATTTGAGGCGCCCAACTGCTCATGGGCAATAGTGGGCGGGCGGTCCCCAGCTCTTCAGCGGAGCGGAGTGTGGCAAAGATGTGCACTTCACCGAAGATACCCTTGGCGTTGATATGGTTGACGGACGCACAATCACCGTGCCGTTGGCCTGGTACCCCCGTTTGTTGCACGCGCCGGCGCCCCGCCGAAGGATCTCAAACGTTGCATAAAAATAGGACCCGTTCACCACAGAGGCACAGAGAACACGGAGCGGAGAAAAGGTCATGGAATTCTCCGACGTATGCCGTCCTTTAATGCCGGCACATTGAAGTTGATGAGCAGGCAGAGCTTCCAGCCTCCCGGTTTTAGGTAGGTCGGAGGTTTCATGAATCGGTTCGATGGAGGACAAGGATTTAATTTCGACTACGACAGATTGTTCGACGAGAAAGTCAAGACGGTAACCGCAATTCAACCTGACCTCCTTGTATTCAACCGGCAATGGCAACTGTTTCTCAACGCCGATGCAGCGCAGCGCCAACTCTCGACATAAACACTCATCGTAGGCCGACTCCATCAGTCCCGGCCCCAATAACTTATTCACTTCAATCGCCGCCCCAATGATCCGCTCTGTTATAGTATTCAAATCCACCGCTGTGTCCTCTGTGCCTCTGTGGTGAACGCTTACTAATTTTCCACAAAGCTCCTGCTTCCGGACAGCAATGTTCATTTTGTCACTCACCGGGTCACCTGAATTTTTCGCCTGCATTTTGCCGCTTCTATTGCCGTTTCTATTGGCTGGAAAAATCCGTGATATTCCGGACTAAGGGCAAACGCCAAATCAAATTAAGTAGTACCAGGGACTCCAGGCGTTGAGGACTCACGGCCTCGACGCTTGAGCAGTCCCCTTTTATGACGCTTTGGGCAAATCCCTTAACTAAAAGAAAATGATGATTTCAATAGCCATAGCCATAAGGCTGGGAAATATGCAAGCATGATTGCCAAATGGAAAGAACTTGGAGCTGTAGGGCTGACATGATCGGTTGTGCCTCTGGTTCCGTTAGCCGATTCGGGTGTCGGTACTTAGGGCCATCGGGATCAATGCTCACACTTACTCCGAGACACCCTCAGGAGCTTGAGCCATGAAACTGAGAATAGTCCTTGCGATATCTTTGATGCTAAATGTCGTGTTTACCGCGCCTATTTCTCAGAAATCAGCCCACAGAATCGCAAAATCCAATTGAAGACTGAATCTATTGGCGCTCAGACTGACACATTTATTAAATGTGGAACTTTTGATTCTTATATGCGTGCTATGTGCGGAGACTTATGTAACGTATTACTCTGTTGTAATATTTGAATTGATTGTCGAACTCCTCTGCTTCGAATATTCCCTGGAGAAGCAGTTTCAGTTCCCGAAATCGTTGGTATAATTGTTCTATGGCCGGCAAAAGATCTGTCGAATCCGAGCAATCCTTTTCTGCAAAAAACATGGAATTTATTACGGCCGCTCGCACATCCTGCTGCGGAAACACGACATCTTCTCCCATTCCAAGGAGTCCGCACCCAAAATCAAAATATGGTTTCATGAATATGCCGAGGAGACGATCGTTTATCCTGCAGCAACGTTCGGCACTGAGGCCACTGAGTTTCGCAAGGAGATAACCGGGAACTGATGACATGTTTCGAGTCATTGCTCGAGCTTCCAATTCCCTGAGCGCTGCGATTTTCTCCAAAAAAAGCAACCGAAGGCTGTAAAAGATAGCCAGATATGCGTAAACACCTGCCTGTGCGCTGAAAGGAATCTCCTTGCTTGTGAAGCCGCCAATCAGATAATCGACAAGGCTCGTACCCAGATTGCTGATCATACCGGCGGCCTTCCGACCGAAGTTAGTGCTTTCGCTAAATAGGAGGCCTCCTCTGCAAACCGACTGAGACTCTCTGTACCACTTGAACGTCACCGGGATACTGGCGTCTCCGATTTTCAGGAAAAGGTGTGAGTTGAACAACTCAAATAAGTCCGTGCATTTGAATTGAATTTGGATTCCGTTTTCCGAGAAATTTACGATCTTTATGCCATAGAGTCTCCCGGCATTTCCTCTCGGATCAGCCGCGCCTTCCAGGGCGTCGCCGCAGGTTGGACCGGTTGTTTCGGAGAACAAGAATCCATTGTATTCACAGTTTTCCAGCCCCGTGAGAGCGGCCGGAGTTGAAAATCTCGGCCTCCTTCTTCCCTCCGCCTTCGAACGAATCTGCACCAGTGATTCCACCAGGTTCCGGAAGCCTTGATCGTCTGTAAATTCACCCATGACGGGTTCATACAGCCTCGATTTGGATAAATACTGATCGGGTGCTTCCCCCCCGGGTACGGTGGGAAGTTGCATGAATTCTTCAGCAGTCTCGATTCTCAATACGAACTCCAGAGATTGATATTTTGATGTCAGGCCACACTGATATTACGGTCAGTCACCCTTTTACCTTAAATCGAAACAGCTGATTTTTTCCAACACTCATAGTTCTTTTGGGTTGATACCTCCGAGCGGACAGATTCCTGAAAGGAACGATCCTCAGTACTCTTCTACCCAGGGAATCCGCGGACCCCAGAAAGCTCAAGACGTCCGGATCATTCCCGTTATGCTGCCGGTTCCGATCACATTTTCTATGTTGGCAAGCTGTACGTAGCAAAAGCTGTTTTTCTGAGTGAGTTTAGGTTGTTATGGCGACTAAGCGCCTCTGTCTCCCTTTTCTTCTATCCACCTGTTTTTGTCAAGAGAAAAACAAAAAT
>JBEKMB010000020.1:0-61866 GCA_050008735.1 Syntrophobacteraceae bacterium
TTCTACCGGGACACGTTCATCGAGCTGGCTTGGTCCTTTGAGCAAAGAAATCCCCCTAACAGATTCTACCTGGTAGGGGGACAAATGTTAAGCAGTTTTCAACACGTTAAGCGACCGGCTCGCCATTGCTGACCCTGCCCACGTAACATAACGAAGAAAACCTGCTTTACCTACTGAGCTGGGCTTCGAGCTTCGACATCCGCGACGATGATTCTTTGTTCTGTTCCGTCATGGCCATTAACTCTTTGAGCTGCTCTTTGAGGGCTGTCAGCTCTTTGTTTTGCTCCTTTAGGGTAGATACCTCGTCCTTCAGGGCTGATAACTCTTTGTCCTGTTCGACCATACGGCGATTCTGTTTCTGCACCTCGTTTAAGAGCATGGCGTTCACGAGGTGGTAATAGACCGTCTGAGGCTGGCCGGTCTTCGGGTCGTATTGCACCAGATCAGGGTAGACCTCGGCCACCTCTTCGGCGATAAGGCCATATTGGAGTTTGCGCGGTCCCTTGGCGTATTCGGGCTTGTAATGAAAGGATACGGGCCTGAGTTTCATAATGCCGCTGCTCTCATTGCCGATGTCCTCGATGTCCTCCTTGTACCGGCGAGATGAGGTCTGGATGCCGAGCTGACCGTTGGAGGCCACATAGACGGGGCTTCCGCTGATATTAGTGTTGGCTATACCCGCAATGAAGGTTGAATAGGTGTTGGGTTGGAAGGCTGGATCGTCAGTGCCGATCCTGATAGTGTTGGATTCGTCTGCCGATGCTGGAATTACGTTATGACCAATATAAATGTTGTAACTGCCGAAAGTGGGAGGGGTGGTAAGGGAGTTCATGCCAGCTCCAACACCCAAGGCGGTATTAAAATTGCCGGTGGTGTTGGAGAAGAGCGCATAATGTCCGATTGCGGTGTTTGCGTAGCCGGTGCTGTTCTCATAAAGCGCTGCAAGTCCAATGGCGGTGTTAGAGTAGCCCTCGGTGTTTGCTGAAAGCGCCGAATCTCCGGAGGCGGTGTTTTCACCGCCGGTGGTGTTGATTTGAAGCGCTCGGAGTCCAACGGCGGTGTTCCCTGCTCCGGTATTGGAGGGATTTAATGCCATTAGACCAATCGCTGTATTGCGATTGTTGTCGATTGTTATATTAGGATTCAGCGGCCCTGTCGGTCCCTGCTCTCCTTGAGGCCCTTGCGGACCTGTTGCACCTGCTGGCCCCGCTGGCCCTGTCGGCCCTGCTGGCCCTGCTGGCCCATTTGGCCCTATAGCACCTGTCTGACCTTGTGCGCCTTGTGGTCCTTGAGGTCCAGTTGGCCCTGCTGGCCCCTGCGCACCGGCATTGCCTGTTGCGCTCCAGAGTGCATACGGTACCAACCGTAACATATCGCGTGAACCATATGTCCGGCCATTAGCATCAACCTCTACCCACATCTGTTGATTGAAATCGGCTTCAGGAAGCGGCTCCGTGTCCCCGAGCATCGTTGTGATGATCGTTGTGGATCTGTCTGCGCTTATTCCTTTTTGCTCATGCCATAACTCGTTTCCCCCTGTCCGTGCGTCCCAGAGACTAAAGGTAACCTGTACGGTTGTTGTTTTCTTCGAGGTCGTAAGCTGTGTAGTAAGCGTTTTCTGATAAGGAAGATAGAGATCTACAGAGGCCGCCAATGCAGCGCCCACAAATAAGAAGAGGAACAAACCGGATAATACCCATACCTTTTTCACTGTACCCCTCCAGTCACCAAGTTCTGGCAGTTCAAGTTGTTTCTCCCGATAGCCTGAAAAGGCGGACTTTTACGCCTGATTTGACCTGCAATAATGGAAATGGAGATGGTGGCAGCGAGAACGGGAGCGGTCAAAAGCGGGCTGACCGTCAAGAAAAAGGGTCAACACCCGTAGCGGACGGGTAGACTCATACTGGTTAAGCAGAAACTCCATCTGGAACGCAAGGCTGAGCGCACTGAAGGAATGCAAAGAAACGCAAGAAATATCCACGTTGGTAATATAGCTGGCGGAACCAGGAGATCCACTACACCTATTAGGCATAATGCCGAAATCAGAGCAAGGGTCAAGGAGGATTTCAGGGGGCAGGAATTGGGTAATAGGCTTATACCAGTAACTAATTACAGGTGATAATTCAGCGTATTGAAGCAA
This sequence comes from Syntrophobacteraceae bacterium, assembly GCA_050008735.1. Taxonomy (GTDB): domain Bacteria; phylum Desulfobacterota; class Syntrophobacteria; order Syntrophobacterales; family Syntrophobacteraceae; genus SbD1. Next base: position 2,141 of record JBEKMB010000020.1, read on the forward strand.
TAGCAAATACCGAGAGCCATTGGGGCGCACCGGGGCTATGGGCTGGCCTTGAGCAATTGCGTAATGTCGGGATCGGGAGATTATCCGATACTAGAAATGTCAAATTTCCTCTCCTCCTTGCAGATAATTCCCACCGTCATAGCATCGGCAAACTTTCAATGGGTATCACCACCTTGTAATTCTGGGAGGACATCACCTGGGCGAGTTGAAAGGGTACTGGCATCACCACAGAGCCGATGATGAATGAGGGGCACTAAGGGGGTGATAGCACTGATCCTGGTGCATTTTAGAGTGGTCCAGAGAAGCATCGACCTGGGCTTGTGATAATCATCCCCCTTTCCAGATTTTATCCTTCGCGCAAAATACGGGTCGGGACCGTATCGTAATAGTGAAGCGTCAGTGGGCGGGCCACCGGGGGGGCAGCGAAAATCTGTAACATCCCATGCCGAACGGCAAAGGCTGATGACCATGCGGGCAAGGAGGAGATCGTGCCTTCCAGCATCAAAAACCTCCCGTCATCCCTGCTGCCGGTTCTCAATGCTGCCCGGAAAAATCCCTCAGGCCGGAGGATGATCGTGGATTCTAGCCCTATCCTGGCGCTTCGTATGCGGGCTTTCCGGTATGAGAAAGGCTTAACCGTTCATGACTTGTTTAATTGGACAGAGCAAGGTGCTAAAATCGTTTCACCCTGAATTAATGGACAGGAGATGGACAGGAAGCATCAGACAAGACATTGTGAAGAGTTGATGCTTTGTAAGCTGGCGGAAGCGCATGGGAATCGAACCCACCTGAGAACGCCTTCACGCCCTCACACCGGATTTGAAGTCCGGGAGCCCCACCAGTGAGCTTGGCGCTTCCGTGCGACAGGAATATATACTGCCGGATACAACTTGGCAATCGCCTTTTGAGGCTACACCGTGATCAACTCGTATTCTCGCGAGCCGAGGCCGAGTTTGGAGGCGTAGTCCAGCTGGTGTTGCCAGTCGATTTGAGGGTAAACGGCCCTGATCTTGTCGAGGCAAGGTTGCTCAATGCCGTTGAGCAATGAAGATTCAAGATAAGGTTGGCTGTTTACTAGGTCCACGCATGCCTGGTCTATCGCAAGGGGGTCCGTGGAAGCGACGATACCGATATCTCCTACTATCGGAGCATCCGCGAAGGGATAGCAGTCGCAGGCGGGAGAGATCTGGGTAAGAAAATTTATGAAAAGCGAGCGCCCTTCTTTTCCCTTGAGTGCCCCCATGGTGTATTCGACCATTTTTTCCATGAATTTGGGGAGATCTTTTTCCCAATTGATGGAGAGCGCACCCTGAGGACAGGCGTGAATGCAGCGCGCGCAACCCACGCAAAGTTCCGGGTCTATTCGCATGATTTGACTGACTGAGTCGCTCGGGGCAGGGACGTCCGCCGGTCTTTCGACAAGGCTTATGGCGCCGTGGGCGCATTGCTCAAGGCAGACCCCGCAGCCTATGCACTTTTTTGAAATGACTTCCGGGGCAACATCAGAGTGCTGGGCCATTTTGCCTTTGCGTGAAGCCGTCCCCATCCCGATATTTTTGATCGCGCCGCCAAAACCGCTCGCTTCGTGCAGTTTAAAATGGGCGAGTGAGACCAGGGAATCCGCACGGACTATCGCGGAGCCTATAAGCACTTCTTTGAAATGCTTGAAGTTCACCGGGACGGCGACTTCGTCGCGTCCGTCTATGCCGTCGGCAATAATAAGAGGGGCGCCGACGACCGGGAAGGCGAAACCGTTGAGGACGGCCGTATTCAAATGGTCCACGGCATTGCTGCGCGTACCCGGATAAAGCGTTCCGGAGTCGGTAATAAACGGCCTGGCGCCTGCTTCACGAATAACATCCACCACGGGGCGAACCAGCAGCGGCCGGATAAACGCCGTATTGCCTCTTTCACCGAAGTGAAGTTTTACGGCGGTAAGACCATGTTTCCTGACGATTTTTTCGAGCCCGGCGGCCCGGGCCAGGCGCTCGATTTTCGTCAACAGGCTATTATCGAATCCGGCACGCAAATTGGTAAAATAGACAGTGCTGGCCATCACACGCCTCCATGTCGTCAATAGTAACAGGAAAAAGAACTCAGCCTGTCGTGCGCTGTCTTTCCAGGGTGTTAGCCTCCGACAGGAGCGAGCAAGACGGCGATGATTCCTGACAGGAAAATCCCATCGAACGTTCCAGCCCCTCCGATCGATGCCACCGGCGCACGCATGTATCTCAGTTTATCAAGATGAAGAATGTCCGCCCCGATCAGGGTCCCCAATGTCCCGGCCACATAGGCGGTCGGAGCGGCAAAGTTATAGTTGAGAACCATGGCGGCGATGGCCGCCGCGATGGGCGGGATGAGCCATGGGACCGCAATTCCTACACCGTAAACCGGCCGCGCGTTTTTGTAGACGACGTAGGCGACGGCGGCCATCGCGAGCAACGTACGGATCGGATGAAACGCGTTGGCCAAAAGATACAGGGAAAGAGCGGCGGGAATTACGGCGCCCCCGACATTTACCGCAAGCACCATTTCATTCGGCCGCTCGGGGTACGGGGGACGGAACCGCATTCCGAAAAATGAGACGACCCTCCGGTCGTCGAAATCGTTTTCAAGCCTGATTCTGCGTAGAGGAATGTTAAACATGCTGCCGACAATGCAAAGGAACAGGAGTGAAAAAAGGTACTCGGGCGGAATGCCGATCTTGGCGAAAGCCCATGAAAACAAACCGAACTGAATGAGCCCAAAAGCCAGCAGGAGCAGGAATATGCATATAAAAACAAAAAAAATGAGAAAAGGTGGAAAAAACATTCGGCGTCCTCTCGGACAGAAACCGGCTCAAGGCTCATGGAGTCGAGTGCGGCGGTTCCCGTCATCCTTCGTATGCGCCCGGCTCAATAACCGGGCCGAACCCGCGCCTGAGTTCCTGCAGTTTCTCTATGGTAGATCTCCATATCCCATAATATTCTTCCGGGCAATCGGGCGCCGTGCGTTTGTAGAAATTAACGGCTCGGGAGATCTTGGCAATCCAGGCATCGATCCGGAACTTGAACAGTTCCCGGTAGAGTTCCATGGAAAAGTCCTCCTGAAAGATTTCCTGGAATAAAGATTTGAGGTCCTCGTGCTTCGGGATGAAGCCAAGAGGTGTCCTGTAAGCGTCAACCTCGTTGTGGATACGCCGCTCGGCCCAATGCATCCAGACTTTCTTGGCGAGCTTGTGCGTGAGGAAATTTCCTTTCGCGCCCTTGAGGAAATAATTGACTGTAAAGATTCGCGGCACGTCTTTAACACCCTCTCCGAATCGAATATTGTTGCTGATATAGGCGCCTATGGGATAGCTGATGAAATCCAGGTTGGCCATCGGCTGAGGGGCGAGCACCCCCTCTTTTCCAATGGTGGCGGAGGTTGTTTCGGATTCCAGAGTACAGGCTTTGAGGATGATTCCGTTTTTCCAGTCGGAGGATTCTTCGATGGGTACCGAAGTGTCGCTGTCCCTGCCGCCATAGATTATGCCCTGAACGAGCACTCCATTTTTGTCGTTATAAGCCGGGTCTATGTTTTCGAGATATCCGAGCCTCAGTGTATAGCGGGCGTTACTGTGCGCAAACGGAATCGGTTTGCCGTCCCCGTCCTGCTTACCATTAAACCATTCTCCCGAATAGCTCCGGCCATGGTCCGGAGGGTCCACTCCCATGCCCAGCCAATAGGGTTGGTTGTCTGGGCCCGTCAGCACGTTCGAAAAGATGATTTCATTACCGGGAGTCTGAAGGGTTTTGAAAATAAGTGGGTCATCGAGCGTATTTACGTCCTTTATGATCCCGAATATGCCGTTTTCAACGTTAACAGCTCTAAACTCGCCGTTAATGTTGCGGAAATAGGCAATGTCGTCACCGATTATCTTTTCTCCAGGCAGCATAGCGGTTGCGGTCTTTCCGCACGCCGAGGGAAAAGCCCCGCAGAAATGCGTTTCGCGCCCTTTTTTCCCATTCAGGATAGTCATTACGAACATGTGCTCGCACAGCCAGCCCTCGGTCCCGGAAAGTTTTATCGAAAGGCGCATGGCGTGCTTTTTCAGTCCCACGCTGTTGCCCGCATACTGATTGTTTGAGGAAAGTACTATGTAGTCCTCCATATCCTGGTATATTCGCCGCTTGTCCAGGTCTATGCAATTGCCGTTTTCATCCAGGCGGCCGGCGCTATGCAGGAAGCGGAAAAACTTGTCTTTATGCTTCATCATGCGGAAGTGCTCGTAGCCGCGCCGATAGAGCAGCTCTTCGGAATGACACACATAGAAAGAATCTGTCATCTGTGCGCATGCTATTGAAAAGGGGCTGTGGGTCGGGCCCTCGCAACTGAGTTTTACAATCGCCTGTTTGCCCTTCATGATACCTTTGAGGATGTTTTTTACTTCCGCGAGACCCTCCTCCCTCTCTTTTGCAAGGAGCGCCCCCATTAGCGGAACAAGCTCTTTTCTCACCAGGTTCTTTGTGGCCCCGGGCGCCCGGCCCTGGTCCTCGTATCCATCGTAATGGATTGTGTGGGCGTCTTTTGCCAGGGGCTTTTCCTCTTTGAGCGCCAGAGTGTTTTTCCTGATATACTCGGCATCTTCGTCACTATCGTCGCACATATAGACAAAGTCGGGGTCACAAAGCTCGGTATATTCGCCTATGAATTCAAAGAGCTTGAGGTTATCGAGCGCGAGTAGTTTCCGGTAGCTCCCGTCCGACATCTTTTGTCCCAGAAGTGGAGCATAGCGATTGTTGTCAAGCTTTGACATTCTTCAGTTTCCTTTCCGTTCAAACCAAATAAGTATTTAGAACTCTTAAGAGTTCTTCCCGCATATACTCAAAACCGCATCCATCAGGCTTGTATAATACGGCCCGCCGGAGGTGCAGGCATCGGTTTCACCCCCAACTCCGAGGCGGCATACGCGAACGCCGTGGCAACCGGCGTTTTTTGCGGCCATCATATCGGATTCATTATCCCCAATGAAAAATGCCTGGTCAGGCTCGATACCTGCAAACCTGCAGGCGGCGGCTATCATGGCTGGAGCGGGTTTCCTGCACTCGCATTTTTCGTCGGGGCGATGAGGGCAGTAGAAGGCAGCCAGAATACTGCCCGCGTGTTCCTCCACCTGCCGGATCACCCCTTCGTGAGTTGCCCAGAAATCGTCCAGGCCGATCAGCCCCCGATTGACCCCGGACTGATTGCTGATCAAAATAACTCCAACGTCCTCGTGCTCGAGGAATTCGAGCGCTTCGAGAGCGTCCGGATAGAAGCATACTTCGTCCAGGCTCTTCACATAATCGGGCCGGTCTACATTCAATACGCCGTCCCGGTCCAAGAGGAGGAATCGGCTGTTTTGAGGTTGTGGGGAGCTTAGCCATATAAGCATTTTGCCGGTCCGTCACATTTGGATCAGAATATGCTCAAATCAGGCCTGAAAAAGTGTATATTATTAGAAGCCGGACTTGAATCTGCGAAAGCGCACTCATAGCTTTCTCCAATTATAAACAGCAAATATAACACGGGACCATGCTGCAAGCAACCGATCTCGGAAAACTGCAAGATCAACTCGACTATCGATTCCGGAACAAAGACCTTCTTCTCCGCGCGCTGACACATCGTTCTTTTGCATACGAGAATCAGGACGTTGCGGTGGATAACGAAACTCTGGAGTTCCTTGGCGATTCAGTCCTTGGGTTGGCGATAAGCCACCTGCTGATCGAGATCTTTCCGGATTGTGACGAAGGAGAGCTGTCCAGGCTCCGCTCTTCCATCGTAAATGAGCGAGAGTTGGCCCAAATCGCTTCTACTGTCAATCTGGGAGATTTTCTTTTTCTCGGAAAAGGGGAGGAACTTTCCGGAGGCCGCCAGAAGCCTTCGCTTTTGGCCAACGGGCTCGAAGCACTTCTTGCCGCCGTCTACCTTGACGGAGGTCTCGATTCGGCGATACGGCTGGTTAAGAAGATGTTCCATGACTATCTGGAATACAGGGAAGAGGATTTTTTGCTCAAAACCCTGGACAAGGATTTCAAGACTCAGCTGCAGGAGATCACGCAGGCCAGGCTGAGGCTTATCCCGACCTACTTTCTCGAGGCCGAGGAAGGCCCTGACCATGATAAGACTTTCTTTATGAGGGTTGCCATAGGGGATCGGGTCCTGGCGCACGGTTCCGGGAAGAGCAAAAAAGAAGCCCAACAGGAAGCGGCTCAAAAGGCGATCGATGAAATCGAAAAAGACTCAGGGCTGCTTGACGGTTAATAGTTTTGAGTTTTTAGTTGAAGGTGAAAGAAACCAAAACTCAGGGAACTAACGCAAAACTAAAAACTAAAAACTAAAAACCGAGAACTCAAAACTCAAAATGTCTCCCAGGAAAATGATTTATCCCGTATTTCTTCCCCATGCCGGATGTCCGTTCCAGTGCATTTACTGCAATCAGCGGATGGTTGTGTCCAGTGATCATCGCACAACCGGTATACTCGAGATCGTGGAGGCTGATTTGATCGCTTACGCCGAACAGATCGGCAAAACGGGCGACCCCGGCGAGATTGCCTTCTATGGCGGCACCTTCAGCGCTTTGCCGCGGGTGCTGATCGAATCGATCCTTGCGGCTGCCTCCGTTCATGTGGAGCGAGGGATTTTTACCGGTATCCGTTTTTCAACCCGACCGGATTGCCTTGGGAGCGAAGTTATCGATCTGCTTTCAAAATTCCCGGTGCGTACAGTGGAACTCGGCGCTCAGAGCCTGTCGGACCCTGTCCTGCAAAGGAGTCTGAGAGGATACGGCGTGACAACGGTTTATGATTCGGCGAAACGCGTAAGGAATGCAGGATGGGGCCTGGGCATTCAGCTGATGGCGGGGTTGCCCGGCGACACACAGGGGACGTTTAACGAATCGATGCAAAAGGCTATGGAAATTGGGCCCGATTTCCTGCGCATATATCCGACCCTGGTCCTTGAAGAGACGGCCCTGGCAGACTCTTACAGGAACATGAGCTACACTCCTTTGAGTCTCGACGAGGCGATAACATGGGTGGCAGCCGCGTATGCGTCGGCGCTCAGGGCCGGGATTCCAGTCATCAGAATGGGCCTGCACGCCGACCGTTCATTGGATAACCCCGGTGTTGTACTGGCCGGGCCACACCATCCTGCTTTCGGCCACATGGTAAAATCCCGCTGGTGGCGGGACCGGATGGACCGGGATTTTGCCTCGTTTGCCCAAACCGACGGAACTGAGTTTATACTGAAGGCGCCGCCGAGCCGGGTGAGCGAGGTCATTGGGCATGGGAGGTCAAACCTGCGTCACTGGAAATCCCGGTGGGGCATAAGTGTAAAGGTATCCGGGGACACAAGTCTGACGGGCGCCGAAATGAGCGGTCAAACTCTGTAGATTCTGTCCGGGAACCCAAAAAAGACAATACTTTTGACAGGATTTACAGGATTTACAGGATTAAAAAAAAGCCCCTGGCCCTGACAGAAGAAATAATTGGTTGCGACCAGCAATCTCCATCCTTGGCAAAGGGCGTGTAACATCGTGTCGTGTTTCATTGTTTTCCTGTTAATCCTGTAAATCCTGTCCAAAGCTCTCCACTCACTGTAATATCGGTGAATGGGTGAATGGGTGGATGGGTGAATATTCAATTTTATTTGAGCGCTTATGGGCCGATGTCCCGGCGCTTTTTCCCTATCCATGTTAAACTTATCAACGAATCGGCATGCGAATTTTTGCCGGCTGGTTTATGTGCAGGAGGCACTAAGGTGTTCAAATCGGGATACGTCGCAATCATAGGGGCCCCTAACGTTGGGAAATCAACTTTGCTCAATCAGCTCCTGAAGCAGAAAATCTCAATAACGGCGCCCAAACCCCAAACGACCAGGAATCGAATTCTTGGAATACTCACGACAAGCGACAGCCAGATGATCTTTATGGACACCCCCGGAATACATAAAGCGCAGGATGAATTCAACCGAGGGCTCGTTGAAACGGCGCTTTCCGCTCTTGGCGAAGCCGACGCCGTGCTTTTCATGATAGAGCCGGAGGGGGCCTTCAGGCCTACCAATGAGTTCATCATGCGTAATCTTCTCCGGATTCAAACGCCCGTGATACTCGTCATAAACAAGGTCGATACTCTGAGAAATAAAGGCGATTTGCTGGCGCTGATCCAGGGTTACAAGGACAGGCTTGATTTCAAGGCCATCATTCCCGTTTCCGCCCTGAGTGGTGAGCAGACGGGCGATATCCTTGCGGAGGTCGTCGGGCTTCTGCCCGAAGGACCGCAATACTACCCTGAAGAATACATAACGGACCAGCCCGAACGCTTTTTTGTCGGGGAACTGATCCGAGAGAAGATTTTCCATCTCGTTCACCAGGAGATTCCATACGCTGTGGCGGTGATCATCGATAAATTCAGCGAGATACCCGAGAAAAACCTCATTGAGATATTCGGGACCGTCAATGTGGAGCGTGAATCGCAGAAGGCGATAATAATAGGGAAGGGCGGGCAGATGCTCAAGGAGATCGGAAAACAGGCCCGCATGGAAATAGAGACTTTCCTGGGATGCCACATATACCTGGATCTTTTTGTGCGCGTTCAGAAAAATTGGAGAAAAGACCCGAGGGCCACGGTCGAATTCGGATACCGTTAGAGAAGTATGGAGTGGGCGGTGTGGGTCGTGAACGGAGAAGGCCCCGGCTCACCGGTCACTGATGATCACCCGTCTGTTTGGGTCCCTGCCGATGCTCCTGGATCTCAGCCCGCTTTGCTCGGCCAGCATATGCTGCAGCCTGCGCACGCGTGCGTTTCGAGGCAGGAGTTCAACGACCCGGCCGTCTTTCAGAATGGCTTCAACGGCCGTCTGGGCTTCTGTGACCCCATCGGTCTCATCCGCGTTTATCATCTCGTCGGAAGGGAAGAGCGAGCGCAGGAAATTTTCCATCTGGGTTGTCGTGTTGCTCTTCAGCACATGTCTTGGCTTTCCGCGGGCTTCTGCTTCCCGGATGCTTCCCGGCTGCCGCTTCTCCTGGGATTTGAGGGTGAGAATCAGGTCGGCCCTGTCAATGTCGGAAGCCATCACCGCCGGCGCCCCGAGTTTCTGTATTACGCGTTCGAGCCTTATACGGCTCACCCCATAGGAGAATATCCTGATATTTTTCCGCCTGTGCCGCCTGTGCGACAGACTCGGGACCGGTTTGCCCTCGGCGGCCTCGGATTTTGTCTTTTCAGCGATCTTGACCGGGCTGATCTCGACCCGTCCGCCTTCCGTCCTGGTCCGGATTTCGGGAGACAGCGGAACCCCTACCAGAAACCGGTCCACCACCTCGGCGACATTATGGTAGACTGCCAGACGGCCGCGCTCCTGGATTTCGATCATCACGTTGAAAGTTGGGGGAGCCTTGCGCTCCAGCACCGTCTTTTGAGTTCTGCGTCTTCGGGCCTCCTCATCGGAGAGTGTCACTGCCTGGATCCCGCCCACCAGATCCATCATGGTGGGATTTTGAAGAAGGTTCTCCAGGGTCCTGCCGTGTGCGGTCGCGATGAGTTGCACGCCGCGTTCGGCAATCGTCCGGGCCGCGGACGCTTCTGCCTCCGTCCCGATTTCGTCTATGACGATGACCTGTGGCATGTGGTTCTCGACGGCCTCGATCATAACCGAATGCTGCCTGTTGGGCGAGGGCACTTGCATTCGGCGCGCACGGCCGATGCCGGGGTGAGGGATATCTCCGTCTCCGCCTATTTCATTTGAGGTATCGACAATTATTACCCTTTTGCCCATATCGTCAGCTAAAACCCGCGCCGCCTCCCTGAGCAGGGTCGTCTTCCCAACACCGGGCGGTCCCACGAGCAGCAGCGATTTGCCTTCCTCGATGACGTCCCGGATGATGTCCACGGTGCCGAAGACCGCCCTTCCAACGCGGCACGTAAGGCCGATGATCGACCCCGTCCTGTTTCTTATGGCCGATATCCTGTGCAGCGTGCGTTCGATTCCGGCCCGGTTGTCTTCGGAAAATTTCCCTATGCGGGACACGACGTAGTTTATATCGTCACGTGTGACCTGTTCGTTCGAGAGATATTCCATCGTATTTTCGAACCTCGCCTCGGGATTTCTTCCAAGGTCGAGCACAATTTCAAGAAGCAAAAAGGGATCCTGCCCGGACTCGATCTTTTCGCGAATATGGGGAGGGAGCACCTCGATAAGCAATTGGAGTTCGTCGTTCGAATTTGCAGGGTGATTCAATTGCTTTTCTCCGCTGTGCTTTACTTGCGGGATCGCATAAAGCGCGGCATTGCAGGGAAACGATAAACGGTGAGCATCTTTGCGAAGGCCGAAGTTTTTTCCGTTCAACGGCAATTCTTCGCCGCTCCACCGTTCATTTCCTTGCGTTGGGAGCGCAGAGTTACTAAACGACCGGCCGCTCATTCCGATAAGGCGGAACAACCGGCCGGCTTGGAGGCATGGTGTTATATGTTATACCCTCACATGAAAATCGGCGCAATCAGGCGTCGGGCCATAACCCCGCGGCAATTTCGCGGAGTTTGAATTTCTGCACTTTGCCACTGGCGGTAAGTGGCAGTTCTTTAATGAAGCTTACGAATTTGGGCACCTTATAGTTGGAAATCTTCCCACGGCAGAAGTCCTGAACGTCTTCAGGCGATAAATCAAAGCCTTCCTTGAGGATAACGAACGCGGCTACCTGCTCTCCATATTTCCGGCTGGAGACCCCGACCACCTGCACATCCTGAATGCCCTCCATCCTGTAGATGAACTCTTCGATTTCACGCGGAGATATATTCTCGCCGCCCCGGATTATCAGGTCCTTATGCCGACCCGTTATGGTCAGGTACCCTTCCTCGTCCATTATGCCGAGGTCGCCGGAAAGAAGCCAGCCGTCCTCGAGGATTACTTTGGCGGTTGCTTCGGGCATCTTGTAATAGCCTTTCATAATGCTGTATCCGCGACAGCAAACCTCGCCCTGAACTCCGGCCGGAAGCGGTTTATGCGTTTCGGGGTCCCTGATGGCGACCTCGATGCCAGGCATGGCCTTGCCAACGGTTTCGACCTTTTTTTTGACGCTATCGGTGACGGTGGTCTGAGTCATAACGGGAGAGGCCTCCGTCAGGCCGTAACAGATGGTGATCTCCCGCATGTACATCTTCTCCATGACCTCTTCCATCGTTTTGATAGGGCAGGGCGACCCAGCCATGATGCCGGTGCGCAGCGAGCTGAAATCAAATTTGCTGAACAGCTTGTGCTGAAGCTGCGCGATGAACATGGTCGGAACGCCGTAAAGGGCGGTGCAACGTTCTCCTTCCACGGCCGCCATCACCTGGACGGCGTCGAAATACTCCAGAATAACAAGGGTGCTTCCGTGATTTATGGCCGCCATGACACCCAGTACGCACCCAAAGCAGTGGAACAACGGGACTGGAAGGCATACCCGGTCCTTTGGTCCCAACTTCTGGTTGGCGCCGATCCAATACCCATTGTTTCCGATATTGTGATGGGTAAGCATGACGCCCTTTGGAAAACCGGTGGTGCCTGAAGTGTACTGCATGTTGATGACGTCATGGGGATCGAGTTCGGCCTGGCGCGCCTTGTATGCCTCATCTGAGACCATGCCTGCAAGGGAAAGCGTCTCGAACAGTGAGTACATTCCACGATGCTTTTCGTGACCGAGAAAAAATACCCGTTTCAGGTGCGGGAACTTTTCGCTTTTCAGATACCCTCTTTGCCGGGTCTTCAGTTCAGGAACGAGTTCATAGAGTGTCTGGATGTAATCTGTGTCCCTGAAGCCATCTATGAGGAATAAGTTTTCCATATCGGATTGTTCGAGGACATAGGCCAGTTCGGCGATTTTATAGAGGGTGTTGATGGTTAGGAAAATTGCGCCGATTTTGGCAGTGGCGAACATGAGCGCAACCCAGTGAGGTACGTTGGTGGCCCACAGAGCAACTTTTTCGCCTTTCTGAACCCCAAGGGCCATAAGTCCTTTGGCAAGCTGGTCCACAAGTTCGCCGAACTCGCGATATGTGAGACGATAATCCCTGTCATAGTAAACAACTGCGTCGTTATCCGGATATGCCGCTATCGTTCTATCGAGTATTTGTCCCAAAGTAAGAGACTGGATAAGTGGTTTTTCCATGGCTTAAGAGATCCTTTTTAATCCGGAAAATAAAGGACTGCATAAATTTCAGCCCTGGGACCACGGCAGCTTACATAATGTGGAATCACAGAGTTGTAGTAGATGCTGTCGCCTTGTTTAAGTATGCGGGTTTCCTGCCCGTAGAAAATCTCGACCTCACCGGATAGAACCACTATGAATTCCTCGCCCTCATGGGACGAGAGCTTTTTATCTTCAGCAGGCTCGGGAAGAATCTCGATATAAAAAGGTTCCATATGCCGGTCCTTTTTGCCTCGTCCAAGGGAGTGAAACTTCAGGGCAACCGGCTTGTCTTTGCCTTTGAGCATTGTCAATTCTTCTTTACGATCTTCAATCCTCACAACGAGGGGGTCCTGGCTGATCTGGTCGTCAAGGAGGGTCCCCAGCCTTATCCCGAGGACGTGGGCAATCTTCAGAAGAGGCCCCAGGGAAGGATAAATATTATCCTCCTCGACTTCCTGAATGAAATCAAGAGCAAGACCACTCCGGGATGAAAGTTCTTCCATGCTCAGGCTTTTTCCCTCTCTCAATCGCTTTATCCGTGATCCAACTTTCTCAGCGCTCTTCAAAACAAATCCTCCCTGTCAATAAAAGTGAATCGGCCACCAGGCCAGGGCAGATACATATTGCCTGGCGCTGCTGCAAAGACTTAAACACAATCCGGCTGGGACCGTGCGGGATAAGTTATCGGGGTGAGAGTATTCCCAAAAGGGATTATAGATATCTTACAACCTAAGTCCCTCGCATATCAAGGGAAAAATCCGAGGCCTGGCGCCGGGAAACCCTGAATGCGCTTCTTTCGACGACCAGAACTCCGGACCCCTGCATCTTGTCCTGTTTAAGCCTGATGAGGGCCTCGTTGGCCTCAGAGAGCTGAAAGATTTGAACCCGGGGCCTGATGGGAATTTCAGCGGCAATTCGCAGAAGCTCCGCGCCGTCGTCCCGAGTGTTTGCCGTTACGCTGTGGATATTTTTTTCATGGAAAAGGTGAGCTTCGTAATCCATTTGCGGAATGGGGGTCATGTAGATGCCGGCGAGCGCCAGGGTGCCGCCTTTTGTCAAGCGCTCAAGGGCCTTGGGTACGAGGCCGCCGGCCGGGGCAAAAATGATCGCGCTGTCCGTGAGGGCCGGCATCTTTTCGGGGCTTTCCCCAACCCATTGCGCTCCCAGGCTTGCCGCAAGCTCCCTGTGCTCTTTGCCCCTGGTGCACACGTAAACCTTGCAGCCCATGTGCAAAGCGATCTGGATCACGATGTGGGCCGACGACCCGAACCCGTATATCGCAAGGCTTCCACCTGGACGAAGACCGCTGCGCTTAAGACTTCGATATCCGATGATGCCAGCGCACAATAGCGGCGGGGCCTCGTCATCGGAGAATACATCCGGGATCGGATAGGCGAACTCCTGATCGATGAGGGCAAACTCAGCGAAGCCGCCAGGTTCGTGATAGCCGGTGAAGCGGGCGCTTTCGCAAAGGTTCTCGCGGCCGCTGAGGCAGTAGAGGCATTTGCCGCACGTGTGGCGCAGCCAGGCTATGCCAATTCTTTGCCCGAGCTTGAATCTGTTCGATCCGGTTCCCAGCCTGTCGACTACTCCTACGATCTGATGCCCGGGGATAACCGGATGTCCGGGAAAAGGCAGCTCACATTCCACGACGTGAAGGTCCGTACGGCAGACACCGCAAGCGTTTACCCGGACCCTTACTTCACCGGGGCCGGGGGACGGGTCCGGCAGTTCCATCAATTTTAGCGGGGCTGTTTCAACTGGCGCGCATTTTTCTAGCACCATAGCTTTCATGATCTCTCCTTTTCCGCAGCATATTGCAGGTTGATTTGTATGGGCAAATTCTTCATAATTGCTCAATTTTAAAAACCTAACGGAGCTGAATTTGCCTGACAAAGACAATTCGAGAAGATCTCAGCCCCGAAAAGCGCTCTTTATTATCCGTCTGGCGGCATGGGGGATGGGGGGGCTTCTTTTCCTTGCGCTGCTGGCGATTGCAGCGTTGCATATACCATCGATCCAGAAGGCAGCCATAGTCAGGGTTGTGACTCGGATCGAGGCGGCCACGAACTTCAAGGTGCAAATCCGCTCATTTCAATGGCGGCCCTTTTCCGGTATATACCTGAGAGAAGTTAAGGTCGAGTGGGGAGGCAAACAGGTCCTCGACTGCGGCAAAGTCCGCATCAAATGCAGGCCGTCAATAAAGCCCCCTTTCATCATCGTTGAAGAAATCTACCTGGAAAAGCCTTTCCTGCAACTCGAAAAAAAAGCTGACGGCAAATGGCTGCTTCCCGCCTCGCCGGGAGCAAAAGGGCAGGGGAGAGGGAGCGGCGAAGAGCCTTTCTGGTCTCATATCCGGCTTCCAAGAATTCAGATCGTCTCGGGCACGATCGAAGCCAGGCAGCAGGGAAATACAATTCTTTCCATAAAGGGCATTTCGGGGGCCGTAAAGCTTAAAGCAGTGCAGGGTGCTGACGGCCCTGAAATTCGGTTGGATTTCGAAAACCTTCACGCCGGGGCACAGGTGGGCGAATGGGCACATTGGGATATCGATGGTTCCGGAACGCTTGCCGGCCATGACTTAGAGGTCCGAAGCACGTTTCTTTCCGGTCCGAATGACTGCCGGATCGGGATCGATGGACACTGGGACATTGCAAATCTCGACAATGGAAGAGCAAATCTGGTTATCCACAATCTTTCCGCGGACACTATCCCGCTGCTTCAGCCTAATCTGAGCGGGCTCTCAGCCCTGTCCGGAAGCATCAACGTGGTGCGTTCCGGGGGCAGGTGGTCAATCGAGCACGACCTGACAACGGATTTGGGCGACATCAAAGGCATTGTCGAGATCGAAAAAACGCCCGCCGGTCCGAGCACCGTCAAACTTGATTCGCGCTTCGCCGACTTAAAGGTCCATTTATCATCTTATTTGCCTGATTCTCGACTTAACGGCCGGATGGAAATCCAGGCGGCAATCGAAGGGCTAAACCTTCTGGAAGCTCAATTCAGAGCGAGCCTCGACCCATCCGATGTCGGCGCCGAAACGGTCCAGGCCTGCGAACTCAGCGGGACATTCGAGCAAAGTGTGCTCACGATCAGGAGCAGCGCGGTAAAGTGTTCTCTTGCAGATTTCAAGTTCTCATTGATTGCCGATTTGCGGGGTTTATCGGATACCGGGCACAAAGGCGTGGTCAAAGCCGAGGTCAGCCTTGAAAAAGGCAATCTGGAAAGAATAGACTCCAGGCTGAATCAAAAGCTGGGGGGGCGGATTTTTGTCGAAGCCAACTATAACCCTGGTAATTTTACGAACCCCAGACTCTGGCAGGCCAAAGTCGACGCGAATCTCAACATTGCGCAAACCCTTTCTCTCAAAGGCTCGGGCAACTACAACAATGAGGTGATAAAAGCCGACTACGAGTTCGATATGACAGACGTACAAAAAATCGCCCTGCTCTTCCCTCAATGGAAGGGGAAGGGAAAAGTAATTTCTCGAGGGACCCTGAACGGAAAATGGACGGACCTTTTCTGGGACGGTGAAATTAACTCTCCGCGCTTTGAGTATTCGAACTACCAGGCGGACCAGATTGCCCTTAAAGGCAAGGGAAAGCTCAACGGAAAAGAAGAACGGCACGAAATTTCCATCAAAGCCCGGGATGTAGTTCTCGACGGCCAAAAATTCGCTTCGCTCGACGTCGATGTCGATCAGCAGAAGAGCTCATGCTCTTTTCGGCTTAAAGGAGATGGGATTCTGAATCAGATCTCCGCGCGGCTCTCCGGGAAACTGGAAAGGATTTGGGAATTTCCTCTCGTCTCCGTGTCGGCCCAGGGCCAGATCGAGTGGAAAGAGCTGAGCGGGGCCTTGGATGCAAGGTTCGAAATAGAAAAAGACGGATTAAGAATCCATTCCGCGACCCTTCAGCAGGGCAAACAGAAAGTAGCGGTTTCCGGCGGGGCTGTATCTGAATCCAAGGTGGAACTTTCGCTCTCCGCCGATTCGATCAACGCCGCGCGAATATCCGAGTTGCTCGGTCTGAAGGATAGCCTGAGCGGTACCGTTTCGGGCCAGATACATGTAAGCGGCAGACCCGATCAGCCTGAATGCATACTCAACGTTAAGGGGACCGACTGTGTCATCTGCGGCAAACAGCAGATCGAAGTCCTCACCCTGCAGGGGAATTATTCAAAGGATTGTCTCATTGTTCAGGGTACGGCGAAAGCTGCAGCCGTCCAGGGTCCCATATCGATTTCCGGCAAGGTCCCCCTGCGTCTGAGCTTCAACCCGCCTAAATTCGATATGAGACTTTCCGAGGAATTCAGTTCGGACATTAAGATTTCCGGCCTCAACGCCGAAGCGCTTGTGCCTTTCCTGGGATTTTTGTCGAAGGCAGGTGGACTATTCGAAGGGGACATACACTGCGGCGGCAGTCTCAAACAACCGGTTGTGACCGGCGGGGGGACATGGAAAGACGGCTCTTTTCAGGAAAAACGCTGGGCTCACGCTGCTGAAAACATTCAGGCCGAGTGGCAGGCGGACTCGAAAAATCTTTACGTCAGGAAGGCCGAGGTCTCCCACCTCGGCGGGCTTGTCTCGGTGACAGGCCAGATAGATTATCCGCAATTCAAGACGTTTAATTTCAAGGCCGAGGGCAAGGACCTCCAGGTCCCGGACCTCTATGGAATAGAGGGAAAAGTTTCGGGCTACGCCGAAATAAAAGACAACCCCCAGGCGGCACAATTAACCGGGACACTTTCGTTTTCGAAAGCGCAGATGAGCCTGGGCAAACTGGAAACGGATATAGCGCAAAACATCCAGATCATCGAACCAAATGCCAACGGGAATCTGCTTGAGCTGGCCGCATCGAAACATCCGAGCCAATTTTCGAACAGACTCACAATGGACGTCAGACTCGAGTTGCCGCAAAACGGAACATGGGTGAGCGGAAAGGGCCTCAAGGCGGAAATAAGCGGTGGGCTTTCGCTGAAAAAGGAGCCCGCGGAAGCCATACGGCTCGTTGGCGAGTTGAATGCCATAAGGGGAGTCTATAATTTTCAGGGAAAAGAACTTAAAATAGTTGAAGGCTCATTGGTTTTTCTTGGTACACCGGATGGCGAGCCTCAACTCCGGATACTGTGTCAGAAGGACATAAGGGACATTACCGTTCAGGCCCTGGTTTCGGGGCCCTTGAGCCGGCCGAAGCTGGTGTTGAGCAGCATACCGGCTATGAATCAGGTTGACATTTTGTCCTATTTCATGTTCGAACGTCCCGCTGGAGATCTCGGCTCGAAGCAGAACTCGCAGTTGCAGAGCGGCGCCGCTGCATGGCTGGGTTCCGAGGGTTCCAACGCGATCAGGAGTGTTCTGGGAAACAATGTTCTGGCCCCCGACAGGGTGGGCT
Organism: Syntrophobacteraceae bacterium; assembly: GCA_050008735.1. Lineage (GTDB taxonomy): Bacteria > Desulfobacterota > Syntrophobacteria > Syntrophobacterales > Syntrophobacteraceae > SbD1. The sequence continues at coordinate 19,700 of JBEKMB010000020.1, forward strand.
ACAGGAGCTACACGGGAAAGTACGACCACAGGTTCAGCTATGACCAGAGTCAGGCGGCCACCGGGAAGGAGACAGGCATAGTTGAGATTGGGAAGGACATAACCCAGGACCTTCAAGTTCTTTACGGCCGGGAAATAAATGGAGACGAGGGCAACGAAGTCCAGGTCGAATACCGGGCAACCAAGAGCCTGTCGCTCAAAACACAGGTCGGGGCTGAGCAGAGTGGGATAGATGTATTCTGGAGGCACGATTTCGGTAAATGATAATAAAGAAAAAGGAGTTATGAAATGAAGATGAATGAGATCAGGGCACTCGCCAAGAGCTTGGGAATAAATTCATTCGGGAAGAGCAAGGCTGAGCTTATAAAAGAAATTCAACTCAAGCAGGGCAATTTCGATTGTTTCGGGACCGCTATGGATTATTGCGACCAGCTCGAATGCATCTTCCGCACATCCTGTCTTTCGGATAAACATTAAAAGGGGAAAGGTGGCGCCTTCGGGATGTTTGATATGCCAGATACCGGCAATCCGGTTTTTTTGCAGATACAGAACAGCAAGAAACCGGATCAGATAATCAGCGTTATCATGAGCGACTCGCAGGCCCGTTTCGAGACGCGGGGTCTTCGGGGGTTTTTCGGGCTGGACGAGATATGGATAGAGCGCACCGAGTTTCTCCTGTCGATGGAAGAATACGCAACGTTGTTGTCCTTTCTTCTCGAGACCATGTCGGCAGCCCAGGACCTCAACCTTCCGTACAGCTATATGGATAATTTCGAATATAAAGGACGGCGATATTCGCTGATCAGGCAAAACGGCTACAGGGTCCTGACCAAGAAGGACCCGCCTTGAGATTCATTCACTTCGGCCAGGCCCCAGGAGCGGGGCGAACCCTCTGCGAACCGTATTTTCCACTACGTTTCGCGCAATCATGAAGTGTTGAAGGTAGTCAGGCCCTCCCGCCTTCGATCCAAGTCCTGACATCTTAAAGCCGCCGAACGGATGGCGCCCCACGACAGCGCCGGTGCACCCCCTGTTTATGTAGAGGTTGCCGGTCATGAAAGTCTGTCTCGCCTTGAGGATATTCGAGGGGCTTCTGGAAAGCACTCCGCCCGTCAGTGCGTATTGCGTCGCGTTTGCAATCCGTAGTGCCTCATCGAAATCCTTGGCTTTTATTACTGAAAGCACAGGGCCGAAAATTTCCTCCTGTGCCAGAACGCTTTCAGGGTCCACATTTGTAAAAATGGACAGCGCAACGAAATAGCCGTTGTCCAGTTTGATCTCTCGTTGAAAAAGAGGGTATCCGGCATTCCTGCCGATCTCGATGTAGCTCAGCACCTTGTCGCGCGCGGCGGGTTCTATGAGCGCGCCCATGAAGTTTTGCGGAAATTCGGAAGGGCCGATGTTGACGCTGCGTGCCGCTGCCTCGAGCCTCTGCACGAACCTGTCATGGATTGCCTCGAGCACAATCAGCCGGGAGCATGCCGAACATTTCTGCCCCTGATATCCGAAAGCAGACTGAAGAACGTACAGCACGGCTTCGTCGAGATCCGCGTCCGAATCGACGATGATGGCGTTCTTGCCGCCCATCTCCACGATGACATTTTTGACAAACATGGCCCCCTTCGGGACCTGGCATGCTTTTGAAATGATATGAAGGCCGACGTCCCTGCTCCCGGTAAACGCGATCAGGGCAACGTCGTGATGCCCTGTCAGGCAGTCTCCTATTGCGCCTCCAGGCCCGGCAACGAAATTGAAAACCCCCTCAGGCAAGCCCGCGTCTTCGAATATGCGAGCCAGCATATATCCCGTAACAGGCGACTGTGACGCCGGTTTATAGACAACGGGGTTCCCGGTGACCACGGCCGCCGAAGTCATTCCGGTCGAAATTGCCAGGGGAAAATTCCAGGGAGCGATGACTACCGCCACCCCGCGCGGTTCATAGAGCAGATGGCTTGTCTCACCAGCCACCGGGTCCATCGTCCTGGGACGACCGTACCGGAGCATCTCCCTGCCGTAGTATTCAAGGTAATCTATTGCTTCACAGACGTCTGCATCGGCTTCGCCCCATGATTTGCCGACTTCAAAAACCTGAAGCGCCGCAAGTTCGCAGCGTTTACGCCGGGCCGCGGCCGCTGCCTTGAAAAGATATTCCGCTCTTTTTTCAGGGGGTTTTTCCCGCCACCCCCGGAATGCTGATTTTGCGGCGGCAACCGCCGCTTCGGCCTCCGCGATGCCGGCTGAAGAGATGATTCCAACAATTTCATCGCTGCGATTTGGATTCAGAGACTCGAATTCGGGCGCGGTATGAATCTTTTTGCCGCCAACATGCAGCGGGACCCGTATGGGAAAGCTGGAGCGCACTTTTTTTAGGGCATCGGCAAACTGCGCCCGATGCTCGCCGCGTGACCAGTCGAGAGGGGGTTCGATTTTGTACGGACCCAATCCGCTCTGCTTCGCCGGTTTTTGAGGCTCTCCGCGAATTTCCTTCAGCCTTTCGGCCGGGTCGATCAGCAGATCGGCCGAGGTCCGCCCCGGTGAAAAGGCCTGCCTGAGGAAGGATTCATTGGCCGTATTCTCGAGAAGGCGTCTTACAAGATATGACATTCCCTGCAACATCTCGCCCACGGGGCAGTAAACCCGCACGTGCATACCGGCTTTGCGAAGAGCATGACCAACAGGATCACCCATCCCGTATAAGACCTGGAATTCCAGATGTTCGTCGGTTGCCCCGACCTCTTTGGCCGTTTCGGCAACGGCCGATATCGACCTGAGGTTGTGAGACGCGCATGCGAGCTTAACGTGGTCCCTGTTTTGGAGAATAATCCCGGCGAGTCGTTCGAAATTGGCGTCTGTTTCGGATTTCGTTGAAAACACCGGGGCAGGCCAGTTCTTCTGATTTGCAATGATTATCTCCTGGTCCCAATAAGCACCTTTCACAAGGCGGATGGTAAAATGGAAGCCGCCGTGAACGGCCCACTCAATCATCTGCCTAAGGTCTTTTTCGCTCTCGCGCAAATACGCCTGAATGACTATGCCCGTGTGAGGATAACTGCTGAATTCGCGCTCCTCCATAAGACTGCGATAAAGAGCAAGCGTCAGGTCTTTTATCCCATGGTGCTCCATATCGAGGTTTACGAAAGCTTCGGCTTTCATCGCCCGGCGCAGGATGGGACGCAAACGCTCCTTTGATTGTTCGATGGAGTGCTCGAAAGCACAGGCGTTCATCTGTGAATACATCGCGGAAGTCTTGAGCGAAACATTCACTCGGCACGAATGGCCCCAGTCGAGCTTAACAGGCGTCGCGGCCATGCCTTGCCGATAACCGGCCTCCGGGCCGGAAGCAACATTTCGCCGGTCCCCCTGCGCCCCTGGGCCCGAAGATGCTGGAAATGGGACCCACTCGGGCTGGGCCGCGTCCAAAAAGTCAAACAACCGGAGATATCGCTCCAGATACTCATCAGCCTCGATTTCCGATACGACCGCTTCCCCCAGAAGATCTATCGAAAACGCCATCTCCTTAGACCGCAACTGCTCGATCACCGGCAGGCTGTCTTCCGGAGAAATCCCAGCAATAAAATGCCTGGCGACTTTACCGATGTTTCTCCCGATAGCCCCGGCGATAATCCTGGATGTCATCCAGGACGGCGCTACGTACTTGATCCCCCAGTTCACCGCGGAAGGAAAGTTGAGGGCCGGATCGGAAAAATATTGCTGTATATGGGTGATCACGGCATCAGGGTCACTCAGCAGGGGAAACACATCGATAAAGCGAAGCATCTGCACTTTAAAGACCTCGTTGTGCATACACCACTCGAAGAGCTTGTCCACCCAGTATTGCCTGCTTAAAATCGATACCGGTTCCTGCTCCATCAGATCGCGGAGGCAATATCCGGTTTTGCGAATCCTGCTTTCGATTTCGGAACCCACGAGCATCTCCCTTTCAAAATCGAAAATCAGATCTTTACGGTTTACTTGAAACGAAAGAAACGCAGGCACGATGTCCCGTATGAATAAGCGTGCCTGAACGCGTGGAGGGCGAACATTCGAGAATGAATGACGATACCCCCGAGGATTTAAAGATCTCTTTTATGCCTCTCTTTTCGGCTGTCTTTTTTCCACCCGGACCTTGCGTCCTTTTTCATGCCTTTCCCGGAAGGTTGCGAGGCTTGAAGATGATGCGGTTGAACCGTAAAAGACCCTGGGGCCACGGCAGGGGAGGGCTTTTCCTCCCGTTTGGGGACGCGTTCCGCAGGCCTTTCCAGTAAATCGCGGCGGATTTTGGGAAATACGATAAACTCAACCGGTACAGATTCGGCCAGGTAAAGATGTGGTCCGGCGACAAAAAAGGACAGGCCGCTCCCGGAGGCCTCGCGAGCAAGTATTTCGATTAGAATCGGCGCCTGTTCGCGTCTTTTCGCAATGCGCAATGCAAGTTCCCGCTCGGAGCAAAGCGCTAACAATCGTTTGCCTGCGCTATGCAGACCATTTTTTTGGATATAAACCATATTTTTGGGTCTCAGCCCGAGATAAAGCCGCTCAGGCACTTCAGAAGCCGCTGGATACTCAGGTTTGATTGTTTCAGGGACAAGGCGCAACCGGCTTCCATCGAGTACAAACGGAAGCTCCATTCCAAGCAGGCCGAGTTCCCGGACCGTGGATTCGCGTACAAAGCGTAAGGAGGGATCTTCTTGCAGGGCCCAGTAGAATTCTTTCCATGGCATCGCTCCATCCGGGTCCCAAAACAGACCATATTCACCAGGCGAGCGTATGGCAATGTATTCGAGGGTCCTTGCAAGAGTTTTCGGCTGATGCTTTAGCATGTTTATTTCGAGCTTTAATGGTTAAGATTGATGTTCTGATTATAAGATATCCGGGGAATAGTTCAATCGCGCAGACTTGGTTATCCGTGGCAATGTAAGAATATGCCGCCCGGAATTGCACATTGCAATAATCTGTGCGGGGCCGGCAAGCAACTTTTTGCGGCTAAAGATTTGTGTGAAGGATGCCGAGACTAATGGGGCGTGCTAAAATAATGAGAATGCCTGCAGGGGTGGATGGCCCCCGAGCTGAGAACCGGGTGATCGATGCGGAACGTTTTAGTTTACATAATATATATTATCAGACATTACAGTCCTGGCCGATAGCTTTTTTGCTTGACTTCATGCCGCGTTTCAATTATTGAATCGGGCGCCACGCGGGAATAACTCAGCGGTAGAGTGCAACCTTGCCAAGGTTGAAGTCGCGGGTTCAAATCCCGTTTCCCGCTTTATGGCAAATCAGGGGTGGTTTATGGCCGCCCTTTTTTTGTGTGGACATCGAATCACTGCTGCATATATTTCTAAATTATGGAAAACACCGCACTAACAAAGCAGCTTCATGGGGTCAAGAGGAAAACCTGGAAAGAACGCACCCAACAATTTTACTCCCGATTCGCCTCGAAAGATCATGTCCTCATCACGATAGACCCCGACCCCGACGCCATCGGTTCGGCCCTTGCCGTTAAAAGGCTCCTTTGGCATAAGGTGGCTTCGACCTCGATTGGAATCATCAGGCCTATAAGGCGATTGAACAATGTCACGATGGTAAGGCTGCTTCGCCTTCATCTGGTTCAGTTAAAAAAGAAAGATATAGGAAAGTTCGACAAGTTCATCCTGGTTGACGCCCAGCCCTCGCATAATGATTTGTTCGCCGAAATTGACTATGCGGTGGTGATCGATCATCATCCGCCAACCGAGGACCTGAAAAACGACTCTTACTATGACATTCGCCCCGACTACGGGTCCACATCGACTATAATGTCGCAGTATCTCAGGGCCGAGGGAATCAGACCTTCACGCGCCCTTGCCACTACTCTTTTCTATGGAATAAAGACCGACACCCGCAACTTCGAACGGCACACGCTAATCGAAGACATCGAGGCTTTCAGGTATCTTTTCCACTATGTCGATCACAATGTTTTAAGAAAGATCGAGATCTCAGATCTTTCGCTTCGCGACACGAAGTTCTTTCATAAGGCCTTCGAAAGAAAACATGTAGTAAAAGAGTGGATTTTCGCTCACCTCGACGAGGTGCCCTCCTCGGACATCCTGGTTGAGGTCGCCGAATTCCTGCTCAAGATCCACGACATCTCATGGAGCATTGTGTCCGGGACCTTTCAGGATGAGCTCATAATAGTGGTTCGCAACGATGGGTGTCGCAAGGACGCCGGCAAAGTTGTCAGGAGGGCTTTCGGACCGCTTGGCTGCGCCGGGGGGCATCAGGCGATGGCTCGCGCGGAAATTCCGCTTGAGCGCCTGTCTGAAGTTATTGGGAGTTTGTCTTCTGCTTCGATCGAGCGTTTTGTTCTACAGAGCCTTTCTCCTTTTAAGAAGCTGTACTGAATAACGTGCAACCATCTGATATTAATGATACAAAGGTTGATACTGGATGTTCTAACGGCGCCCCGGCGCTCGAGGCCGTGGATATCTATACCGATGGAGCGTGTGCGGGCAACCCGGGACCGGGCGGATGGGCTGCTATTTTACGCTATAAGGGAACGGAGAAGGAGATTTCCGGCTTCGAAAGTGATACGACAAACAACAGAATGGAAATGAGGGCTGTCATCGAAGCCCTTCGAATGCTCAAGAGAGCTTGCAGGGTGAGGGTCCACTCGGACTCTCGATATCTCAGGGATGGGATCACAACGTGGATACATGGCTGGAAGCGCAACGGATGGAAGACGAAGGACAAGCGTCCGGTCAAGAACCGTGAGCTTTGGGAATCGCTCGACGATCTATCGCAAAAGCACCGGGTGGAATGGGTCTGGGTGCAGGGACATGCCGGCCATCCGGAAAACGAGCGTTGCGACGAGCTTGCCCGCCGGGAGATAACTCAAAATGCGCGATAGCCGATTCTTTGTCTTGAAGGGGACCACCAGATAATGAACGGGTATGATTTTATTGCCGTCGGATTGGCCGCTGTAACTGGCGGGGTCGTCAACGCGCTTGCCGGAGGGGGGACGCTAATCACCTTTCCGGCACTGACAGCGCTCGGAATTCCGGCGGTGGCCGCTAATGTCACCAATACGGTTGCGCTCTGCCCGGGGTACCTGGGAGGCACATACGCTCAATTGGCTGACCTTCGCGGTGGGCGCAGATTATGGCCGCTTGCCCTGGTCAGTGTGGTCGGCGGCATAGCCGGCGGAATACTGCTTCTGATGACGGGTGAGCAGACTTTTCGCAGACTGGTGCCGTTTTTGATCCTGTTTGCAGCGGCGCTGCTGGCCGTGCAGAACCCTGTGCGCGCGTGGCTGTCCCGGCGAAGCGGCAATAACGTGGAAATAGAAAACGAACCCCTGTCGGTAATATCGGTGGGGATCGCCGCCGTTTACGGGGGCTATTTCGGGGCCGGCCTTGGAGTTATAACGATGGCCGTGCTCGGGCTGGCTCTTCACGACACTCTGACGCGACTCAACGCGATCAAACAGGTTATAGCTCTTTTTGCGAACATAGCCGCAGCCGCCTTTTTTCTGTTTTCCGGACAGGTTGTATGGTCAGTCGCCATTGTAATGATGGTCGGCGCCCTGCTGGGCGGATCATTGGGCGGACGGATGGCCGGCAGGATTCGGCCCGACATTCTGCGCTGGGTCGTGGTGAGCGCGGGCGTCATAATCTCCGCCATTTACTTCGTTCGGCAGTAAGGCAAAGCCGGATTCGGGAAGATCTTCAGGCCGCAATATCGGGGGCGGTGCACAGGGTTTTTCTAAATTTCCGCCAGTTGGCTCAGCACATAGCGACAAGCCCTGCCCTTGCCTACCCGGAGCAGTTTGCCGGTATCGACCAGTTCGCTCAGTTCCCGCAAAGCCTGACGTTCTGAAATTTCGGCAAGCTGTGAGTAGTACTTATTGGTTATGAACCCGTTGGTTTTGATGAATTCCATCGCCCGCATCTGGCGGACCTTGAAGCCCGAATCGGGCATCCGGTCACCAGAGCTCAACCCCGGGATGGGCAAAACCCCATGGTCCGCAAGCCTCCCGTCATCTACCGGGACTTCAGGCTTCGCACGGAATTCCCTTACTTCAGGGGGCAGGTCCTTAGCAAGTATTTCAAGCCTGTCGGAAAGAATAATGGCCCTCTCGATCACGTTTTCCAACTCCCGCACATTGCCGGGCCAGTGATAATCGAGAATGCGCTCCATAGCCCCGGAAGAGATGGCAATCACCTCCTGATCGTTTTCTTTGGCGTATTTAGTGAGGAAATGATTTACAAGGAGCGTCAGGTCGTCGAGCCGCTCGTGCAGCGGGGGCAAATAGACATGCACTACATTCAGGCGGTAATAAAGATCGCTGCGGAACCGTCCGGCTTCGGCCTCTTCCTTGAGATTCCGGTTGGATGCGGCCACCACCCGGACGTCGACTTTGAGCGTCTGGCTGCCCCCCACCCTTTCGAACTCCATTTCCTGGAGGACCCGGAGCAATTTGACCTGAAGCGGGGGAGACATTTCGCTTATTTCGTCCAAGAACAGGGTCCCCTCGTGAGCGAGTTCGAACCTTCCCTTCCGCTGGCTGACCGCTCCGCTGAATGCGCCCTTCTCATGTCCGAACAACTCGCTCTCCAGCAGCGTTTCGGGTAGCGCACCGCAGTTTATCGATATAAAAGGCCGGTCTTTTCGTGGGCTGTTGTAATGAATTGCCCTGGCAATCAGTTCCTTGCCGGTACCCGAATCACCCGTTATCAAAACGGTTGCCTTAGTTGGGGCCACTTTTTCGACCAGCTCGAATATGCGCTGCATCTGTACGCTTTTGCCCACTATATTTCCGAAATGATATTTGCCTTGCAATTCACGGGCGAAGAGCCGATTCTGCGTGACCAGGTGATAATGATTGATTGCCTTGCTGATGGTCAGTTTTAATTCTTCGTTTTTGAAGGGCTTTAGAATGTAGTCGAAAGCACCCTTCCTCATCGCCTCGACCGCCTTTTCCACGCTGCCGAAGGCGGTCATCATGATAACCGGAAGATCGGGCTGTCGCAGGCGGATGCGTTCCATAAACTCCATGCCGTCCATTCCGGGCATTTTCATATCCGTGATCACCACGTCCAGATCGTTTTCCTGGAGCAACTCCAGGCCTTTGCGAGCGTCTTCAGCGGTGATTACCTGATAGCCTTCTTCTGAAAGCAGCGCCTTCAAAACGAGCAGGTAATTTCTTTCGTCATCGACAATGAGGATAGAATTCATTCTATTCCGCCGGTTCCTCCTCTGTCTCGAATTCGGGCTGGGTGAGCGGAAGTCTTATGATAAAGGTGGCGCCCCTGCCCTCGGTGCTCACCACTTCGATTTCGCCGTTATGGTTGTCTATAATGGTTTGAACAATGGCAAGGCCCAGGCCCGTACCCTTTTCGCGCGTGGTGAAAAAAGGGTTGAAGATCTTTTTCATCGCCTCCTTTGGAATGCCCGAGCCGGTGTCCTGGACCTGGATTTCCATAAGAGAGGCCCCATCCCTGCCGTTAGTAATCGCGGTCTGTATGGTTAATGTTCCTCCTTGGGGCATGGCCTGAAGCGAATTGGCTAAGATATTGACAAAGGCGCGGTAGAGCAGGTCATGATCGGCCTCCAGGCAACGATCCTCTGTTTGATAGCGCCGCTGGACCCTGATGCCGAGCCGCTGGCACTCAGCTTCCATCACCAAAAGATTTCTGTCCAGGATGTCTTCGATCTTACACGCTGCAGGACTCAGGGTCGTAGGCCTGGCGAAATCGAGAAACTCGGTCAGGATATCGTTGAGGCGGGTCGATTCCTCGACGATGATCGAAGAAAACTTCTTTAGTTTCGCCTCCTGCATGCGGCAACTGAGAAACTCCGCCGTGCTCCTGATAATTCCCAGAGGATTGCGGATTTCGTGGGAAACCCCGGCAATCATTTCACCAAGCGCGGCAAGCCGCTCCGATTGATAAAGCTGCTCTTCGAGCTTGTATCTTTCTTTGGCTCTTGCCGTAATTATGCGTTCGGCGCGCCTGGCGATAAAAAGGATGGTCACGAACAGGATCCCGACGAAGAGCAGGAAACTGAACGCGACTATCCACTGAAACCGGTGTATGGTTTCGTAATCGTGACTTATATCCTGTGTTATTTCAAAGACTCCGAGGACTTTGCCTTTCCTCCAGCTGAGCGGTCTTTCCTCCCACATCGGCAGATAGGTAGTCAGCCTGCGAAAGCCTCCCTTCAACCCGAACCCAAAAAAATCGGTCTCTTCGGCAGACAGAACGGAAAATGACTCCTCATTCAAGGCCCTCGTAAAAAAGTCGCCGACGATGTCCCCCTTGCTTCCTATCATTTCTTTATTTGTACTGTAGGTAAGTATCCCCTGCTGATCGTAGATGTTTACGCGAGCCACCGAGAGCCCGTGGATCGTGTTTCTTACGACTTTATCGAGCCTTTCATATTGGCTTTCACGGCTCAGGCGGATTTCCCCCTCGGCGATCAGCGTCGGCACGGTGAATTGGAAAAAAACCTGGTGATTGAGATTTTCGGCAACGATGAGCGCATACTGCTCGCTTTTTGTAAGCAGTATGGCCTTGGCTTTCTGCGAGATAAACCCCGACAGAAAAATGGTGCACACCAGGATCACCATGAGACTGGAAAGTGCAAGATACTTGACCAGTTGAAACGGCTTAACGCTTTCCAGAACCTTTTTTTTGGCCTGAATCGATCTCATGTTTCGTGGCTGTCTTTCTTGTCCAGGTGTTCCTTTACCATTGCGCGCCTTCGCTCGAGCAGCTTTTTGAATCCTGCTTCCCATCCAGCGGACTTGGGATGATAAAAAATGGCGCCGGCAAGTTCTGCCGGCATGTAGACCTCAGGCAGCCACCCCTCATCGTAATCGTGAGCGTATTTGTATTCCTTGCCGTAACCGAGTTTTTTCATAAGACCCGTGGGGGCGTTGCGCAGATGCAAAGGCACCCGTGCCGCACCGCTGTTTTTCGCCGCCTCCCTGGCCCTGCCGAAAGCCGTGTAGAGCGAATTGCTCTTCGGCGCAAGGCAAAGATACACGACAGCTTGGGCAAGGGCAAGTTCGCCTTCGGGACTGCCCAGGAAATGGAAAGCCTGGAAAGCGTTTATAGCCTGCACGAGGGCTGTCGGATCAGCAAGGCCGATGTCTTCAGAGGCCATCCTTACGATGCGTCGCGCGAGATAGAGCGGGTCCTCGCCGCCGTCCAGCATTCGGGCCAACCAGTAGATGGCTGCGTCCGGGTCGCTGCCCCTGACGCTTTTATGAAGGGCGGAAATGAGGTTGAAGTGCTCCTCGCCCGCTTTGTCATAATGAACGGATTTGCGCAGCAGGGCTTCCTTTGCGCCTTGAAGATCCAGATTTCGTATGCCTTCGGAATCGGGCGGTGTGGTCAGCACACCTATTTCCAAAGCATTCAGAATGATTCGCGCATCCCCTCCGGAGGCAGCAAGCAAATAGTCCAGCGCTTCCCCGGTAAGACGCGCCGGAAATTTTCCAAGCCCCCTTTCCTCATCGTGGAGGGCACGATCGATGATCTGCCTCAGATCTGCTTGTCCGAGCGGCTCCAAAACGGCAACCTGGGCGCGCGACAGAAGCGGGGCGATAATCTCGAAAGACGGATTTTCCGTGGTAGCCCCGAGCAGCAGGACCGTTCCATTTTCAACGTGCGGCAAAAGGGTGTCCTGCTGGGCTTTGTTCAGCCTGTGGATTTCGTCCATAAACAGCCAGGTCCGGGTTTTTCTTTTGGCCAGGACTTCTTTTGCCTCCTGAACCGCAGCCCGGATTTCCTTTGCCCCCGCCATAACTGCCGACAAAGACACGAGGTAGCTTTCGGTATGTGTTGCTATGATCTTCGCCAGGGTTGTTTTGCCACAACCGGGAGGTCCCCAGAGGATGAGAGAATGGAAATGCAGGTTCCGTATGATTCTGTCAAGAATCTTGCCGGGCCCGAGCAGGTGTGACTGTCCGACGAACTCGGCAGGGCTCCGCGGACGCATCCGTTCGGCCAGGGGCGCTTGTCCCCCTGATGCGTGATCCGAACGATTTTCAAAAATATTCAACTGGTCCATTGAATTCCGGTTTTGTCGGATCGATTTCATGCCCCTGGCCGCCTCTTCAGCGAAGGGGCCGCATGTTTTCTCCCAAAATACAGATTCTTAATAACAAGTTTAATTTTAAAGAAAACGTACAAATATTCCAGCTTTTTGCTGCAAGGGAGCACCGTTTGTCCCCCGCCCTCCCCTTCCGTTGCGCTGCGACACGATACCAGCGGGCCCTGGAAACGCTTACATCGTAAATGTTTATTGTTCATTTTGCCGCACGGTGCTAGGATACTACATCTTCTTATGAACTGGTGCATATGAATCCGAAGACGGCCAACAGAATAGTGCTTGTTATGGTTGATGACGATGAGGATGATTGTTTGCTTGTCGAAGCGGCCCTTTACGAAGCCTATCTGAAATGCGATTTCCACTGTCTTCAGGATGGCGCGGAGATGCTGGATTATCTCAATAGGAGCGGTCGCTATCAAGACCCTGAAAGTGCGCCGCGTCCCGACCTGATTTTCCTTGATCTTAACTTGCCCAGGATGAACGGCCGAGCCGTCCTTGAGAAGTTGAAATCAGACGATCGCTTTCGCGCGATTCCCGTTATCATCCTTACGACCTCGAACCATGAGGACGATGTAGCTTTCTGTTACGATATGGGCGCCAATACCTACATTGTCAAGGAAGCCTCGTTTGCGGGGCTCCGCGCCGCCCTCAAAGTCGTAAAGGATTACTGGCTGGACAAATCCATACTTCCCCCAAAAGGAGACATTCCAACCCGAAGAAAAGACATCGAACCATCTTAGCCGACACACTGTTGTGGCTTTTTGCCTTGCCGCCTCATTTCCTTCATGCAGCGTCATCTCCCCGCCGATATTCTTTTTTGCAGGCTAAGGTCCGAATTCGATTAGAATTGTGGGTCCAATGGATATGAAGAACAAACCTAAACAACACATAGCCGATCAACTCATTCCGCAAGAGTTTCTTGAGGCGATGATGCAATATATTCCGGAAGGAATCGCTATTGCCGATGCCAGGGACATGTCTATTCACATGGTAAGCAAATTCGGCATGGACCTGCTTGGCAACTCGAAGGAAAAAATCGAAGGGATCTCCTGCACGGAGTTTGGCAGGCTCCATGAAATTTGTCATCCTGACGGCGTTACACAGGCAAAGGCAGAGGAATTGCCATTGACTAGAGCCACCCTCAAGGGTGACGTAGCAATAAACGAAGAATGGGTGGTGAGACGCTCCGACGGGAAAAAACTGAACCTTCTGTGCAATTCAGGGCCCATCCTGGACCGGGATGGTAATTTGATCGCTGGAATTGTCCTCTGGAGTGATGTCACAGAGCGCAAACTCAAAGAAGAAGAACTCCGTATCAATAACATTGCGGAGCGCAGGGACATGGAGGAGGAACTTCAGGCAAAATCAAACCGTCTTCTGGAAGTCAACTCCGCATTGAAGGCTTTACTGCGGCAAAGGGACGAGGACAGAAAGGAGTTTGAGGAAGCTGTTCTGACCAACATCGAAAACCTTATCATGCCTTACGTAAAACGAATGAAACACAGCACGCTGAGCATCTCCCAGGCTTCATTGCTCGAAATTCTGGAATCTCATCTGAAAGAACTCACATCAAAATTCGGCAAAACGCTAGCGCTCGAATACCGGGTGCTCACACCTACCGAGATGAGGGTCGCGGCCCTTGTCAGAGACGGAAAGACCAGCAAGGAAATCGCGGAACTCCTGTGCATCTCCGAGAAGACGGCTTCGTTCCACAGAAACAATATCAGGACCAAGCTCGGACTGCGAGGAATGGGAGCAAATCTGAGGTCTCATCTTTTAACTCTCACCTGATATACGAGTTTATACCCCATATTATCCCCCCGAATTCTTGGGCTTCAAATCTGGCACAGGGGTCTGTATCTTAAACCCTGTCGATGAGATGGCAAAATGCGTCTGTTTTGCACGCTCAAATTCACGCTGGACTTTGTCCAGCGATAAACCTTCGAGGTATGCCTTGATAGCAAAGCCGCCATCCATTATTGCCGTTCTCGAGGAAGATGGTGATGACCGGCTTCTCCTGCGAGACGCGTTCGGGCAATGCCGGCATGATATCGTGATCCGGTCCTTTGAGAGGGCTGAACCCCTGCTGGATTACCTGAACCGAAGCGGCGCCGCAGACCTGATAGTCCTAGGTCTGCACCTGCCGTGGGAGAGTATGTTTGACACTATAGCGTCGATTAAATCGAATTCCACCCTGAGGCACATACCACTTATCGTTTTAATTGGCCTGGTGCCCGACACCGTAATAATGAGATTCTACGATCTGGGCGCAAATACCGTCATTGCAAGGCCGGTTCTCTGGGATGAACTGGTTAGCGTTTTGAAAAAAACATGTGATTACTGGTTCGGCCCCCTGAAGATGTGATCGGCATGGCGTTGACAAAACCAGACTGTATTACCCAATCTTGGATTTTTCATAAAAATATCATGGCCCCTTTCTTCAACAAATGATAATCTCAGCTTGTTTCTCAATTGTTTCTAAATTGTACCAAAAATCGGACCAGCCGATCTCCATCGCGACTGATAGAATAAGCCGTAACCGGGCGGCGGTAAATCGGAGTGTTTTCATAAGGCAACAGAGGGAGCGCCATGCCAACGGTCCTGCAATTTTCCCATGATACCGAGGGACCCGAAACTCCTTCTGGGGCCTTCACTTTGCAACAGATTCCGGACAAGCGCCACGTAAAGGAGCGTGTCGTTCTGGTCATGGTCGACGATGACGAGGACGACTGTCTGCTTGTAAACGATGCACTCAAGTTGGCCTGCGCCGATTGCACTTTTCGCTGTGTCGGGGATGGCGAACAACTGCTGAATTATCTGGACCGGAGCGGCCGCCAGGCGGACCTCGAAGCCTGCCCTTTCCCCGATCTCATCCTGCTTGACCTCAACATGCCCAGGATGCACGGCCGCACGGTGCTGAAGATCCTGAAGACGGACCCTCGCTTTCGGGCCGTTCCAGTCATAATCCTTACGACTTCCAGAGAATTGGAGGATGTAAAGGCTTGCTATGACCTGGGCGCCAATTCCTATATCACCAAACAGTCGACCTTCGACGATGTGGTTTCGTGCTTCAGGACACTTATGGAGTACTGGATCGATGTGGCAACTCTTCCGCGCAAAAAAGATCCACATAAGGACCCAGGCAAGCCGAATAACCTTTCCTAGTCATGTTTCCGGGCACCGGCTTCAACCCGCAATCTTTGCCAAACCAGCTTCCCGCGGATATAGCTATTCACCCAGGTAGGCCTTTCGGACCCTTTCGTCCTTGAGAAGTTGGCTGCCAGGGCCTTCGAGAACTACCGTGCCAGTCTCCAATACGTATGCGTAATCGGCTATGTTGAGGGCGGCTACCGCATTCTGCTCGATCAAAAGGATGGTCGCCCCCTCGCCGTTGACCTTCCTAATTGCCCTGAAGACCTCGTCCACCATCAGCGGCGCAAGCCCCAGCGATGGTTCGTCGAGAAGCACCAGTTGGGGTCTGCTCATGAGAGCACGGCCAAACGCCAGCATTTGCTGTTCTCCGCCGCTCAACGTGCCGGCCAACTGCGTACGCCTCTCGGCAAGCCGTGGAAAGATCGAAAATACATATTCGACCCCCTTTTCAAATTCGCCGGCAGATCGGTTGTATGCCCCCAGCTCAAGGTTTTCCATCACGGTCATGTTGCCAAAAACCCGCCTGCCCTCGGGACTGACCGCAATGCCCCGCTGAATGACGGCATGGGTGCTCAGGCGGGTTATTTCATCCCCCAGAAAAAAGACTGCGCCCGAGCGGGGTCTGACGAGTCCGACGATGACCTTGAAGGTGGTGGTCTTGCCCGCGCCATTGGCCCCGATCAGGGACACTATCTGCCCTTGCTCGATTTTGAGGCAGACCCCTCTGAGCGCATGTATGCCTCCGTAATAGACTTGGAGATTCTCAGCCTGAAGCAGTATCACCTGGACCTCCGAGGTAAGCCCTGATGACCTCCGGGTCGCTCCTGATCTGATCGGGCGACCCTTCGGCTATCGACAGGCCGTAGTCCATGACCTTGATGCGCTCGCAGATGCTCATCACGAACTTCATATCGTGTTCGATCAACAAAATCGCGATTCCGCGCCGCTCACGCACCTGAGTGACAAAGGAGGCAAGCTCGATTTTTTCCATCGGGTTCATTCCGGCGGCCGGCTCGTCGAGCAGGAGCAAATCCGGCCCGGTGGCAAGCGCCCGTGTGATTTCGAGCTTTCGCTGAAGACCGTAAGGAAGGTTCTGTGCCTTTTCAAAACAAAGGTGCGCAAGCCCCGCTTCTTCCAGGTAAGCAATCGATTGCTCGCGTATTCTTTTTTCCTCCCTCCTGTGTTTGGGGAGCCCAAGCATTGCGGACAAAAACCAGGAATCGATCGAGGAGTGGAAGGAGACCATCACGTTCTCAAGCACACTCATATCGCCGAAGAGCTTTATATTTTGGAAAGTGCGCGCAATGCCCCCGGCGGCAATCAGGTGAGTGTGGAGACGGGTGATATTTTTGCCTTTCCAGAATATATCGCCCATTGTGGGTCTGAGCCTGCCGGTTATCATATTGAAAACCGTGGTTTTCCCGGCTCCGTTGGGACCTATGAGCCCCACAAGCTCACTTCTTTCAATTGCGAGGGAGAAGTCGCTTACCGCTTTGAGCCCTCCGAACTCCTTTGTCACACGGCGCATCCTGAAAAACGAGTTCATAGCGGTGTATCAGTCCTCCTCAATCGGGCGAATTTCGAGGCCAAAAAGTCCCAATTAAGTTCCCACCGCCCCAGGATTCCGTTTCTTGCAAACAGGATCACCAGCATGAGAATGAGGCTGAAGATAACCATGCGCATTCCAGGGATACCCGGAATCGTGAAGATACCGATGTCCATGGGCCTTTCGACGATCCTGAGCGCTTCCCCGCCCCAAGTGAAGAGGACTGCCCCGATTATGGCGCCGGTCGTGCTCCCCAGACCCCCAACGACTATCATGATGAGCAGATTGAACGTAAGGACAAAAGTGAAAACGCCGGGCGAAATCGTCGTTATCAGGTGTGCAAGCAACCCCCCGGCGACCCCGGAAAAAAAGGCGCTCACCATGAATGCCACCAAAAGGCGCCGGGACGGATCGACTCCCATCGCCATTGCCGCCGTTTCGTCTTCACGGATGGCTTTCATGGCCAAGCCGTAATTGCTGTCGATAAGCCTCTGAATGACAATCACGGCCAACACCGCGACTCCCCATGACCACCACAGGTTTGTGTACGGGTGCAGACCCTTGAGTCCCAGCGGCCCGTTGGTGACGCTTTGACACGCGTTGCAGAGCACCCGGACCACCTCTCCGAACCCAAAGGTCACGATCGCCAGGTAATCACCCCTTACACGCAGCACCGGAAAGCTGATAACGAAGGCAAACAGGGCCGCAACGGCCCCGGCCGCGATAAGAGAGACCAAGAAAGGGACATGGATCACGCTGATCGGCCAGACCAGATGCTCGAGGATGAAATTGAGCTCCTTCTCCGCAGGGGTCATCGACAGCAGGGCGGACGTATAGGCCCCCACGGCTATAAAACCGTTGGGGCCCAGATGAAGAAGGCCGCAGACCCCGTTTACCAGGTTGTAGCTGACCGCAAGAGTTATAAATATAGCGATGTTGGTTAGTATTCTAATCTGATAGCCGGACCCGTAGCGGCTGAACAGATAGAGAAGGCCGAACAGTGCCGAAAGCGCGGCGATATTGAGGCAGAATTTCCATTTGGCACTCATGGCCCGATCCCGAATCAGTGAGCTGAACGCTCACCCATAATACCAGTAGGTCTGAAAAGCAAAATACCGATTAGAAGCAAGAAAGCGAAAGCATCCCTGTAATCCGCCAAACCGGGCAAGAGGGCCACGATCAGAATTTCGAAAACTCCGAGCAGAAAACCCCCGATAACGGCCCCGACAATGTTTCCGATACCGCCAAGAACCGCTGCAATAAAAGCTTTAAGACCAGGTATGACACCCATGAACGGATTTATCTGCGGATACTTCATAGCCCACATGATCCCTCCGGCGGCGGCAAGGCTCGATCCAAGGAGGAAAGTCAGTGCAATAATGCTGTCCAGATTGATCCCCATGAGCCGGGTGGCTTCGAAGTCCCATGAGGCTGCGCGCATAGCCTTACCCACCCTTGTTTTGAAAACGATATAGAGCAACCCGAAAACGAGCACCAGGGTTATGAGAGGAGAGTATATCGTGAGCACCTGGATGTGGAGGTGGCCGGCCCGTATCACATGGTTGAAAAAATCCGGCCTGGGAAAAGGCTTCGGGACACCCCCGACTATCACCAGGGCAAGGTTTTCCATAAGAAAAGAGGCCCCGATAGCCGATATCAGCAATGAAATACGCGGGGCCTGCCTCAGCGGTTTGTAGGCGGCGCGGTCAAGTAGGATCCCTATTGCACCGGTTGAGATGATTGCGAGTGGAAAAGTCAAAAACCAGGGAAGCGAAAAAAGTGCGATTCCATAAATCGCGGCATAGGCTGAAACCATCAACAGGTCGCCGTGGGCGAAATTGATGAGCCTCAGGATTCCATAGACCATCGTATATCCGATGGCGATAAGGGCGTAGAGGCTCCCCAGAGAGACGCCGTTTATAAGTTGTTGAAGCAAAAGTGTGGTACGCATCTCAGGCCGCCTTCCAATCCAACGCTTTTCAGGCACACATTTTACACGACAGGAGCATGGCCTGAGATGGGCTTTATAAACTTTAGAGGCCTGAGGCGCAAGCTTTCTTGATATGTTCGATCAGTTCGGAAAGATCGCACGGCTTGAGGAGGTAATCAAAGGCGCCGAGTTCCATTCCTTCACGGGCGGCGGTTTCCGACCCATGGCCCGTAAGGATGATAACGGGCATTTTCCTCTCCATGGCCTTGAATACTTTCAAGACCTCGATGCCGTCCATATCTTCCATCTTTAGGTCCAGCACCGCAACGTCAAAGGATTCGTTGCGCAAAATTCGGATCGCCTCGACGCCGGACAGGGCTGTTTTAACCGCAAAATTGCGCTTGGAGAGCCTTTTGGCCAGCACTGAAACATAGCCCTCCTCATCATCGACCAGCAAAAGTTTTGTCCTTTTGCTCTGCTCATTTTCCGAGCTAACGGCATCTCCAGCGGGCATATATCCATCCATCCGGCAGCTAACCTCCTGGTGGCCGCCCAATCGAAACCGGTTTCCGTTTCTATTGCCTCGGATCAGCCAATCTCCGCATGAGTGGGGATATACACATGAAAAGTCGTGCCGAGGCCAACCGAGCTGTCAACTGTCAGATTTCCTCCGAGTTTTTTGATTATTCCATAACAGATCGACAGTCCGAGTCCCGTGCCTTTGCCGACGGGCTTGGTCGTAAAAAAAGGTTCGAACATGCGCGACATGACGCCATCGGAGATTCCATGCCCGGTGTCGGCAATGTCGACCACGACCCTGTCCCCCTCCAGCCTGCTCCGGACTTCGAGCAACCCTCCCCCGGAACCCATCGCGTCGATTGCATTATTGATCAGGTTCATTAGAACCTGCTGCAATTCCGACGGCGAGGCCGAAACGAGCGGCAGGTCACTGTCAAGTTCGGTCTGTATCCGAATGTTGCTGAATTTCGAGCGCTGGTCGCAAATGCTGAGTATCTCCTCAATTGTGTCGTTCACCTGGATGTCATGCTGAACGGGGTCGGTTTTGCGGGCAAAGCTGAGCAGTTTATGCGTGATCTCCTTGCATCGCACTCCCTGAATGCCGATCTGCTTTAGCGAGCGCCGGAATTCATCCATGTTTTGGCTCTCTTTAAGCTCTTCCTCCTCGAGCAGGTCCTCCATCCACCCGGCTTCCTCCACCATAATGGCGACGGGATTGTTTATCTCATGAGCTATCCCGGCAGCCAATTCGCCGATAGAGGCCAGTTTCCCGGCCTCTATTACCTGCACATTCATCATTTCCCTTTCACGATCGGACTTCTCTATGCGCCGAACCACGTTGCGCGAAACGAAAACCACAACCAGCACAATCCCCAGGCAGCCGGAGAAAAAGATGGCCAGAGCAAGAGATCTTGCCCGGTTGATCTGGGAGAACGCATCGTCTTCATCCTGCTGGTAGGCCAGCGTCCACTCGCCTGCCTTGAGCGGCATGAAAATGAATATGGTGCTCCTGTTCCGGTTCTTCATCATTCCGGATACGGCATTGCTGCCGTAGGAGATCATTTTGACCGGCGGCGCCGGGGATGTGAGCGGCCCCACGCCTGCCGCCTGCGCGCTCGTCCTGGCCCATGGAGTCATTCTGAGCAAATCGGCCATGTTGGGCGCGGGTTCGGTCCGCGGATGAGTCTGAAACTCGCCCGCGTTATTCACGATCAGCGCTGTTCCCGTATCGCCGATGCGAATTCGTTCAACCAGAGAGTTGAAGGCCTCGAAATCTATCGTTGCCCGCAAAAGCCACTCTTTGTCGCCGCTCCTTTTCTTTACAGAAACGATGAAATGAGGTGTCCGGCGAAGGCCCTGGAAAACGTCGGACATATAATAGTCTTTCTTTATGGCTTGCTGGAACCACTGCGCATTGGAGTAGTCGGCCTTGAGCAGCTTGAGATTCCCCGCGTACGATATCTGCCTGCCGGCCGAATTCACTACACCCAGATCGACAAACACACCAGAATAAGCATTTTGAAGAATAACCAGCTTGTTTTCGAGGAAGGCTTCATTGGTCAGTTGATCGTAGGTGTAAGAGTCGGCCAGGACTTTTATGTAAGAAAGCTTCTCGTCGAGAAAGGAATTTATGTTTTGCTGATGCCTTTCCACCAGTTCCTGCAGATGTTCCATGACCTTTTCCCGATAGGACGTCTCGAAATAATAGCCCAGGAGACCCGCTATCAGGATCAGCGGTGTAAAAGAGACCAGGATCAGGGTCACCGTCATGTTCCTGGTCAAAGAAGCGTAGTAATGCTTTTCCTTCATTTCATGCATAATCGGCTAAGAGGCCCCGCCTGCCCGCAGTTTCCCGGCCCTTTTCACGGCTTCCACAACATCGGCGATATCGGCCGGCTTTCTCAGGTATTCGAACGCGCCGAGGCTGCGGCCATAGGATTCATCCAGTTCCGACCCATGGCCCGACAGTATTATCACCTCGACTTCGGGATGGGTCTTTTTCACCCGGCGCAAGACCTCGAGGCCATCAATTCCCGGCATCTTGAGATCGAGCACCATGACCCCCACGGCCATCTGTTCGACGATTCGCAACGCCTGCTCGCCGCTGTAGGCCACACAAACGCCAAATCCGCGCAACCGAAGCCGTTCCGCAAAGGTCTCGGCGAAATCCACCTCGTCATCGACGACAAGAATATCGGTTCCCATTTTCGAGCAGGCCTTTAGAAAGTCACAGGTCTTATGAACCTGAGAAGGCATCCCGCTGACCGCCCAACGCGTATGACAGAGGAGCCGAGCGGGATGCCTTCCGCGCAACGCGGGGTACACTGCCAAGTGACGCCCCGCCAAACCTTGACGAAGTGATTGCTTAGTGTTGTCAACAAGTCTGTCATACGAGGCTGAACCGTAAAGTCATTTTGACTCGGCAGTCCGCCCCTGTGCCGGCGAGGCGCAAAAAAACAGGGTAAATCCTTTTCCCGGCGCCTGCCATTCGTAGCGTATGCCCAGAATGGATGCCAGTTCCTCGAATTCCCGCCATTCGCTGGACCCGGCAACGGCTTGTTCCAGAACTTTTTGGCCGGGTTCGCCCTCGAAATAAAGATTCAGGGATGGGGGATCGAGGTCGGATTTTATCGACAACAAAATCGAGCCCCCGCTGTTCATGCAGCCCAGGAAGGCCTCGATGGCCCTGGTCAGGGCCATCCGGACCCGGAAAGCATTTGTAAAAAGCATGATCGGTTTATCGCACACAGAGGCTTTGAGTTCCACATCGCGGAGCCTGGTAAAGCGCGCCGCAAGCGAAACCGTCCCGGCTACGATTTCGTTCAAGTCGACGTGGATGTCGGGACAGTCGGCGCTGTGCGCAAATCGGTTGAAGCTGGTGGTGATCTCGACACCTCTGCGAACCTGCTCCTCAATTCTTCCTATCGAGCGCTGGAACTTGTCCCGATGCGCAAAAGGGGACTCCTTCAGCATTTCAAGAAAGTCCGCCATCAGGCCGTTTGATTCGTTTATGGTCGCCAGGACGTTTTTGATCTCATGAGTCACGCCGGCGGCTATTTTACCGAAAAAAGCAAGCTCGTTCGCTTTCACTCAAATTCCCCCTGCAGGACTGCGGTCAGGTCGTGGAACCCTTTTTTGATTCTTTAACTTTTCTACGGGCCTCCTGCATTGCCTTCGTGAGTTTGTCGATGTCCACGGGCTTTTCCAGGTAAGCGCACGCACCAAGCTCCAGGCAAAGCCTGGCTGCCTCCTCGGAACCATGACCGGTAAGCACGATCACCTCGACATTCGGGTGCTTTTCCTTCACACGGCGCAAAACTTCAAGCCCGTCTATGCCCGGCATCTTGAGGTCCAGGACCATGACATCAGGCTCATCTTCTTCGATAATCGAGAGGGCCTCCTCTCCACCGTAAACCGCGGCGGAAGAGTAATCCCGCATCTGGAGACGTTCCGAGAGGGCCTCGACAAAGTCTCTTTCGTCATCTACCAGCAGCACCTTGGAGGGCAAGGGAACTTCGAAGTCGAATTTGCGGTAGACATCGCTCTGATAGTAGCCGGGCCCCACCTTTGTCTCCGCCCCTTTTACGCCAGGAATTGCCGATGCGAGCCTTTTGAGTTCCTCTTCAAGCGAGGCGAGCATCATCACATGTTTATTGATCTCCATGGCGACGATGCCGTCTTTTGCCCAAACCGATACATTATGACCCTGGGCGACCAGCTTGACATTGACCTCGCAAGCGAGCGCAAAGTCAGCCACAGCCTTGACAGAATCCTCCGACACCATGAGAACGCTTGTCTTAAGATTGTCGCATATAAGCCTTACGGCATCCCCTTGAGCGGTTTTATCCATCGGGATGACGATATCGTAGAGTTCGGGCGCCCAGGGGTCTTTGCGGCCGAACAGATCTTCAACCCAGATAACCAGAGACTCATCATCCTTATGAATCTTTTTAACCGCATCTTTTTGCGAAATTTTCTCCACGCCGCGGGCAAGATTGGAACGATACCCGATGTCGGCTATCATGCAGACGTTGAGCACGTGGGATATCGTCCTCGGGACCATAAGACTGGAGAGCCCGAACAGCAGGAAATCGTCCTGCTTCAGATGATCGGCAAGGACCTGTCTGAAGTAGGCCAGGCTGCGCTCCCTTTCGTGAGTGAACTTATTGAAAATGGAGGTCTTCCCGCTCAGCGCCTTCCATATCCTGTTCTCGTCGATATTGAAGCGTTTGCCTGTCGCGGTCACCAGGGCGGCATCGTCAAGATAGCTGAAACCCGTCTTTTCTAAAACGCCGCGTACGACTTGCTCGGCCCCGCAATAAGAACCATAAAATACATTGATGACCGGCATGATTGCTTATTCCTTCTCAAAAGATGGCGCGTCATGGATAAAGCGCACGGAAAGGAGCGGACAGCTCTCCAGGCACTGGGCCTGCCTGCTGGAGTGTATTTTCTCAACGGCAAGGTGGATCGTCGAGTAAATATTTTTTTGGCCGATTCTTTCCAACAGGTGGGTGCGCTTCATAACTCCGAGCACCTTCTCGTTAAGTCCGGCAAAGGATATCTCATATCCGGCGCTCCGCACCCGATCGACAATGAGTGAGAGCATTTCCTCCCCCGAGGCGTCCATATCGTTTATGCCGTTGCAGACGATTAAAATGTGTTTCAGCTCCGGCATAGTTCGAATCCGCTCTGAGACCTTCTCCTCCAGATAGGTTGCATTGGCGTAAAAAAGGGCGCCGTCGAAGCGGATCATCGCAATATGCCTGCACTCATGCAGGCCGTGATCCCGCGCGCTCTGAAATGAGCGGTCCGCATACATGGAAAGCGTGGTCACCTTTGGGCGCATGCTCTTGTAGAGAAACATACCGAGCGAGAGCAAAACGCCGATCATGATCCCCCGGTCGAGATGCGGGGCCGTGATGAGGGTTGCCAGAAAAGTTACGATAGAGAACACTCCGTCGTACCATTGCGCCTTCCAGGCGTGAATGAAGCCCGAGACATTTATCAGGCCGACGACTGCCATCATAATGACGGCGGCCAGGACTGATTGAGGCAGGTAGTATAGCAGCGGAGTAAAAAAAAGAAGCACTATGCCAACGGTAATGCTGGTAAATACACTCGAGAATCCGGTTACCGCACCCGCCTGCATGTTAACGGCCGACCTGGAGAAAGAACCCGATACAGCGAAACTCTTTCCGAATGCCCCAATGATATTGGCAAGACCCTGACCGATGAGCTCCTGATTCGGATCGAGCCGCTGGCCGGTTTTGGCGGACATCGCCTTGGCAATCGATATTGCTTCCATGAATCCGAGAAGAGAAATAATAGCCGCTATGGGGAGCAGCTTGAGCAGAATACCCGGATCAAACCTGGGGACCTCGAAACCTGGTATCCCGCGGGGGACATTGCCTACGACGCTCCCTCCGGCCATGAGTACGACTGCTTTCTCATCGACTGAAGAGTTGCCGATTTTTAACCTCCAGATCGATCCTTCCCCTTTCGTCGTTTCGCCGAGTTTGTCAACAGGAAGATAGATCTTTTTGCCCTGCGTGTCCGTTGCGGCAGTGAAAAGATAGCATCTGATCTGCGAGCGTGCCTGCTCCATTGTATTCTTGAGCTCTGAGATCCTGAAGTCGATAACGTCCCATTCATGTTTTATCTCCAGGGCATCCTTCGACTGGCTGCCGTGTCTTTCCTCGGCGGCTGCCAACCTGGGGGTGAGCACAGCCCTGGTTTGCGCCAATTCCCTGGACTCCTTTTCGGCTGCGTTGAATTGGGCAATGAAGTCCCTGCATTGCTTTGAAGCGATCATATCTACCGGGACCCGAACGTTATTTTCATATCCTGTAGCCCAGGATATGATGGTGGTCATAGCCACGGCGACAAGCACGTAAGGAATGCGGCTGTTGATCCGCCTCAACACGTACATGATCACAAACGCGCCCGCCCCCAGCGCCAGGGTCTCCCAGTGCGTATAGACCAGCGCGGCCCTTATGACCCGGTATACGGTCTCATAATGATGCGGGGCCTCGTCCACATTAACGTTGAACATCTTGGAGAGCTGGGATGTTGCGATAATAATCGCACCGGCGTTGGTGAATCCGTTCACCACGGGATGGGAAAGAAAATTGACGACCAGTCCCAGTCGCAGGATCCCCAGCGCGAGCTGGAAAACTCCGACAATGAGCGCGAGCAGGACCGCGTAGGCAATGAAACCATCGCTTCCCGCCGTCGCATAGGGTGACAGGGCTGCCGAAGTCATGAGGGATACAATAGCCACCGGACCTGTTGCAAGCTGACGGCTGGAGCCGAACAAAGCGCCGATCATGGGCGGAAGAAACGCGGCGTAAAGTCCATAGTGTACGGGCATTCCGGCGAGCTGCGCATAAGCCATCGATTGCGGAATCAAAACGAGGGCGACAGTCACACCGGAAACGAGGTCCAGTTTGATAGAGGAAAGTGTTGAAACCTTCAGCCAGTCAATAAACGGAAACATCTTACGAAGCATAAACTGAGTTCCCATGCCACTCCCGAAAAATAGATATCCTGCAAATACGTAGAAAATTGGCGGTCAAATCAGACTTTTGCGCAAATCGATCTGATCTTTCGGATCAACTCGTCGATCTTGACCGGCTTGATGAGACAATCCCCGCATTCCGGACCGATCTCCGGCGCACCTTGTCCACTCAGGAAGATTACTGAGATATCCGGGTGCTTCAGCCTGATGCGGTCGAAAACTTCCTTTCCGCCCAGCCCGGGCATCATTATGTCCAACAGGACCACCTGCGGAGGCGAATCGGACTCCAGCATCCGCAAGGCTTCTTCTCCCCGGGAGGCCGTCAAAGTGTGGATTCCCCGCATATTGAGCCTTTCGGCAAGCGCCGATGCAAATTCCTCTTCGTCATCGACCAAAAGCACCCTGATCTGTTCCATCACGCACTACCCTTTTTGCGCAGCTCCAGCCTTTTTAGGCAAATGAACGGTCATAACGGTGCCCACTCCTTCCTTGCTCCTGGCCTCGATCCGCCCGCCAAGCCTCTTGATGATGCCGTAGGTAATGAACAAACCGAGCCCCGTGCCGTGTCCCTTCTTCCTGGTGGAAAAAAAAGGTTCGAAAACGCGATTGAGCGTCTCATCGGACATCCCGCAGCCGTTATCCTCAACTGAAACTGAAATGGCCCCGCCCAGATCACAGGTGCAAAGGGTAACGGCGCCACCGTCGCTCACGGCCGCAAAGGCGTTTGAGAGCAAATTTAGAAACACCTGCTGAAGCTGCCCCCGATCCGAGGCAATTTCAGGAAGATTGTCCCCCAGTTGCAGTTGAAGGTCGAGATTTCTGTATCGCGCCTCTTTTTCCACGAATCCCACGGTTTCCCGAATCACCTCATTTATGTCCAGATTTTCGATATGAGGCTCCATCCGGCGCGCGAACCCGAGCAGCCGGTGGGTGATCGAGCGGCAACGCTCCACGGAATCGATGATCGCCCCGGTCAGGGCAAGAAATTTATTCCTGTTCTCAAACTCACCCCCCAACTCGATCAGGTCTTTCATCAGGCCCGCCTTCTCGTTTATGATCGCCATCGGATTGTTTATTTCATGCGCCACCCCCGCGGCGAGCCTGCCGATAGACGATAGTTTGTGGCTATGCTCGATCTCCCGAAAGGCCGCTTCGCGCCTCTCGTCGCTTTCCTGGAGCCTCCTTACCAAAAAGTCAGTCAGCTTGAATACAACGAGCAGGATTATCAGCACGCCTGCGAAAAAAACGTAAAATATACTGTTCTTAAGCGTATACCAGGACCTGAACAGTTCGCCTCTTGGCTTTACCACCACGAGCACGAACGGTGAGGTCTGAAAATAGGAGTACACCATCAGAACCTCGCGGCCCAGTGAGTCCGTGGTCTCTATGAAGTTTGCCTCGCTCGAAAACGGAGGAAGCGCGAGCGGAAAATGATCCAGAACTCCCCCATAGCGCCTTGTCGCGGTCTGGAGCGTGCCGTCCCTGTTTATAAGGAACCCGTCGCTCTTTGCGTCCAGCCCCATCGATGCAATAAGCTCATCTATCCTCTGCGTGTCGATTGTGGCTCGCAGGGCCCAGGATTTTCCGCCTTCGATTCCCCGCTGCACCGCCATGACAATGTGCGGAAACCTGCGAAAACCCATAAAAACATCGCTTATATAGGTGCCCCGCACCCCAACCTCGTGGAACCAGGGCTGTCCCGTGTAGTTGCGGCCCTTGAGCTCGTAGGGCCCCACGTAGCTTACCTGCAGGCCGGAGTCATCTATCAGGCCAAGATCTACAAAGCCGCCGAACTCCTGCTTCATCACATGAAAGATACGGTTCAGGTTTCCCTCATCGGCAAGTTCGTCAAAAGAATGCTCCGAGGCGATAAAACTCACCGCGGAAAGCCGTTCGGCAAGGAACAGCTCCACGGAGTGCTTGCTCTTGTTCACCAGGACGAGTTGCGGCTTTACGATTTCCTCCCTGAGCGTTTTGCGGTACTGATGCAAGTTTATCATCGCCATGGAACAAAGTGGGACAAGCGTGACTACGATCATCAGGGCGATGATCCGTTTGCGGAGAAGCCGGTAAATTTCAGGAGACCCGCCACTTTCCGGAAAATCGAGGAAACTCCAGCTTTTTAGCCAACTCCCAAAAGACATTTCAGACCTTCCGCTTTTCGAAAAGTATGTCTCCGGACTTGAGAGTACCCGTTTGAAATCGGCTGAGGGCAATTCCCGCGGGCCCCATTACCGAGTGGACTACCGACACGTCTTTCCAGGCAAGATACTGAATGTAATCCTTTTCGATTCCTCCGCAAATCACCGCATGCACATTTTCGGAGGCTACCAGCTCGCAGAGCGCCTCCGATGATGGGCGTGCAAGCACGATGTCCTTTTTTTGAGCAGGTTTTTCATCCCCGTCCAGGCAGACGACCGCGACCTCCATCGCGAGATCGAACCTCGGAGCGATATCGTTTCCATCGAGCACGAGCAGTACTTTTTTCATCCTCCGCACCCTACTCGAAACCAATTCGGTAATGTTTCATTTTGCGCCACAGAGTGCTCCGTCCCCAACCCAGCAGTCGGGCAGCCTTGCCGCGGCGCCCGTTTGCCTCAAGGAGCGCATCCATTATCATCTGGTGCTCAAGGGCGGACCAGTCACCCTGACGGCCGGCGCCCCCTTTCGGCGGCGGCTGCGCGGCCGATACCGGAGATTTTGCATCGAGGCCGGCAAAATCTTCGGTCAAGTAGGCCGGCAGGTCGCGAAGCTCTATCTGTTCGGTCCGGCACAGACTGACCGCATATTCGACTATGTGTTTCAACTCGAGGATATTTCCCGGATAACCGTATTCCAGGAGTTTTTCCAGGCACGCATCCGAAAACCCAGTGACCGGCTTGTTCAAAAGCGAGGCATGGGCACGCATAAAATGGTCCATAAGCAGTCTCCGGTCCTCACCCCGTTCTTTGAGCGGCGGCAGATGAAGACTGAGAGCGTTCAATCTGAAATAGAGTTCGCTTCGAAAAGTACCGTCTTGAACCATTTGGCCCAAGTCCCTGCTCGTGGCCGCAATTATTCTCACATCGACCGGAACGCTTTTCGCGCTGCCGATCGGATAAATAATTTTTTCATCCAGCGAATTCAAAAGTTTGGTTTGAAGCAAAGGGGCCAGGTCGCCGACTTCGGCGATATAGAGGGTCCCTTTGTGCGCGAGCCGGAATTTCCCCGGTTTTTTAACGACCCCTGTAAAGGTGTCTTTGGCTACGCCGAACAATTCAGATTCGGCAAGTGAATCGGGCAGAGCGCCGCAGTGGAAAGTGATGAACGGACTATTGGCTCGCAAAGAGGCGTGATGAAGCTCTTCGGCAAGAAGATCCTTTCCGGTGCCGATCTGGCCTGTAATAACAACAGGCGCCTCCGATTGCGCTATGACAGGCAGAAACTGCAGGATCTTTTCCATCTGAGGGCAACGGCCGACGATTCGGCCGGAACTGAAAGGATTTATCCGCGCCGGGTCGATAACGCGTGCCTGACGAAGGTCGTCGATGGTCTCAACGTAGGCTGAAATCTCTCCCGACTCGTCGATCAGGGAAGCAAAAGTTACCCGCACGGGTATCTTCTGATTCTCCTGATTTATTATATCGCCTTCGAGCACGCATCTTTCCCGCGACTCATCCCTGTCGACCGGGCAGTTCTCCAGGCATTTGTTGAACCGCAGGACGTGTGAGCATGGAAGCCCGGCGCATTGCTCTGTCGAAAAACCGGTGATGGCTTCAAGCGCTCTATTCATGAAGACAATTCCGCGGTCCCTGCCGATGATGCAGACCCCGATGGGAATTTGGTCAAGAACACAAATAAGGCTTACCGGTAAGTCTTTCATTTCAGCTATGGATCTCGAATGGGAGATGGTTTAATTATGCAATGAGCCGTCTGGATTTGCGCAGGAATGAGCGGCACTGTGTTTCATTTCGTATCATATCTACCCAGTGGAGCCTGAACATAAAGCCGGCAGGGCAATAAGTCAACAAATAACGTTTCATATCGATTCACTATGATGCACGCGCCCGCTTGCAATCAGCCCGAAAATCGGCACAAAATCAATCCCGGAAAGCCTTGGGCAAACTTCGCATACAGGTCTTCGGTCACAAAAAACCCAATCTCAATTAGACCTACGGCAAAGCAACTCTCAGGCTGGTTCGTTGACTCCGGCCGTATTCCGATGTACCTTTCTTTGGATCATGATGAGGGGTACGCCCGGTTGCCGCCCGACAAGAAGCTGATTGACTCTTATTAAGAGGATCATCGGTATGGAAGGCAAATGCCCGTTTTGCGGGAGTCCGCACAAAATATTGGAAAATCCCGTTGCTTTCGCTGTCTATGATACCTCTCCGGTAAGCAGCGGCCATCTTTTGGTAATTCCCAACAGACATTACCCAAGTCTTTTTGAATCAACACAAGAGGAGATCGACGCTATTTTCGATCTGCTCCAGAGGGGCAAGGAACTGCTGGACGCCCTGTACAATCCGGACGGCTATAACGTGGGCGTAAATGTCGGCACTGCGGCCGGTCAATCGGTAATGCACCTTCATGTACATCTGATCCAGCGCTTTTTTGGCGATGCCGAAGATCCTGTCTACGGCGTGCGCGGTGTTATCCCGGCCAGGCAGAAATATCCGTCGGCTCGATGAGCGGAATTTTCGGAGGGTGAACCCTTAGCGCGACAGAGTGTCAGGAGGGCCAATGAGAATATATCTATTTGGAGACATCCACGGCAACGAATACGCCCTGGATGCATGCATCAAACACTCTCAAAGCATTAAAGCCGACCGGATTTACTGTCTAGGGGACCTTGTTGGCTGGCTCCCTTTTGGAGATCGCACACTGACCCGTATGAAGACTTACGGGTTTTCGACCGTTGCGGGAAACCACGATCTTCTGGTGGCAGGTCTTTTTACTGATTTCCCCCGGAACTTGGATCGCATACAGGCCTCAGCCTATAACGCGGGGCTGCTCTCAACTGTCCCGGGCTCTATCGATTACCTGTTGAAACTGCCGCTCGCAATCGAAAAAGACAACTTTACCATCGTCCACCACAGCCCCTTTCACCTCCCGTCAAAAGGAGATCCTCCCACGATCAGGTGCTTCGAATACCTCACTCAACCCGTTCTGGAGTCATGCCTCGAAGCATGGAGCGCTTACCCTAAACAGATCATCTTCAGCGGCCACGACCATATTCCCGCGGTTTATGAGCTGCCCGGCGGCGTTGCCTACCCCCTCCCGGAGCATGTCAAAATCCACAAACCTTCGGCCGGCCGCAAGCTCACCATCCGGCTAAATCCTCATTCCAGGTACTGGGTGAAGGCGGGAAGTGTGGGCGGCCCTTATCGCGACGGGGTACCCGCGGCAAACGCCGTATTGTATGACACCACTGAGGAGACGATCACTTTATTCAGGTTGCCGTTTCCAACGGAGCGCCTTTATCGCGAACTCAGCTCTCATTTTTTTGCCCCAACCCTGCCAGCCATGCGAGATTACCTGGCCCTTTTGGCAAAATATCTCCCCCCGGACCCAACCGCCGGCTGAGGCCGTGCGGAGAGGGCAAGACATGAGGACCAATCAGTTGACGACCCAGACAGTTCTGTCCTTGGCCATATGGATAACCCTGTTGCTCACTCGGCCCATTACGAATTCCTCGACTTTGGAAAGGCCCCTTCTTCCCAGGACAATCGTGTCGTATTCACCCTTTTCCGCCTCCTCAATTATGGCCTGCGCGGAATGGTTTGCACCCGATACGATTTTCTGATGAATTCGGGCCGGGTCCACCCCACTGGAAATCAAAGCGGCCCTGGCCTTGTCAAACGATGGTTCCAGAAGCTTCGAGGCCTGCGCCAGTTCACGTTCGATATTTTCAATTGCCGTTTTATCCCCCTCTGAAGAGAAGACTTCGCGCACGAATTTCTTGAAGCCGTGGAACTCTCGAACGGCATGGAAAAGCGTGATTTCGCAATTCTTCGAAGTGTCCAGAACATGGCAAAGATGCTTCAAGGCCATCATGGCCCCTTCCGAATCATCCAGGCACATAAGGACCTTACATTGCCGCGGCTTTCCTGCCGCTGCGACCCAGATGGGGATCGATACGAGCCCGATGATGTTGTTGGCGACCGAACCGAGCATGAAATCCTTGAGATCGCTCTGTCCTCTTCGCCCGACCACCAGCGCCTTGTAGTCGTTTCCTGCTTCGGCGGCGATATCGCGGGCGATCCCGATCCTTCTTTCGTTAATTCTTATCGTGATCGCCTCATCGGGGAACCCGGCGTCAAGCAAAATCCTTTTCGCTTTTTCCATGAATTCCCGGATGGCCACGTCCTGTTTCTTCTCCCAGGCCTCTACGCTTACGATCCTATAACGATATGCGGGAATTTTTTGTTCGATATCGATGAATGATTCCGGGACCCTTATAAAGACGTGATACAGGACAACTTCAAACCTCCTCGGATCCAGGACCAAAGAGGTGTACCTTATAATCTGCAGGGAGTGTTCGGACCCGTCGCATGCCACGAGTATTTTCTCACGCGCTGAACTGTTCATCTGATTTCCTTTGCGTTAGCCTGGCACTTGTGCCGAAAAGAGCGGGGTTAATCACCGTTCAGCAATGCGCCGTGTCGTGGGCGTTTCATTCGGAAGCAGCCGGTCCTCGATGACTACGGCAGGACGACCGAGAAGATATCCGCAAGCAGTTTGCTCCTGTGTTGCTGACATGAAGCGTCATTAAACATGACCATATCGAGCTGGCGAGTGTGGATGATCAGATATCCCAGCACCTTTAATTTTTCCTTCATCACCTCTTCGTCATAGCCCTCCAAGCGCGCCGTCACACCATCGTCCCTGATTTCGCTTCGAAATTCGAACTCTTCGAGAATGCTCCCGATAAAGCGTGCGCGGCGCACGCACCTTCCATGGTCGGCAGCTCCGCCTTTAAAGCCGAAACTGATGTAGTTCTCGTTTGCCCTTTCGCCGACCAGGGCCTCGATGCTCGAAAAATGAAAACCGAACCGGGAGCTGAGGCTGCAGAAATTCTTCGATATCATGAAATAGTTCCGGTCCGCATAGGGCGAAGGCATCGAAGGGTCGAGCGCCGGATTGGAACTGGCCTCGAGCAGGATCGACATGAAACCCTTGGAATCCACCGGCGGCGGCCCTTCCCAGGGCACGGCGACAATCCCTGCCCATAGTGCAAGCATGGGGATCGACACTATATTGTCCAGGTCTACGAATTTACCCGACACATCCTCTCTGAACCCGTCATCGAGGTTGAGTATCCACCACTGCATGGGGATACGGCACACCAACTGCTTGCTTGCCCTCTCCGAGAAATGGTGATCTCTTCCGAAGCTGAACATCTCCATGACGGATTTCTCATGGCAGAACCTCGTTATATCGTGAAAACTCCGGCACTGGGAAACTTTGAAATTCGATGCCTCCGGATCTAACAGGTGAAGAGGAATTATGTTTTCGGATGCCCTCTTCAGGATATCTAGGACAGCGGAACCTTCCATAAGGCCCTTTGAAGCCGGCCGATTTCGGAAAAAGGCTTCGATTTTTCCAATGCACACCCTGCGGCCGTCCGCATCGACCGTAACGGGCTGAGCGTTATTGAGCAGGTCCGTGGCGCCCTCCACTCCCACGATTGCCGGCACGCCGAATTCCCTGGCCACATTGGCCAGATGTCCGGCAACCGACCCCTGTTCGGCGACAAGCGCGGAGGCCCGGCCCAGCAAAGCGGCCCACCTGGGCAGCGCCTGCCTGACGACCAGGACCGCCCCCTTTGGGAAAAGAAGGGTCTCGCTTTCTTTCCTGACCACGAAAACCGGGCCGAACCCGGCCCCGGGACTTGCCGTCAGACCTCCCGAAACAATTACCTCACAGTCCGGGATATCGTATCGGCCCCCCGGCTCCACAATCGTGTTCCCCTGCCTCAGAGGACGGCACTGAAGTATCGTTATTTGTCCCTTGTCATCGATGGCCCATTCGATGTCCTGGGCAACCCCGTAATGATTTTCAATCCGGAGGGCAATGCCGGCCAGCTCCAACGCGGTTTGATCGGAAATGGAGACCTGCAGGCCCTCGTCACCGGAGATCTCAAGCCTGCATATACCTTCGTCCGGGTAGCAGACAAACTTCTGCCGCTTTTCCGCGACCTGTTTTTCCACGATCCGAGGCGGATGATCCCTTGAGACTACGAAGAGATCGGACGCAACGCTCCCATCCACCACCGATTTGGGCAACCCAAAGACGGAATGGATAAAAACGCGCTCATCGCGTACGTCCAGAGGATTTCGCGAATAGATCACACCGCCCGCGACCGCGTTTACCATGGAGGTGCACCCGACGCACATGTCGATGTCTTCGTCGCGGATTCCCCTGTTCAACCGGTAGGTGATCGCCTGGAGGCTGTACTTGCTAGCCGCTATTTCCTTGTAAGCCTGTATGAGGTTATCGGCGCTTACGTTCAATTCGGAGCGGTACAGACCGGCAAAGGAGGTTTTCTCGGAATCTTCGCCAAGGGCGCTGCTGCGAAGCGAGACTTTAACCCCCTGCCCTTCTTCTTTTTCAAGTTGGGCATATGCGCTCAAAATGACGCTTGTAAGCTCCGCGGGCACACCGGCCCGGATGATTTGCTGCTGGAGTTGTGCGCTTAGCGAAAACAGCTGGTCCATTTCTTCCGTCGGCGATGATTGCATGAGACGGTCTATCTCGGCCTGGAGTTCCCCTGAACCCATGAATTGGCGAAACGCCCCAGCCGAAATTACAAACCCGTTTGGGACCTTAATGCAGAGGCGATTGCGGATTTCGCCGAGGTTTGCCATCTTGTTGCCGACCTCATCCGACCTCGTTTTATCGACGTGCCGGATAGGAATTATCAGCGGGCCGGCACCCGATTCCTTTTTTTCGGAGATAATTTCAGTAATCCTGCCCTGAATCGACCTGAAGCTTTCATGCAGGTCCATGTATTTGCACGGCGCCAGTTGATCCATACACTTTACCATGCGAAATACGCTGACGGAAACCGCCGTGCAATTAGCCCGAATAAAGGACATTCCGAACGGCGTGTCCCCTTGGCGGGCATCCTCGAGTTCAGACATGATCTGAAGGGCTTTGTTATTGGCGCTTAGCAGCAGCTTGAAATTATGGTACCGGGTCTGGAATGCGGTGCGGAGTGTCTCGGCATCCAACGGGGCGAGGGTCTCCCTTGTTCCCATTCCAAGTTTTCGAAGGCATCTTTTGATTAAAGACATACGCCAGATCAGCGTTAGAAGGGCGCCTCAGCCGGACTGCGGGCCGGCAGTGTTAGAAGGTTCATCAACCGGGCAAGCTTCGCGTCTTCGCGAGTCCGGTCTTTTCATTTAGCATCTTTCTCTTATATGCGTCCTGTATTTTATACAGAAGTTCGTCGATATCGGTCGGCTTCATAAGATAGTCGAAGGCGCCCGTCTCCATTCCTTCGATAGCCACTTCCATATTCGCATGGCCCGTAAGCATGATTACTTCCAGCAGACCGTACTGCTTCTTTATTTCGCGCAGGGTCTCCAGACCGCTCATTCCGGGCATTTTTACGTCGAGGACAACGATATCGACCGGATTTTCTTTCAAATGCGCCAGGGCCGCTTCCCCGCTCGTAACGCCATTCACGGCCAGTTTTCTTTTCCGGAGCCTTTTGACCAGGGTCTCCAGAAATTCAACCTCATCATCAACGATCAGGACTCTCAAAGGTTCCACCTGCACAGCCTCCAAAAAGCCAGCGGCATATCCGATCCGGTTCGAAAAATTCCGTACAGGTTATTATTCCCAATAAGCGCGAATTAATAAAGAAATTTCTTGAGACGGCCCTCCCCGGCTCCCCAATGTTGTTGACTTTAAGTCCTAAGCTCATGATGCTGAGCCCTGTTCGTCATTCCGGCGGCGCTTCTGAGCCGGAATCCAGTCCCGCGCTTTGGGGGATTTCAAGGTTTTCTGGCCCCCGGCTTTCGCCGGGGCGACGAGAATCATTTTCCAGGCTTCAGTAAATCCAACCACTTACGCGCTTATTTAAGCGCTTACGGCGGCCCCCCGCCCCGCGGAGGCACAAATGGACCATGTAAACCGGCTATCGGGCCGCATCGGCCGGTCCGGCGTGAAGAAGCCGGTCCGGGTAAAATTTTTTCAGCATATCGGCGACCGCCGCTTTGAGGTGGTCGATATTGCCGCTCTTTTCAATATAGATTTCCCCCATGCCCGAGTTCTTACGCTCGGATTCCTCGGTGAGGAAGGTATGAACTATAACAGGCAAAGGAGGCCGGCGTTCCTGGGTTTTCTCAAAGATTTTCGAGCTGTCGACGTCCGGCATTTCGAGGTCGAACACAAGCAGATCCACCCCGTCTTCGCGCTCTATTTCAGCAAGAATCCGGTCGCCATCCTCGGCCACCCAAACTTCGTAACCCTCGGCTGAAAGTTCACGGCGAAGAAAATCCCGGACGTTCCTGTTTTTGTCTGCGATCAGTATGGTGAATATCTTCTTCATCTTTCTGGGCCCGTAGCATGCGGAAGTGCCGTTGAGCAGGCGGCTCGGTATTCCCCGGTGCGCGATCATCGCACGATTGGCCTCGGCCATCAAGCGCATCCGGACAGAGTCGGCATTGCAGCGGTTCTCAGGGGACCGTTTCATCAGCAGCACACACGCCTTGTGGTTCGGCTAAACCACGGGCGTGCACCGATGCCTGTAAACCTGGGACAGGGCACAAAATCAGGGGACCTGTCACACCGGAATAAAATCAGCCCTGAACTGCCGGAATCTTCACCAGGTACACGGAACAGGGACAGTACTTAACCACCTGGTTGGCGATGCTGCCCATCTTGAACCTGGACGAAACACTCAATCCGCGGCTCCCGATAACGATAAGGTCGATCCCCTCGGCCTCCGCGAAATCAATGATGGCATCGGGAACAGAAACTGTCGTCGACACGGTCTGGGAGAATCTAACGTCGACTTGCTGTCTTCCAAGGACTTCGCGGGCGGTTTTGATTGCCTCATCAGCGCGCTCCTGAAGAATTTCCTCATGACGCTCACGCCTGTGCGGCGAGATTTCATGGTCTTCCATACCGCCAATAGAAGCCGCCACGCTGATCACATAAATTTCGGCCTGCCTGGTTTTTGCAAAATCGGCGGCGATTTCAAGGGCCTTGAGAGAATGCGCGGAACCATCGACCGGCACCAGTATTTTCATTCTATCCTCCAGAACTGCCCCAAGGGGCAGCAATCGTTGCAATCATGCGGGAGTTAAAGGGCCTTATACTTCCTGTTTTACCTTTGCCTTCTTCATGCTGAGGCCAAGACTGTCGAACAGGTAGAAAATCGCAAAGCCCCACCACATGGTATAGATTACGTAAAAGACCAGCAGGCCCGTTGCAGTGAATGCCTTCTCACCTACACTCTGGGGCTCGATCCTGTAAAAGTTGTAGGCCGGTTCGATGCCCTTTTTCATTACCTCCAGAATCATATTGGCCTGTTCGGTTTTTCTGCTCTTCTGGAGTTCTTTGGCGGCACGGTTCAACCCGGCCCACCAGGTCGTCATCACTTCCTGTTCGTCCATTCCGTACTTTTGCCTGACTTCTTCGCCTTTGTTAAAATACATGGTGCTGGAGTCTTCCAGAACAGCTCCGAGCAGTTTTGTGAGATTGCCTTTTATATTGAGCTGGACATCCTGCGAGGTGGTATCCGGAGCGGCCCTTGCAAAAATCTTTGCCGCCATGACCGCCTGCCCCGCACTATCCATTTTGACGCTGACAGCAAGTTCGTCTTTTTCAACCTCTTTAAGGTCTCCTGTGAGTTTCGGAATAAAATATGAGGAACCTTTAGCCAGTTTGTTGAAAAGCTCGTCCGAGTACTCAAGGCCGTTTTTACCCTGTCCGAACACGGGAGAAAAAATCAGGGCCAGCATTCCCAAAAAAGTTATCCCAAGTAATAGACCAACACTCATTGTCTTTTGATGTCTGATCAGCATTTCTGTTTCTCCTCTGTCCACTGCTCTAAGCAGCCGGTTTGGCGGAAATTGCCGGGGCCCGTGTCTCTTCTCTCAGGACCCCCAAATTGCCGAAGAATTTGGCAAACAGCCAAAGCCCAAAGGCGGCTACCACAATCCAGAAAAGAATATTGCCTACGAACTCGATATTGGCGGTTATGGATTTAGGGATGTTGATCAGCTCCAGTTCAACCATTTTTCGGGGCAGCGTTGCAGCCCGGTTTACAAACCCGGCAAGAATCGAAACAGCATAAAAGCCTCGGATGTGAATGCCTTTGACCACCTTCGTGGTGAGCGCTCCGACCTGAATACCCAGAAGCGATCCGATCAGCATTCCCATCGCCAGGGAGTAAAATACGTATCCATAAATGGCGTATTGAGCGATAGAGGCCAGACCCGCTGTGAAGATGATCTGAAGAATATCGGTGCCCACGGTCGTCATGGAAGAAACACCGAAGACATAAACAAACATGGGGAACGTAACGAAGCCGCCTCCCACACCCATGATGGAGGCAAGAATCCCAACGATGGCGCCGCCGGCTGCAATGATCACCCAGGAAATTTTTTTGCCCCCGGGGACGAAATCCTCGTCGAAGTGAATCATCGGTGGAATATTTATCGACTGAAGTTTAACCGCGAAATTGGGGGTGCCGGGCTGAACGGAACCATGAGCGCCACCTGCGGCGGCTGCAGGACCTTTTGTGGATTTGAGAAAATCGAAGAGCGCGTAAAAACCAAGAAAACCAAGCAAAATGGCATAAATAAGGCTGATGAAACCCTCGCTCAACAGGGGATCGATATTATAGAGCACCCTGTTGATTGCCCCCCCGACGAAAGTACCGGCCCCGGAACCGACCAGAAATGCCAATGCCAGTTTCCAGGAGACATTGCCGAGCTTCTTGTGGACGGCGGTGCCCATGATAGCCTTGGCAAAAATGTGAAAAAGGTCGGTCCCGACCGCCAGAATGCCTTTTACACCAGCAGCCATGAGGGCCGGAGTAATGATGAACCCGCCGCCTGCTCCGATACACCCGGTGATCAGTCCGGCGGCAAGGCCGATCGCCATCGAAACCAGAAAGATCATCGGCGAATAAAACGATGGAGCGTAAGCCTCTTTGCCGCCCAGCAAAGGAGCTGCTTCGAGCAGGGACACAAGCACAATGGGCGCGAGCAGCAGAAGTAAAACCAAAAGCTTCTTACGGCTTTTGATTATGGACATAGAGACTTCATAATCCCATTGCGCATGCGCTATGGACGAAGCCTTCAGGAACTCGTAAACCTGCCTTGGACCATTCATTGGGGGAAACCTCCTTGTGTTCGATCACGTATGAAAACTTCTCAAAAATAACAAGCAACCGCAGTCGGGCGGAAATTTGGCCTCTGAACGTATTGGCAACTTGCATGCCATGGACGGCCTTAGTGAGTCGATTGGATAAGGGCTAGATTTAGTTAAGATAATTGAGGAGGATCGCTTTGGGCAGACTTCGGGATGACCGGGCAAAGTGTCAGCCGTTTTTACAAAGTGTAAAGCGTTGAGCAAAGGTTAGCCGCGCAGCGTCGCGGAGACTTTAGAAAAGGATGGAGGTAAGAGCAGCCAGCCTGTCTTCCGCTGGATACCTGATGCTCCAGTCCAGTATTGCACCCCCGCTTAGCCCATTCTGGGAATACTCAACACTTCCATTTCATACATCAACAGAAATCGAACCGGTCGTAAAATTAAGCTTTTGGCAAGCTAAGGTTGAGTGTGCGGCAGTCTCTGTAATTTTAGGCTTGTGATATTCAATCTGTTCAAGCATGGGCCTGCTCAAAGCACCGAGAAGGCCACTGGACATGCTTCCATTATCAATAGGGATAATTTGCATTGAATCTATATAGATGGTGTGATATATATTACTATATTTGTATATCGAACAAAGCCGATATCATTTATTTCATGATTGACGTTATCAATTAAGTGTATAGTTATCTTTATGATATGAGAGATACAGTTGAAAAAACATTGGCGTTATAGGGTCTGTTCTTCTTATTTGTGCCAGCCCACTAAAACATCCGCTTATAATTATTTACTTTCATAGACATTTACCCGATTCCTCCTCCTTAATTATCTCTTGACTTTTGCAGAAAGTTATGTATGCTTTAAAAAGATAAGATGTATGTGGAGTCTTTGCCATGTACGTTACTCACATCCATATTTCTTTCCTTGCTTTGCATCACGTCGGTGAGTTTTACTTTGTCAGGTGCAGTTTCTTCAAGCAGCAGGAGTCTATGAGTCTATTAGGTCTGTGGCCCCTTATTTTTGCCGGGCAGCCTACCCGTGACCGCTCCAGTTCGTGTTTCTACCACCTCAATTACTGCAGGAAAAATCAGGCTTAAATGCCGGCCTTCGCTCGGCAATCGGGGAAAACAAGTTGAACCGCTCGAAAGGAAAATTCGGAGGTTTTTCTATGAAAACTTTGGTTGCACAAAAGGCTGCTCTCATTATCCAGGATTTGCAAAATGACGTGATCTCTGATGGCGGCGCTTGGGCCGATTCCGGTGCGCCGGCTCATGCCAGGAGCCAAAATGTAGTTGCCAATGTAAAAATGCTGGCCGAGGCGGCACGCCAAGCTGGTGTTCCGGTCATTCACGTCCATTATATCGTTGATCCTGGGGCCCCCGGACTCAAACAAAACGCGCCCATTTTCTGGGGCGTGCGCGGCGCCAATGCGGTAGTGCGGGGCTCCTGGGGAGCCGCACCGGTAGAGGGGCTCGAACCCAAGAAAGGCGACTTCCTGATCGAAAAAACGCGCATGAATGGCTTTTATTGCACCAATCTCGACAATATTCTGCGCGGACTTGGAGCGGAGACCATCATCATCACGGGGGCCTGGACCAATATGTCGGTTGAACATTCGGCACGGCATGGTGCAGATGCCGGCTACCAGATTGTGGTGGCAAGCGATGGAACCTCCACCATTGACGCTGAGTGGCAGCATGCCGCCCTTAACTATGCGCTGAAAAACATCGCCGCGGTGGCCACCTGTTCGGAGATTGCCGAAGCGATGAAAGGTGGCGTTGGCGACTATCTGGGCGGTCTGCATCCCCAATCCCCCAAGCTCTATGAGCTGGTCAACTCCCTGGAAAAGATCGGTTCGGGTTTCTGGTTTACCGAAGGGCCGATTTGGAACCAACAGGGCAAATTCCTTTTGTTCAGCGACATGCCCGGGGATGTGCGGCGACGCTGGAGCGAAGCCGAAGGAGTGAAGGAGGTGATGCGGCCCAGCAACAAATGCAACGGGATGACCTACGACGCTCAGGGCAACCTGATTGTCTGCGAGCATAGCACCAGCACGCTGGTGCGGGAAACCCCGGCGGGCAAACGTGAAACCATTGCCTCCCATTACCAGGGCAAAGAACTGAACTCGCCGAACGATGTTTTGGTCGGCAAAGACGGCTCCATCTACTTCACAGATCCGCCTTTTGGGCGCGTACCGGTGTTCGGCGTGCCTCGCGAGCGCGAACTGGACTTTCAGGGGGTGTTTCGGGTCCCACCCGGTGGCGGAGACGTAGAGCTTCTGTTCAAAGACTTTGAAACCCCGAACGGCCTGTGTTTCTCACCGGATGGATCGAAACTTTATATCAATGACAGCACGCGGGCCCACATCCGTGTTTTTGACGTACAAAAAGACGGGACACTGGCCAATGGCAGGATGTTTTTCGAAAAGATCGGTCGGGGCGTGCTGGAAGAGGGCATTCCAGACGGCATGAAATGCGATGAGCTCGGCAATATCTATGTCACGGGTCCCGGCGGCATCTGGGTGGTCAGTGCACAGGGCAAACATCTCGGGACCATTAGTGTTCCTGAAAATGTCGGCAACATCAACTGGGGCGGCTCTGATTGGAAAACGCTCTTCATCGCCGCCTCCACTTCGCTCTACAGACTGC
This sequence comes from Syntrophobacteraceae bacterium, assembly GCA_050008735.1. Classification (GTDB taxonomy): domain Bacteria; phylum Desulfobacterota; class Syntrophobacteria; order Syntrophobacterales; family Syntrophobacteraceae; genus SbD1. The sequence goes on from JBEKMB010000020.1 coordinate 61,425, forward strand.
GACTGAATGTGGCGGGAGCTCGGGGAGTCTATATGAGTTGAAGAGTTGAATTGTCACCAGCTTTACGAGGTCGGCTCCGGGGCGTTTTCTCGTTCCACAGCCGACCGGGAGGTCCTCTCTATCATGCCTTGTGAGGGACCTTACGGGGGCCTTTTCGAGGTCCGTGGAACCGTACCCCGAGAGGTCCCTTGCCCAAGGGCCGCGGAAATTGCATAAGCGGCGTATAATTCCGGCCCAAAGGTCGGGCCGTTTGGAAAAAGGAGGAAAGTGAGATGGAAGAGCGAATAGAGGTTGCTCCTTTACGTCTAAGTACAACCATCAAAGGCTTGATCATTATTTATGGATTGACCATCATCACAAACTTCATAATCAACGCGTGGATGAAAGTGGCGCCCATAGGCCCGTGGACCGGCGATGACATCTTGAAATGGTACTGGTTCGA
>JBEKMB010000021.1:0-60654 GCA_050008735.1 Syntrophobacteraceae bacterium
CGGTTATTTCCCGGTCCGGCCACGTCCGATGGAAATGATCATGGGGACCCCCTATTTTGCATCATCTTTACAGAAGAGCCTCGCGATTCCCTCCTGCCATTCACGGCTTCCCCAGACAGCCTTAAAACAGGCGAATTCCCAGTCTTCTCGATCCTTGGGTTTATTTGTCAAGTCACCTCGTAGTGCAGCTTTAGCATGAAACATGGCCATTGAAGGTTTCGATGCCGCCTGTTTTGCCAAATTCCCGGCAAGCGGAATCAGTTCATCGGCCGATGTTATCCGGTTTATCAGGCCGATTGATTGAGCGCGATCTGCAGCTATTTCCTGGCCAAACAATAGCAGTTCAGCAGTAAGCGGCTTACCTATAACATCCACGAGGCGGCCAATCGTGCCCCACCCCGGGATGAAACCATAATCGAGTTCCGGCAAACGGAAGGCTGAGGCGGGGGAAGCGATCCGTATGTCACAGGCCAGGGCAAGCGAGAGTCCGTCGCCTATCACACGCCCATCAATTGCAGCAATGCTGGGCTTGATGAGATGCTCGATCCTGGCGAACACCTTACGGCCCGCATCACTTACCGTATCAGGTGCGCCTGGGTACACACGCGGCCAGTACTTAAGGTTGCCTCCGCTGCAAAAGATCCCTTTAATGCCGCTGGCAATTACCAAAGCCCTTATGGTCTCGTTATTTTCGACTTCATCCAGGGCCTTCATCAGATCGTGCAAAGCATTCTCGTCGAGCGCATTTACGGGTGGGACCGCAACGGTGAGAATAGCTACTGTCTCCCCGGGCTCCAATTCCAACGATACCGGCATTGCCGTCATCTCCCAAAACGATGTGGTCTTCCCAAGCGCATTGCCAAATTACAATTTGCGGATTAGTTCGGTTTAGTTGCGCTCACCTTAATGCTGGCAACCGATTCCAATATGTCCTTCGTTTTTTCTGAAACCACGCTGGTATCCGAGTAGATCGACCGACCTATGGGGTCGTTTAAGACCGATTGAACCGGGTAGATGTCTTCACCGATCACTGTCACATCACGGAAGCCTGCCGCATTCATAATTGCCAGATACTCATCTTTCATCACGGCTCCGGCAATGCAGCCGACATATGCTTCGACTGATTGCCTGATGGCCTCAGGCAATCGTTTCAGTAACACGAGATCTGAAACCATCAGGCGGCCGCCGGGTTTCAACACTCGGAAGGCCTCTTTGAACACCTGTTTCTTATCCGGGGAAAGATTGATGACACAATTTGAAATGATGACACCCACCGCATCGTTTGAAACAGGCAGGTTCTCGATCTCGCCCAACCTGAACTCGACGTTTTCAAAGCCCCCCTTCACCGCGTTCGTCTTTGCTTTCTCGATCATCTCGGGAGTCATATCGACCCCGATGACCTTTCCTGATGGACCGACTGCGGCGGCAGCCAGAAAAGCATCGAACCCCGCTCCGGAGCCTAGATCGAGAACAATGTCGCCTTCCTTGAGCGAAGCGAGTGCCACCGGATTGCCGCAACCGAGTCCCAGATTTGCCCCTTCGGGTACCGAATTCAAGTCCTTGTCGTCGTAGCCCACCCTTTTGCTGATGTCCTCCGCATCAGAACTCGCGCAGCAAGACTTCCCAGTCCCGCAGCACGGCAGGCTTCGGAGGGCGACTTTAGCGTAGCGCGATTTTACAATCTCTTTGATTTGGTCAGCTTTCATCTGTCATTCTCCCGTGGTCGTATCCAGGATGAGATTCATTCCAAACTTATGCTCTTCAGTACGGGGCCGAGAAATTCTTTAACGCGCTCTGCCAGAGCATCCGCCTTGATCAGCGTGAAGCAGCAGACCTCTCCATCCTTGTGCCAGCTGATAAGGGCAAGTTTGTCTCCTGCGCGTATTTTCGCCTTGTCGCGCAGTTCCTTTGGCAACACCATCTGCCCCCGTTCATCGACAGTTATGATGGATTCGACCTTACAGCAGGTGTCTTTCGTCTCCGCAGCGCAACAGGGTTCATTTTTTTCTTTCTTCGTCATCGCGCCTTCCCTTTATCTGTATTATCTGAATTATCAGCATGATCTGATTAAGCTGAAAATAGCAACAATTCTTCCGCGTGTCAAGCGCCAAATTTTCATGCCTGAAAACTTAAAGAAACCGTAACGGTTCGGTAACATATTCCCTGCTCAGTAGCCTTATATTTTAGTGGGCAAGTCTTTACGAACCCGCCCATGTAAGGTCCGATCCGGAAACCTCTTTCATGAGGGTGAGATGGAGAAGAAGAAAGTACTTTTCATTTGCGTGCACAACGCTGCTCGGAGCCAGATGGCGGAGGCGTTTCTAAATGATCTCGGCGCGGATGTCTTCGAGGCAAACAGTGCCGGTCTTGAGCCGACATCCGTCAATCCCCTCGTGATTGAGGTCATGAAAGAGCTGGGCTACGATCTGTCGAAAAGCAGAGCAAAAAGTGTTTTCGCGCTCTATAAGGCGGGAATGCTATTTTACTGCGTGATAACGGTATGCAAGGAATCCATCGAGAATAAATGCCCGATTTTCCCGGGAATAACGAAACGACTCCATTGGGGATTCGATGACCCTGCCGCATTGCAGGGAACGGATAACGAAAAACTGGAGGAAACCAGAAGGATTCGAGATGAGATCAAGTCGAAAGTAGAATCCTGGATTGTTGAAACGAGAATCGGTTCCGGTCAAGAGGACTAAAATACAAGAGGACCCGGTATCCTGCCCCGAATTGATAATCGGGGGCAGGATACCGGGTGAACTTACTGGAAGTACTTTGCGACTACCTGCGCAGCGACCTTTCCGGCGTTGGCGCTGATCTGTGAGTCGGGCATTTCGTCCACCCCGAAAAGGTCCTGGTCACATTCGAAAAGCCTGTCTGTGAAGACCGTTTGGGGTTCGAGGTCCGGGAAGGCTCCTTTGGTGAGCCGTGTGGCGCAGGCCATTCCGCACCCATCCAGGATTAAGACCCGGTTTGCCCTCTGCACCAGGTCCCTCATGCCGCCCTCCGCTTCCAGCAGCCCACCGTGGCAAATACGCACTGCTCTATCGGGCACCAGCTTGTGAGCGATCAGATTCGCGGCTCTCCGTGCAGTCTCGCCTTTGAGGCACATGCCCTCACAGCATATCACCGCATCTTTGGGTGGGGTGGACGACTGCTTTTCGGCATACCGAAGCCCTGCCCCGCAAGAGTGTTCTGCCAGTTGGATCCGGATTGTTGTTTTAGCCATTGTTCTCTCCTTTGGAGGCAAGCCTGTCCGGCTCAGGTTCGTATCGGTCATTTCGGGGCATTCCGGTCCGGTTTTTCCGCCGGGCTTTCTTTTTCAGTCTGAACCTGACAGCACTCGGGCATCATCTCACTCATCGTTTCCGCACAGGGACAGCAGGAGCCGCCTTTCTTCGACATCATTTTCCGCATCATCTCCGGCATCCCGGCAAAGCAACCGGAAGACATTTTGCTTCGGTCGGTATTTTGATCTGTCATTGTGAATTCACCTCCTCTCGTCTTCTTCGGATTTCAGTGCCCACTGGCGTGCAGGGGCGCGTGATTTACCATGAAGACGAAATGGATGAGAGCAAGGTTACAAAACGGATGCGGAAAATGAAAACGGCCCTGTCATAGAGCCGTTCCTGTCCGGGATAATTTATGGAGAGAGGATTCAATATCGTGTCTTGCCGTTATCTACCGGCTCGCATACGAGCACGCTTCTTTCATCGACTTCGAAGGTACATTTTTTTTCAAGCTGCGCCCGCAATTCCTTCCTGGCACGGTGCAGCCTCACCTTTACGTTCTCGACGGTCGTGTCCAGTATCTCAGCAATTTCCCGGTGGCTTAGTTCTGCCATGTCAAACAATGTGATGACACTGCGAAAGGATTCGGGAAGAGAACTGACGACATCCTGAACACACGAACTCATCTCGCGCTGTTCGAGCCTTTTCTGAACAATGGCCTCTTTAAACACATCCTTTGCTTCGTTTAGCTCGCATTCATTCGATGAGGTCCTTTTCAGGTTGCGAAAATGGTCCTGGCAGAGGTTGTGCGCAATGCGAAAAATCCATGAAGCCAATTTTGAGGAGTCTTTCAGAGTGTGAAGGTTTTTCTGGACTCGAATAAACGTCTCCTGGGTAAGATCATCTGACGCCCATTGGTCCCGGACCGAAGAAAGGATGAAATTTCTCACCCGTTTGTAGTACTGATCGTAGATTTCGAAGAATTCCATCGCTGCCGTCCAGTCTGTATCATTTGCAGCAGGGGTGAGCTGTTTTTCCATCTCCTGCCTGTTCGGACTCCCAATCCTGGCCGGTTGTATCTCTAATGCTGTTCTTCATAATGATTCCGGCTCCGGTTTTAACTTTGCAGGCAAGTTCGACGGCTATTCGAACCTCCTCAAAGGGTATTCCTGCTGCTGAAGCTTTCTTGAAATAGTAGTCAAAGCAGGGGACACAGTTTGCTGCCGTCGCTGCGCCAAGGCATATCAAGAGTTCGGTCTTCTCGTCCATAATGTTATCTCCTTTCACGGGAACTGAACAGCATACCGCCGCACTCACCCACAAGACGAAAATGACGCTCGAAAGGTTACAGGATGGCAAAAAAAGATCCAGTGGTCGGAAAAACGCGGTAGAAGCTATGCCGCTTGAGGCCGGTTGGGTCATACTACGGGCATTGGTCCCCGTGTGAGGCTGTCACAAAAGAAGACGAAGTAAGGCTGCCTGCGACTGCTTCAGGACTTCAACCCAACTCCCTGTCTATGATCTGCTGCGCGATAGTATAGGGGTCTGATTCCTTGTCGACGATCTTTTGGATCATCTCATCGAATGAGTCTCCATGTGCTTCGATCCGTTCGAGGAGGACCCTGAGCGCCTGGTCCTTGAGAGTGCCTACGAACTGGATTTTTGCCCGCTTTTGCAAAATTTGCCGCCATTTTTCGGTGTTCGTGGTCAGAAAATAGGCCCTGTGCTTTTCGATCGCCTCGTAGAGTTTTTCGATTCCTTTGGCCTTAGTGGCTTCAGTTTCCACGATCAGCGGCTCCCAGTCATCCCCGTTGCGCTTTCTGGCTCCAAGCCCGATCAGGTTCCGCAGTTCGCGGACCGTATTACGGGAACCCTCGCGGTCGGCTTTGTTCACAACGAAGATGTCCCCGATTTCCATAATGCCGGCCTTGATCGCCTGAATGTCGTCCCCCATCCCCGGTACCGTTACCAGTACGGTCGTGTGGGCGCTGTTTGCGATTTCAACCTCGTCCTGACCAACGCCAACCGTTTCGATGATGATCACCTGCTTACCCGCTGCGTCGAGGACGTTTACCATATCACTGGTGGACCTGGTGAGGCCGCCGAAATGGCCGCGCGTGGCAAGGCTGCGGATGAAAACGCCCGGGTCGTCAAAATGGCGCTGCATGCGGATGCGGTCGCCGAGTATCGCACCGCCTGTAAAGGGGCTGGTCGGATCGACGGCCAAAATCCCAACTGTTTTCCCGGCCTTGCGGTAGCAGATGGCCAGTTGGTCGACCAGGGCGCTCTTGCCGACCCCTGGAGAGCCGGTGAAACCGATAACGAAGGCTTTACCCGTATGTGGGTAGAGTTCCCTGAGAATGTCCCTGGCCGAGGGGATCTCATCGTCAATGTCGCGAAGGAGACGAGCTGTGGCTCTTATATCGCCTGAGACGATCTGTTCGACAATATCCATATGCAAACCCTGTAATCGGCAGCAGGAAGAACCCCCGGGCGACCGTTAATGAGTGGACGGTGTGTTCTCAGCCTGCCGCTCGAGTTATCTATCTTTTAAGCACAATACCCGCGCGCGGCTTTATGTTGCTGCTGACCCAGTCTGTTATATCCTTGAGTTTTGCTCCGGGTTCGAATATTTCCTTTATGCCTATCCGTTTGAGTTTGGGGATATCCTCCAGAGGAAATATTCCTCCACCTATCACCGATATGTCTTCTGCGTTGCTCTCCTTCAAAAGCTCCATAATCCTTGGAAAAGAATATGTGTGCGCACCGGAGAGGATGCTTAGCCCGATCAGGTCCACGTCTTCCTGTATGGCACTGGACACGATCTGCTCCGGAGTTTGATGGCATCCGGTGTAAATGACTTCGAAACCCGCATCACGGAAGGCGCGGGCTATCACTCGAGCGCCGCGGTCATGGCCGTCCAGGCCCGGTTTGGCAACCAATATACGAAGTTTCCTGCCTTTTTCCATGTAAACCAGCCTCCTTAATGAAAGTGGAACAATCTCGATTGCACGCAACCTCAGAAGGACCCTGGATCGGTGTAGGTCCCGAAACACTCCCTGTATAGATCGCAGCATTCCTGTTCGGTTGCGCCGGCCCGGACCGCCTCTATGAGAGCGGGCATTACGTTATTTTCCCAGCACGGCGGGCCTTCACATCTGCGCCTCAGCTCGTCCATCGCTTTGCTGAACCCGGCCTTGTCACGTTGTTCCCTGAACCGGCCGGTGCGTTCCACCTGCATCTGTTCGATCGTGTCGTCTATCTTGAGGAGGAATTCCAATTCCGGCCGGCCGGAGGTATATTTGTTCACCCCGATTATTGTTTTCTCTCCGGACTCGACCTGCTTCTGAAAATGAAAAGCCGCATCGGCGATTTCCATCTGAGGGTAGTCGCGTTCAATTGCCGCAACCATTCCGCCCAGTTCATCAAGCTTCCGGATATAGGCATTGGCTTCTTCCTCCATCCTGTCGGTAAGCGCCTCGACAAAATAGGAACCGGCCAGCGGATCGATCACGTGCGTGACCCCGCATTCGTCGGCCAGTATCTGCTGCGTGCGTAACGCGATAAGCACGGCTTCCTCGCTTGGAATCATATAGACCTCATCGAGCGAGTTGGTATGCAGAGACTGCGTGCCGCCGAGGATAGCCGCAAGGGCTTCGGTGGTGGTGCGGACGACATTGTTGTAAGGTTCCTCGGCCGTAAGCGAACATCCGGCAGTCTGGGTATGGAAGCGCATCAGCATCGACCTGGGGTCCTGCGCCCCGAAGCGCTCTTTCATGATCCGCGCCCACATGCGCCGGCTCGCGCGCATCTTGGCTATTTCTTCAAAAAAATCAATGTGGGAGTTCCAGAAAAAGGAGAGTCTTCCCGCGAATTCGTCTACTTTGAGTCCTCTTTTAATTGCTTCCTCGACGTAGGTGATGCCGTCATAAATCGTAAAGGCAAGTTCCTGTATGGCGGTCGATCCGGCTTCCCTGATATGGTAGCCGCTTATGCTGATGGTGTTCCAGCGCGGCACCTCCCTGGCTCCGAACTCGACGGTGTCCGTCACAAGCCTCAGGCTCGGTTCGGGCGGAAGCATAAGCGTCTTCTGGGCTATGAACTCCTTCAGGCAATCGTTTTGAATTGTTCCGCCCAGCTTGTTGCGGGAGTAGCCCTCGTTTTCACCGTTGGCGATATACATAGCCCAGATTATGGAAGCTGGAGGATTGATCGTCATCGACGCGGTGACCTCTTCCAGGTGTATATTTGCAAACAGCCGCTGCATGTCGTCGAGGGTGTCGATTGCAACGCCGCATTTCCCGCACTCGCCCCGCGCAAGAGCGGAGTCCGTGTCGTATCCCATGAGGGTGGGGAAGTCGAAAGCGGTGCTAAGTCCCGTTTCGCCGTGGTCGATCAGATAGTGGAACCGTTTGTTCGTATCCTCGGCCGTGCCCAGTCCGGCAAACATGCGCATGGTCCACAGACGGGCCCGGTACATGGTGCTTTGCACTCCCCTTGTGAAAGGGTATTTGCCCGGAGAACCGATGTCTTCGAAAAAATCCTTGTCCGCAATATCGAGTGGAGTGTAGAGCGGCTTCACTTCCAGGTCGGAAACCGTTGAGAAACGGGCATGCCGCTCCGGCATTTTCTTGAGGGCTTTCTGGTATTCCTCCAACCACTCGGTGTATTCTTTTTCCATTCTTTCGAGTGCTGATTCGGAAAGAATTTTTTTACTCATTCTTTTACCTCCTGAAAGCGATGAAAAAGGTCTCTCCCAAAACGATTTGAACTCGAAAAACCAAATCATCCCGCACGCAGTGCAAAACGAAAAGCCAAGTGAGGTAGAACCGCGAAAAATACAGATCGTATTGAAAATGAAGCCCGATGATCCAAAAAAAGAGGAAGAAATAAAAACCCGACCAACCAAAAACAGGCCGGTAAGTAAATAGAGCAACAACAGACGTGGTGAGCAATTGACCGAACTGGGAGCCGGTAAGAGCGAGCAACGGAAATTGGTTAAAAAAGGGGCTAAACAGTACACCAATTACCAAAGCGTCCCGATATTGTCAAATAAAATCTGCTTGACAATTGTGCCCCACCTGGAGTAGCAAGATGATGGTGGAGCTTTCTAAATTCTGCATTCGCCTGTCCGCCCCGCCCATCAACAGCTCTTCATCTATCTCTACCTCTATTTGTTGAATCCGCCTCCTCGAAAATTCTCGACCGAGGAAGATTCTGCGTGATCTGTTCGCGGGAAATTTCTCAATACTCAAGATAAACCTGATCATGCGTACGTCTACCCTGGTCTGGGTCTTTCCTTTCCGCCCGCTTCAGTTTTTTCTGAAGATATTATGGACCGTTAGCCAGGGATGTCGGCCATGGGCCCATAATTTCAAGCTGCAGGGAGGTGAGGTGGTTTCAGACCGCTGCAGTCCGGGGCGCTTCTTAAAGCAAAAGCATAGCACTCATTCAAAAAGGAGGAGAATATGGCAGAGGTCCTCAAACCGCGATGGGGCCAACCGGTCACCGGTATCATTTCAAACATTGCATTTTTTCTGGTCGCATTGCTCACATGGTACATTTTCAGCGACGAAACAAGAGGTTTGGTGAAATCCTTTCCCTATCCATTTGTTCTCTACCTGGCAATGATGATTCTCGTGGGCCTGTGGCAGCATATGTTTTTCGGCGACTGGCCTTTTCAGGACCTTTCGCCACCTGTAAGAGGGGTTGTCCAAACCGTAATGAACCTGATCATAGTCTGGTTCGTCATCCATGTTATTTTCTACAGGGTTTTAGGATTGGGATTCAATTTTCTCAGCCAGTCCAATCTGGAGTCAATCTTAGCTTTAGGACCGGTCAAAGGCGCAGCTGCCCTTGATCTAAAGACTCTTGCCGCCCCGGCCGGAAAATTTGGCGAACGGGCCGTCGTCACATTCGTGCTCATTGGATTTTTCTCTTATCCGTTCGTTACAATCCTTTTCGCAAAATGGCCCATACGCCCCAGCGACCTCACTCAGCCTCAAGCGGGATTTGCGGAACTCGGATGGTGCTCGCTGCTTACACTTTTTTTCTATACGGTGCTCATAGTGCCTTTCTGGGGATGGCTGTGGGAAACGGTTTTTGGGACAGGGATCGGCATGGGCAAGCCATGGTGGACGGATTTGGTGGGAACGCACCACGTCCATTGGGTGTTCGGGTGGTGGGAATGGATGATCGTAATCCTGTTCATGACCCCGAATGTCTGGCGAATGAAGCCGTGGTCTCTCATACGGCTTCCACAGCCATGGAAAGGTATAGTCTCTTTCGCGGGCAACTTTATCCTGGGCTACTTTCTCGCGTGGTTGTGTGTCAAGCTGGCCGGTGCGTGGATCGACATGGGCGACGTAATCTCTCATCTGCCCGCGGGGGACAAAGGCAATGCAACCCGCTTCCTCTGGTATCACGCGGCTGAAATCGCGGGATTTGCGCTGATTCCATTCCTTGCCTGGCACCATTATTTCGATGATATGGTGCCAATGGCGGACAAGGATTCATGGGGAGCATTCTGGTTCAGGACGGCAGGCGTACTTATCCTGTTGGTCATCACCTATATTTTCTACTATGTGATAAACTTTGGGCATTGGGGCCTGGGAATCCATCACATGGATGGAGGCCTTGCCGAAAGGTATATCGGCGGCGAGTCCCTCATCTGGAATTTCTGGTGGATTATTCCCCTGCTCTGGAACGAATGGTTCTTTCACAAATGGCCGTTCTATGTCCATGAGCATTAGTTGAAAATATTATATTTAGAGTGAAACGGCGCAGTTGACGGTTGTCAAAATGGCGGCTTCTCGTGATAGAGGGCGGGCTTCATAGCCGCCCTCAACTTTTTGAACGCTTAGGGGTCGAGCGCGCAGCGTGGCTAAAACACTGAGAACCAGTTGAACTAAATAAGGAAGTTTTGTACATAGAGTATAAGCGCCGGAGTTTGGGCGGTATAGTAAAAATATGACCGGAGCCGCGAAGATGAAACGCGTTCCCTTCAAGGCAAGAGAAATTGGTACACTGGCGCAGGCCATCGAAGTCTCGGAAGAGCTTATAAGCGATTTCTACAAGATCTCCACCTCAGAGTGGAAAAGATACAGGTACGATATTCAGAGCCTGAGCAGCCTACACGAAGAGGAAATCACGGATATCGCTTTTGCCCAAATCAGGCGATATCTCAGACGCCCCGGCGACAGGACGCGCGGAAGCGAACCCGGCGATTTTTTCAAGATCTGCATCCAGGACCATGTGATCCGCAGGGCTGTGAGGCGCGACAGCCAAATCTGGCTTTTCCCGCTGACCGCCTATGTGGTGATCCATGAACTGATTCACGTTGTCAGGTTTGCCAAATTCCTCCAGCGGTTCGATTCCACCGCCGCTGAACAGGATGCCGAAGAAAAGCGGGTGCACGCGATTACATACGATTTGCTGCAAAAGACCCGAATGCAGGGATTGCCCGAAGTCCTGAGCGCCTTCAAAGACTGCCGGACAATGGAGAATTTTTTGGGGAATTAAAATTTGTTGAAGTACACAAGGAAATCCAATGAACTCAAAGATAACGCGGCAAGAAGTTCGACACGTGGCCAATCTCGCGCGGCTGGAACTCTCCGAGTCCGAAGAAGAACGAATGACGGGCCAGATGAACGGTATTCTCGAGTACATGGACAAGCTCAATGAACTCGATACGAAAGACATTGTGCCAACCACGCACGCCATTCAACTGCAAAACGTCTTCCGCCCGGATTCGATCCACGATTCAATTGACCGCAAAGACTCGCTTGCAAACGCCCCCGGTACGGACGGCGTAAATTTTGTGGTCCCAAAGGTGATTTAACAGAAAAGGCCTGTTCAGATGCAAATCCACGCTCTTTCTATCCATGAGATACACGACCTGCTCAAAAGCGGACAAATCGGCGCTGTCGAAACCGTATCCGCGTTTCTGGAACGCATCGGCGAGATCGATCCGAAGGTGCAAGCCTATCTGAGCACACTGGCGGAGCAGGCCCTGGATGATGCGAAACTTTTCGACTCGAGGCTGAAGGATTATTCGGCATCGCCTCTGGCGGGTGTGCCTATCGCCATAAAAGACGTGATCTGTACCAGGGGGTCCATTACCACCTGCGGCTCGCTTATGCTCGAAAAATTTGTCCCGCCTTACGACGCGACGGTCACCGAAAAGCTCAAGCACGCCGGGGCCATTTTCATCGGAAAGACGAATATGGATGAGTTCGCCATGGGATCGTCCACGGAAAACTCCGCTTTCATGAAGACCCACAATCCCTGGGACCTTGAACGCGTTCCGGGCGGGTCGAGCGGCGGTTCGGCGGCTGCGGTGGCGGCCGGGCTGTGCGCCGGGGCGCTCGGGACCGATACCGGCGGATCGATTCGGCAGCCGGCTTCTTTCTGCGGCGTGGTGGGCCTTAAACCAACGTATGGGCGGGTCTCGCGCTTCGGCCTTGTTGCGTTTGCTTCCTCACTTGACCAGATAGGGCCGATAACAAAGGACGTGGAGGATGCCGCCATCATGCTCCTGGCAATCGCCGGACACGACCCCATGGATTCCACCTCGGTCGATCTGCCGGTTCCCGATTACAGGGCTGCCCTGCAAGAACCGATTCGCGGCTTGCGCCTCGGCATTCCCCGTGAGTATTTCATCGAGGGAATGGCCCCTGAAGTTGCCGAAGCCGTGCGCAACGCAATCTCCACCTGCCGGGAACTCGGCGCGCACATTGTCGACATCTCGCTTCCGCACACCGAATACGGGATTGCAGCCTACTACATAATCGCCCCCGCGGAGGCATCCTCGAATCTTGCACGCTATGACGGCGTAAAATACGGACATCGAGCCAGGGGGACAAAGGACCTCATCGAGATGTACCGCAAAAGCCGCTCCCAGGGGTTCGGAGCAGAAGTGAAGCGCCGTATTATGCTGGGCACCTACGTGCTGTCGGCGGGCTACTACGATGCCTACTACAGGAAAGCCTCCCAGGTCAGAACGCTCATCAGGCAGGATTTCCTGGATGCGTTCGAGAAATGCGACGCTATACTGGCCCCCGTTTCGCCTATTGCGGCATTCAGGCTGGGGGAAAAGTTCGATGATCCACTCCAGATGTATCTGAGCGACGTTTTTACTTTGCCCGCAAGCCTGGCCGGAATTCCCGGAATTTCGGTACCTTGCGGGTTCACCTCCGAATACCTGCCGATCGGACTCCAGATTCTCGGGCCCCATTTCCGGGAGGAACTGATCCTGCGCATAGCACACCAATTCGAACAGGCTACCCCTTTCCACCTGCAAAGGCCTGATGTGTAGCCGGTTTTGTCTGTGCCCCTCAGCTGGACGGCAAGTCTCAAATGTAGGGGCGCAATTGCCGCCGGCCTCAATCCTTGGCTTCTGCCGGCCCCTTGGGAGACCTCAGGCGCCTGATTCGGAGATATATCCGGAGTATGCCGGGCAGGAAAAGCACCAGGCCGCTTATGCCGAAGAACCAGGCACGCCATATAGTCAGCGTGTCAAATCCCTTGATGATGAGCAGGCAACCGAAAACAATCCCCAAGACTGCAAGAATATCCCAGCGCATTTCTCTTTCCCCCTTTATCGATATCTAATTCTACGTGCCAGGGGTTAAGAGATTATCACCGTTTGCAAACTTTTTCTCTGCCAATGTTGCCGCGCGGGAAAAATTCCGCCAAGCTTACAGTTCGCCCTGTTTTGCCAAATCATGCGCATTTGTCGTGCGGCACAAGGGAGTCCGCGGCTGCCTCCAGCCCAACTCCATTGGAGTTCAGGAAAGAAACCGCTCCCCGCTGCCCCATATACCGTGTCAGGGTCCTGGGTTCGGTTAGAGCCAAATCGACCAGCACCAGGGCATCGATAGCATCGTTGAATTTAGGATCAACGCTGAAGCCCAGAAACTTTCCGCCGAGTTTCATATAATGCTTCACCAGAATGGGAATACCTGTTGAGTCCTGCTCGATGTCCGAGATCAATTCCGAAACATCCTGGACGTCATGAACCATCGAATAGGCCTGGCCGAGATTCTTTTTTCCAATCGATCTTGCGTGAGGGGAATTCCTGGCCTTAACGAATCGTGCCAGTCCCGAATGCGTATGGCCCTCTTTCAAAAATTTCACAATGAGTTTACGAGAAAAGCCGAGATATTCGTTGTTTATGCTGACCGCTCCAAAAAGAAACCGGTATTGGGGGTGGTTTGCCACAAAACGCCCGATCCCCGTCCACAGAAGCATGAGAGGCTGGTAGCTCTTCTGATACTCGGGGCGGATAAAGGATCTGCCTAACTCCAGGGCCGAATCGATCTTTAGGAAAAACTCATCTTTATATTCGAAAAGCGTATTCGTATACAGACCCGCCACACCCTGCTCCCTGATAATGGAATCGGCCCGGCCAACCCTGTATGCCCCAACGATTTCACCTCGTTCACGTTCCCAGAGCATTATGTGCTGATAATATCGATCAAAACGGTCGATATCGATTGCATTTCCGGTCCCTTCGCCCGCCTGCCGGAAGGTGATTTCCCGCAGGCGCCCGATTTCGTATAGCGCATTGGGTATCTGTGCGGCACAGGCGCTCACTACGTCGAAGTTCCCGGAGGAAAACAGAAACTGCTCCGGAGGTAAACGGCGGATTTCTTCGGAAATCAAGCCGGCCTCTTTAGGTATTACGACCGGATGGCGACTCGCGGTTTTTTTGACCCATCCCCGGAAAACCGGCTTCCGTTTGTTTTTGCACTTGCGATTCTGAAGATTGTAGGTCCTCAGGCGCAGATAATCCATTATTGCAGAATCATCCAGTCCCGCAAGCCTCCTAAATTGGACCGGCTTCCCGATATACGCCCGAACCTTCCGGGGCCGCTCTTTGAGGTTTTCCACCGGTAACATCAGGGTGCGGACCAGCGGGTGCAAAAGACCGAGCCCGCAAAAAAGAGAGCTGTTGCGGCCTTCGAAATAGACCGGAAGCACGCTCGCCCCGGTCTTCCTGACAATCCGGGCAACCGTCGTGCTCCACTGCCGGTCGACCACGCGCAAGCTGCTCAAGTTTATGTGGGATACCTCTCCGGCCGGGAAAATACCCAAAGCCCTCCCGCCACCAACCCATTCGATGGCCTCTCTCAAGGGCTTGAGATTACGCGCCACCGATTCCTGCCTTTCGAAAGGATCTACTAAAATGAGCAGTTCATTGAGTTCGTCGACCCCGAGGCCGCCCAGCATAAAATTAGCCATGATTTTTATATCGCCTCTCCTCTTCATGAGAATCGAGGCGAGAATCATGCCCTCAATTGCGCCAAAGGGATGATTGGCCACAACTACCACGGGGCCCTGTTCAGGCGTCCTGGCCAGATCGCTTGCCGAAACGTGGTAAGTGACGCCAAGCACCTCGAGGATGCGATCCGGAGCCGCCGTCTCTTTTGGCAGTGAATTGAGCCGCGAACGCAGATGGTTTAGCCGTTTCAGCGGCAGTACACGTTTAAGAAACAAAGACTTGAGCCGCGGCATCCACAACGACTTGCCCGTTACACCATGTCCGCAAAATTCTTCCACCGCGCCGCCGACCATCTCTTCCATGAGCCACAGCCTCCTGCTCTTCGATTGATTAAATTCGGTTCCCGACTGTTTTTTTCAATGGGAGATGGCGGGAGTGTAGAAGGATTCTATGACAGTTGCGTGAGACTCATGTTAAAAGACGGTGACACGGTAATCGTTGCCTGTAGCATTGGAGGGGATGGTTAACGGCCTGTTGCCCAAACCAGGTACCCAAAAGCAGAGCGAAAAGGAGGTCCGTCCGGCGAAAGCCGGAATCCAGTGCTTTGAAATTGTTGGATAATTATGGTTTAAGACACTCGCCCCCGCTTCCGCCGGGGGTGACGTTCCAGGCAAAACCGGACTCTTTATGTCTTCATCTGGTTTGGGCAACAGGCCGTTAACGCACACACCGGTCTATCCCTGACGCCTTCATGCGCGCTCACCCCTGCGGTTGTTTGCGTTCGATAAGAGTTCCCACCCCAAGATATTCTTTGGCCACGGCCTTCAGCTCTTTTTTTCGCTCGACGAATTTTTCCTTCATTCCACGGAGCCATTGGGCATGGCGGATTACGTCATCTTTGGTCAAAAAAAGCGGATGCTCCCCGGCATCGATGTGGAACCGGAGCGATCCGTCTTTCCATTCGTAGAGACCGGAACCGGAGCAAAGCATGCACCTCGCGGCGCCGTCCGGCAGCAACCTGAAAGTGTCCCCGCCGCAAAGCGGACATACCGGGGCAGCCGGGCTGATCCGCTCGGCCGGGTCCAGTATGGCGCGGGCGAGCTTTTCAGAGGTTCGCATATTGGCCGAAGACAGTAGCGCCTCCCCGGGGAGCGCCCCGTAGACCACTGCGGACCCGCGCAGATCGCCCATCGTCAGTTTGATAAAGCTCTCCACGTCGCGCTTAGTGCTCCCCTCCATCCCCTCGATCCCGGCAATTGCCACTCCCGCCGCAGGTTTGCCCCACAACCGTTCGACAAATGCATAGAACTGAAGCCCGCGGTCCAGAAACTTTTTCAGGCTCCCGTTTGCCGAGAGGAGATAGGCAGGGGCGGCCACCACGTATGCGTCGGCCTCGCCAAGGGCATTTAACACTGAAAGGAAGTCATCCTGCTGAGGGCACCTCATCTCGCCGAAAAGACACTGGTAGCAAGCTCGGCATGGTTTTACGTCGAGTTCGGGAAGGCGCGCCAGCCGTAGCTCCCACCCCTCGCCCAGCCGTCCGAAAATATCCTTTATGATAAGCTCGCTGTTTCCGAATTTCCTCGGTGAGGCGGAAATCCCGAGAAGACTTTTCTTCACTCAGCTACCCTCCTGGATCAGTTAAGTGCGCACCAAAAACAAAAAAGCTAACCGGAGGGGCTAGAACCGGTTAGCTTAAGAGGAGGAAAGAGTTAGTTTCTCTTGTTGCATTAGGTAGAGCAATATGCATGCCAAAGGCCGAAATTACCGTTTCGGATGGTAATTCGACGACTTACCCTCTGAGCGATGAATGCACAATCACGCCTCAATCCCGCCATCTTCTCGACAAATCACGCCTCAATCCCGCCATGAATTTGCAGGCATGCCGGCCGGAAACTATCCGGCCGAATCGCCCCGCAGCATGGACCCCAATTCGGAGGCGTCCCTTACCGGGCTTGCGCAGCTGAAGTTCTCACACAGATATGCGGTCGGCCCGTCTGCATCTGAAGTTATCGGCCCTGTAAACGGTGCGACTTCCGATAAACTCTCTCCACGTGTTCCACTCTCTTTGAGCATCAGCACACGGTTTGGAAAGTAGACCTGGTGAACTGTCTTTATCATCCTTTTTGTAGCCGAAGCCGAGAAATCTCCCGTTATGAGTATCTCGCGAGCAGGGCCGAGGGCGAAATCGAGCGCCTGCATGAAATGCGTAAAAGCGGCAGGCTTAATCGAAACGTGATTTGAAAAAGACCTGATCAGGAGGTCCGCCTGTTTTTCGAATTCAGGGTTTCCCGTCATCCTGCCAAGCCTGAGAAGATTTACGGCTGCAACGGAATTGCTAGATGGGATCGCGGCATCGTAAATCACCTTCTCCCTCACGATCATCTCCTCGCCGTCCTCACCCGTGTAATAAAAACCGCCATCAGGGTCTCCGAAAATCCGCGACATTTCTTCCTGCAGGCGCAAAGCTTCCCGGAGGTACCTCACATCGAAAATCGTTTCATAGAGGTCGAGAAGACCCCATATGAGAAACGCGTAATCATCCGCATACCCCGGATTTGCGACTTCGCCCTGCCGGTACCTGCGATAGAGACGCCCAGTTCCGGTCCCCATCGTTTCGAGAATGAAATTCGCCGCTCCTGCCGCGGCCTTTGCGTAGGACCAGTCGCCCAAAGCCTGCGAGCCCTTGGCCAGCGCCGCGATCATAAGGCCGTTCCATGCGGTCAGGATTTTATCGTCTTTTAGCGGATGCACCCGCTTTTCGCGGAACTCAAAAAGCTTTCTGCGGCAGTTCTCCAGGAGTCCCTCCAATTCCTGGAGACCCATTCCCAAACCGTGGGCGAGGACTTCGAATGGCCTCGGAACGTGCGGGATGCTCCTGCCTTCTTCGAAATTGCCCTCAGGCGTGATTCCGTATGCCCGGCAGAAGATGTCTCCAGCATCTTTGCCGAGGATTTCGCTAACCTGCGACGGCGTCCAGGTGAAGAAAACCCCTTCTTTTCCCTCGCTGTCCGCGTCCTGCGCGCAATAAAAGCCGCCTTCCGGACTCTGCATCTCGCGGGTTACGTATTCGAATATCTCCTTTACGACTTTTGCATACCTGTGGTCGCCCGTTGCGAGAAAAGCCTCGTTAAAAGCGAGTGCAAGCAGGGCTTGGTCGTAGAGCATTTTTTCGAAATGCGGCACGAGCCATCTTTCGTCCACGGAGTACCTGTGAAAACCGAACCCGATCTGGTCGAAAATCCCTCCGGAACGCATGGATAAGAGCGTTTTTTCAACCATTTCAAGGGTATTGGACGCTGGGTCCCGCTTGTGCAATCGCGTAAGGAAAATGAGATCATGGGGGTTGGGGAATTTGGGTGCGCCTCCGAACCCGCCCCAGACAGGGTCATACGATCTGGCCAACTCTCGCCGGGCCCTGTCAAGCAAGTCAGGGCCCGGAAACTCGCCCAGCCCCTCGGACCCCGCTGGTCCGGCAGCCACGGCGCGCATTACTTCGCCGCTTATCCTGTTCAGTTGTTCCCTTTCGCCTATCCAGAGTTCGACTATCTTGCCGGCTATTTCCATAAGACCCGGCATTCCCATCCGGCCTCTTCTGGGGAAATAGGTCCCGGCGTAAAACGGTTTCCTGTCAGGGCCCATAAATATGGATAACGGCCAACCGCCTCCGCCTGTAATCGCCTGACACACTTTCATATAAGCCTGATCTATGTCCGGCCGCTCCTCGCGGTCCACCTTTATCGACACGAAACTCCGGTTGAGAATCGCTGCAACATCCTCCTGCTCGAACGACTCACGCTCCATCACGTGACACCAGTGACAGGTCGAATATCCAATTGAAAGAAAAATGGGCTTGTCTTCACGGCTTGCCTTAAGGAAAGCCTCTTCTCCCCACGGATACCACTCAACCGGGTTTTCGGCGTGCTGCAAAAGATAAGGGCTTTTTTCCCCTGCAAGGCGATTTGGCATTGAGGCTCCTTCTAAATGAACATTTTTCGAACCATACCGGGATATACCGGAATATGAGCAATGGACTATTATTTGATAAGCATTTGCGGAAACAATTTCGACAGGGAGAGATAAAACGACTTTCGAGGCAAACGATGACCTTAAGATGGCTACTGCATCTCAAATTCGTAGACACATACGCCGCACGCCGCCATTCCCGCGGAAACTGGCGCGAATGACCCGGCCGGAATCAACCTCCGATGTTCGACCTTCCAAACTTCCGTCTCAGATCGAATGTCCCGAACCTGAAAGCGTGCACTTAGTGAAATCGATTTTCTGATGGCAATTTGGGCAGGAACGCTCCTTGTCGAGCTCGTCGGAAAAAATTTCCATCGTCTTCCCGCAAAGGGGGCATTTACATTCGAAAGATGACATGTTTTTAAATTTTTCCCATCCAGGACAGGCCTTCGGTGTATTCATTTTTTGCTTCCTTCCAAAAGGGACTTGCTATAGGCCTCGTTAGGCCGGCGGCGTTGACCAGGCGCGCATCCGGTCGCGGGAGAGGGGATAACCCGAATTCTTCAAGATAGATCGTCATCGGAGAGGGGCGCAACGGATTGCGTCTTTTTACCGTGGGTATACTGAGTCAAGCAAGCTAAGCCGCCTCTCATGGCGGGATCGGATTCAACTGCTGCTCTACTCTTCCTTGCCCTCATGCTCGAGGTGGCCTTTGATTTTGGCCCCGCAAGACGGACACAAAATCTCGATTTGGTCTTCAGGGCCGATATATTTCTCTTTTAGTTCCTCCGGCGGTATAAATGATACGTCTCCGCACGCGCATTGAGGGCACTGTCCCCTAACAAGGCGCCTTTTTCCTCTGTCCATGCTCATCCTCTCTTTCACTGATTCAGTTTATCAAGTTCGGCCATCAGGATTTCCATTTTCGGCCGCTCGTTTATGTCGTGAACGTCAATGTATCTTATGATGCCCTGTCGATCGATTACGAAAATTGCACGCTCGGAAACCCCATTGGAACGAAGCACTCCGTATTTGCCGGCCACCTCACCGTGCGGCCAGAAATCAGAGAGCACCGGAAACCAGACTTTTCCCATTTCCGAGGTCCAGGCAAAAAGGGTCGGGATATTGTCCACCGTAATCCCGAGCATCACAGCATTTCTGGCCTCAAACATGTCGCGCAACAGATTGTAGCCAGGCCACTGGTCCGAGCACACGGGAGTCCATGCGGCAGGCACAAAGGATATCACGACATTTTTCTTTCCGGCAAACGCGCTGAGTGAAACAGGTTCGCCGGAAATGGACGGCAAACTGAAATCCGGCGCCTTGTCTCCAGCTTTGAGGGTGCACACGCTGTCTATCGGTTTAAGCTGACCAACCTGATAGATCATTCCCCGGTACTGCTCTGATACGGCAAAGGCCGTAGCGTGCGCAACGATGGCAATGGCGACGGCTGAACAAAATACGCCTATCCTGCTCATCCAACATACTCCTCGTATGACAGAATCATGTACAACACCGAACCTGAACAAAAAATGGCATATCGTGCTGATACCCCTTAACTATGTACCTCGCTCAGCGCGGAAAGCGCCCGCCGCGCTGGGTCTGCCAATCGCGCTGGGCTTGCAGCGGGAAGCCTTCGAACATAAACAGCCTATTTCCCACGGCTTATACCGGTCCTGGCGCATACGAGTTCGAGAAAATCCATGGGGTCCCCGATGCTCCCCACCCTGGAATACACTACCTTCAGGCCTGAGGCCTTCTTCGATAGTACAAAGTAATAGGGAGTTCGAACCTCGCCAAGTGCCTTGTGGACGGAGAAATCCGAGTCCGGAATAAGCGGAAACTCTATCCTGAAAAGGTCCCTGTATGCATTCACCTCGAATATGGAATTCCCTGCGCCGATTCCAATAATTTTTACGTGCGATTTTATCTCAGGACATGTCGAAATAGCCTGCTGAAGCGCGTTGATATTTGGAGCTTCCTTCTGGCAATAAGGACAGTACATACTGTAAATCTGCACGATCAAAACATCCGAATCCACCTGGGAGAGCTGAAACGGACCCTCATATATCTTAAGATATTCCCTCTCCTCCATTCTCTGTGGAATGGAGAGCTTTAAATCCGGAAACATTTCGCCTTCGTCCGGGGTGGTTTGAGCTAATAACGCTTGAACGCGGTAAGTCGAAAGGCAAGCTAACAAGACCAGCAACACTACGGGTATTCTCAACAATTTCATTTCACTAAACCTCGCCAGGCGCGAACAATGCCCAAGAACCTGCAATATGATCGGATCGTCGATATCCGGAATTTGTTACCGATAGGAGAATTAACCGATTAACGGCTTAATTATAAGTCCCACCGGTTAAATTGGAAGTGGCGCCCATGAATTGAGACGGAAAAACGGGATACGGACACACTGGGTCACAGAGAGGAACAACACGCAGGCCGGTGAGCCTCAGAGTTAATCAGGCGCCATCTCAATCCGGTTTCAATTACCAGATCTCGGTTATCTGCTTTTCCTCGCCCAGGTTGAAGGCGTTAAAGTCGGCGTAGCCCTGATCGAGCGCCACTATAAGCGGGACCTGATTGCTGGTCGGCCCCCAATACTGGATGGCCCCCGGACTGCTGAAAAGGTCTTCTTGGGCCCACTTGTCCCTGTTTTGAGCAAAAACCTTGAAAGATGGAGAACCCAGTTCGACAAGGGATTTCTCAATCACGAATTCCTCTTTCCCGCCTCTTGTCTCTGCAGTGATCAGTCCGGTCAGCGGCAGGGCCAAAACCCGCCCGCCCTTGTCAAAGTCGTTTATGGCCGCCATATAGCCGGTTTTTCCAGCCAGTACGAGAGAACCGGCCGTTAAACCGAGCAGGAACGTAAAGGCGGCGTCGAACCTGGTGGGCTTGGAACTCCTGCCCTCATACCCAAGAAAATGAGACTGGGTTGACAAAGTGACCTTTTTGAAATCTTCCACCTGCTCGGCAGTGGCTTCAATCTTGCCCTCTCCTTCACCAAAAAACAGGCCCGTGTGCCGTTTCATCTCGGAGAGGCGATATCGGATTTTTTCGA
Organism: Syntrophobacteraceae bacterium; assembly: GCA_050008735.1. Classification (GTDB taxonomy): domain Bacteria; phylum Desulfobacterota; class Syntrophobacteria; order Syntrophobacterales; family Syntrophobacteraceae; genus SbD1. The sequence goes on from JBEKMB010000021.1 coordinate 21,488, forward strand.
TCAGCAACTTTTCGGTTTCAATTTGCGAAACTTTCACGTTTCCGTGATCGTCGCGGTCCAAAATGAGCATCGCCTGAATATCAGGCGGAAGCGAAGCCATCAATTGCGCCGATTCGGCCGACAAACGCGGCAGGAGGAACTCCCGCTTGTGCTCGAGTGAAGGCAGGTCCGCGATGTCCTTCGAATATTCCGCAAGCGCTTTATTCAACTCGCCGATCAGCTTCCTCATCTCCGGAATAAACTCTATCAGGCCCTCCGGGACGAGAATAACGCCGTGGTTTATGCCTTTGATGCGGCGCTCAGTGATGATTCGGACGATATAGTCTACTATGCTGTTCAGCGACATGTTCTTCTCGGCAATTTCTTCAGAAATGAGGGCAATTGCCGGCTTGGTCTGCAGCGCCACTTCAAGTGTAATCTTGCTGGCCGTGCGGCCCATCAGCTTTACAAAATGGTAGTATTTTACAGCGGATGCGGCGTCCTGGTTCAGGTTTCCCACCAGTTCGGAATATATTTTCGTGGCGGTATCGAAGCCGAACGAGATTGGGAGATAGCTGCCTGCGGTCATATCGCCGTCAATCGTTTTGGGCACTCCCACCACGCTGCAATTGATCCCCTGTGTCTCCAGATACTCCGCTATAAATGCCGCATTCGTGTTGGAATCGTCGCCCCCGACTACCACAAGGCCGTCCAGCTTGTTTTTGACAACCGTCTCCCTTACACTGTCAAACTGCTCGGGGCTCTTTATCTTCGTCCTGTCCGTCCCGAGAAAATCGAACCCGCCGATATTGATGATAGACTTGACGTCTTCTTTGTTTATCTCGAAGAGGTCGCCTTTGATCAGGCCTTTCGGTCCCCTTCTTATCCCCAACAGCGTGTTCCCGTTCCCAAGCGCCGCGGCAAGACCGGCAAGCACATTATGGCCTCCCGCCGCCGGGCCCCCGGAAAAAAGCACTGCCACTCTTTTCCCCGCGGCAGTCTCCGCTTCATCGGCCGCAACGGCTTCCAGTATGATATTCCTGCTCTTTGCGACCGTCCTGGGAAAGACCTCCGCGATTCTATCGTGCCCCGTGCACGTAAGGGTCATGTCCGTTTCCCTGAATACGGCAGGCCTGATTTTGCCGTTTTTTCCGAGGAAAACCGCGCTTACGGGGATAGGGAGCTTTCGAATTTCTTCTTCGAGCGGGGAATGTTTCCCGGCTGTCTGCCTCACTTTAAACGATAAATCCATTATCTTCCCTCGCCTTTTTTCCATAAAGTCGGCCCCATGCAAGGGCCTTGAGTACAAGTATAAAACTATGAAAGATTCCTAAAAGATTCCACAAAATAATAACGGCATCCAGCCGCAAAACAACCCCAGGGCAGCAAGTTTGCCACCGTCAAAAGAATTCGTGCCGCCCTAAAATCCCGCGTCTTTCCTTGCGAACCGTTTACCAGTCTGCTATTGCTCAAGCATAATGAAACTTTGACAAATCTTTGGAGGATTATTCATGTTCAGTGACGAAAACATCGGGTTCATAGGCGGGGGGAACATGGGGGAAGCGCTGATCCGCGGTCTGATAGCCGCCTCCCTGTTCAACGCCGAAAAAATTTCCGTTTATGACGCCGCCCCGGCCCGGATCGAATACCTGGAGAAGGAATTCGGGATAAAGGGGCGCCGGAGCATCGGCGAGGTTGCCCAGGTCTGCGACATCATCGTTCTTGCCGTAAAACCCCAAGTGATCTCACAAGTGCTGGACACGCTGAGGTCTAACATCTCACGCAAGCCGCTGGTCATATCCATTGCGGCAGGAATCGCCCTTTCAAAGCTCGAGGGGAACCTGCCGGACGGGACCCCGGTAATCCGGGTCATGCCAAACGCCCCAGCCCTGGTGCAAAAAGGGGCATCCGCTCTATCACGCGGAAAGGCGGTCTCCGATGAACAAATGCAGACGGGCCTGCTTCTTTTCAACGCAGTGGGCAAAGCGGTCCAGGTCGATGAGAAGCTGATGGATGCCGTGACCGGCCTCAGCGGGAGCGCGCCTGCCTACATTCTGCTCGTTATCGAGGCCCTGATCGATGCGGGGGTCTATATGGGGCTGCCCAGGAATACCGCGCGGGACCTGGTGGTCCAGACCGTTATCGGGACTTCCACAATGCTGGAGATCACTGGGAAACACCCCGCGGAACTCAAGGACATGATTACATCCCCAGGGGGAACCACGATCCACGGACTGCAGGTCCTGGAGTCATGTTCAGTGAGAGGCGCTCTGATGGAGTGCGTCGAAGCGGCCACACAGAGGTCGGCTGAGCTCGGGAAAGGCTGATTTGCGAACTTCAGCCTTCCCACCAGGGGCGCCTGACTATTAATCGCCGCTCAAAAGGCATAACGGCCCTGAGGCAACTCAGTCCGATCGCGCAGGGCCGTTATGACCCCGGGCAGACTTTTCCCTATAATCCAAGTCTTCACAAAATCAGGCACGGAAACTCCCGGATCGACAAGCGCATCGTACACCACAAGCTGAGTATCGGGAGCAATGGTGATGATACGGTAATACCCCTCGTTTACTTTTGCACCACCCCGCACCTGGTTCCACCTCAGGTAGTTGGGCGCCTCCATGGTAGCCTCGTTTCATTTTTCCTTTCATAAGCCGGCGGCTACTCATACTAAAACCGGCAGCCGATATCAATTTTCTCCTGGATGAGGCCTCCTGAATTCACGTTTGCGCCGGCATAACTTCGCTTTTTTTGCCGACCCTTAACCGCAAACTTAGATATTTGATAATCACGATGAAATTTTCTGTCCGGCCCCGAATTGGATACCGGAGCCCGATGGCCCTCTCGCGTTTGACCAGCCCCGCGGACCGGGGTGAATTTCGAAACCTTGAGGAAACCCCTGGAAAGACAGCCTCAGAGGAAACCCAACCCCGCCAACTGCTCAACCGTTTTTCTATCCCTCGCAAACGCGCATAAGAAAATTACTCTCATATGCGACTTATTATTTCTTAATTTCACTTGACTACTGGATAGGATGTAGCCGTGTGTCTATCTTCTTGGAAGGTGATTTTCCGTGGCTTTGAGTCCTTTGATGACAAGGAGGGTTGCTGATGCTCCCGATAGAGGTGGACCATAAAGTTCCCGGTACGATCCCGGTCCCTACGGACAAGGCGATAAACAGAGTCTTCGATACTTTGCAAACCATATTGAGCCAGACTGTCACACCTTACTTCAGAAACAATAGAGGCGTGAGTCTTGTGCAGCTTGCCGACCTTCGCCAGTCCACTGTCTTCCGCCGCATGGAAGACCAGGGAAAAAGCATATCGCTGCCTACGATCCTTTTGAGACAAGGTCAGAAATGGACCATTCTGATACATGAGAGGCTCTTCGATTACCTGGCGTTTACCCTTCCACCACGGCCGGAATTCAGCGGGCCCAATGGGGGCAGGGAAGAACAGAGAGTGCTGAAATTTTCCGAGTTCCTTTTAAGACATCATTTTGAACATCTTGTTTTTCCCAACGCGACGGAGTCTGACGTGATCCGCTCCGATATCGAGTTTGCGGCAGACTGGAAAATAAAAGACCCGAAAGGCTACCAGGCTTTCCGGGAGGTGCTGAGCAATCCCATGAACGGCATAAACGGAAGGGATTACCTCGAACTCCTTGACCGGGCGGAACGCGGAGAAGAATGCGAATTCAGGCTGGGGCGAATGGAAGCAATTTACGCAAGGCACGTTTCCGAACTGCCCGGCCGGTTTCTCATCGATCTTTTTCCTGACCTGGATTTCCAAATGAAGCTTAGGGTCCTCAACCAGCTCTACCGCGACAGCCGCCTCCAAGGACAACCCCGATCGAAAATTGAGTCCGGTCACAGGAAGCTCCTTCGGTTGTTTGCCGCTACCGTTTACCGAGTTCCGAGCGAAGGAGTGGAGCTATTCAAAATGTTTACGGGCCGCTGGGGGATAGAGTCGACTTTCAAGGAACTGGATATAGCGGCCGAATTTGACCCCGCACAACCCGAGACGCGGCTTTTTGAGATTTTCAAAAAGCATCTGGAGGAATTTGTGGAACCAGAAGACATTCTAAATCAACAAGTGTCTCACAGGCTGTTTGCCCAGTCCAGGACCGAACCGGCCCCCCAACCGGCAAAGCCCCTGAAAGAGCGCATCGATGAGGCTCGCAGCGACCCTGATATTCCTCAGTCGGTAGTCGATCTGATCGAGAAAAATAAGATGAATGCGGCAGGACAGAGCGGGGCCAAGTACACGGAACTCATTGAAACCCTGCTGGCAATTCCCTGGGGGAAAATCAAGAAAATCTGGGTGTCGCCCGAAGAATTCGACGAAGGACTCAACCACTCGCATTACGGTCTGAAGAAACCAAAGGAAATAATGTCCGATTTTTTTGCGAACCTGATTTGGCGATATCAGCATTTCAAGGAATCAGAGAAAAAATACTGGCACAGGACCGGGAGCGCCCTTCTGTTAGTTGGCCCTCCGGGCGTAGGCAAGACTTCTCTTGCGATTTCCATCGCCCGCAACCTTGGCATTCCCTACCACAAAATTTCACTGGGCGGGATGAAGGACGAGGCGGACATCCGTGGCTACGGATTTACATATGAAGGCTCAAAGCCTGGGCCCATCGTGCAGGGTCTTATAAAAATGGGCGTGATGAACGGCATGTTCATAATGGACGAGGCGGACAAGACGGAAAGGTTCGCAATCGCCACCCTGCTGGAGATACTCGACCCGGAACAGAATCATCTTTTCCATGACAAGTACACCCAGAGCACGGTCGATATTGACCTCTCCAATTGCCATTTCATTCTTACCGCCAACACGGTCGACACGGTCCCTGCTGCAATCCTGAACCGCTGTGAGGTCATTTTTCTGGACAGGTACAGTGTTGACGAAAAAATATCCATCGCCAGGGAGTTTCTGGTCCACCGTGTCAGGGAACGTTACATGATCGGGCAGGACGAAATCTTCTTTGACCCTGAGGAAGAAAACGAAATCCTGCGGCAGCTTATCCGCGATTATACCTCCGAGGCAGGTGTGCGAGACCTTGAGCGAATCATGCGAACACTTTTTCTCAGGATTCAGCGAAAGGAGATCATGGCGGAGGGCAAAAGCTCCTTGAAAATTAATCTGGGTAAAATTCGCAAATATCTCGATATGCCTAATCGTCAGCGACTCATCAACGAAGATGATCGCATTGGAGAGATGATGGGGCTTGGGGTCAACATGGAGATGGGGATCGGCAGCCTTATCCCGATTCAGGCCACCCCGGTACGGATCGGCCGGGACAAGAAAGACGGCTCCTTTGCCTACCTCAGCATGGTCCACACCACCGGGAATATCGAACGCGTGATGGACGAGAGCCGAAAGGTCGCCTCTACCGCTATCCTCCACCTCGCTGAAGAACTGCGAATAGATGCGATGGAAATGTCCATGCCGGTGCACCTGCACTTTATGGGCGGCTCGACCAAAAAGGACGGACCTTCAGCCGGGGCCGCGATCGCCCTGGCGCTCGCTTCGCTTTTCGCGAAGCGCAAAATTCGACGCGACGTGGCCGTAACAGGCGAAATCGACACCCAGGGCCGGGTTACCGGCGTTGGAGGAATGGGGGTAAAACTGGAGACCGCCTATGCGGCAGGCTGCAAGACCATGATTATTCCAAAGGAGAACCTGACCGGGACCGAAGGCATAGACAGACTCCCCGACGCACTGAAACAAGAGCTGCAGATCCTGACTTTCGCTCAGTGGGAAGCCCCTCATGAACCCTTCGATTACACCCGCCACATGCTGCAGGTAATCGCGGTTGACGATATTATCCAAGCCTCGGAGATAGCTTTTATCGACCAGGAGGAAATCGATTCGCTGGATAATCTTTTTGAGGAACACGCGCTGAGAACACTGGAGGAAACTGTCAGCGCCAAGATGGCCAATCTCAGAATGCTGCGGGTGGTCTACCTGGACAACCCCGATGAGGCTGATTCGAGCCTGCTTCGCAGCGATTTTTGCCGGGAAGGCCACCAGTGCATCCTTCTGGTCCGCAGCGACTTGAAAGAAGAAATTCTAAAAAAAATGGGCGATTTGTCCTGGAATAACGTGATAAGGGGCTTCGACCCTGAGACCGAGCGCCTGATCGACGTGCTGAGGGAAATAAAAAACGAGTACAGGGACAACTCTGCTCCACCATTGAGCATGTCGCTTGTGGCCCCTTTAGCGTTCCTCCAAAAAGAGGGAATCCGCCCCGAGCAACTGTATCCGGGTGAGGGGTTTGCAGGGCTTCGGATTTTCGCCAACTGCTGTACTACGGAGAATATGCGGGTCCGGGACTGCAGCACGATGCTCGCCAGGTCTTTTTCCTCCCTGGAGGAACTTACCGACAAGTTGCTGGAAATGTGCCCCTTTATGGCAAAAAAAGATGGAATCTACGCGTCGACGGTCGCGTTCATTCCGGAGAAATACCGGATCGACGGACGGCGCGCCGAAGAAATCCTTAACCGCGGACTTCTGAAGTGGCTGAACATACTGGGCTCGCGAGGCGAAGAACCGGCCCCCCAGGCAAGACTGTAACTGCGAATATGGAATCGATTGCCTTTGATTATCGGGCAAAAACATCCGGCGTCAATTCCGACCCGCCGCGCGCATCAGGCATTCTTCAGCCTTTCGCGAAAAGCCTCTCAGCTTATAGACGGCGGCAAGGCTTTCCCAGCTGGCCGGCTCAAGCATGCCGAAGCGCAGGGCCGTTTCGAACGCGAGGGCGGCAAGCTCCATGTTCTTGAACACAAAGGCCTTAGTGCCCATCCACTCCCAGCTCTTGCCCGCATCTGCCCTTTGCGGGGCTGAGGCGTTTATCAGTTCGAGGGCCGACTGACGCTCATTCATGCAATACTGGCTAAAGGCCATGTGAAGCAACAGCTCGTTGGCATTGGGCAACGGCTCCGTGGGGAAAAGCATAGGGGCGTAGTTTTTGCCGGAGAGTTTCCGAAAAACCCTGAGCGCTTCCCGATGTTTTCCCATCCTCTGGTAAAGGATGCCCATGAGGAAATTGTGCTGAGGGCTGCCTTCGACCAGGCTTTCGGCCCTGGCCAGATACCGGGTGCTCCTGTCGTAGTCTTCCATCTCGACACTGAGTTTTGCCAGAAAAAGGTAACCTTCCGGAATGAGATGATGATTGTAATTTTCCCTCTCGAAACGCTCCAGAGCGTTTTCCATGCTCCGGATGGCTTCCTGTCGCTTTCCAAGAGGCGCCGAGGTCACGGCCATGAAAAAATGAAGCGCCCCATCGTCCCTGCCTTCCGCCTTTTCTCTCTCCAGTATCGCCAGGTTACGTATTGCTTTGGCCATCCGGGCCTCTTCGCTCATGTACCCCATGTGCCGGATGACTATGTCCGTAGTCACCAACTCGAGCCTCGCCCTGGCGGCGCTCGGAAATATCTGCTCGTGCACGCACCCCTCGAAGCGGAGCTCGGCAATAAGTGGAGTACAACGCATCTGCAGGCAGCAAGAGGGGGGGGAGTCCGCCCGATGGTTTTCCAGTACGAAATAGAAGGCCTTTTTGCTATCGAATTGCTGTTTCAAAGCTTCGATGCGACGCCCATTTTCCTGGGTGATCCTGTCGTCCGCGTCAACCCAGAGCTGATAGCTTTTGCCTGCCTTTGACATGGCGAAATTTCTGGCGGCGGCGAAATCGTCGACCCACTCGAAATCATAAATCCTGGAGGTAAACCTTGCGGCGATTTCTTTTGTGTTATCGCTCGAACCGGTGTCCACAACGATGATTTCATCTGCAAAAGAGCTGAAGCTGTCAAGCGCGTCGGCAAGATTTGCCGATTCGTTTTTTACGATCATGCATACCGACAGACCTTGAGACTGAGGCATCAGTTTAGAACTCCACCGATCATTGAGTTTTGGGGCAAAGACTCCGGGGCCCGGACCTCGGAGACCAGCCTTAGAAATCGCTCCGGGAAAGCCCTGCTAAACTCATCCCCCCTGCTTCTGATACAGCCCCCCAGATATGGCCGGAAAGCTTTATCGGCGGCCATTGCCTCCAACACCGCCAGGGCGACGGACATTTCGTCCCCGTCCCTGGGCCGGGCGCCGCGGAAGTATTGAGAGGCGCCCGCCAGGTCCCCGGTCTTGAGGCATGCGAAGGCGAGGGGAAGGGCCAACTCGGATTTGGCCACTCCGAGGCATTCGGCTTTTTTGAGGTATTTCAATCCGGAGGCGAAATCGCCTGAGTTTACACAACATACGCCGGCGCGCCTTGCGACTCCAGGCTCCATGCCGCCCAGAGCGAAAAACTGCCGGAAATGCTCAAGGGCCACACTGGGCCGGCCTATTTCGGATAGACAGATCCCAAGCAGCCTGTGAAATTCGACATCGTCGATGATCGTATGTTCCTGGCTGAGATCGGTTGAGCGCCGATCCGGCGGAAGGTGGAGAAATTCATGGGACCTTTCCAGGAGATGAAAGGCCTTGTCGAATTCCGCTTTGCCGAGCAGGGCAATTGCGCTGATAAGGTACGCCGTGTTCTGCCGAGGCGCCAGGTCAGTGGACCGTTGGGCATGCAAGAGGGCTTCATCGAGTTTGTTTTCTCGCAATTCGACAAACGCCATCAGATTGCACGTCATTGCTTCAAGAAACAGCGGAATATTTTTCGATGCGAGCGCGCGCTGAAAGTATTTCAGGGCCTCGGAGTTCTTGTCGAGCTCAAAAAGGCTGGCCCCTACGTAGTATAGGCAGTATGGGTCCTCAGGGGTACGCTTAAGGTGCTTTTGTGACAGGAGGAGGTTTCTTTCCAGTTTTTCCTTCATCGCCTCCGGCGCAAGCCTGTAGCCGAAATGGTCGATAAAAAAAGGCGCCACGCCTGTCTTCGAGCCCATTCGCGCCAGGGCCGGTTCGATTCTTTCATGGACTTCATTTTCGAAAAGGAGTCCGGGCAAATTTCGGAACAGCCGTATATTTAGAGTTACATCATAAGAGGAGCTGTTCCATTTGTAGCTCCGTATCGGTACCGACCAGGCGCCGACAGATCGGCTCGATGCCGCCCTTCTTATGCAGTCCGGATATCCGTTCGGATCGATGGCTTCGTCGGCATCCAGGTACAGGACCCAGTTCCCACGGGCTTTTTTTAAAGATTCGTTCCTCGCGGCGGCAAAATCGCCCGGCCACGGCATACGGAACACTCTGGCGCCAAACGCTTCAGAAATCGAAATCGTATTATCATCCGAGCCTGTATCAAGGACCACGATTTCATCCACCATCCCGCGGACACTCTCCAGGCACCGGGGAAGGTTTTTTTCCTCGTTTTTAACTATCATGCAAAGTGAAATGAAGGGTTCAATCATATGCCGGCTCTCCGGCGCAGTGACCGAACTAAGCGCCGGCCGACCTCGCCCTGGGCCCGAGGTGTCCTGTTCGAAGCAAAGCGCACTCCGTCCTAAAAAGCTGCAGCCCCGTTCCCGTTACGAATTGATTTGAGCAAGTCTGAGCAGCGCGCATGCGCCGGGTCGATCACCAGCGCCTGGTCCAGGATTTCCTTTGCTTCATCTTTCTGCCCGATTGCATAATGCAGCGACGCCAGCACATAAAGAGACTCGGGGGCTGCGGGTTCGAGCTTCAACGCCCTTTCTACCGCTTCAGCCGCCCCGGCTACATCACCGGCCTTCCCCAACATCTCGGCCATCTGAACATAGATGTCAGCCACTTCTTTGGACAGGCCGTCCGGATGCCACCCCGACCCGGCGGTCTGCCGTATCAGGGATTCATATGCCGGCCATGCCTGGCTGTCTTCGGGCCGCCGGCGCAGGTATTCTCTTTGCGCCTCGATGGCAGTGTCGATCTGACCGGACGCGGCAAGGGCCCGAGCGCTGTTTGCAAGAATTTCCGGATCTCCGGGTTTGAGGTCCATCGCCTTGAGGAAATTTTCAAGCGCCTCCGTGATCTTGCCGCCCTCAAGGTTGATCACGCCCATATTGTTGTAGGCTTCGGCCATCCGCGGGTTTTCTTCAATCGCCATTTCGAAGCAGGCTACGGCGTGTGCGATCTTCCCACGCTCGAACTGGCTTTCGCCCTGCTGCACGAAAAACTCGGCCGCATCATTGGCATGACACTGATTTGCAGGCTCGGCAAGCGACTCTAACTGGGAGCGAACCTCAGAATCATGCGGGTTTTTACTCAGATACGACTGGAGCACCTCTTTGGAGAAATCGTCTTTTCCGAACGCCTTGAAGATGCGGGTACATGCCATCACCGTGTCCCTGTCCCCAGGTTTCAGCTCGAGCGCCCTTGTGAGCGAGTTGAGGGCATCCTCGGTCTTGCCCAGCGCCCAGTAAGCGTCGCTCAACCCTCTGTGAGCCACTGCATTGAATGGATCGGCCTTAAGCTCCTCGCCAAAATACCCGGCTGCATCGGAATACTTGCCCTCGCAAAGGGCTGCTTCACCCTTTTCGAATGCGCCCAGACCGGATGCCAGCTCGAAACCGGTATCCCAACCTGTTATTTCCATGCCGTTCTCCCTCTTTCCGATTCCTTGACATTACTTTCCTAAAGGCGGCCCAAATGGACATAAAGCCGGTAAAAACCGCCCGAGGCACACGATTGCAAAATATCGGCCAAATGTGAATTTGGGGAGGAGGAACGGCTGGACGATAGGCAGCCGCTTAATTACGTGGGCCCAAAAGACAAGCGGGGCGAAGAACAGAGAAACTGTTTCGACGTTATCTGCATCCGCCGCAAGTCAAGGTTTTGACAAAGCATACTTAAAAGCGAGCGATCAGGCCCCCCGGGGCATAGGTCCCCAGGGTAAGGCTTATTAATAAATCACGGTTCCTTAGCTGCAAATCCAGGCTAAATAGCGCTCATAGCGCGCAGATCAGGGTGCTCACCTCACAGCTTTTCCAAAGGCGGGCGTGTTTGGCCGCGCTTTATCTCCAAAGCCGCTTGATATACCATTCGGCGGGGGATGTTAAACCGAGCGGCGATGGTTGATGCCGTCTCCTTTGATGAAAGGCCTTGAGAGAGCAGGTTCTTCAACTCGTCTTTCCAGACTGAGGGATTCGATGATTCCGGGTCAGGACAGCATTTTGAATTATTCAATCCCGGCCCTGCCCCTTCCACCACCACGGTCAACTCGCCCCTGACCTTGCCCGTGAAATGGTCGATGGCTTCCGAGATCGAGCCCCGGAAAATTTCTTCGTGTATCTTCGTAAGCTCGCGCGCAACGGCCACCCTCCTTTCGCCCCAGTTCCCGAGCATATCTTTGAGGGTTTTTACAAGCCTTCCGGGAGACTCATACAGAATCAGGGTCATTGCAAGACAGGCGTTTTTTTCGAAAAATTTCCGCCTCTCAGCGCCCTTAACAGGAGGAAAGCCCAGGAAAACAAATGGCTGGGGCGACAACCCGGAGACGATAAGGGCCGGTATGACGGCGGTGGGGCCTGGAATGGGGATAGGTTCCACTCCACGCTGCAGCGCCGAATCAATGAGGAATCTTCCGGGGTCGGATACTCCCGGTGTTCCCGCATCCGTCACCAGCGCTACGCTCAGCCCGGAGGCAATTTTTTCGATGAGTTCGCCTCCACGCTGCATGGCGTTGTGTTCATGATAGCTGATCAGGGGTTTATGGATTCCGTAATAGGACAGAAGTTTTCGAGTGTGGCGTGTATCCTCAGCGGCGATCAAATCGACCGCGCGGAGGGTGTCCAGCGCCCTCAGGGTGATGTCGGCAAGATTTCCGATAGGGGTTGAGACAATATAGAGCCTGCCTTCCTTTCTTTTTTCAGCATCGGGGTTCAAAGGCATTTACTATCCAGTTTACTTCAGGTTTTTCGTCGTTCCACCTGATCGCGACTACGTCGAAGCGCGCGTGGAAGTTTTGCAGCCCTCGTTGTTTTAAATACCACAGGGCTGCGCGCGCCACTCGCCTGCGCTTGTTAAGGGTGATGGACTCTTCAGGGCTGCAAATCCCGTCCAGCTGACGGCCCCTCACCTCCACAAACACAATCACTTCCCCATCTTTTGCAATAAGGTCTATCTCACCGAGAGGACACCGGAAATTTCGGTCGAGGATTTTGATCCCGCTGCTCAGAAGGTATTCGGCCGCGACTTTTTCGCCCTCTTTTCCCCTATGAAAGCGGCTCGTCATCGATGCGGCACTCCCTACCCTGCAAGACGCCATTAAAAGTAACCCGGTGCAAAGGACACGGCCCATGCCTGCGAATGGCCTCACAATGCCGGGCAGTTCCATAACCTTTGTGGGAATCAAATCCGTATTGAGGAAATTCTTTGTGAAATTCGCACATCAGGCGGTCGCGATAGACCTTGGCTATTATGGACGCGGCTGCAATCGAAATCGAAAGGCTGTCTCCCTGCGCAATTCCTTTCTGCTCCAAATGGATGGGAAGCTCATATGGACCGTCGATAAGAAGGAAATCCGGCTCTATTTTCAACCCCCGGACCGCGTCGGTCATGGCCCGGAAGGTCGCCTGCAAAATATTTATCCGATCTATTTCCACATTATCGACAACCCCGATCCCGATAGCCAGCGCTCGTGACCGGATTTTTGCGTCAAAATCCTCGCGCTGTCCAGCCGTCAGCTTTTTGGAATCGGTGACTCCGGGGAGGCGAACACTTTTTGGCAAGACCACGGCGGCGGCCACCACCGGACCTGCCAATGGTCCTCTGCCGGCCTCGTCTATGCCGGAAATAAAACGAAAACCCCGCCGGTAGGCCTCCCTTTCATGGAGACGCATGTCAACCGCCAGGGCTTCGATCTGTTGCCGCCGCATGAGGCCCGCCTTCAAGAGTTTTGAGTTTCCAGCCTTGAGTTCTTAGTTAACTCAAAACTAATAACTAAAAACTAACAACTCCTACGACTTAATCGGCTCGCGCTTTTCGCGTATTCTGGCCGCCTTACCGACCCGATGCCGCAGATAGTAGAGCCTGGACCTGCGGATACGGCCCCGGCGCAGTACCTCTATTTTTTCTATCTGTGGGGAATGGACCGGGAAAATGCGTTCAACGCCAACCCCATAGGATACTTTGCGAACTGTCAGAGTGGCGCCCATTCTGGCCCTATGGGCACGGATCACCACACCTTCGAATACCTGAATGCGCTCTTTGTCGCCTTCACGGATTTTCACGTGCACTTTCACCGTATCGCCGATTCTGAACGCCGGGATATCGAAGCGCATGTGATCTCTTTCGATCATTTCGAGCAAGCTGATTCCCATTTTCATTCCTCCGCCAATAAGTATAAAACAAGGTCCCCAAAAGGGTGACCCCGTGAATGGAATTCAAATCCAAAGATGAGGCTGGCTTCTTCCGAGCAGCCGGTCCATCAGAATCGAGGCCGCCGACCGAACGGGAAGATGATTGTAGCCATTGACGCCATGAATCGGTTCGAGCACCGCGTCCACATCGTCTAAAATCTGTGGTGCAAGCCCCCAGCCTGTTCCTAAAATAAGCAGAACGGGCCGGTTTTCCCTCTCAAGCAAATCGCGAGCATCGCAATGACGCAACGCGCCCTCCTCGCTCTTTGCCGTAGTAGCCCAGAGGACCGGGGTTTTTCCCGTCTTTTGGCCGATATCTTCCACGACCGAAGAAAGGCTTGCCACAACCTTGAGGAGCTTCAGGGCCTGCCGCCTGTCCGGCAGAATTTCACCGCCCCTGCCCTCAATCCAGTGGGCCGTAAGCCGGTTCGCGAGAACCTGCTGGTCCCTGAGGGGCGTCACTATATAGCACGCCGGCACGCCATAAGTGCAACATGACCGGGCCAGATCGTGCAGATCGAGGTTCGTTATCGCCGATGCGATTATCTCGCCCATCCTGTTCAAGACAGGATAATGAAGAAGCGCTAAAAAAAGTTGCGCCATTATTGACCTCAGGGGCGTCCGCAGGACCAGGCAAACCTATTCTTTTTCTTCAAGCTCCCGCCGTGCCGATTCAAACAGAACAAGGTCTTCCGCCGTAAGAATAAGACGGTCGAAAAGATCGGGACGGCGAATACTGGTCCTGAGCAGCGCCTGTCCCCTGCGCCAGCTGCGGATGCTTGCGTGATTGCCGCTGAGAAGGACCGCCGGAACGCTCAGGCCCTCGAAATCCTGAGGGCGGGTGTATTGCGGATGCTCCAGAACCGGCTCGCTGAAGGAATCAGACTCAGCCGAACAGACGTTGCCAAGCGCTCCGGGAAGCAGCCTGACAGTCGCGTCCACCACGACCATGGCCGCAAGTTCCCCGCCGGTCAAGACATAGTCGCCTATGGATATCTGATCGTCCGTGAAAAACTCCGCCACTCGCTCGTCAATACCCTCATACCTGCCGCAAATAAGCGTCAGGCGCGGAAGAGTGCTAAGTTCTCGAGCAATTTCCTGGTTGAAGAGCCGCCCCTGGGGACTGAGCAAAACACTCCTGGAAGGCGGGCCGATGTCCCTGATTGCGCGAAGAGCCTTAACTATAGGCTCGGGTTTCATGACCATGCCCTCTCCCCCGCCAAAGGGCCGGTCGTCCGTCATCTGATGCCTGTCTGTGGCAAAATCGCGTATGTCGTGCACCCGGACCTCAATCAGTCCGCGTTCGCGAGCCTTTCCCACTATGCTTTCCTCCAGGGGTGAAGAAAACATGCCGGGGAAAATTGTCAGAATGTCAAAGATCATTTATTGCAGGCCTTCGGGCAAATCCACTATAAGCTTTGCGTTCGTGAGGTCCACTTCACAGACGACATCCTCGATCGCTGGAATGAGCAGTTCTTTACCCCCGCTTTCGACCACATAGACGTCATGGCCCGCGGTTTGGAAAATAGCGCTCAAGGTCCCCAGCGGCTCGCCCTCTTTTGTCACCACCGAAAGACCGACCAGTTGGAAATGATAATATTCGTCCGCGGGGAGCCGAGGCAGCCGGTCTTTATAAACCAGGAGATCCTTGCCCGCTAACTTCCGTGCCTCGTCGATGCTTCCGATTTCTTCGAACTCAGCTATCCAGGCGCGTGCTTGAGAGCGTAGCCTGAAGATGGTCAACTGCCGTTGCTCTCCGCCTTCGATCAAGAACAGTTTCTCTCCGGCTTCCATTGCTCCAAGGGTTTCGCCGTAGGGAAGGACTTTGAGCTCACCTCGGACCCCGTGAGTCTTTAAAACTCTTGCGACAGGGACCAGACAGGATTTTTCCATCTGCGCTATTCGATTATCTCCAGAACAGCCCGTTTGCGAATCTTTGTCGATGCAGCGCTTAGAATCGTCCTCATGGCGCGGGCAGTGCGCCCTTGCTTGCCGATTACTTTTCCCAGATCTTCTTTTGCTACCCGGAGTTCAATAACCGAGGTCTGTTCGCCCTCTATTTCAGAAACTCTCACTTTTTCGGGATTGTCAACCAATGCACGCGCCATAAACTCGATCAGTTCCTTCAACATGATTCCCTCCGGATGATGCGCAGCGTCTACAAATTGGGATTCAGCTCAGTTGACCATGCTTTTGAATGAGGTTGCGAACTGTGTCGGTCGGTTGTGCGCCCTGCCCCAGCCAATACCGGAGTCTGTCGTTATCGATCCGAACCTGCGCCGCCATCGGCAGAGGGTCATAGGTCCCGATGCTCTCAATGAAGCGGCCGTCGCGCGGCGCCTCCGAGGCAGCAACTACAATCCTGTAAAACGGTCTTTTCTTCCTTCCGCCACGCGCCAAGCGAATTTTAACCGGCATTGACTTTAGACCTCCTCGATGAATGGGCAAAGCCCAAATGATTTTCTCAAATTTCACCGGCCGTCGGCACAAAGGTCCCGCCATCGGAAATCCTCTTGCCGACAGACCGAAGACATGCATTCATCTAATTTTGAATAGCAAAATTTCTTGTATAACGCACAGCACACAGATTAGAAAGGAAAAAATGACCCTTTCCGCCTGGCTTTCCCCTTCTTTTTCTTGCCCGCCCCGCCTGCGCCCATCATTTGGCGCATTACGCGGCGCGCATCTTCATAGCTTTTCAACAGCCGGTTTACATCTTGAACGCTCGTCCCGCTCCCGCTCGCAATCCTGCGCCTGCGGCTGCCGTTGAGCAGGTCCGCGTTCCTGCGCTCCTGCGTGGTCATTGACGAGATTATGGCCTCCATGCGCACGAACTCTTTCTCATCGACCTTGGCTTTCTTGAGTTCCTTCATAATCCCCATGCCCGGAAGCATACCGAGCAGTTGCTCAAAGGAACCCAGTTTTTTCACCTGCTGGAGCTGGGAAAGGAAATCCTCCAGGGTAAAGCTGTCCTGCCTGAATTTGCGCGCTATCTCCTCGGCCTGGTCAACGTCAAAAGCCTCCTGCGCCTTTTCGATCATCGACATGACATCGCCCATACCGAGGATCCGCGAACTCATCCTGTCCGGGTGAAAAACCTCCAGGGCATCCAGCTTTTCACCGACACCGATCAGCTTTATGGGGCAGTTGGTGACGGATCGTATGGAAAGGGCCGCTCCGCCACGTGCATCCCCGTCCAGCTTTGTAAGAATGACTCCGGTCAACCCGAGCTTTTCGTTGAACGAGCCGGCAATCTGTACCGCGTCCTGCCCGGTCATTGCGTCTGCAACCAGCAAAATCTCCGTAGGCTCCAGGATGCCTTTGAGCCGTGAAAGCTCCTCCATCAACTCCGTGTCGATATGCAGCCGCCCGGCCGTATCTACGATAATCGTGTCGCAGTTCTCCTGCCGGGCGTAGTTTACGGCATCCTTTGCTATCTGCTCGGGCGTCTGCGAAGACGAAGAGGCATAGACCGGAAGCTTGAGCTGGCCGGCAAGCGTGATCAACTGGTCGATAGCAGCCGGCCTGTAAACGTCAGCGGGAACAAGACAGGGTCTTCGGCCCTCCTTCGAGAGCTTCCGGGCAAGTTTTCCCGCCGTTGTCGTCTTGCCCGAACCCTGCAACCCAACCAGCATCAGAGGCACCGGCGGCCGTCCGGAGAGCCTGAGGGGCTCAGCCGAACCGCCCATCAACGCGCTAAGTTCTTCATGCACTATCTTTATGACCTGCTGGCCGGGCGTAAGGCTCTGCATCACTTCCTGACCGACAGCCCTTTGAGCGATGCCGGCAACGAAATCCTTCGCCACTTTGTAGTGGACGTCGGCTTCCAGGAGCGCCATTCTCACTTCGCGAAGCGACTCCATGATGTTGGCCTCGGTAAGCTTTCCCTGGCCCCGCAGGTTTTTGAATATCTTTTGAAGTTTGTCTGAAAGATTATCGAACATTTTCCCCGCCGGTTAACTTGTATATAAGGGTTCAGGTCCATTCTTTAACGCATGTGGGCATAATCTTCAAGTAAGGTTAACGGAGGACGTATTTTGCTCAGGATGCGGAACTCCCCGATTTTTCCCGTTTGAAACAGCCATTGCCTCATCCGTGTCCCCGGATAAACTCAAGTTAACGATCTTCATCAAACCGGCATCACTCCAGCACGATTTTCCTGAAAACCGTCGGGTCCGATATCTCCCCTGTATCGGGGTTTCCCGCCCATACCATCGAAAATTCACGAAAATAGCTCACCAGACCGATGTTCACCTTCAAGCACATCCCCGCCTTCAGCTCATCGAGGCCAAACCACTTCGCGGGCAGGAATGCTTCAACAGCCATGTGCGGCAAAGATTTTTCAATCCTCTGCACATGCCCCTCCGAGGGCAGTTTTTGCACGGGGACCCCACCCTCAAGCCTGAAAAGCTCCGGCTTGATCTCGAAGCCGTCAGGGTAGGAAGGATTGTTTTTAGCAACGAGAAATGCGGCAAAATGGTCCCGTCTATCTTCCGCTGCAATCGAAAAATGAAGCTGGAAGGCTTCGGATTCGGGGAAGCTTCCTTTGTAGTCCAAAAAATTCGGGTCGACATAGGTGTCCGAGAGGCTGAACAGATAAAAACCCTCGGGTCCCCATGCAAGGTGTACATCTCCAAAGGGAACATATGGGGCGGGCGCCAGGAAACCGGAGAGCAGCGTTTTTTCCTTTTCCCATTCGATCAGAGATTGATCGGAGACATTAGTTAAGCGATCCGCCCGGACTATCCTGACCGGCTGAACTTCGTCGACCTTTTGTGAACTCCCGCCCTCCCGTGCGCCATCGGCGGCCTCGTTTGCCGCCTCGCCGGCGCTTCTTGCGTGTACCGACTCCAGAATAGGATTGAGTTTCTTGAAATCCTGGGTCAACTCCGCATATGGCCTGTTCGAGGTGTCGATAAGGCCCATATTGTAGTCTTCACCGTCTTCGCGTCCCCCCAGCGGCTCGTCGCAGTACTGAAACCAGTGCGCCCCGACTATGTTGGGAAACCGGGCGAAACGGAGCACGGCGTTGCCTGCCCCCCATGTCCTTTCGCTTTGCGTGCCGACCGTCATGAGGTGACCCGGCTTAGCATGGGCATTCCCCGCGGTCTCGTTTCGGTTGCCGCTCCCGTTTTCAGCGGCGGCGAAAAAGAACTCTGTTACCAGGACCGGTTTGCGGCTGAGTTTGCGCAACCCCTCAAAGAAGTATGGAGCGACCCAGCCGTCGGCTATGTCAACGTTGTAATTGGTCGAAATTACATCCACATTGTCGCCCATCGCCAGGATCACATCCTGGTGATAATAGAGCGGAAGCCGGTCGCCAAGGACGAGCGCCTCAGGGTGAGCGGCGCGAATGGCTTTGTGCATCAGTTCGTAGTAGCGCTTCGCACACGCGCTCATGAACCGGTCTACCAGCCGAATGCCGTTTCCGCCCGGCTTCAGCTTGAGACTGGCTCCAGCCTGCTTCAGGTCCTCGAAATCCCTGGCGCCGCACTGAGGCGACCAGTCGGCCAGAAAAGCCTCCCAGCTTCCCTCGTAGCTCTCATAGATCATCCGCCACAGAAAACGTTTAGTGTAGTTTTCCCAGGGCGCCCGCAGAAACCAGGTGAAAAGAGGTGCATTCCACCAGCCTACCTCGTTGTCGGTGAAATATCCTACCAGTTGAGGCAGGTCCCTGTATGGGGCCGTAAGTTCTCTGGCCTTTTCCAGGGTCTTTTGCTCCATTTGAGGATCGAAGGGATCGAACCAGTGGAAGCGCGAATTTCGGCCGAGTTCCAGATCCACCATAAGCGGCAGTCCAAGATCTGGCGAGCTGTCGGACCATCCACCCAGAGTATTGAATCCCCATTCTCTAATCTGGTCTCCGACCTTTTTGCGCCATTGCTCGATAGAGGGGTAGAAATTCACCCAGCAATATGCCTGGCCGGCCCTGCTCTTCTCGCTCTCCCTGCCCGGAGTAACGATATTTACACCTTTTGAATAGAAAGGTTTCCCTTCGGGATCGATCAGCCACTCAACACCGTTTATCTTAGCCGTACTCCATTTTTTGGCCCTCGAGTCCCCCTTTGCCGACGAGTCGCTCAAAACGGTTCTCATATCGGGTCCCTGGGCGAAAGCCAACTGGGACAGGGATATTAAAACCAACAGCGTAATCAGATACCGAGCCATGAAATCCGAATAAACCTCGTCGAAAAAATCGGGGATGATGGGCTTTCCGGGGGAAAAAGCTTGTGTTCGGCTTTGGCGTCCCCAACGGATGCAAGAACAGCGGCCGGTGTTTTAAAGAGTTTACGGACTCGCATGGACCTTCGCGGCGGTTTCATCTGCCGCGGCAAGGTGCTTGTAATAGGCCGCATACTCCTGGGGGACCGTAATAACCTGTATCAAATCCAGGCTGCCGTATATTTCAGAGGGCAGCAGAAAGTTTCGAAAAAACACATTGAGCATCTGGAGCTGAGAGGCATGAGCGACTAAAGCTCGCCGCTTGCCTTCAACCTCCTCCGCACTGAGCGGCAGGGTCATCCACTTCGTATCGGCCAGGGTTTTTCCCGAAACCGTGGTGAAGCCGCCAACCCCCGTGCCGGAAATCTCCTTGGACCACTCGGCGGCGTGCGGGTAGTCCTTGTAGTGCACCAGATAAGTCAGCACCCTGGCCGGCAGGGTATCCTCATCGGTGTAAATCGTTCGGAGCGCGTCCAGCACGAATACCCCGGCCGTTGCGTGGTCCGGATGATAGTCGCGCGGATCGGGAAGCACCACCCAGTCGGGCGAAAACTCCTTGATCGCATGCTCCACCTCATCCCTGAGACTCACGCCCGAGTACTTCTCCCACCGGTTCATCCCTTTTCTGTGCGGCCGGTCGAAGAGCGTGTGTGGAGAGATAAATGGTTTGAGGTTAGACCAGTAGGATTCCCACAGGTCGTCTATGCCGTCATCGGGAAAACCCAGGAAAGTGGCGTCCTCAGGCTGAAGACCGAGTTCGCATAAAGCCTGGACAGCTTCTTCCTGCCTTCTTTTCCCGTATTCTATGAAGTCCTTGGCAGAAATCCGCGAATTCTTCACCCTGAGGCGAACGGCGTAAGTGTAGCCGTCCCCATTTGTTAAAAAAACTACCCGGACTTTGCCCTCTTTTTCGAGCACCCGTTGAATCAGTCCCGAGGCGCCGATTGATTCATCGTCCGGGTGGGGAACGAAAATCATCACTCGAGCCCCGGTGGGGACTGAAAGTTGGCCGTGAGAAATGTAACCAAAAGGATCGAACTGAGCAGCCGGCTCCGGGAACGTATGGTCGGCCTGTTGAGGCAAATCCTTGATCGAATGTGACGCCACCGGCGTAAGAATCGATAGATTCTGCAGGTATTGCTCAGCGCTAATTTCCTCTGCGCTGCCCAAAACAGGCCCGAAAAGGATAACGGCAAAAACCAAAAAAGATGCTACCCGACTGATCATATGTCTCACAAAAGTGCCTCTACCCAAAGCGTGCCGCCTGGAACAGATATCCGGAACCGTGAGGCCTCAGAGCGTCCTTTGAAAACCGAATCGGTCGATTATACGTCAATTAGTACTGTTTCATCCACTATTTTACTCTGGTGTAGTAGTGGATCCATGATAGCAAGAACGACACCAGATGGCCATTGCAAAAACAAATCAATGCCCTCGGAGTATTGGTCCCTGGATGGTGGGAAGGCAGCCGCGGCGCAGCTGGTGTGACTATTCGACCGCCCTTCCCGGCACATCCAGGCCGAACTGAGACCGGTAAAGCGCCGAGAAAGGCCCCCCCGCCCTGACGAGTTCATCGAAAGGACCCTGCTCGACTATCTCTCCTTTGCGCAGAACCAGTATCCTGTCGGCTTTGCGCACGGTCGAGAGTCTGTGGGCGATAATGAAGGTCGTCCGGCCTGTTGTAAGCTGTTCCAATCCTTCCATGATAAGGGCTTCGGTCTCGGCATCAACCGAGGAGGTCGGCTCATCGAGGATCAGGATCGGTGAGTCTCTCAAAATAGCGCGGGCAATAGTGATGCGTTGCCGCTCGCCCTCCGACAGGGTTGCTCCCTGCTCGCCTACTATGGTCTCGTATTTGTCCGGAAGCTTTTCTATCGAATCATGTATCCGGGCAAGTTTCGCCGCCGATTCGATGTCTTCAAACCTTGCGTCAGGCCTCCCGTAGGCTATGTTCTCCCGTACCGAGATAGGAAAGACCAGGGGAGGCTGAAGCACCATCGAAACCTGGTTGCGAAGCGACTTCAACAGGTAGTCGCGCACATCGGTCCCGTCTATTATCACTCTTCCTGAGCATGGGTCATAAAAACGAGGAATAAGACTGACTAGTGTCGATTTTCCGACACCCGTCGGACCGACAATGGCGATTTTTTCCCCCGGTTTCACGTGCAGGTTGATACTTTGCAACACCGGTTGCTCCGGCACGTAATGGAAAGACAGATTTTCACAGACCACTTCGCCCCTGGTGCCGGATTTTGGAAACGCCTTGAAGCCTTCCTTCAGGTCTCTTTCGACCTCGAGGATCTCGAAAACGCGCTCCACGCCGACTTTTGCGCCCTGAATCAACCCCCAGGTCTGACAGATCGTGTTGATCGGGCCATAGAGTGAGGCCAGGTAAGATGTGAAGATTATAATCTCTCCCACCGTGATCTGCCCCGACATGACGTGCTTGGCCCCCACCCATACGACCAGCGCGGTCCCTACCGCCATCACCACGTTGACAATGCCCGAATAAAATGTCTGAAGAGTGTAGAGCTTCAGGCTTGCTCCGAGGCTCCGGTTGCTTGCGCTCATGAACTTGCGGTGCTCTTCCTCTTCCTTGGTAAAGGCCTGGATGATGCGTATGGCCGACATCGCCCGCTGCACAACTGTATAAACCTCGCTCTCCTCCTGGCGTGCGAGCATGGCGGCCTTTGAAATCCGCCTGCTCATCACGGAGATTGACACCAGCAGCGCAGGGCAGACCGCAAGGGAAAGCACGGTGAGTTCCCAGTCGATCTTTACCATGACGGAAAACATACCACCCAGCAATACGATGGCCGTGAGGATCGGGAAAACCCCGTTCATCGTCAGACTCTGTATCGAATAGGTGTCCGCCGTAACCCGGTACATCAGGTCCCCCACCTGCCGGCGGTTGTGGAAGGCGAGCGATAGCCGCTGGAGATGGGCGTAGAGGTCCCGGCGCATATCATTTACCATCTGCTGGCCTATCTTGATGGTTGTGTAGTTGTTCAGGAGCGTAATGCCTCCCAGGATGACGTAGATTATTACAAGGCCAATCGACGCCAGGATCAGGAGGGCCTGGGGCTCAAAGTGGTTTCCGATCCCCCACGGAACGGGTTTGCCGCTCAGCACGTTATCTATTATGATCTTTAGCGGCCAGGGTTTGAGGAGTTCGCAGCCGCTCATGATGAAAACCTGAGCCAGGGCTATTAGAAACGGAAACCGGTACGGCCATAAATATTTGGTGATCTTCTTGAACATAGAGAAAACTTTTCTCGATCCGATTGAAAGATTTGGGCCCGCGCACAAACATCCGGCAGAATCAATCCATTCATGATGACAACGGATTCCGGCTCATCTGTTGAGCAGTTTTCTACCTGGACCGGCCCTCGGATTTCAACGGGTATTTAATCCCGCTTTTGAAAAAGGAAAAGTAAAAACTCTCACACGTGGCGACGTCTGCTCAATATTGACACTAATGCTCATCGAATGCAGATTTTTCCCTGCTTTCCACACTCAATCCGGTTGGCATTTTCGCCTGTTTCCGGTATGAATGCTGGACGAACACTACCCCACTCCCAAATTGAACTCTCTTTTCGGAGATCGCAAAAATGCAGACTGAAAAACCCGATGCCGTTGAACTCGTTGAGCTTCTGTTAACCGCCGAGATTTACAACCGCGTGCTCAAGCTCACGGAAGCCGATCTGCCCCCCGATATCCGGCGCCATTATTTTGACTCGCAACTGGACGGCGTCCGCAGGCCTATTGCAGTCACCAGGACAGATGCTGAAAAGATATGCGGCTATCCGGATTTTGAACGGATGTTGCCCGATCTGGCTTTCCTGGAGATCGACAAGGCCAGCCGCGCGATCGTTCTGGCCGAGTTCGATGCCGCGGCCGCGTGGTTCGCCTCTCAGGACACCTTCGGCGCTATACGCGAAAACCCTGTGCTGGCACATTACTATCAGAAATTCGATCCCGATGTGAGCTACCCCGAAGCAAGGGTCGTCAATCAGTCAATCCTTGCACGTTCCGGGAAGCTGCAGGCGAGAGTGGAAAAGCTCTACGGGGAGGAATCCGAAGAAATCCTGAAGCTGGTCACCATAAAGGTCCCTGAGGACGTGAGAAACACTCTGGACGATCTTGTGCTGACAAACGAGCAGCTCGATGAGATAGCAAAAGCAGGCAAGGCCCTCGAACACAGGCAATACCTCAAGAGCATCGGCCTTTTCGAAATTGGAAAAATTTTATTCGTCGGCCCTCCAGGCACCGGCAAAACCACCTCTGCTCGGGCGCTTTCCAGGTGGTTCGCACTGCCTCTGCTCGAAGTGAAGCTTTCCATGATCATCAGCGCCTATCTCGGAGAGACCTCCAAAAACATAGACAACGTGTTTATGCTCGCCAAAAAACTTAACCCCTGCATCCTTTTTATAGATGAATTCGATTTCGTTGCCAAATCCAGGGCCACTGACGATCACGGGGCCATAAAGCGTGCGGTCAATACGCTCTTGAAAGCCGTAGACGATATCAGCCTGGTTGAGGATGGGGTGCTGCTGATCGCCGCCACCAACTATCCTCAGCTTCTGGACCACGCTGCCTGGAGGCGCTTCGACAAGGTAATGGGCTTTGATATTCCGGATGAGGAGATGAGGCGCAGGATCTTCGCAAAGATTCTCGAAAAGGTTGACGCCCAACTCGATCTGGCCGAGCTTGCAAGGCTCACCGACCAATGTACCGGTTCAGACCTGCGCCTGATTGTTCGTGAAGCCGTCCTTAACGCTCTTCTCGAGGATAGGAAGAAAATCACCCAGCCGGACCTCATCCACGCCATAGACCAATTCGGGCTAAGAAACTCGGAGCACCGTAGCGGTGCATGGGCGGATGCTTCCAGGGCGAATACAACAGCAGTTAACGCCCGGTAAGTATTATCGTTTTCATGAAGTTGGTACGAAAAAAGCTGAATTTGTTCCATATTTCGGTTTGTGAAAATATTAATTTTTTTTTCGGCAATTTAACGGCGTAGCGCAAACAGCGCAGATTTCATCGCAAAAATTATTGCATTCGATTCTCATATCATCTAAAAGATTTTAATAGCGTGGCACAGGTGCCGGAATTCCAAAAACATTTTTATTTCGTTGATGGGCTTCTTAGGAGGAACTCATGAGTGAAGGAAAAGGTCTGGTAGAAAGATTTCAACAGAAGGGAATCTCAAGAAGAGATTTCATGAAGTACTGCACCACCCTTACCGCAACGATGGGATTGTCGTCAGTCTATGTATCAAAAGTCGCCGCCGCATTGGCGAATGCTCAACGCCCGCCGGTTGTCTGGCTGGCCCTGGCGGAATGTACCGGTTGCGCTGAAAGTGCTCTGCGCACGATGTACCCGTGGATCGACACATTGTTGCTCGATATCATTTCGCTCGACTATCACGAGACGATAATGGCGCCATCCGGCGAAGCAGCGGAAAAATCCCTGCATGACTGCGTCACCAAAAACGCCGGGAAATTCATCCTTATCGTGGACGGTGCGGTCCCGACCGGCGATAACGGCAATTTCGGAACAGTGGCCGGCAAAACTATGCTGGAGCTGGTAAAAGAGGTAGCTCCAAAGGCGATGGCCGTCATCTCTATCGGGACCTGCGCTTCGTTCGGCGGGCTGCCCGCGGCCGCTCCGAACCCGACACAAGCCAAGAGCGTGAGTGAAGTAACCGGAATTAAGACTGTAAATATTCCAGGTTGTCCGCCAAACCCGATTAACCTGGTTGGAACGATTGTAAACTTCCTGCTGTTCGGCAAGCTACCCACGCTCGATGACAAGGGACGGCCCCTTTTCGCCTATGGACAGCTCATTCACGATCAGTGCCCCAGGCGGTCTCATTTCGAAGCCGGGGAATTCGTGACCAATTTCAACTCAGAGGAAGCCAGAAAAGCCTATTGCCTCTACCAGATGGGTTGCAAGGGCCCTGAGACCTACAATAACTGCCCGATAGTAAAGTTCAACGACGGAACGAGCTGGCCCGTTCAGGCCGGGCATCCCTGCATCGGCTGCAGCGAGCCGAATTTCTGGGACAAATTCACTCCCTTCTATAAATCATCCTGATCGATTGGGACACTATGGTTACTGGTAAGCAATGATTCGTTTTTTACATAAGGAGAAACCATCATGGCACGAGTGGTAATAGACCCGATCACCAGGATTGAGGGTCATCTCAAGATAGAAGTGGAAGTGCAGAACGGAAAGGTGACAAACGCGTGGAGCAGTTCGACCCTTTTCCGCGGGATCGAGATTATGCTCCAGGGCAGGGACCCGAGGGACGCATACCTTTTTGCGCAGCGCGCCTGCGGCGTGTGCACCTATATCCACGGCCTCGCCTCGATCCGCTCGGTGGACGCCGCCGTTGGGGCAAAAGTGCCCGATAACGGCCGGCTGATCCGCAACCTGCTCCACGGCTCTCAGTACCTCCATGATCACGTGGTGCATTTCTATCACCTGCATGCGCTCGACTGGGTGGACATTGTCAGCGCCCTCAAAGCGGACCCGAAGCAGACCGCGGACCTGGCCGCAAAAGTCTCCCCTAACAGCCCCAGGAGTGGCGTAAATGATTTCAAGGCGGTGCAGGCCCGTGTTAAGAAGTTCGTCGAAAGCGGTCAGCTCGGACCTTTCGCGAACGGCTACTGGGGCCACCCCGCATATAAACTGCCGCCCGCGGCCAACCTCATGGCCGTTGCCCACTACCTTGAAGCATTGCGGCAGCAGGCACGCACGGCCAGGCTGATGGCCATCTTCGGCGGTAAGAACCCGCATATCCAGAGCCTGACGGTAGGCGGCGTAACCTGCGCCACCGACCTCACTCCGGACAGGATCGCCGAATTCAAGTACCTGTACCTGGAGACCATGGATTTCGTCAATAATGTCTATATACCTGACGTGCTGGCGGTTGCCTCCTTCTATAAGGACTGGGGCAAAATCGGCGGAACGAAGAACTTCCTCGCCTATGGCGATTTCCCCATGGGACCCAAGGAACCCGACAGCTTCCTGCTGCCTCGCGGAGCGATATTCAACCGCAATCTGGCGGCTGTCGAGCCGGTCGATCTCACCCAGATTACCGAACAGATCAAGCATAGCTGGTATGAAGGGGACCCAAAGGGCCTCAACCCGGCCACCGGCGAAACAAAACCCAAGTTCGACAAGTACGATACCAACGCCCGCTACAGCTGGATGAAGGCGCCGCGTTATAAAAACGAGCCGATGGAAGTAGGGCCGTTGGCGCGCGTGCTCATCGCTTACGCCAAGGGCGTTGCGCCCGTGAAGGAAAACGTCGACGCGGTCTTGAAAAAACTTGCCATACCTACCGACGCTCTTTTCTCAACTTTGGGCAGGGTCGCGGCAAGGGCGGTTGAGACCAAGGTCATCGGCGAGGCTATGGAGCCCATGCTGGGCGAACTGATCGCCAACATCAAGAAGGGTGACCTCAACATCTGCGATGATCGTACCTGGGATCAGATGCCGGCCGAAGGCATGGGCGCGGGTCTCAACGATGTTCCTCGCGGCGCCCTCGGGCACTGGATCAGCATCAAAGACAAGAAAATCGCCAACTACCAGATGGTCGTCCCATCAACCTGGAACATCGGCCCGCGCGATGCATCCGATAAAATGGGGCCGCTGGAACAGGCCCTTATGGGGACCCCGGTGGCCGATCCGAAAAGACCCGTGGAGATCCTTCGCACTGTTCACGCTTACGACCCATGCATCGCCTGCGGTGTGCATGTGATCGACCTCGAGAGCAACGAAGTTTATAAGTTTGAAGTTGTCTAAGTTAGATTTATTGGATAAATTACAAGGAATCCGGCCTCGCGCTTTGCATGGTCGGGTTCCTTTTTTTTGTTTGCACGCAGTTTCAGGTGGAAGCCATATATATGACGGATAAACACGTACTGGTGCTCGGGGTCGGAAACATCTTGCTGGGCGACGAAGGGACCGGGGTTCGCGTAATTCAGAAACTCGAGGAAGAATACGCCTTTTCGGAAAACGTGGAACTCTTCGACGGTGGAACGCTGGGGCTCAAGCTCCTCGAACCCATATGCCGATCTGATTTTGCCATAGTCGTGGATATAGTGCGCGGCGGCGGCGCCCCTGGAACCATATACCGCATTCCGGAAAAAGACCTGCCCAAGAAGATCCCATACAAGAGTTCGCTCCACGAACTCAATATAGTCGAAACCCTGATCTATGCCGACGAGCTTGGAAACAAGCCTGAGACGGTTGTGATCGGAATCGAGCCGGGAGACTGGACATCGTGGAACACGAGCCTTACGGAGCCCGTCCGCGATCGTATGGACGATTTTGTCGCGGTGGTCCTCAAGGAGATTGAAAAAGCCGGAGGCTCCTGGGAAAAGCTCGAACGGCCTCTCAAAATAGATCGGGTGGTGTAGGCGGTATAAAAAAAATTCCTTCAACTGTTCTAAAAAAAGAGAAAGGTAATTTCAATGTGTCTTGCTATTCCGGGTGAAATCATACAAATCGATGATGGAGTTGCAACGGTCCAGATCGGGGAATCGTTGAGAAAGGCCTCCCTTCTGCTCCTGCCCGAAGAGCCCAAACCGGGAGATTATGTCATAGTCCATGCGGGATTTGCGCTCCACGTGATCGATCCTGCCGAGGCCGCGGAAACGCTCCGCCTGATCCGCGAACTGGCCTCCTTTGCGGACGAAGAACTTGTATGAGAAAAATCATCGTCTCCGTTCTCGGCCACGACAGACCGGGCATCATAGCCACTGTTTCCGGGGTGCTTTTCCAGAACGGGTGCAACATAGAGGACGTTAGCCAGACCATACTCCAGACCGAGTTCGCGGGCATATTCATCGCCTCCCGCCCCGAATCCCTGAAGCAGGACGAACTGCTGGGCCGTTTGCGCGAAAAGCTCGACCCCATGGGGCTCTCAGCCTTGCTTCGGGAAATGGAGGAAACCGGGCTATGGGAGCCTCCGCCTGGCGAGCCTTTCGTCATAACCACGATGGGCCCGGATCGCCTTGGACTCGTCGCCGGCGTAACCGAACTGCTGGCGCGCTTCGGCGTCAACATCTCCAATTTGAAGGCGGTTTTCAGGGGAGGCGACGATCCGCGGGCAAACACGATGATCTATGAGGTAGACATTCCGGTAACGATAGACCAGAACCTTTTTCGCGAAGCGTTGCGCGAACGCGGCATGGAACTGGGTATAGACATAAGCCTTCAGCACAGGGACATTTTTGAAGCCATCCATAGAGTCTGAGCTCCGGACAATCCGATGCTAACCTATAGAGAAGTCCTTTCCACATTAGAAATGCTCAAAAACGAGCACCTCGACGTCAGGACCGTGACGCTGGGTATTAGTCTTTTCGATTGCGCGAGCCATGAGCCGGCAAAATTTATAGACAGAATGAGCGCCAAAATCGAATCCGTTGCCCAAAACCTGGTAAGGGTCTGCAATGAGGTCGCAATTCGCTACGGAATCCCGATTGTGAACAAACGGATCGCGGTAAGTCCGATTGCCGTAGCCGCATGCCCTTGCGGACCGGATCAGATGGTGGAGGTTGCCCGGGCCATGGACCGCGCGGCAAAAAAAGTCGGGGTCGATTTTATCGGCGGGTTCAGCGCACTCATCGAGAAGGGTTTCACCAAAGGCGACTGCGCCCTGATCGAGGCAATCCCGGAGGCGCTGGCGGTAACCGAACATGTTTGCTCTTCGGTAAACGTTGCCTCCACCCGGGCAGGCATTAATATGGATGCGGTTTACCTCATGGGCAAAACGATCAAGAGGGCGGCGGCGCTGACCGCGGAACGGGATGGGGTCGGGTGCGCGAAGCTATGTGTATTCGCAAACATTCCGGAAGATGTACCTTTCATGGCGGGGGCATACCTCGGGGTGGGCGAGCCCGATTCTGTCATAAACGTGGGCGTGAGCGGTCCAGGCGTCGTCAAGAAAGCCATAGACCGCGCCCGGGAGGCGAATCCTAAACTCGACCTGGGTCAGCTGTCTGAAATTATCAAGCGCACGGCTTTCAAGGTGACAAAGGTCGGAGAATTGATCGGGAGGCGTGTGGCCAGGGAACTCGATGTACCATTCGGGGTGGTTGATCTGTCGCTGGCCCCGACCCCCAACGTGGGAGACAGCGTGGGGGAGATCTTTCAGAGCCTTGGGCTGCGAAGCATCGGCGTTCCCGGCACGACTGCCGCTTTAGCGCTGCTGAACGACGCGGTAAAAAAGGGAGGCGCATTCGCAAGTTCTTACGTAGGCGGTCTGAGCGGCGCTTTTATTCCGGTGAGTGAAGATCTCAATATCGCCCAGGCGGCCGCACAGGGATTTCTTTCCATCGAAAAGCTCGAGGCCATGACCAGCGTATGTTCTGTGGGGCTGGATATGATCGCTCTGGCGGGAGATACTTCAGCCGAAACCCTCGCCGCCATAATAGCCGACGAGATGGCAATAGGGGTCATAAACAAGAAGACTACGGCCGCCAGGCTGATTCCGGTCCCCGGGAAAAAAGTGGGCGACAAAGCCTCCTTCGGCGGTCTGCTCGGAGAGGCGACAATTATACCTGTGCCGGGAACGGACAGCTCCGCTGAGTTCATTTCCCTTGGCGGCCGCATCCCGGCCCCCACGCAGAGCCTTACGAACTAGAACCGCGCCGCGGATTCGAAACATAGCCTGGTGAATCCCCTGTTTTCTTCCGCCTGACCAAAGGACCGCGTGCCTGTGAGGGGAGGACAAATCCCAACGGCCCATACCGACGCATAACGACCATGGACCGACCAAAATGAGGGAGACAGTGGTACGGCATGAACAAAACCTTTAGCAGCTGCAAGCCTTCCGTCCACCGGTGCTGGCTGATTTTCGCCGCTGGAGCGGTGTGGCTCGCAGTGGGCATCGGCCTCATTGCGGCGGCCTGTTTCTGGCTGTATCATACGAAATGGCCCCTTAGCCTTGTTCTTGCCTTATCGAGCATTGTTTTTGGTCTGATCGTCTATTCATTTGGGTTTTCTCGTGTCGTTAGGAAAAACCTCGACAGAATCGGCGCCAAGCCCGAAGCGGCTTGTCTTTTCGGGTTCCAGGGCTGGAGGAGCTACTTTCTTATTTTAGCCATGATGCTGATGGGTTATGCACTTCGGCATCTGCCCGTGCCCAAGGACATTGCCGCCGTGATCTACTTTACAATGGGATCGGCCCTTTGCTTCGGAAGTCTGCTCTATTTTCGCGAATTTTCCGCTGAGAATAGAGAAAAATGATTCTGGATATTGGATGTCGGATGTTGGATAGTGGATGCCGGATTTTAGATTTCAACATGGCGGGTGTGGAATTCTTTATCCAATATCCCAGTGAGGAAACCTGATGGCAGTATGTGAACGAAAACTCTACAGCGTGCATCTTAGGGGCAGGTCCTTTGAGCTGGGCCGCCGCACGCTCATAATGGGCATCCTCAACATAACCACGGATTCCTTTTCGGACGGAGGCCGGTTCGCCGATCCTGAAAAGGCGCTTGCCAGGGCTTTCGAACTAATCTCGGCGGGCGCCGACATCCTGGACATAGGAGGCGAGTCGACAAGACCGGGTTCGGCCTCAGTCCCCACGGCCCTGGAGCTGGAGCGGGTGGTTCCAATCGTAAGGGCGGTGCGCGAAAAAAGCGATATTCCCATCTCCATAGATACGACCAGGGCCGAAGTTGCCGCTCAGGCGCTTTCGGAGGGAGCCGACATAATCAACGATATCAGCTCCCTGCAGTTCGATCCCCGCATGGTGCGGGTCGCCGCTCAATCCGGGGCCCCCGTAATTCTGATGCACATGCTTGGCATTCCTCGGACGATGCAGATAAATCCCACTTACCAATCCGTCATCTCGGAGATAATAGCCTTCCTGGAAGAGCGAATGAAGTTTGCGGGGCAAAACGGCATAGAGCGTGGGCAAATAATAGTTGATCCCGGCATCGGTTTTGGCAAGACGATCACGCACAATCTTCGAATAATAAGAGAACTTGAATCTTTTTCGTGCCTCGACCGCCCCATACTGCTTGCGGCCTCACGCAAGGCATTTATCGGCAGGGTTCTCGGCCGCGCCGAGGGGG
Organism: Syntrophobacteraceae bacterium; assembly: GCA_050008735.1. Classification (GTDB taxonomy): domain Bacteria; phylum Desulfobacterota; class Syntrophobacteria; order Syntrophobacterales; family Syntrophobacteraceae; genus SbD1. The sequence goes on from JBEKMB010000021.1 coordinate 53,066, forward strand.
AAAGGGAGCTGGGCACTGCCGTTGTGAACACCTTTGGAGTTGCGGCAGGCGCGCACATTCTAAGGGTGCACGACGTCGCTTTTCACCGGGAAGCGGTTCGTTTGGCCGAAGCTATCCGAAACGGGTATTTTCCTGAGACTGAGAAATCCCCTGTACAAGTAGCGTGATTTTCCTTTCGGCTATTTTCTCGGGATTTATGGAGGTTAAATGCGAAAACTCTTTGGGACCGACGGAATTCGTGGCGTTGCAAACGTCTTTCCAATGACGACGGACCTGGCGATGAAGGTCGGGCTCAGCACAGCCTACATATTCAAAAGAGAGCATCGCAGGCCCAAGATCATCATCGGAAAAGACACTCGTCTTTCGGGCTACATGATCGAGACTGCCATCACCTCGGGGATCTGCTCGATGGGGGTTGACGTACTCCTGGTCGGACCTCTTCCTACTCCGGCCATAGCGTTCATTACGAGCAGCATGCGCGCTGATGCGGGCATAGTCATTTCCGCATCTCACAACCCCTACGAGTATAACGGCATAAAGATATTCGGAAACGACGGTTTCAAACTCCCCGACGAAACCGAAAAATACATGGAAGAACTTATCCTGAGCGGGGAAATAGAGCGGCTGCCTAAGCCCCCGGCATCCGAAATAGGCCGGGCGAGGCGCATCGATGACGCTCAGGGACGCTATATCGTCTATCTGAAAAATACATTCCCTCGGGAGCTGACCCTGGAAGGGCTGAAGATCGTGATAGATTGCGCCAACGGGGCTGCATACCGTGTTGCGCCGACGGTTTTCGAGGAACTCGGGGCCGAAGTGATCCTTACCGGGGACAGACCCAACGGCAAAAACATAAACAAGGATTGCGGCGCCCTTTATCCGGAGCATATGGCCTCGGTTACCCGCGAACAGAAGGCCAATGCCGGTTTTGCCCTTGACGGGGACGCGGACCGGATGATTCTGGCCGATGAAAAAGGCGAAATACTCGATGGGGATCAGGTGATGGCGATTTGCGCCAGGCACTACATTGAGCGCAATACCCTGAAGGATAAAACTGTCGTCGCGACAATCATGAGCAACCTTGGATTCGAAGTGGCGTTGCGCAGGATGGGTGGGCGCCTGATAAGGACGCCTGTGGGCGACAGGTACGTAGTGGAGCAGATGCGCCAGAATGGGTACAACCTTGGGGGCGAACAGTCCGGGCACATGATCTTTCTCGACCACGGAACGACCGGCGACGGTATTCTTTCGGCGCTCCAGGTGCTTGCCGTCATGCTTCGCGATGGACGCCCTCTGTCCGAACTCAAGAAGATTATGGACCACTATCCTCAGAAGCTGGTAAACGTTCCCGTAGGCGAAAAAAAACCCATGGACCAGGTCCCGGAAATTGTGAAGCTGCGCCATACCCTCGAACAAAGATTGGGAGAGGAGGGCCGGATGGTGATTCGCCCATCGGGAACAGAGCCCGTGATTCGGGTGATGGTCGAAGGGGCCAACCGGGAAACTATTGAAGAAGTCGCCTACGCCATGGCATCATGCATCCAAAAGCACATGGCCGCAAAAGACGACTGTGCCTGCCCGGATGCAAAACCGTCAATAAAAGATTGACGCCTTGCGGGGAGATCGGTGATGGGAAAAAACTGGTCCTTATGTTCATTGATCCCTGCTTACCGTTAACTGTTCAGTGGAGAGTTCTATGCTCCTCGCGATAGATATCGGGAATACGAATACCGTGCTCGGCCTGTTCGAAGGTGACAAGCTGGTGCACGACTGGCGCATTCGCACGGAAGTCGACATGACTATCGACGAATATGCGATAACTCTCCGAAGCCTGTTCGCAGTGCACGAAATTCCTGTCGACAGTGTCAGGGACGTGATCATATCGTGCGTAGTCCCACCCGTCTTGAATTCCACCGAACGGTTCTGCCAGAGATTCTTTCGTACCACTCCTTTGGTGGTAGGTCCTGGAATCAGAACCGGCATGCCGATTTTCTACGACAACCCAAAGGAGGTCGGGGCTGATAGGATCGTAAATGCCGTGGCAGCCTACGAACAGCACAAAAAAGCGTTAATTGTGGTAGATTTCGGAACAGCTACAACTTTTGATTATATCACCGAGCGCGGCGAGTACATGGGTGGAGTCATCAGCCCCGGAATCATGATTTCGTGTGAAGCGCTGTTCCAGAAGGCGTCCAAGCTTCCCAGGGTCGAGATATTCGCGCGCCCTCCTTCCATAATGGCCAAAAACACGATCGCGTCGATGAACGCTGGAATCGTTTACGGCTATGCGGGCCTCGTTGAAGGAATCATCTCCAGAATGAAAAAGGAAGTAAACCACGAAATATATGTGGTGGCCACCGGCGGGCTGGCCGCGCTGATTGCAAGCGAATGCAAGCTCATTGACTCGGTTGACGAATACCTCACCCTCAAAGGCCTGAAGATAATTTTCGACAGAAACCAAAAGCCGACGTGAGCCTCACATGAGCGATAAACCGGGATACCAAAGCCTTGGCCCGGGAAGTTCGATTGCGCTGGTGGCGCCGTCGAGTTCCTTTGAAGCCGGTCCGTACGAAAAAGGAGTGCAAATTCTCCAGGCGGCCGGCTACGAGGTGGTTTCCGGGAAAAGTATCTTCAAAAAAGATAGCTATTTGGCCGGAACGGACCTGGAACGGCTCCAGGACCTGACCCAAGCTGTCCTGGACCCAAAGATCGAAGCGATAATTTGTATACGGGGCGGATACGGCAGCGGACGGCTCCTGCCTCGAATTCCGTTCTCCGATTTCAGCCGGAACCCGAAACTTTTCATCGGGCACAGCGACATCACTTTTCTGCATCTTGGGCTGATGAGCAGGGCGAGGTGGACCACTTTCCATGGTCCAAACCTCATCGATATGAGCCAGATGCCGGAAAGGGCCGAAAGTGTCCTCAAAGCCCTCTCCGGACAGGCTTCATACGAATGGGTATTTGATCGAGACCAGGTCCTCAGGTCCGGGACCGTCAACGGCCGTGTGCTCGGGGGAAACCTGAGCTGCCTGGCCCACCTGGTCGGAACGCCATATATGCCGGATATGGACGGCGCGCTGCTCCTGATAGAAGACTGCGGAGAAGCCCTCTACCGTCTCGACCGCATGATGAATCACCTCAAGCTGGCCGGAATACTGGCCCGGCTCGGCGCAATCCTGCTGGGAGAGTTCACCGGATGCGCTGAAAATACTGACATATGCACGATGATAATGGATCTTGTGCGCGAATATAACTTTCCCGTCGTCCACAGTTTGCCCTTTGGCCACGGCCCTCACAATGAGGTGATTGCCTTCGGACCGCCCTTTGTGCTGGATACCAATGAACGTGTTCTCAAAATACTCGAAGCTCCGGTTGCCCGCTGATCTGGAATCCCGCCTCGATGCCGAGTTCAAAACAGCTATCAGCGAAGGCGTATTTTCCGGGGCTTCTTTGCTCATTTCTCAGGGCGGGGCCAATTTTGAGAGGACATGGGGATCCATCGAATCGCACGGCGTTGCCCTGACCTCATCGACCCGCTTCGACCTCGCTTCTCTGACCAAGCCCCTTGTGACCGCCCCCCTTTGCATGGCTGCAATCCAACGCGGGCTCCTCAACCTGGAGGATCCTCTGTCCCGGTTTTTTCCCGGCGCCGTCCCCGGGGACAAAGAAGGGATAACGGTAAGACACCTCCTCTCGCACTCCTCGGGGCTTCCGCCTTACAAGCCTTTTTATCTCGAACTGATCGACCTGCCCCCTGGACTCAGGCGTAACGCGCTTTTGTCAATGCTTCTCCAAACCCCCCTCGACGCTTTCCCCGGCAAAGCCTCCAACTACAGCGACCTTGGTTTCATGCTGCTTGGGCTGATCCTCGAGGATCTTTTGGGTCAAAGACTGGACGGTTGCGCTCAAACTTTCCTGTTCGCCAGGCTCGGAATAGATGAACTCCAGTTTTGCCCGATCGATGAAACGGCAACAGAGGACGGATATCGGGTGCCGGAAGAAAAACCCAACCCTGGCCCCCGTGCCGCCGGTCTCCATCGCCGGGCTTCAGGGTCCCGTTATGCGGCAACCCAGCTTTGTCCCTGGAGAAAAAGGCTTCTATTCGGCGAAGTGGATGACGAAAACGCCTGTTGCCTCAACGGAGTTGCCGGACATGCCGGACTTTTTGGAACTGCCGCCGGAGTTTTTTCGCTGGTTTCCTTCTTGTGGAATATCTATGATGGTAATATAAGCGATCCACTCTTGCCACGGGACCTTGTCAGGCTTTTCTGGACGCGGACCGAACCGGCCGAGGGTTTGAGCGACTGGTGTCTGGGCTACGACACGCCCAGCAGGAAGAGTTCGAGCGCGGGCCGGCATTTTTCCACCAACACCATCGGGCACCTCGGATTTACAGGGGTCTCCTTCTGGCTCGATCTGGAAAAAGGGATACTGGTGATTCTGCTCACCAATCGAGTTCATCCGACAAGACAAAATGATGAAATCAGGCAGCTCAGGCCCGTTTTGCACGATTTAATAATGGAAGCGCTAATTTATGGAAAATGACGGATTCAAGAAGATATACATGGTTGGAATCGGGGGGATCGCCATGGGGACCCTCGCAACGATGCTGAAACAGAGCGGCTTCGAAGTGGCCGGATCGGACCAGAACCTTTATCCTCCCATGAGTACCCACCTCCGGACCCAGGGCATTGCGCTCTTTGAGGGGTTCTCGATGGAAAACCCCCAAAAATTCGACCCTGATCTTTTCATCATCGGCAATGTCGTCCGGCGGGAAAACCCCGAAGCGCAATTCATCCTGTCACAGGACCGGCCCTGCCTGTCGATGCCCCAGGCTGTTTCCAGGCTTTTTCTAAACGGCAGAAGGAGCATCGTCGTGGCTGGGACCCACGGAAAGAGCACGACCGCATCCCTTCTCGGATGGGTCCTCGAACAAGGGGGAAAGGACCCGGGCGCCTTCATCGGGGCCTTCCTCAAGGATTGGGACCGGAGCTACCGGCTTGGCAAGGGTGAATTCATGGTGCTGGAGGGCGATGAGTACGACACGGCCTTTTTCGATAAGGGGCCGAAATTCCTCCACTACCAGCCCTATGTTGGGATAGTTACAGGCATTGAGTTCGATCATGCCGATATCTTTGCCGACCTCGAGTCTATCCTCCAGGCGTTTCGCAATTTTGTCAGGCTCATCCCGGAGCGGGGATACCTTATCATCAACGCCGACAACCCGGACTGCACCGCTCTTGCCCCCGAATGCAAAGGGCAGGTGATAACCTACGGCCGCTCTCACCGCGCGGACTGGCATATCAAGCGGGTTGATTTCCACTCGGGCGAAGTTTCTTTCCAACTCCGAATCCCCGGGACCTTCCGGGAAGAAACATTCCGGTCCAGGCTCGCGGGAAAGCACAATGTCTGGAACCTCACGGCTGCGATCGCTGCCGCCAGCATTGCGGGAATGACTCTGGAGAGCATCCGTGAGGCGGTTGAGGCTTTTAACGGAGTCAAACGGCGCCAGGAGGTCGTGGGCGAGTTCGCCGGGGTCCTCGTGATGGATGATTTCGCCCATCATCCTACTTCTGTTCATGAAACGCTCCAGGGTCTGAAGCTCTTCTATCCGGAACGCCGCCTGATAGCCGCTTTCGAGCCCAGGAGCAACTCGAGCAGGCGAAACGTATTTCAGGATGTATACCCGACCGCATTTTCCGCGGCGGACCTCATCTGCATAAAGCAGCCTCCGGCAATGGAGTCCATTCCCGAACACCAGCGCCTCGACGCTCGTCGCCTTGTAGACGATATCCGTAAGACGGAAAAGGACGCGCACTTCTTCCAGACTACCGATGAACTGCTCGGGTTCTTGCTTCAATCGGCGCGGCCGGGAGACCTCATCGTCTGCATGAGCAACGGCAGCTTTGACGGCCTTACGGAAAAACTGGCCGCGGAGTTGCCAAAGCTTTGAGAACGGCCCTGCTGGTGCCTGTGGACTTGACGGAGAACATTTGTCGCCGCGCCCGCTCTCTGGAAACTGTTCGAGGAGCGGAGACTCCTCGCGGGGGCCTGTAACGATCGTAATTAGAAATCAAGATTGAAAATGTCACGAATTCTTCTCCACATTTGCTGTGGTCCCTGCGCCATCTATCCCGTTTCGGTCCTGCGAGGCGAAGATTTCGCGGTGCACGGATATTTCTTTAATCCGCACATTCAACCCTATCAGGAATTCCAAAAAAGGCTCACCACGCTCGAATCCTACGCACAGACAGAGGACCTGCCCCTGATCGTCAGGGCCGACTATGATCTGCAAACCTTCTTCAGGGAGGTTGCGTTCCGGGAGACAAACCGCTGCATCTATTGTTATTCCGTAAGGCTGAACTCGGCTGCGAGCCTTGCAAAAAAAAGCCGCTTCGATGCCTTCACGACCACACTTCTATACAGCAGGCGCCAGCAGCACCAGTTGATAGTATCCATTGCGGAAGAGGCGTCGAAAAACCATGGCATTGCTTTCCTCTACAGGGATTTCAGGCTCGGATGGAAAGATGGGCAACAGAGGGCAAAGGCGCTTGGAATGTACAGACAGCAGTATTGCGGTTGCATCTACTCTGAGATGGAAAGGTTTTGCTCAAAACCTGCCGGACGCGAAAAAAGAGCGGTCGCGGCAAAACCCGAATCCGATCGGGACTGATTCGATATGACGGGATATGGATCTGAGGGCCCGAACCCCGATAAAACGGGCTCGCTTGAAGAGCTTCGGTCCAGCGGCATCCAGGTCGATGAAGACGGTGACTGGTTTCACGACGGGAACAAGATTTTCAGGCCCGAAATACTTGAAGCCCTGTACTCCAAACTGGAACAGATGCCCACGGGCCAATTTTTCCTGGCCGATTTGAACGGACCCTGCCCGATAGATGTGGCGGACACCCCTTTCGTGGTTTCGAGGGTTGACCTTGAAAGAGATGAATCCGGCCACGAGCGAATAATCATTCGGTTGAAAAACATTGCGAAATTCGAAATCCTCGATCCCGACACCCTGGCAACCGGAAAGGGTAACGTTCTCTATTGCAGGGTGTTCGACGGGCGATTTCGCGCCAGGTTCTCCCGCCCCGCCTATTACCAGTTCGCCGAATTCATACGTGAGGATGAAGCGGGGCAAAGCTTCTATATCGAGCTTAACCGCGAAAAATACACTATACCGCCACCTGTTGGATGAGTTGCCGGGGTATATTGCCTTCAAGCGGGGGGCAGCAGCACGCTTTCATATGTCACCTTCGGATTCTGCCCATTTGCCGGGGTATATTGCCTTCAAGCGGGGGGCAGCAGCACGCTTTCATATGTCACCTTCGGATTCTGCCCATTTGCCGGGGTATATTGCCTTCAAGCGGGGGGCAGCAGGCCATAAGCGCTCAAATAAAGATGAATATTTACACCGAAAAGCCCGTCATTCCGGCGCAAGAGACTGTGTCGCAATTCAGCGCCGCCGCCGCGTCCCCGGACGCGGTTTGAACGAGAATGAAACTTCAACCTTACACTGTGAGATGCGTCCCTCTAAAAGGACAGAACTGGGTTGAAGTTTCATAAGAGAAATGCTCGGTGCAAAT
>JBEKMB010000022.1:0-59760 GCA_050008735.1 Syntrophobacteraceae bacterium
CCCGAACCTGCCGGATGCAGCAGAAGAATGCGTTTCGGTTTCTCACTCACCTCATGACCGCGTTCTTCCGGCAGGAGCCGTTGCCCTCACTTCTCAGATGACACACCCCGGTGAACGGTTACAATTTAGAACTGGCCAAGTTCGTGATGCGAAGGGAGATAAACCACATTTTTTGTCTGTGAGAAAAAAAGTATTGACTGTGAGTCAAAAATATATATATTAGGGCCATCGGGTCGGCGATCCGCCGATTATGCTCTTTGAAAAGATCGAAACCTAAAAACTCTTTTAAGGTGAGCCCCATTTCCAGGTCGCAAGACCTTCCCGAGACAGGGATAACAGATCAGGCCAAAGCTTGGTCCCTGCATGTTACTGCAGGTTTTTCGCGCGCCACAGTGTGCTGGGCGCAGTGGTGGAGGTCGACACAGATACCTTAATCCTCTATCTCTGTAATCAGCCTCATTTTGTTGGCCGCACTGAGAAACAGCGCGTTGACTGTGCTCTCAATCTTAGAATAGACAGGCAAAGGACTAGAAGAGCTTCCGATTCTTTTCCTTTGAAGTGGGGCAGCGCCAGAGCATTTTTGCTCCTAGGATCACTGCCCTCCTGTCCGTTTTAAATCCAAGAAAGGGAGGAGGTGAGATCGATGGGCAAGAGGACACAGGATACAAGGCAAATCAGTGCGGCGTTTGAAGTCGCAAAAGAAACTCGTTCCATTATGCTAAGACTCAAGGTTTCGATCCGTTCCGCTTCATCGTCTGATGTTCTTTGCAGGACGGAGGATTATCTGAGGCAGTTTGAGAGGGCTTGTAGGATGAAGTTGACTGTCGGAATTATTCATGAACTCATCCATAAGTTCTTTGTATCATGGTTATTCAAAACTGCAAGTGTCCTTCGGCAGATATGGTTTTGGATAACCCGCAAATGATAAATTCAACGATGAAATTGCTTGTCTATTTTATAAGGAAAAAGCCCTTTTAGGGGTACATATAAATGAAAACCGGCACTGTTTTAAAAATGATCAGAACCAGCATGGGTTTATCCCAGAAGGACATGGCAAATAAGTTGGGCATCTCTCAGAACTATCTCTCCCTTATTGAACATGGAAAGAAAGAACCCTCAGCAGAGATCTTGACGCAATTTGCCGGAACCCTGCACATCTCAAAAGAAGCCCTTAAAGTGGTATCCACAGATGTTCCTTGTGAACTGAAGGATGGGGATAGAGAAGATTTCCTTAAGCTGCAACGCAATATCCTCTCACTCCTCATTTTCGAGGTAACTGGAGAAATCGAAAAAAGTGCCTAACCTCTACTTTAAGAGAAGTCTGGATATTAGGGACAGAAAGCACTTAGCATATAGACTTGGGGCGTCCCCAGAGTATCTCGAGGAGTTGGCCTCAAGGGCGGAGAGCTTATACGCATTCAAGCTTGAGGAAAAAAAGAGCGGTGGCTACCGTGAGATATCTATGCCGAAACGCGAACTGAAGGGCATTCAAAAGAAGATTGAAAAGCTCCTGAAAGAAGTAAAGCTCCACGATTCAGCAAATTGTGGTATCCGGAAAAAATCTAATTTCACCAATGCTGTCGTCCATTGCGGCCAGAAGTGGGTGTTTAGCTTGGACTTCACGAAATTTTTCCCCAACATTTCACACCACATGGTCTATCACATGTTCCGCGCTTACATGAATTGCTCCCCCGCGGTCGCCAGATTATTGACCCGGTTGAGTACTGTCAAAGAAGCAGTCCCCCAGGGCGGACCAATGAGCGTGTCAATTGCCAATCTTGTGTGTCTCAGACTGGATGATCGTTTGCATAACTTAGCGGGGAAATTCTCCCTCGCGTACACAAGGTATTGTGACGATCTATGTTTTTCTGGCTCTTGTATTCCTGATATTTTCAAGGACAAAGTGCGCCAAATTGTATTGAGGAGCGGTTTTTTCCTTAACAGTAAGAAGGAATCATGCACACCCAGACACGATTGCCAGATAGTAACCGGCCTCTGCGTAAATCGACGGAAGCCGAGTGTTCCGAGGGGGAAAAAGAGACATCTTCGAAATGAAAGTTTCCTTTTTAATAAATATGAGTCGCAGTGTCTCCCAAAACAGCTTCGACAGAAAAGACAAATGCAAATTGATGGGAAGAAGAACTACATCAATTATGTCGAGAAAGCAGGAGTTAGCAATTAAAGCGCTTCTCTTTTATCCCAGGTCAAAAATGGTTACTCCTACATAGGTCAGCTTTTCCAGCTCAGTAGTTTGCCCGCAATTGCATGTACTCTCCCGACCTTGACCTCAATTGCTCTCGCCTGAATATCAACATTACAGGATATTTTCCACCCACTCCTGCGACAACACCTCAGCCTGAGCCAAAACGGTCTCCGTCGCCTTCTCCTGCTTCTCTGGGGGGTATCCGTACTTTCGGAGAATACGTTTGACGATCACGCGGAGATGGGCGCGGACGTTTTCGCGCAGGGTCCAGTCAATGGTTACGTTTCTTCTCACGGCAGCCACAAGTTCCTGGGCGATAGTCTTGAGAGTCGGCTCGCCAAGGACTTTCACAGCGCTATCACTAGTCTCAAGTGCATCATAGAAAGCTAGCTCATCATCGGATAGACCCAGGGAAGTTCCCCGAGAATGGGCCTCACGCATCTGCCTTGCGAGGCCGATCAGTTCCTCAATCACCTGCGCGGTCTCGATTGCGCGGTTTTGATACCGCCTCAAAGCTTCTTCGAGCATGGCCGCAAAGGAGCGTGCCTGAACGATATTCTTGCGGCTGGCGGTCCTGATCTCCCCATCCAGTAGCTTTCGCAACAGTTCTAACGCCAGATTCCGCTGTGGCATACCTTGAACTTCAGCCAGGAACTCATCGGAAAGAATTGAGATATCCGGCCTCTTCAAGCCCGCAGCAGCAAAGATGTCCACCATGCCTTCAGGAGAGACCGCCTTTGAGACGAGCTGTCGTATTGCGTGGTCCAATTCTTCTTCAGGCCGGGCTTCGCCATGTGCACGCTTGGCCAGGACGGAACGCACTGCCTGGAAAAAAGCCACATCGTCGCGAATCCGCAATGCTTCGAGATGAGGCACGGATAAGGCAAAGGCCTGCGAAAGTTCTATTACAGCCCTAAGCAGCCTGTCCTTGCCGTCTTTTTGAGCAAGTACATGTTCCTGTGCGGCAGGAAGAAGGCTGAGCCGTTCCTGTGGCTTACCCGTAATCCATGCAGACCAGTTAAAGCCGTGAAAGAGGGCGCAACAAACTTCATATTTTTCCAGCATCAAAGCAACCGCTTTTTCCTGATCAATCGCGGTTTTTCCTGTTCCTCCACTTTCCGTATAGGTGACAAGCGCCTGCTGGAGCTCGTGCGCAAGTCCGAGGTAATCAACAACCAGCCCGCCTGGTTTATCGCGAAAAACGCGGTTGACACGAGCGATAGCCTGCATCAAGCCATGGCCGCGCATTGGTTTGTCGATATACATCGTGTGAAGTGATGGGGCATCGAAGCCCGTCAGCCACATATCGCGCACCAGGACAACGCTAAAAGCGTCTTCTGGGTCACGAAAACGTTGGGCTAGCCCCTCGCGCTTTGATTTATTTCGGATATGGCGTTGCCAATCGAGGGGGTCGGAAGCGGAGCCTGTCATTACGACTTTGATGATACCCTGATCGTCGTCTTCGTTGTGCCAGTCCGGACGCAGGGCAGTAATCGCCTTATAGAGTTCGACGCAGATACGGCGACTCATGCAGACGACCATGGCTTTCCCCTGCATGGCCTCGGAACGGTTTTCGTAATGCTGCACCAAGTCTTCCGCAATAAGATACAGCCTTTTTTCAGTCCCGACGATTGCTTCAAGCTGCGCCCACTTACTCTTGAGCTTCTCCTTGCACTCGACCTCTTCGCCTTCTGTTACTTCCTCAAATTTCGGGTCAATTGTTGGCCGCTCAGCTTCATCAAGCGAGAGCCTGGCGAGGCGGCTCTCGTAATAGATCGGAACGGTTGCTCCATCTTCGACGGCTCTGCGAATATCATAGACGCTGATGTAGTCGCCGAAAACGGCCCTGGTATTCTTGTCAGTAAGTTCTATCGGGGTGCCGGTAAAGCCGATAAAAGAGGCGTTAGGCAAGGCATCACGCATGTGCCGGGCGAAGCCGTCAATAAAGTCGTACTGGCTCCGGTGGGCTTCGTCGGCAATCACGACAATGTTTCTCCTCTCCGAGAGTACCGGGTGACTATCGCCTTTTTCCTCCGGGAAGAATTTATGAATCGTTGTAAATACGACGCCCCCGATATCCACTCGGAGTTTTTCTCGTAAATCAGCTCGGCTTGCTGCCTGAACAGGGTCCTGGCGCAGAATATCCTTGCAGCGTGCGAAGGTTCCGAAAAGCTGGTCATCAAGATCATTGCGGTCCGTGAGAACAACGATAGTAGGATTTTCCATTGCCGAGTGGAGTATGGCTCGGCCAGCATAGAAGGCCATGGTCAGGCTTTTTCCTGAACCCTGTGTATGCCAGACCACGCCAACTCGCCGGTCACCTAACTCGCCATTTGGATTCCGCCGCGCATAAAATCCGCTTTGCGGTTCGAGAGCTTTATCCTCAACACCAAGGCGAGCCGCACGAAGTGTTTCTGTAATCGCAATATTGACCGCGTGATATTGATGATAACCGGCCATCTTCTTGGCGAGCATGCCTCCGCCCAAATCTTCAAAAACAATGAAATGGCGTACCAAGTCTAAAAAGCGACTCTTCTCAAAGACGCCTTCCAGAACAACCTGAAGCTCGGATAACTGGGGCTCCGCCAAGCCCGCTCCGGTAATCGTACGCCAGGGGAGAAACCATTCGCGATTGGCAGTTAGGGTCCCAATTCGCGCCTGAACTCCATCGGAGACAACAAGCGCCTCGTTGAAAGAAAAGAGAGAAGGGATCTCACTTTTGTAGGTTTGGAGTTGCTGGAAAGCTGTCCAGATGGTCGCATTTTCGTCGGCGGCGTTTTTGAGCTCGATTACCGCAAGAGGAAGTCCATTAACGAATAATACGATGTCCGGGCGGCGAACATGTCGGTTTTCACTTACGGCGAACTGGCTAACCGCAAGCCAATCGTTGTTGGCGGGATCATCGAAATCGAGTATTCGGGCTTGTGCTCCTCGAATATTGCCGTTTTGCCGATATTCGACATTCGCGCCGTCAGTCAGTATCTTGTGCAAGATCCGATTGCGAGCTTCCAGAGTCGCCGCATCGACGCGGGTGATCTTTCGGAAGGCATCTTCGAGTGCTTCAGGCGGCAATTCGGGGTTGAGCTGCTCCAGGGCCTGCCGCAACCGACGCTCCAAGAGAACCTGCTTGTAGTCATCACGTTCAGCCTGCGACTCACCAGGCGCAATTTCCTGCCCTGACAAAATCGTGTAGCCAAAACTCTCTAACCAAGCCAACGCGGCTTGCTCAACGACTGATTCCATGAAGCCGTAGGCACTCATTCTGTCACCTTGCCTTCCTCGCCGGTCTGCTCGATTTGTGCTTCGGATTCGTCTTCAGCCGCATATTCCATCAGCAAATCCCGGTAGGCCTCTTTGTCCACATTGAATAGGACATCACTTGGTCGGTACGGTGGGAGTGAGAGAATTTGCACGGGTTCGTTCTGGTCGTCAATCCAATCATTGAAATCAGGATGGTCTTCGTAATCCAGTAGCAAATTCCTAGTAGGCCGCAGTAGATCTTGTCGGTGGACTCTACACAAAAAGCCTATGATGGCGTCGGCAGCCTGGGCAACTAACAATGCCTGGACATCTTCCATTACGGGGCCAGGACCGTCTCTGCCATGTGAAGCAAAGCCAAATGCATTTCTGAGTTCGCATACGCCTTGCACAGCGGTGCTCAAGCCATTGAGTGTTTGCTGCAAGCTCTTCCTCGCGCCAACATCGGCTGCAAGGGTCATCGGGAGAAATGGGATAATTTGGCACACCGTTTTGAATAACTTCGGAAGATCATCGTCCTTGTCGAATGCGGTTCCCCGTTCAGTGATTATTGTCTTACATGCACTCTCGATCAACGTTCTTGAGAGGTCGAAAGCCAAACCGGCATTTTCACTTACCGCCAGTTCCAGTGCCTTCACCTGCTGCTCGATATGTGGCATCCCCCCAGCAATGGCTGCCCGAGCGCCGTGCATCACAAAAACAGGTTCATTGGTCGGAACCGCCATCAGGTGCACCTCCCGACTATTCGCTCGGCATTGGGAATAGGTAGTTCGCCACAAACGAGCTTAGGCAGCAAGGCATCCCGTAGAGAAGAGAGCGTTCGGGATTGCTGTATGGCGAGCCGCGCTCGCTCAAACAGCGGGTTCACCGCCCGTCCGAAGGCATCGAAGATCGGCGAATTGAGTGTTGGAGCGGCGATTTTGTAGTGAGATAGACTGTCTGGGGGTACACGTTGCCGACCGCTCGATCCGGTCATCCGTTGAATTGCAAAACTACGAAAGTTGTTACTTCGAGCCAGCAGGTATGCAAAGATCGTAGGTATCGCTTCTTTGGGGCGAAGTACGATATACTCAGTCGAACCCCAAGCAACCTCGCCATCCTCTAAGAAATCAACATAGGCTGTTTTACCGTTTTCGAGACAAGGAGTGATCCGAGCGAGCAGGGTATCGCCGTTGATGAACTTCATGCCTGACCCGAATTCCCGCTTTATCCAGGAATCCGGAGCGTGCCCCTTAGTGGGCATGCTTGCCATATCCAAATATTTGGAGATAGTCCCTTTCGAAAGTTGCCGGTGGGGATTGATTTCGACAATTTCAGGAAGAGGAAACACTTTCCAACAAACGGGAATCAAGCCCAACTCCGAGTCATCGAAGGCATCGGGGAAAAGATTGGCGATGGCCAAGGCAAGGCCAAGTGGGTGACCGGTTGCCTTGTCGCGAACGGGGTCGAAATCCGCGAACCACGACCTGAACAGTGTCCACGCCATTCCCTCTAGCGTTTCATTCATTTGCCGGTTCAACTCGATCTTGTCGTCCAAGGCACCCAGGATGCAAGCGATGGCCTGCTGCTCGACAACTTCGGCAGGTGCCAACACATCGAGTGTCTCGATCATGCCCTTTGTCAGAGCATTCCGAGTTCCGCCCGCCCCGGCCAGCAATAACATCGTGGATTGCACGATGGGAGAAACGAGATAGTAGCGCAAATACCGAGGCGAGAGGCGCTTCGGGTCTGGCCGAATGATCGCAACGTGTTGATTGACTCGGGCTGGCAACACATCGGGATGAACCTGACACGCGCGAGCAACCGAATCGCCCGTAATGTTGAGCAGCACGTCGCCTTGGACGACTTCCACATTCACGAGTTCATTCGCGTGCTGCTCGGTTAAGTACACGAGGCCGTCATGATGAAAACCGTGGTTATGGACATTCTGGCTGCGAATAAAGGCAACATCGCCGTGATCTAGATAGACACTGCTGCCACCGCGCGGAGTCGCACCGCTCCCGATCTTGGTGCAGACATCGCCGAGACGATATGTCGTCCGCTCACCCGCCATAACCGATTTCCCCCAGGTTGGCCCAGATGAGCTGGTCGAGCTTAGCCCCCTCTTTCATCTGTTTCTTAAGCTCAGCGGTCAGGCGAGACATCTTTCCCTCGAACGGCTCGCCGTTGTCTTCGATCTCTGCAGCGCCTACAAAGCGACCGGGGGTGAGCATATGGCCGTGATGGCGAATTTCGTCAAGCGCGGCAGACTTGCAGAAACCAGGTACATCCACGTACTCCTGCTCGCAGTTCTTATCTCCACGCCAGGCATGATAAGTGTCGGCTATGGTTCTGATGTCCTCGTCGGCTAATTCCCGGTGGACACGATCGACCAGCGTACCAACCTTGCGGGCATTGATAAACAAAATTTGTCCGCGTCGGTCACGAAAACGACCGTTCTTCTTGTCTCGCGCGATAAACCATAGGCAGACGGGGATTTGAGTCGAATAGAAAAGTTGGCCGGGGAGGGCTACCATACAGTCCACAATGTCGGCTTCGATAATTGCCTTCCGGATTTCTCCCTCACCTGATTGATTGGAAGACATCGAGCCATTAGCGAGGACAAAGCCCGCCAAACCGGTTGGAGCAAGGTGATAAATGAATTGCTGTACCCATGCAAAATTTGCATTCCCCGCAGGTGGGGATCCGAATTTCCATCGTTTGTCCTCCTTGAGAAGATCACCGCGCCAGTCGCTGTCGTTGAAAGGGGGATTGGCGATTACGTAGTCGGCCTTAAGATCGGGGTGCTGATGGTTGTGGAAAGTATCGCCGTGGGCGATCTGGCCGTCAATCCCGCGAATGGCGAGATTCATTTTACAAAGCCGCCAAGTTGTATAATTCGATTCCTGACCGTAGACACTGATCTGCCCGACACGGCCCCCGTGTTCCTCTATAAACTTTTCGCTCTGGACGAACATCCCGCCTGAACCGCAGCAGGGATCGTAAACGCGCCCATTATAGGGAGCGAGCATTTCGACAAGGACCCGGACTACACAGCGCGGCGTATAGAACTGTCCACCCTTTTTCCCCTCTGCGCTGGCAAATTGGGACAGGAAATACTCATAGACGCGGCCCAGGATGTCTTTCGAGCGGTTTTCCTTATCACCAAACCCGATATTGCTTATTAAATCAATTAGCTGACCAAGGCGCTGTTTGTCCAGTCCAGGGCGGGCGTAATCTTTTGGCAGGACGCCCTTAAGAGAGGGATTATCCCTCTCAATTTCAACCATGGCATCATCGACCAATTTTCCGATAGTGGGCTGCTTAGCTTTGCCCTTAAGATACGACCAGCGGGCCTCTTGGGGCACCCAGAAGATATTCACGGCTCTGTACTCATCCGGGTCTTCAGGGTCCGCTCCCTGGTCTTTTTCTGCGCTCAATAAAGCGTACTGTTCCTCGAAGGCGTCCGATATGTACTTAAGGAAGATCAGGCCGAGCACCACATGCTTGTATTCCGCCGCATCCATATTGTTGCGCAAAGCATCCGCCGCTTGCCAAAGCTCGCGCTCGAATCCGAGATTGGCGCCATTGTTCTTATGATTCATCGTGTACCTCGATTTGCTCTCGGTTCAGGGACAAATGCGCACTGCGAGTCGCCCGGAGAAAAGACCAAGCGCTTTACTCAATACATGGCAGTGCGCAGTTGTCAACGAAAAACCCCAGCATAATGGGAACCTAATCAGGCGGAGATCTGCGGAGAAACTGCAACACATACTCTGAATGAGTTGTGTTTAACTTCTGAACACCGGTCAGATGGTATATCGGAGTGGTTTTTTCAGTTACTAGAGACTGGTAATTTTATAAAAATTAGGGATCTACCGGTTCTAACCTCCCCAACTTTGGACCTCATCCACAGCCTGTGAAAACCTGCGAAAAGAGATGTCTGGCGGGGCCTGGAGCCAGCCGCCGCAAGCGCCGAGCGCGGCCGAAATCCTGGAGGGTGTGGGGGGACCTTTCTCCCGCCCGGTTTGGGTTATTCGGTGCTCTGCTAATGCGACCTGTATTATGAAGCGCGAGTTCACATCTTCTAACGAGGCTCTGCCCGCGATGGACTCCCCTGAAAATGAACTCGAGCCAAGTCGGACCTCGGAGACTACTAATCCTGGCTTGTGAGGATTTGATTCGAGCCTTGGGAGGAGGGAATAGCTGAAAATTGAAAAGACGGTAATCAGAAGAGCTTTTTACTTTTACCGCGCGCTACGAGTTGGTTTTTTGCTCCCAGCGGCTGTCCATTGTTAACATAGGCGAGTTCCTTTTACTCGTCCGCCAGGGGGTCTTTATTGCATTTCCGCTCACCCGTTACTATCGTACCCCATTCGCCTGAGTCCCACCCAACACCATGAGGGGCGGGCAGCGAGCTATTAACTGTGGGGATGGTGGTATGTCCTCAAATTGCCCAAATTGGTCTGATCGGTATTTTTTCTTGCGGGTTTTGACTGGAAGATCGAATGATTTACGGACATTCGGCATTCCAAAAGCTTTTTCGGATGGAATCGGACCCGGAAATGAGGTTCGGTTCCAGTTGGGGTCAAGTTGACGCATTATTCAGGTTAAAATCTATCACTTGCACGTTCGATTCCAAAATTATATGGTCTAAGGCATGCCGCGAGCACAACATCGAGGTGTTTTTCGGCGCTGACGACAACTTCCTCACCGCGATTGTGTCAAAGCAATGGTAAGCGAAGATCACCAAAAAGTTGCCTTCAGGTTTTCATCGATTGTCCCACCTTGTGATTTGTTATCCCGGGCAATCTCTGGAACAACGACCGAGGGAATTCAACTGATTAAACTTTCAAACATCTTTGGCTGGGTATTTTCCCATGAAAGCACTCTTTATTAATCCCAGCGCCCCCAAAACGACATTCTGGAGCCACAAGCATGCCCTCGAATTTGCTGGGGTAAAGGCACAGATGCCGCCTCTTGGCCTATTAACCGTTGCCGCGATGCTGCCCGATACCTGGACCGTACGTTTGGTGGACATGGATGTCCATCCTCTCACGGATGAAGATTTGAATTGGGCCGAAATCGCATTCATCGGCGGAATGTGCGTCCAGGCCAAGTCGATGGAAGAGGTCATCCGGCGTTGCCGCGAGTTAAAAATAAGAACTTGCGGTGGGGGGGCCATTTACGCTTCACTGGAGCACATTGCCAGAGTCGATCATCTTTTCCTGGGTGAAGTCGAACAATTGATGCCTGAATTTTTGGATGACCTCGCGGCGGGCCATGCGAAAAATATCTACCGCGCTGAGACATTCCCCGATTTATCATTGACTCCGATTCCAAGGTGGGACCTCATTGATTTCTCGAACTATTTGACAGTGCCGATGCAGATCAGTCGCGGGTGCCCCTACAATTGTGACTTCTGTCACGTAAGGATCATTTACGGCAAGAAACCGAGGTCAAAGAGCGTTTCCAGGGTTTTATCCGAACTTGATAGTCTCTATGAGCACGGCTGGAGAGGGACGGTTTTTTTTGCTGATGATAATTTTATCGGTCGGAGAGATCTGGCAAAGCAAATCCTTTCCGCCATGATCTCCTGGCAGAGCACACATGGCTACCCATTCCATTTTATCGGCCAGGCCAGCGTGGATGTGGGCGACGACCCGCAATTGCCGCAACTATTACAGCAGGCCGGTTTTGAGGCGCTCTTCATCGGGATCGAATCAACGGTCGCGGCCTCCCTCTCGGAATGCAATAAAAAGCAGAATTTGGACTGCAATCTCTTCGAGGTGGTAAGGCTTCTGCAAGAGCACAGCATGGAGGTGCTGGGCGGGTTCATTGTTGGCTTCGATTCAGACCCGCCCACTATCTTCGACGACTTGTACCGCTTCATAGACGAAGCCGCGCTGGTAAGCGCGATGGTCGGGGTTCTGGCAGCTCCATACGGGACTGAGCTCTTTCGGCGAATGGTCGCCGAAAATAGGCTCATCAGGAACTTAGATGGTGACTCCATCGCTAACTTTTCGGGAATGAACGTGGTCCCCGCCATGGGGTGGGATCGTCTTTTGGACGGGTATAAGAAACTTTTGGCTAAATTATACGAGCCGGCGCCTTATTACCAACGAGCCTTGCGATTTCTGAGCAGATATAAGATAAACCCATGGCTTCCGGGTGGATTACCCTCACCTGCCGAATTGCGCATCATCCTGCGTATGCTCTGGGGTCTGGGCGTGAAGGATAGCGATAGAAGATCATTTTGGCGATTCATGGCCGAACTTCTCATGAAATACCCGCAGCTATTACCACATGGGATTAACATTGTTTTGGCCGGATACCATTACAGGCTGATTAGCCGTCGCTTTATAGAAACGGAGCATGACCACGCATCCGTCGAGCCTCTTTCAGATTTCAGCGAACCGATTTTCAATAATGTAAGGTGATCGCGTTATGAGGTACTTCGAAACCGGGGTGAGATGTGGGAAGTAGTTCCTTAGCGCTGCTGGGTCTCATGACCTTCTGGCTTTATGTGATCGCTCTCATCATCAAGAGATTGAGGCTGCGGGCACGCGACGGATCGGTTTAGGGCAACACCTTTTGAGAAGAATTCCCTCGTCTCACCAAGCGAGACTTCCAGACTGAATCCTTTTACTGACGGCATAAGCTTTGATATAGCTTCCTGCAGCTTCCCCTCCACTGTTTCCAGGGTTACTAATCTGCAAAAATCATCTGCTCTTTCTTCGCCCTCGCTCGACGGATTAAGCAGATTTACAAAGCCTCGGCTAAGAAGAAGCGGCAGGGCCGTGGAAAGCGAGCCTAGGTTTAGCCCGTTTTTTGTGTTCTTAATTTCTATCCGCCTGGTATTGTTGAAACAGACAACAGTCTTTCAACTGCAGTGTCGAATTTCCGGAACTCTTCAGATTTTTCTTTTTGCATGTTCATGCCGAATGCTCACCTGTATTGATCTCAATAATAGCTTTACAGTGGGTAATTACATATGTTTATGACTGCTATCGCTTCATGCGAATTCAGATATTAGGATCATAGACAGTAGGATTGCTAATGCGGAGCTGGAGCCGACTCCTCAGATGCACCGTTACTTTGTGATCTCAAATACATCAGTGACAATGTAGTTGTCGGTGATGCCTCCTCTGGAGCGGAGGGGTACGAGGAAATACCTCGGGATACCCAGTAGCGTCCCTTTTCAGTGAAAGCCCAGATTTTCGCGGTGGGGCTCGCCACCGGCGGAGCCATCACCCTCTGGACTTATGATTGATTAGCACTTATTTTTCGTATAGTTGCATTCCGTTCGACAGATCAAGCCTACAGAGGATGCCGGGAATGCCGACAACCGCATGGAAAAGGGAACTGTGGGTCGCAGAAATCCTGGATAACCAGCGACGGATTGTCGACGTGGCCCACGGCTAATCGAAGCGCTCGGAGCGTGTCGCCGGTACCACGGACTCCCAGCTCGGAGCCATGAAGATGCTCGGGGAGTCCGCACCGATCCGCATGTCCGCTCTCGCCCGGCGGATGTATCTGCAGTACCCTGCCATCGTGGGGCTCCGCCGCATCTGTTCGCGGAGGAAGTGAACGCCCCCGAACGCGCGGGACGTGGAGGGAATCCAGGCAAGAAAGGCGCTTGAAATCCATGATATCCAGGAAGCCCACCGCCATCCTCTCTCGGATCTCCCCCGGGGCTAAGTTGATAGTGGTTTCCAACAGGGAACCGGTGTTGCACGAGCGGGTGGCTGACGGGATCAGCATAATGCGGCCTGCCAGCGGGATGGTAACCGCCATCGAGCCCCTCGTAAGGGCCGCCGGGGGGGTCTGGATTGCCCACGGCTCGGGATCCGCCGACCGGATGGTCGTCGATGGGACGGACCGGATCCACCTTCCCCCCGAGAAACCGAAATACACTCTTCGAAGGCTCTGGCTAACCCGGCAAGAAGAGGAAGGGTATTACTACCGGCTTTCCAACGCCGCCCTCTGGCCTCTCTGCCACATCGTCTACAAGAGGCCGCACTTCTGCCGGGCGGATTGGGAAACGTATAGGAGCGTGAATACGCGGTTCCGGGACGCGGTTCTGGAGGAGGCAGGGGACTCCCCTGCCGTTGTGTTCATCCAGGATTATCACCTCGCACTGTTGCCGAGGATGCTGAAGACCGCCCGCCCCGATTTAAAGGTGATCCAGTTCTGGCACATACCCTGGCCGAACCCGGAGGCGTTCCGGATTTTCCCCTGGGGCGAGGAGATGCTGGACGGGATGCTGGGGAACGACCTCCTCGGGTTCCACCTCCAGTACCACTGCAACAACTTCCTCGACACGGTGGAACGGGGGATCGAGGCGCTCGTAAACTATGACTATTTCAGGGTACAGCGGGGAGGCCATTCCACTTACATCCGTCCTTTCCCAATCAGCGTTGACTACCGGCAGATTGGAAGGGACGTGGGCGTGAATGAAGTGGCGCACCGCAAGGCAGCGTTCCTCAAGGAGCTCGGGGTCGAGGGGGGGAAGACGAAGATCTTGGTCGGGGCTGACCGGATCGACTACACTAAAGGGATCCCCGAGCGCCTCCGGGCGTTCGACCAGTTCCTCACGCGGCACTCGGAATTCCATTCTAAGGTCTCCTTCGTACAGCTCGCGGAGCCGAGCCGTACGCACGTCGAAGAGTACCGGAAACACAACGAGGAACTGGACAATCTCGTCGACGAGATCAACTGGCGCCACCAGACCGACCTGTGGATCCCCATCCGGTTCCTGCGCGCGCATCACGACTATTACGCGGTTCTCGCCGCCTACCAAATGGCCGACGTCCTCTTGGTTACCTCGCTTCATGACGGGATGAACCTGGTGGCGAAGGAGTTCGTATCCGCCCGCACCGATGGCGACGGCGTGCTACTGCTCTCCCAATACGCCGGTAGTGCGAGGGAACTGGTGGACGCGCTGCTGGTAAACCCTTACGACATCGACGAACTGACGGACGCAATTATGCGGGCGTGCACCATGCCGGAACCGCAACGGCGCCAGCGCATGGAGCGGATGCGCGCCCAGGTCGCGAAGAACGACGTGTACCACTGGGGACGGAGCATTTTCGAGGAAATGGAGCGGATCGGGTTGTGGGAGGTTGCCTCTTGAACGACGTCCTGGGGAACAGGTGCCTCTGGGTCTTCGACTTCGATGGAACGATCTCGTCCATTGTCCCCGACCGGAACTCTGCACGTTTGCACCCGGAGTGGCGTAAGCTCCTCAAGGAACTCTCGCGAACACCCGGTAGTTCTGTGGCCGTCCTTTCCAGCAGGGAAATCGAGGATCTTTCACGGCGGGTTCCATTGCCCAGCGTCATCCTGGGAGCGGCCAGCGGGCTCGTGTGGCGTCTTCCCGGGGGGCACAAAATCTGTCCGGGAAACGTAGCGAAGACCCGGCGGGAAAAGTCTCGCGCGGTCCTCGCGCCGTTGCTCTCCAGGCTTTCCTCCTTCCCCGGGGTAGACGTTGAAGACAAGGGCTGGTCGGTGGCCGTCCATCATCGTCGCGTCCTTCCCGAAGCTGTGGCAATGCTGCAACCGCTGATGGAGGAACTCGAAGAGACGCATGGAATCCGTGTTTTCCCGGGGCCGTACGTTGCCGAGGTGCAATTGCTCCCCCAGGTGAACAAGTCCTTCGGTGTTCGCCGATTGTGCCGGTTCCTGGGTGTCGATCCTCCCAAAGCTCAACTTCTCTATGCCGGGGACGACGAGAACGATGCCGTAGCGATGCGATGGGTGTTGAGAAAGGGAGGGATCGCTTTTTGTGTCGGAAAGCCCATGAGCATTCCCGGGGTGCGGGTTGTGGAAACCCCGGTTGACCTGGCACGGGCGGTCCGTGAACTGGCCGCCATCGTGCCTCATTTGAACAAGAGGAAAGAAAGCAAGGTTGTGGCATGAAGACTTTCGAAGTAATGGACTGCGCACTCCTCATGAGGATGAGCGGACTGGCCCCCGCGATGAACTTGCGGGAGCTCCGGGACCGGATCGCGGCGTGCGGCGAGAACGTGCTGTACCACCACTTCTGCGAGACCACCCTCCGTCCCACGTTCGACGATCCCGACTACCGGAACGACTTCGCGGCCTGGACGAGACTCTACTTGAGGGACCGTGTGCTGGCTGAGAGGCTGGGGATCATCGACCCGTATGCCTTCGGTACGATGGAGGAACTTCGGGCCGCCGTGTTGGACATCATCGACGACCGCCTGGGAGAAGTGGCGATGATTCCATGGGTGAGACTCGGGGACGAGTTCCTCTTCAAGGAAGCCATCACAGTGATTTTTGATACGGGCGAGCGGATCCGAGACCCGCGCGAACTCGCTCCGGCCATCCTGAGGATGACCGACGGGAGCATCTATTACCATTTCCTGGAGGCTTTGCGCCGCCCCCCTGTCGGTAAGGACGATTTTTCAGTCTGGCTCCTGGGGGCGGGAGATGTTTACGGGCAATTAATTCGCTCCTTGGGGGCCATCGACTTTTATTTTTACAGCCTCGCCGGCCTTCGGAAGGAGCTCTCACTTGCGCTGACAATCGCGGAGGTGGCGTAATGAGCATTCCTCTGGCCGAATACGAGGTGATCGTCGGTTCTTCCACCCTAGCGCAACTGCGGCGCCTCGGGGAAAGACTCGCCGGTCTTCGGGTCGTCCACGTGAATTCGACGCGGGAAAGGGGCGGCGTAGCAGAGATCCTGGAATGGATGGTTCCCCATATGCGGGATGTGGGCGTCGATGCATCCTGGGAGGTGGTCCATGGCGATCCCCTGTTCTTCGATATCACCAAGGCGATCAACAACGGTCTCCAGGGGGAGAGCGTCGAATTGTCCAAAGCGGACTGGAGGATATACCAGGACGTCAATGAAATGAATGCCAGGAGGCTGCGCCCCCTGCTGGAGGAGGCGGATATCGTCGTCATCCACAATCCCCAGCCGGCCGGCCTTCTCAATTTTTGCCCGAACCGCAAAGGCCGATGGATCTGGCGGGCGCACATCGACATCAGCAGGCAGTTCCGCGCCGTCGGGAGGGTCTTCCGGACGTTCGTGGAAAATTACGACGCAAGCGTCTTCGCGATGGCAGAGTTCGCCCAGCCTCTCCCGCACCCCCAGTTCCTGATCCCGCCAAGCATCGACCCGTTAAGCGAAAAGAACCGGGATCTGGACCCGGCCGAGCTTTCCAGCATACGGGCGGAATTCGGCCTCGACCCGGACCGGCCGCTGATCGTACAGATCGCCCGGTTCGACCGGTTCAAGGATCCGGTCGGCGTGATTAAGGCGTACCGGCTTGTCCGAAAGGCGATCCCCGTCCAACTCGTTCTGGCTGGCGCAGGGGCTACTGACGATCCCGAAGGCAAAGCGGTCCTCGAAGACGTGTTGGCAGCGGCGGCGGGGGATCCCGACATCCACGTCCTTCTTCTTCCTATGGACGCCCACAAGACCATCAACGCTCTTCAACGTCTGGCGGACATCATTCTCCGGAAATCCACTAGGGAAGGGTTCGGTTTGACTGTCGCCGAGGGAATGTGGAAAGGGAAGCCCGTGATCGGGGGAGATGCAGGGGGCATCCGACTGCAGGTCGTCAACTACCACACCGGGTTTCTGGTGTGTACCCCGGAGGGAGCGGCACACCGGATCCGTTATCTTCTCCACCATCGGGAGCGGATCAGTGAGATGGGTGGTGTGGCCAGGGAATTCGTGCGGGGTAATTTCCTTCTGACCCGACATCTCCGGGAATGCCTCACGTTGTTTTTAGCGATTCCAAGCGGGAAAAAAAGCCGCACACTTAAGGTGTAGATTCGCAAGGTGGGATAGGCCTTATGGTCCCTTTGCAACTGAGTCTCTGAGCCGCAGGTTCGCACGAGCGGCAGAAGAAACAAGGGCCGAACTTCCCTGCAGATTTAACACGGATCTCCTCTTGAGTGGAAATTACCCGCACAATGCTTCAGAGATCCCGATCATATTCTCTTAATGCCGGCCCAATCGGACTCAAAGATTTGGCAAGGTAATTTGACTTTGCTCCCTCTTCGCTCAATATCGGATCGCCTCATTGCTTTAGACATTTTTCGGACACGGCATTCCGGGGCAGAGCGTCAGACCATCCATAGACTCGATAATCAGGCGGCTTGTAAAGGTTGGAGATGCCGTCCGGGGTCGGACCACGTTAAAGCGACACTGTTTATCGCTCAATGGGGAAAAAACTGTATTTCAGGGAGAAAAACTCAAAAAACAGTGCACTTCTATCATTAAGAAAATTATGGAGGCCAATGGGTTTCGTGTTCTGATTTCGAGCGAGGAAGGAATTGGCCCCGTGATGAGCTTGTACCTGCAGGGCGCCTGCACCACTTCGTCAAGCTGAATATACCTTACGCTGCCTGATCAATAATGGTATCAGGGTGGGTTTGGTCCCCCGAGGTCCTGAACCCCTCGGGGGTCCGGTTCTATTGAAGTGTTATTCCCATGAGCCCATCACATCCGGTGTCTGATGGCCATTATCAGCCGGGATTCCGTTTATAAAGTCGTCATAGGCAGGCCCGGAAAGAGCTGCGTGGGAGACGCCGGCCCCGGCGCCGTAAAAGAGGGTAAGCGCCATTGCCGTCACGAACAAAGCTCTCATCAAAGTCTTCATTGTTTTCTCCTTTTCTCGAATGTGTTTTCAAAAACACATGCTGAATTCACGTCAGTTTAACTATTATTGCCAAGAGCCCATCACATCCGGTGTCTGATGGCCATTATCAGCCGGGATTCCGTTTATAAAGTCGTCATAGGCAGGCCCGGAAAGAGCTGCGTAGGAGACTCCTGCACCGGCGCTGTAAACGAGGGTAAGCGCCATGGCCATCACGAACAAAGCTTTCATCATAGTCTTCATTGCTTTCTTCCTTTCTCAAATGTGTTTTCTAAAACACATCCTGAATCCACGTTTTCTAAAGAACCTTTGCAACCTGCAACTCACCTTCCCTATAAAGCAAATCGAATGCCACCTGTGAGGCTACAGGATAAAAAAATAAAAGTGATGTATATTCAAGGAGTTGTATCTACAAGAGGATTTTTCCTGCTTGTCCTGGAAGAGCAAATAGTTTAAATGTGTTAAACAGTGTTTAAACATGTTTAATTGTTTGGAGACCTTCGAAAGTTGGAGACCGCTGAATGAACGATCAAGAGTTGAACCGGTATTTGAAAGAAATCATCAACACGATGAATGACGGGGTGCTTGTGATTTCGACGGGTGGAGAAATTCTCATGGTCAACCGTGCCATGGAACAGATCTCGGGTTACCCGCGCGAGGAAATGTTGGGGCAGCCCTGCTCGATCTTTCATTGCGCTGCATGCGAAAAGAGCCGCCCCGAAGGACAGGGACACTGGTGCGATCTGTTCGTTGCGGGTTCAGCCCAGAGAAGAACCTGTTCGGTAGTGCGAAAAGACGGCTCGTATCTGAATGTACTCAAGAACGCATCTCTGTTGAAGGAGCCTGACGGTACTATAATCGGTGCGGTGGAAACATTTACCGATATCTCCGACATCGAGGAACGGGACGAAAAAATAGAACAGCTCTCAAAGCTTCTGCACGGCAACACCGATTTTCAGGGAATTGTGGGGAAGTCCGAAATCATGCAGAGGGTATTCGAGGTCGTCAGGAAGGCGTCCATGAGTGATGCCCCCGTTATCATCAATGGAGAGACCGGCACGGGGAAAGAACTTGTCGCCCACGCCATCCACGATCTGGGGCCGCGCCGTGATAAGCCTTATATCCAGGTAAACTGCGCCGCCCTCAATGAAGGTCTTCTCGAGAGCGAAATGTTCGGTCATGTCAAAGGGGCTTTTACCGGAGCGCACATGCAAAGGAAGGGGCGATTCGAGGCTGCAAACGGCGGCGATATTTTTCTTGATGAGATAGGGGACATCCCGCTTTCGATTCAGGTAAAGCTTCTGAGAATTCTCGAGACGAAGCAGTTCGAACGAGTTGGAGACTATCAGCCGATTAAGACGGACGTCCGTATCATAACGGCAACCCACAGAGACCTGGAACAATTGATAGCGCAGGGAAGATTCCGGGAAGACTTTTTTTTCAGAATAAATGTCATTCCCATCCATTTGCCGCCCCTCAGGGACCGTGCCGATGATATTCCGTTGCTGGCGGAACATTTTGTTCGGCAACTGCAACGCAGCAGCGGCAAGGAGATTCTCGGCGTAGCCCCGGAAGCCATGGACTTTTTTGTCAATTACCGGTGGCCCGGGAATATAAGGGAATTGAGAGGCACTTTGGAGTATGCTTTTGTTGTTGCGGAAAGCGACCGGATTTTACTCAAACATCTTCCAGCCCGGATGACAAGCCCGGGAATCCGGCATGAAATCTCAGCCTCGGCTCCGTTAACCGAGAAAGAGGCCCTGGTGGATGCTCTGATAAAGAGCGGAGGCAATCAGACCCTGGCTGCCAGGATGCTCGGGGTAAACCGGGTGACAGTCTGGCATCGGGTAAAGAAATATGGAATCGATCCCGGTAACCCCGTCCCGCATTCCGAAACATAGTCTCTCTTTCTGGCTGGCTTGAATCCGTTAAAATTCGTCAAATTCCGCCAAAATTCTTCTCGTTTGGGGAGAGTTTGGAGAAAGTGGTGGCCAACGAAAACATGGGTGCAAGCTTCGATAAATGCGGCGCCAAGGGTCACTTTTTAATCACGGAGAACCCAGGGATAATCAATATGAGGTAACTTCAGTCGATTGTTGTCACCATCCATGGTTTCGATCCTTTCCATTATCGTATCTGCGCTTTCCCCCACACATACCTACTGGGCCGGGAAAATTTTTTGTTAACCCTGCCATTTCACGGCACCCACAGAGTTCTCCGCTCTGCATTTAAAAAACACACATAATTCCTGAATACCCACTTCGGCTGCAAGCTGAATCGGCGCCCCGACGTGACTTGGAAGCCAAGACTTCCTTCGTCGAGGTAGGATACTTTTGGAATGATGCCCAATTACCCCTCCGGGGAACACGTGAGAGTTTATGGAATGTCGATCATATGTTACTGGGAGCCCATGGTGGGTGGTCGTTTGAATCCGACCGCCTGAAAGTCTCCGTACCCTGAAATCGAAGCCTTTTGGGAAAAAGATTGCCAGATCTGGACTTGGTTCCTGCAGGTAATCTCCACTCTCGAGCTAAAAGTCTGTGAGTAAAAAGTATCTCTCAAGGTCGTCATTCAATATGCTGGTATCGGGGCCGAGGACTTGCCGGATTTTTTCTCTCAATGCTCAATGAAGACCTAGCCCAACTTTGGACCTCATCCACAACCTGCGAAAACCGGCGAAAAGAGATACCTGGCGGGATCTGAAGATTAATGTGCCGTTGCGGCGGAGCCCGCTGGCAGCGCCGAGCGCTTGGCCTCACGCGCTTGCGCGTGTGGCCAAACCCCCGGGGGGTGTGGGGAGCACTGCTCCCCACGCTGTTTGGGCTTAAGGCCGGCCGGGTTTTTACTTGCCCTCGCCTGAATTTGCCTGCACATGTAACATATTGATATTCTTCATATTTATCGCACGAAAAAACCGTAATCCGTGCCATTTCCTGCCATTTCATGCCATTCTCCACCTCTGCCCTTTTCATGCCGGTACTCGCTATTCCTTGTTTCTGTAAGTTTTCGATTTCTCCGCGACCTCCGCGTGAAACATTTCCTGCCGTTTTCATGTTACAATAGATTGTCCGCCAATCTCTATCGGGATCTCATAAATGAAATACGCCTGTCTTCTCAGTTTGGGATGCGCAAAGAACCTCGTTGACAGCGAGGCGATGGTCAAACAGTTGCTCGATATGGGCTTAACCATGACCGAAGAGGCCGCCGAGGCGGATCTTATCGTGGTAAACACGTGCGGATTTCTCGAAAGCGCCGTACAGGAGGCAATAGGGGCGATACTTCATGCGGCGGAACACAAGACTTCCGGAAAATGCGGCATGCTGGTCGCCGCCGGATGCATGGTCCAGAGGTATGGGAAAAAGCTGCTGGATGAACTCCCGGAAGTTGACCTCTTTTTGGGCACATCCCATTACCATGCTCTCCAAGCCGCCGTGGAATCAAAGCTCGCCGGGAACCCCAGGCGGCTCTGGATCGCAAGACCCGTGCAAGCCCCGGGCGGCGAATCACGCAGGGTGATTTCAACCGGGCCTTACTCGGCATACCTCAAAATTGCCGAGGGGTGTGGCAATTCCTGCTCTTTTTGTATCATTCCCAATCTGCGGGGGCCGCTCAGGAGCGGGAAGGAAGCCGACATCCTTGCGGAAGCGGTCCGGCTCGCATCCGGAGGCATAAAGGAAATCAACCTGATTGCCCAGGACACTACTGCCTTTGGGCTTGATCGAAACGATCCGGATGCCCTGCCAAGGCTTCTGGAAAAGCTCGACGAGACACCGGGCCTGGAGTGGGTGCGCCTTCTTTACTCATATCCTGACCGCATTACGGACCGGCTGCTTCATACGATGAAAAATTCGCGCAAGGTTGTGCCCTACCTGGATATTCCCATCCAGCATTGTTCGCAGTCCGTCCTGAGGGCTATGGGCCGCCCGCCGGGCAATCCTGAAAAGATCATCGATAAAATCCGCTCCTGCATTCCGGGAGTTGCGTTGCGCACCTCGTTGATGGTGGGCTTTCCGGGTGAGACGAGAACAGAATTCAAATCCCTTCTCGCTTTCATCGAACGGGTCGAGTTCGACCACGTGGGAGTTTTTGCCTTTTCCCCCGAGGCCGGAACGCGAGCGGCCCTGCTCCCCGGCCGGCCGCTGAAAAAGACTGCCGAAAACAGGCGTGCCGTTCTTCTCGAGTCCCAAAGACAGATTTCCCTGCGCAAACTCAAATGTCAGGTTGGCCGAATTGTCCCGGTCCTGATAGAAGGTCCGCACCCGGAAACCGATCTGCTCCTTGCGGGACGGCTTCTCACTCAGGCCCCGGAGGTGGATGGCGGTGTCATAATCACGGCGGGTAATGCGGAAGCGGGACAGATCCGCCCCGTAAAGATAACCGCCGCCCACGACTATGACCTGGAGGGGGTTATTCTGAGCTAATAGTAAGCGTTCAAAAGAGTATCAAATGATACTTGGCGGGGCCTTGAATTCTCTGCGCCCCCACATCCTCTACCGCTTGGCGGAGCCTGGAGATTAATATGGCGCTGCGGCAGGGTCCCGCGCAACGCGGGGCCGCCGCAAGCGCCGAGCGCTCGGCCTCGCGCGCCTGCGCGTGTGGCCGAAACCCTTGGGGGGTGCGGGGGAAACATTCCCCCGCTCTGTAATGAATGTTGGCATAAAACCTCCCCGTTTAAGGATTTCACATACCCTTGCCATTGGCCGCCCCCCATCTCCAATCGAGAATTTCAGGCATGTCTTCACCGTGTTTGTGGACGTAGTTTTTGTGGTCCAGCAGCTTGTCGCGCAGAAACTGCTTGACGTATGCGGCTCGCGAGCCCAAACCCGGCACACGGTCGATCACGTCGCCAACCAGGTGGAACCGGTCGAGTTCATTTAGCACCGCCATATCGAAGGGGGTAGTGGTCGTTCCCTCTTCCTTGTATCCGCGGACGTGCAGGTGCTGATGATTGGTGCGACGGTAGGTCAGGCGATGGATCAACCAGGGATAACCGTGGAAGGCAAAGATAATGGGCTTGTCGCTGGTGAAAAGGGCGTCGAAGTCCTTGTCGTTCAGGCCGTGGGGATGCTCGCTTTGAGGCTGAAGCGTCATCAGGTCCACTATGTTGATGACGCGGATCTTCAGATCCGGGAAATGCTTCCACAATATCTCGACGGCAGCCAGCGTCTCCAATGTGGGCACATCGCCCGCACAGGCCATTACTACATCCGGGTCGCTCTCTTCGTCATTGCTCGCCCATTCCCAGATTCCGAGCCCGGCGGTGCAGTGTTTGACGGCGGAATCCATGTCCAGCCATTGCAGTTCCGGTTGTTTGCCCGCAACGATCACATTGACGTAATCGCGGCTTCGCAGGCAATGGTCGGTGACGGAGAGCAGGGTGTTGGCGTCCGGCGGCAGATATACGCGGATGATATCGGCCTTCTTGTTCACCACTTGATCGATGAACCCCGGGTCCTGATGGCTGAATCCGTTATGGTCCTGCCGCCACACATGCGAGGTGAGCAGATAATTCAGCGAGGCGATGGAACGTCGCCAGGGGATATGACGGGTCACCTTGAGCCATTTGGCGTGCTGGTTGAACATGGAATCCACAATGTGGACGAACGCCTCGTAGCAGGAGAAAAGACCATGTCGCCCCGTGAGCAGATAGCCTTCCAGCCAGCCCTGACATAAATGCTCGCTCAGCACCTCCATCACTCGGCCATCGGGCGAGACATGGTCGTCGGTTTTCAAAATCTCGGCCGTCGATACACGATCGGTAATGTCGAACAAGTGTGTCAGGCGGTTCGAGGCGGTTTCATCGGGACCGAAGACACGGAAGTTGCGCTGTTCCCAATTGAGCTTCATCACGTCCCGGATGAATTCTCCCATGATCAGGGTGGCTTCCGCCGTGACCGTGCCGGGATGGGGAACGTCAACCGAGTAGTCCCGAAAATTCGGCATCCTAAGATCTCGGAGCAAAATCCCTCCATTGGCATGAGGGTTGGCCCCCATTCGCCGCTCACCCCTGGGCGTCAGTTCGGCCAGCTCGGCGACGAGTCTTCCGCTCTCATCGAACAGCTCATCCGGTCTGTAACTCCTCATCCATGCCTCGAGCATTTTCAGATGTTGGGGCTTTGCAGCCAGTTCGGCCAACGGCACCTGGTGTGCTCTCCACGTGCCTTCGATGGGCAGTCCGTCTACCTCCCTGGGACCCGTCCATCCTTTTGGGGTGCGCAAAACTATCATCGGCCACCGGGGCCGCATGGTGAATCCATTGGTGCGCGCCTCGGTCTGGATCAGTTTGATCTCGGCTACAATCGTGTCGAGCGTTGCCGCCATGAGTTGATGGACTTCGTCGGGATCGGCGCCCTCAACGAAATAGGGCGTGTATCCGTAGCCACGGAAAAGCTGGTCCAATTCCTCGTGACTAATGCGTGCGAGCACCGTGGGGTTGGCGATCTTGTAGCCGTTGAGGTGCAGGATGGGCAAAACGGCCCCGTCGTGAACGGGATTGAGGAATTTGTTCGAATGCCAGCAGGTTGCCAGCGGGCCGGTCTCTGCCTCCCCGTCTCCCACAACGCAGGCAACCAGCAGGTCGGGATTGTCGAACGCCGCGCCGTATGCGTGCGCCAGGGAATAGCCGAGTTCGCCGCCTTCATTGATGGAGCCCGGCGTTTCCGGGGCCACATGACTGGGGATGCCGCCAGGGAAAGAAAATTGGGTGAACAGGCGTTTCATGCCCTGTTCGTCCTGGGAGATATTAGGATATAATTCACTGTATGTGCCTTCCAGGTATGTATTGGCCACCAGGCCCGGTCCACCGTGACCGGGGCCTGTGACATAGATGACGTCCAGGTCATACTTCTTGATGATCCGATTGAGATGAACATAGATGAAATTCAAACCCGGTGTGGTGCCCCAATGACCGAGCAGCCGCGGCTTGACATGCTCCAGCGTCAACGGCTCCTTTAGCAGCGGATTGTCATAGAGATAAATTTGGCCGACGGAGAGGTAGTTCGCGGCGTGCCAATACGAGTTCATCTTGTGCAAGAGTTCCACCGACAGGGGCTTATCCATTATGCGGCTCCTTGGAGTTGCTCACAATCTATCTGGTTTGGTTTTCGTCAGGCAGCAGCCGGTGCACGGCTCTAGCAATCATCAGTTCTTCATCGGTCCGAATCACGCGGACTGTAGCCCGGCTTGTCACGGTGGAAATCACCGGGGCATGGCCGGCGTTGCTGCCCTCGTCCAATTCGATCCCGAGAAATTCCAGGCCATTGCATATGCGGGCACGCACCTCCCCTGCGTGCTCGCCAATCCCCCCGGCAAACACCAGCGTCTCCACTCCACCCAGCACGGCGGCGAACGCCCCGATCCATTTACGGGTTTGGTAACAGAACAGCTCCACTGCCTCGGCGGCACGGACATCGCTTGCCTGGCACTCGATCAAATCGCCCATGTCGTAAGTGGTTTCGGAGATGCCGAGCAGGCCTGATTCATGATTGATGAGGTTGTTGAACCGTTTGGGCGTCAGGTTCTCTGTTTTCATCAGGTACCACGCGACGCCGGGATCCAGGTCACCCGGCCTGGTGCCCATCGGCAACCCGGCAGTCGGCGTGAACCCCATGCTGGTATCCATGCTTTTGCCGCCACGGACCGCGGCCAGGCTCGCCCCGTTGCCAAGGTGAGCCAGGATCACCCGGCCCCGGGCGGTTTCGACGCCGGCAACGCGCTCGAGTTCTTCCATGAGATAGGTATATGACAGGCCGTGAAAACCGTATCGTTGTATCCCCATCGCATCAAAGCGGCGCGGGATCGGCAATAGGCGGGCCACGCGCGGCAGAGTGCGGTGAAACGCCGTGTCAAAACAGGCCACCTGGAGCAATTTCGGATGACGCAGGCGAAACGCCTTGATCAGTTCAATCTCACGAGGCAGATGATCGGGGTCGTACGGTGTAATGCGGTGCAGTTCATCGAGTAAATCCTTTGTAACACGTTCCGGTTCGGCGTGTTTCATGCCGTGAACCACACGGTGTCCCACTGCCTTGACGCAAGTAAAACCGACCTGCTCTTCGAGCCAATCGATCAGGAAATTCGCCGCCGATCTGTGATCGGAGGCTTCGATGACGCGGTTGCCCTGCTCGTTGCGAGTTACGTCGTTAAAAGAAAGATTCGTACCGCGCAGGCCGATGCGGTCAACCTTACCGTAAAACCGTTTTTCCAGCGGTCTGCCTATCCGGTACAGTGCGAACTTGATGCTCGAAGAGCCGCCGTTGATCGTAAGGATGCATATGTCAACGGGATTCACGAGTAATTGCTCCGTCATTATAGGACCTTTAACCTTCAATCCGGCCGAAGCCGGTTGAGAACATGTCGATCCGAAATCAGTTCCAGGTGAAGGAAACGGCACATTCCAGCCCTACAGGCTAAAAAGGGCATCAAAGACTCTTCCCATCCCGCGGTTGTCTCGGGTGTGCTGGTGACACCGTAAGTCCCGGCAAGGGAATTTGCAACTCACTATCCGGTAAACACAGCGTCATTTTCAAGCCACAGCGGACCAATGGCGGGTCGAAGGCCGATTTTTCCGGACCGCTTTCCACAATTAAAAAAATGATTATTAAATTGTATCGGCTATTTTCCGTGGAGCTTACGGCCGGGTAAACTCAGGGGCTAAGCTTTAATGAATAATCGGGAGGCAGGCACAGATGCCACAAGTCGCGTCAAGAATGCCCGTAGTATTCCTGGGTCATGGCAATCCCATGAACGCCATTTCACAAAATTCCTATACGCATGGGTGGCGGCAAATCGGAAAGTCCATTCCACGACCCCGGGCAGTTCTGGTCATCTCCGCCCATTGGTATATTCCAATGACGGCCGTAACGGCAATGGACAGCCCCCGCACCATCTACGACTTTGGCGGGTTTCCGAGGGCGCTCTATGAGGTCCGGTACCCGGCGCCCGGAGATCCCGGGCTTGCAGTTCGAGTACAAGAGCTTATCAAGCCCCTCGGCGTCAAGCTCGACCAGGACTGGGGGCTTGATCACGGTGCCTGGTCCGTGTTGACCCACGTCTTTCCCCAGGCTGATGTGCCCATTGTGCAGCTGAGCATCGACAGAACGAAACCGGCGATTTTCCACTATGAAATCGGAAAGCGGCTCGCTCCACTCAGGGATGAGCAGGTTCTTATAATCGGAAGCGGCAACCTGGTGCACAATTTGCACACCTACGCATGGGGCCGACAAGGTGCTGAGCCTTTCGAATGGGCCACGCGATTTGAGGAACGGGTGCGCAAACTGCTGGTCTCCGGCGATTACGGTCCGCTCATCGACTACGAGTCACTGGGACGTGACGCGATACTATCGGTACCCACACCGGATCACTATTTGCCGTTGATGTACGCGATTGCTCTACGCGGTGAGGGTGAAGACTTGAGTTTCCCGGTAGAGGGGATTGAGGGAGGTTCGGTCTCTATGCTCTCTGTCCGGATTGGCTGAGATGCCGAGAGGATTACCGGCTTCTTGATGGAACCCTCGGCGAATGGCCCGATCCCGGGACCAACGCCTGAGTGAATATCTCGATTGAGGAGTGTACCTATGACTTGTCAGCGTATCGACCAGTTGATTCGTCTTCACAAAAAGGCTCAACGGCATTCAAATGAATATAAGAGGCTCCTGGGGGACCGAAGTGCACAGTCGAAAGCTCTGCGGCACCTGAGGAAAGCCGAGTGGCTCTATTGCCAGGTTTCGGGTCTCATCAGGGACCATGAAGGTCCCGGTTGATTTCAGGAACTTTCCGTCCTTCAAGGTAGACAAATCCAAATGCTGATACGTCAATAGGTATATTAAAAATTGAAAATCGGCATTGACCATAAAACGTCGGGAGGCAGAAATGAGTGTAAGAAAAATAATAATTACAGCGTGCATAGGGTTTGCTCTTTTCATCACTGTTCCGGCCGCGGGTGTGAGCGCCGATGATTGCTATTACTGTAACCCGCTTCTTTTTCCGTTAGCGGTTGCGGGGGCCGTTGTAGGAACTGCGGCAGCTATTGCGACTGCCCCTTTTTGTCCCACTTGCGGGCCCTACTATTACGGTCCCCCAGCTCCAGTCTATTATTCTCGCCCGGCTCCCGCCTATTATGCCCCGGGACCGTATCCTCATCACAGGGCATGGGTTCGCGGCCATTACGACCGGTACGGAGCGTGGGTCCCAGGGCACTGGCGGTACATAAACTAGGCCCATCGGTCAAGTCCACAGCCGGCCCCGGTGAGATCTTCCTGTAAAATGCGAGGTCCGGGGCCGGAGTTTTTCCGCGGCACTCTTCCCCTGTGTTCCCCTGTTGCCGTCTTCGAAATCAGCCGGGCCGGTTTGCCCTGCCCGCCCCGAAGGTTCCTGTCCTGCCTGGAAGTGGCAGGCGTTTTTATCAATACAATATCGAATCGAGTCCTGGTCAGTTAAATCGCGGAAGTACCTGCAGCGACAAGGAGACCCCATGAGTAATCAACCGATCGCATTCCTGGAAGCCCTTGGATATTCCGAGCAACCATTGGGCATGTTCTATACCGATACGGAGCCTGAGAGCGGATTCGTGCCGAAGGAGGGTGCGGTGTTTTCCTACGAGATGGAACAGCGCGGAGAACTCGACTTCGCTGCATTGTTTCAGAACTGGTCGTGTGTCATGGGCAACATCTGGCTGGCTCGGAAGAAAAAATCCGCCGCCTATTTCGAAGCCAGGCGCTTCGGATGTTTGGGTGGTTCTTTTTACCTTGGCTTTCACAAGCCACAGCTCGACTTTATTGCGCACTATGTCTCAACCGGCATACCGGGCAAGTCTCAAGGTGAAAGATACCTGCCCTCGCCGGAGACGACACGGCGTTTTTTCACTCTACTGGACCCCAGGCCGGCCCCAGCCAGGTTTTGCGTATTCAAACCAATCAGCATGTTCGAAGAAAATGAAACCCCGGAAGTAGTCACTTTTTTTGCCAGGGGTGAGACGATGGCTGGATTATGCACACTTGCGACATTTGTGACCGAGGATTTTGAGGTCGTTGTCTCACCCTTCGGCGCGGGCTGCAGCTATGTGGTCACATGGCCCCTGTACTACCTGAAACAAGGCAGGATGAGGGCGGTTCTCGGAGGTTGGGACCCATCGGATCGGAAGTTCATGAAAACCGACGAGATGACTTTTTCCATTCCTTACGAAATGTACCGTCTGTTCCTTGAAAGATGGGAAAAATCCTTTCTGCTTACGGATACCTGGGCGGGGGTGAAAAAGAAAATCGCCCGGAGCCGCGAAGCATGGGGTGAACAGTAATTTTCAAATTATGCGCAAAGTGCGGCGTCGCGTTCTATCGAGGGTTAAAAAAGTATAGCTACTCTCGACCTGACCTGCTATATTTAGTGGTAAGCCGTGTTCGCATATACGTAGTAGGCTTGTTTCTAAGTGCCTTGCCTATCTCAATCCCCCTGGAAAATCCTTTCGGCACCCAACCAGAACGCCTTGCAAGGCGCATTGACTGATTCTTCAGCAGCGCTGATTGGCTGGCTCAGAAGGAGTGAACGGTACGATGATGGATAAGCAATCCCCGCAAATCTCGGAAAGGGATTTGGCGGCAACATGCTCCGCTGCCTGTCCGGTGCACACCGATACCCGCGAGTATGTGCAGCGGTTAAGCAGGGGGGATTATGAGGGCGCCCTCGACGTCTTGCTGGAGGTCAATCCGTTTCCTTCGGTCTGTGGGCGCATATGTCACCATCCATGTGAATCCGAGTGCCGCAGGAAGGAGATCGATTCGGCGGTAAGCCTCAGGATGCTCAAACGTTTTCTGGTCGAGAATACAAGAGAGTATCGTGCGGTCAGGCGAAAAAGACCGGCGGAAAAAAAAGAGGGCTCCGTTGCCATTATCGGTTCAGGTCCTTCCGGCCTGACGGCGGGCCTCGACCTCGCTCTTCTCGGATACCGCGTAAGGGTATATGAAAAGGACTCGAGGCTTGGCGGCATGCTCGCTCACGCCATTCCTCGCTACAGACTTCCGGTCGAAGCCCTGGCCGAAGATATCGAAGATATACTGGCTTCCGGCGTCGAGGTCCGGACCGATTGCGAAGTGGGCAAAGATATTGCCTTTGATGACCTGCGAAAAGAAAATGATGCAATTCTCATCGCAGTGGGGCTTTCCGAAAGCCATTCGCTGCCCATCCCGGGGGTTGACGCTCAGGGAGTGTTTCCGGGCATTGCCTTTCTTTGGGACATCGCAAATGGCTTGACCCCCGAACTCGGGGACCGCGTGCTGGTGGTCGGCGGCGGGAATGTGGCTATCGATATTGCCAGGGCCGCCAAACGCCTCGGGCCCTCAAAGGTCTACATGGCCTGTCTTGAAAAACGGGAAGAAATGCCTGCATGGAAATGGGAGATCGAGGAGGCCGAACAAGAAAATATTGAAGTTCTCAATTCTTGGGGCCCCCTGGAAATCCTTGAAAAGAAAGGCAAAGTCACAGGCATTCAGTTCAAACGCTGTGTGAGCGTCTTTGACGATCAGGGCCGGTTCAGTCCTCGCTATGATGAATCATTGACAAAAGTAGTGGAAATCGACAGCGTCATCCTTGCAATCGGCCAGAAAGCCGATCTGGGCTGCCTCGCACAAACGCCGGTTGCCGTTCAAGGCGGCCGACTCCAATGCGACCGGGCCTCGATGGCCACATCCGAGCGCGGCGTATTCGCGTGCGGTGAGGTAATAACCGGTCCCGGTTCCGCCATCGGGGCCATTGCAATGGGCCATGACGCCGCGAAGGTCATATCTCATTTCCTGGAAACGGGAGAGACTCTGAAGCTGGATGAAAGGACATACCCAACCATTGGCGAACTCCCGGCGGCAACCGCTGCCCTCGCCAAACGGTTCGAACGCATTGAGGTGGCCCTTGCGGATCCTGCCGAACGGATCAAGGATTTTTCTCCCATCGAGCCGGGATACAGCGAGGCGGAGGCACTCGCCGAATCGAGACGTTGCCTGGCCTGCGCCACCGGCGCCTATCTCCAGTCCGAGGTCGATTGTGCCGGCTGTCTCACTTGTGTGCGGGTCTGCCCGTTTGGGGTGGCTCAGGTGGAACGTACCGCTGTCATGCCTGCCCAACAATGCCAGACGTGCGGTCTGTGCGCCGCCGAATGTCCTGCCGCCGGGATTGCGTTGTCGCGGTTTGCCACAAACGGCATGAAGGATACCTTGAAGGCTATTCTGGCCAAGTCCAATGAGGCGAAGATCGCCAGACCTTTCCTGGTCAGCTATTGTTGCCTCAATGAAACTACCGGCAGACTTTTCCTCAGGGAGCAAACAGAAGAAGAAATACAGGAATCGGGCATCCTGCGGGTGATGATACCATGCGTCGCCCGCCTCAGTACAGTCGACCTGCTCAGTCCTTTCGAACTTGGCGCCGATATGGTCGCCGTAATAGCCTGCAAGGAAAACGGCTGCTTCTATACGGGTGCTGAGGAATTGCTTGCCAGGCGAATCAGCCGGGTCAAAAAGTTTCTTAACGAGATAGGAGTGGGGCAGGACGGCCTGCAGCTTTTCAAAACGGATGGCGTCGCCGAGGAATCTTGGCCCGCGATATGGAAACAACTTCGCTCGGCGGCGGCGGGCACTTTGGCCCGGGGCGAAGGGGTCCAAGAAGGAGGTTCGCGATGATTGTTGCCGACCCAAAGCCATTCGGGCAGGTAAAGGGCTATATCGAAAATTTCGAAAAGATCCTGATCGTCGGTTGTGGTACATGCACGACCGTTTGCCTGGCTGGAGGAAAAGCCGAGGTGCAGATGCTCGCCTCCGGCCTGCGGATTGCCTTCGGCAGAGAGAACCGAAGCAAAACCATTCTGGAAGACAATGTCCAGCGGCAATGCGATGAGGAATTTATTTTGCCCGTCCTGGCCCGCGTGGCCGATGAAAAAATCGATGCGATTGTAACGCTTGCCTGCGGCGTAGGGGTGAACTTTTTTGCGGACCGGCTCGGAAAGGTCCCGATCTTTCCGGGAGTGAATACTACTTTTTACGGCGCTTCGGTTGAGCCGGGGCTTTGGGCGGAGATGTGCGCCGGTTGTGGAGACTGCATTACGGCCCATACCGGCGGAATATGCCCTGTCGCCCGCTGCTCGAAGCATCTTTTGAACGGACCGTGCGGCGGGTCCGAAAAAGGCAGGTGCGAAGTTGACCCTGCAAACATCGATTGTGTATGGCAGCTCATATATGATCGGCTCAAAGCCCTTGGAAGACTTGAGGAACTTCAGGACCTTCTTCCCGCGAAAGATTGGAGGACGGCTTCGGACGGTGGTGTCCGCCGAACCATTCGGGAGAACCTCTACAAGTTGAAATAACAGGCAGGCCGATGGGCGCCCGTCTTTGCCGGGATTGGCTTGGAAAATCTTACTGGAGTGAGGCCGGAGAACGGTGGCAATGAGCGATAAAAATTTAATGATGTCGGGAAGTAACCTTGAAAGAGTGCTCAAGGCCGGTCATTTTGCTGTAACCTGCGAATGCGGCCCCCCCAAAGGCGCGGATCTGGAATATCTTCAGACTAAAATAGACCTTATCAGGGGCTGTGTGGACGCGGCAAACGTCACTGATAACCAGACCGCGGTGGTGCGCATGTCCAGTATAGCGGCGAGCGCTATTCTGGTTCGCAACGGCATAGAACCGGTCATGCAGATGGTCACCAGAGACCGCAACCGAATCGCCGCCCAGAGCGACCTTTTCGGGGCATACGCTCTGGGGATCAGGAATATGCTCTGCCTTACGGGCGATCATCAGACCTTTGGCAATCATCCGATGGCGAAAAACGTCTTCGATCTGGATTCCATACAGCTTCTGGACATGGTGCGCACGATCAGGGACCTGGGCGCCTTGAACAACGGCGATCAGGTCCAGGGTGGGATCAAAATGTTCCTGGGAGCGGCGGCCAACCCTTTTGCCGATC
This sequence comes from Syntrophobacteraceae bacterium, assembly GCA_050008735.1. Classification (GTDB taxonomy): domain Bacteria; phylum Desulfobacterota; class Syntrophobacteria; order Syntrophobacterales; family Syntrophobacteraceae; genus SbD1. The sequence goes on from JBEKMB010000022.1 coordinate 33,013, forward strand.
CGTTCGAGTTCCGGGTGATCAGGTTGGCAAAAAAAATCCGGGCCGGCGCTGATTTCATTCAGACCCAGTGCATCTACGACATGGACCGGTTCCGGGAGTTCATGAGGATGGCCTGCGACATGGGGTTGGACAAACAGTGCTTCATCCTCGCAGGTCTTACGCCGTTGAAATCCGCCGGTATGGCCGCATACATGAACCGCAACGTCGCCGGTATAACTATTCCGGATACGATCATCCAACGCATCAGGGGGGTTGCCAAGGGGCAGCAGGGAGAAGAGGGGATCAGGCTCCTTCTCGAGCAGATACAGGAGGTGCGCGAAATCCCCGGCATTGCCGGCGTGCATATAATGGCTATCGAGTGGGAAGAAAAAGTAAGGGAGATTACTGAACGGGCGGGACTTCTTCCCCGGCCACAGATTTAGTTGTCATTCCATATTTCCGGGAAGGTCATGTTGATGGCTCTGGCCTCACGGGAGCAAAAATGAATGGCCCGGTTTGTCTGACACTAATAATGTTTCACTCTTGCTCGACCAGAGTCCTGATATACTGGAATTTTCAGGAGTTCTCAGCCACTATTCTCCTCAACAACGGCGCCAGAGGAGGAAGGTCGTGCTGAATAGTTTCCCAGATGATTTGGAGATCGACCCCGAAGTATTCGTGAATTACCACGTTAGTCTCTACTCGGCATACACCGCCTCTTTCAGGATTCGGTCCCGCAACTGCCGCTTCAAAGCTGCCGGAGTCACCAGATCAACCCGCCTGGCCTGCCAAACTCGACGAGAATGTCGATGTCGCTTTCGGGCCGGGCTTCTTCTCGTACAACTGAACCAAAAAGAGCAATGGATTTTACCCCAAATTGCTGAAGCTCATGCCGATGCCTTCTCAAAATATCCAATACGCTTTCTTGCTGCATCCCTGCTTTCCTCTCTCAAACTCATTGAGTGCATGCATGATTCTATGAACTGGCATCATACCGAGAAAGAATCCAAATGACCACGGATAAACCCCCCGAATTAACTGCTTTGGCCTCCCATCCACCCCTTCAATCCCTCCACAACCTCATTTACAAAGTTAAACATTACCCTGTCAAGCTCCCATCCTGTGTGGCCCGTAGCTCATGTAAAGACTCTTTTTAATCATCCTGTTCGTTAGTAGCGCAATAGATCTATATGGGCGCTTGACGCCACAGGCGCCTTGCGCTACGGACATTCAAATGCAAAGAAACGGAGAAAATTTTCAGGCGCAGGCGCCCCCTGAAATTACCTGCCGATATTCAGCGGATTGCCATGCGCAAATTGACCGCGCTGAACGCAGCGCCCAGCCTCAATGCCCTTCGCGTTCCACCGGCAAACCATTTGGAGGCTTTTGGCGGAGAACGGGAGGGCCAACGCAGCATCCGTATCAATGGTCAGTGGCGCATCTGTCCTATGGGAATCAGCCAGTATCGCCTGGCCAGGGACATCGGCGTTGATCCCCGGCGCATCAACGCGATCATCCATGGAAGGCGTGCGATTACTGCCGATACTGAGCTGCGCCTCGACCGCTACTTTGGAATCGAGCCCGAGTTCTGGATGAATCTTCAGACTCATTATGATATTGAGATAGAGTCCGACCGGCTGGCCGGGAAGTTGGAGCAGGAAGTAAAGATACGCTCGGCGGCTTAAAGAGGACAATAATGCAGATGACTGATAAAGCTTCATCAGTTGCTCGAAACAAAACCGCCCACCGTTGCTGCCGGCGGGCGGAGTGAAGTTTCTCTTCCCTGGCGGAAAAAGACTTCTTACAAACTGACACTATCCTGTCCCATATCTCTTATCTGTCCACTGCTCACTAATCACTATTCACTAATCAAACGGCTCGTTTTCCACGAGGTTCCATATCCCGCAGGGGCATGCGCCTGCGCAGAAGCCGCAGCCGATGCACTTTTCCGGATCTACGGCCATTTCGAATTCCGTCCCGTTTCCGATGCTTTGGCGGGAGATTGCCGACTCCGGGCAAATCGTTGCGCATATTCCACAGTCGCGGCAGGTCCCGCACGACGAACACTGGAAGGCGCACGACTCGATTCCTTCGAAGCCCGAAATACGCGGATCGAAATACTCGAGCTTGACTCGGGCATAGTCTATCATCGGGCGCGAAGTACTAACCTGTAAGTCCTTGCCGGAAAAAAGGTCGCCTATTTTTCCCGCGGCCTTTCTTCCCGCCCCGATTGCGTCCGTAAGAAGCCCAACTTTTACCGTGTCGCCAATCGCGAAAATCTTCGGGTCACTCGTCTGATAGTGCTCGTTGACCTTTATAAATCCACGTTCAGTTTCAACGCTTTCAGGCAGGAAATCAAGCTCGGGCATGTCGCCCACCGAGATGATTATCGTATCGGCGGGAATGACTTCACCGGTGGTGAGTTCCAGTCCGGCCTCAGTCACTGCTTTGCTGAAACAGGGCCACTTGAACTTTGCGCCCGCGGCCTCGGCCTCCTTGCGTTCCTTCCCGAATGAGAGCGGTTCCTGAATATCTATCAGGGTGATTTCTTCAGCCCCGAGTCTGTGGGCCTCACTCGCCGCGTCGCAGCCGACGTTCCCGGCCCCGATAATCAGCACCCGCTTTCCCACCTCAACCTGGCCCGCCTTGGTCATACGGAGAAACTCCAGGGCCGGGATTAACTTTTCACCGCCGGGGATGGGCAAAACTCTCGGCTTTTGCGCCCCGGAGGCTATCACTATGAAATCGAACCCTTCCCGGAGTTCCTCTATATCGGACCTTTCGAGCCGCTGTCGAAGGTTCACGTGAGGAAGTGCTTTCCTAACGCGGGCGAGTTCGGCTTCCAGGATCTCATCGGGGATGCGGGACTTCGGGATCATGGCGGAGATTTTCCCGCCGAGTTCCGCCCTCATGTCGTAGATAACGGCCTCATGGCCTTGCTGGCGCAGTTGCCAGGCAATAGAAATACCTGCGGGACCGCCGCCGATGACCGCGATTTTCTTGCCGGTCGAGGGCGGGAGTTCGGGAAGTTTCGCCCTGAGGCTCGCTTTTCCCAACTGGCTGACGTCCACCGGGACCATTCGTGCTGTCTGCCTGGAACAGCCCTGCATGCACAAATTCGGGCACAGATATCCGCAGACCGACGCGGGAAACGGCGTGTAGGCCAGCGCCAGATCAACGGCCTCGTCGGCTCGTCCTTCGCGGATGAGCCGCCATCGCTCGTGGACGGGCATTCCAGTTGGGCAGCTAACCTCGCACGGCGCGGCAAACTTCTTGTTTTCCCACACAGGGACATAGCGCCTGAGAAAACCGCTGGTAATAAGCTGAACCTGGCTTCTTTCGAAATCGACGAGGTCTCCGATAAGACCTCCGCGGCCCAGTTCGGAGTCCCAGGTTTCCCTGTGAAAAGCCTCCATCGAGCGCCTGGGCATGGAGAATTTTTCATGCGGACCTCTGGCCTCCAAAAGCTGCCATGAGTCTCTGTCCGCCAGGAGGCTGTAAAGATCGTTCTTGCCGATCCCGGTGAGAAATGTCTCGAGGTTTCCGCTGAGCCATTGCCAGTCGCCGTCACCGATGGGTCCGAGCTTGGCGCCCGCTTTGCTGTACCCTTTATGCGGCCCGCGAAAATAGATTTTCCCGCCGACCATGCCGACGCACGGACGAAAGCCCAGCACATTCGCCGGGTCCTGAGGCTCATAGCCGCAGACTACCGCGACGCCCCCCGCCATGAATTCGGCGAAGTAGTCGCCCACCGAACCGAGCACCCACAGCTCGGGCGGCGCGAAGCGCGGGTTGCGCTTGGTCATCGTCATGCCTCGAGCCCCGATGTTTCCGGCGACGTAGATCCTGCCCTGCGCCATTGCGTTTGCGACGCCGTTTGTGGCATTTCCGTGGACTATGATGTCCGCGCCGCAATTGAGCCAACCCACATCATCTGAAGACGGGCCAAAGACCTCGATCAGCGTGCTGGGAAAGCCCATGGAGCCGACGCGCTGGCCGGGCGCTCCGAATACTTTGATATGAAGCCTGTCGTTCCCGGCCTTCCAGAGCCTGCCCCCGATTCCATGCTGGCCGAAAGCCTCGATCTCCAGCGTGTGGCAGCCGTTTTCCACAGCCTGCTGCGTCCTTTCTTCAAGGATGCGCGATTCAATACGGTGGCCATTTTCAAATCCGGAGAGGCGAATCACCTGTTGTTGTTCCATACTCAAACTCCACAAAAGACAGGGCTTTGGCAGCCGCGCCCGATTCCATATCGCCTGTGCTAGACGACGTATTTTATCTGAAGGCGCTCGGCGGCATTTCGATCATCTATGGCCAGGGCGTCCGACATGCCTATCGGAAGAGAAGTCGAACGTCCAAGGGGAGCGACGATCTTCCTGAGTTCGGTATCGAAAGATAAAAATATGTCAACGACCCGCTCGGCCACCTTCTCGGGATCGAGCCGCCTGTAGAGGCGCGGGTCCTGTGAAGTGATCCCTTTCGGACATAACCCGATGTTGCAGATATTGCACCGGTCCGACTCTGAGCCTACGCACCCGGCCGCTGCCTGCATCATGTACTTTCCGACCTGTACCCCGCTTGCGCCGAGCATTATCAGAGCGGCGGCGTTTGCCGCAAGTTTTCCGTTCTTGCCGACCCCGCCTCCCGCAAAAAGCGGGACCTCGTTTTGCCGGCCGAGCTTGGCAAGGTTAAGGTAGCAGTCCCGGATATTGCTGGCGATCGGATGGCCCATGTGGTCCATCGATACCGTGTAGGCGGCGCCGGTTCCGCCGTCTTCGCCGTCAATGGCGAGCCCGCCCGCGTAGGCGTTCCGGGTAAGGTTATTCAAAACTGAAAGAGCCGTCGAAGTTCCCGAAATCTTCGGATAGACCGGGACCCTGAACCCCCAGGCCATGTACATGGACTGGATCATCTTGGCAACGGATTCTTCGATCGAATACTTGGTCTGATGAGTCGGCGGACTTGGCAGACTCACTCCCGCTGGAACTCCGCGAATCGCCGCAATCAGTTTGTTCACCTTGTACCACATCAGCAAACCGCCATCGCCCGGCTTGGCCCCCTGCCCATACTTGATCTCGACCGCGCAGGGATCTTCTTTCATCTCGGGCAGGGCATGGATTATTTCGTCCCATCCGAAGTAGCCGCTCGCGATCTGAAGGATCGTGTATTTGAGAAACCGGGACCGCAAGAGCCGTGGCGGGCACCCGCCCTCGCCCGTGCACATCCGAACAGGCATGCCGAGCTCTTCATTGAGATATGCCACGCCCATCTGCAGCCCTTCCCACATGTTGGGGGAAAGCGCGCCGAACGACATACTGCCGATTATAAGAGGATAAATTTCCCGTACGGGTGGAATCCAGCCGTTCTCCCTGTAGAGCCTCAGGTTTTCTTCCGGGGGCAATACACGGCCGAGAAGGGTCCGCAGCTCGAATTCATGGCGGCCGGCGTCGAGCGCCGGGTCGGTCAGCATCGAGATTCGGATGAACTTTATCCGGTCAAGGACCCCAAGGTTGAGCGAATCCGGCACATTTCTCCTGCCGCCCCGGCTCCTTGCCTGTCCGCCGCGATTCATATGGAAGCGCTGCTTGTCCATTTCATCCGACCTTTGCGGAATTATGGCGCCGTTGGGACAAACCAGGTTGCACATGGCACACCCGTTACATGCATAGGCGGGATCGGTTCTTTGCCGAATGCCGTGATAGACCTGGTGGACATTGGATGAAGACGTGGCTGGACCGATTTCGGCCAGTGGGGGAATCTGGACTATCCTTTTTCTGTGCACGCCCAGCTCTATTGCCTGAACGGGGCAAACGGCGGTGCATCGGCCGCACAGAGAGCATTTTTCTTTGTCCCATTGAACCTGCCAGAGCAGGTCCTTCACGCTTAGTGAAGAAGGGCTAAGGGTTCCACTTGCGAGCATACCCGTACCTCCGAGCGGTCTGAAGGAACTATTACCGTATCAAGATGCATCGGCTGAAAATCTTTGCGTTTGTCCCGGTCGGGAATGGCAGCGTCAAGGCCGCACATCTCCGAGGAAAACGCGTACATGCCCTTCCTGCCCCCCGCGACGGCGGGCCGGAGTTTCTTTCGGTCCTGGACGAGGAAAAGGGTGTTGTCGGGCAGCCGTCCCATCACGCAATTTGGGCCGTCGATAATGAGCCTGCGGCATGAGTGTTTCAGCTGCGTGAGAAACCCTGCGTCCGGATGGGATTGTAGATCCTCGTCCTGCAGAGGGGTGATGATGTGCTTGTAAGCCTCGATTTCGAGCCCGAGGCTGTGAATCATATAATGGGCGATATGAGTGAAGACCTCGGAGTCGGACTGATACCCTACATAACCGGGATAGCCGCGCGAGGTCAGGAATTCACGGATCGGGACGAAAGCGGTATTTTCTCCGTTGGTCATCGAAGCTATGCCTTGGATAAAAAATGGATGGCAGGCATAGAGGTTGATCGCATAGTTGGTGTTCTGCCTCCCCTGGGCCAGAATGACCCTGGCTTTGAGTTCCTCGCGGTCCAAGTGAAGGTACTCGGCTACTTTGAGCGGATCGCCGATTTCTTTCAGCATGATCACGTCCGGCCAGAAGCTGTAGACGATCATGTCCTCGTGTTCCTCACCCATTTGCCTCAGATGCAGGCGCGCAAGAAGAAGCCGCTCCTGGATTTCTTTCTGGTCAAGGCCCTCCCAGGCGCTTGGGTACTCGTAGGCGCAGATCACATAAGTATCGCGTCTCGGAGTGCCTGGAGGCGGCGTTTTGGAATTCCGAATGGAAATATTGTGCCTCGTCACGAACCCAAGGCTCGTCATGTATCGGTCGAGGCGTTTTACGCCTTCACCTGAAAATATACCGGACAGGATCGGCAAGCCTTTCAGCGTCTCGAACGCTCCGCCAAGATCACTTAAAAAAAGGCCTACCCCCGAGCCGTCATGACCCTCCCGCATCACATCGAGGGCACGCATGGCCACCATGGGAGACTGCGGCTCGTCACTCGTCAACGCGATCAAACGGCACATTAGGTTCTTTCTCCTTCAAGAAAAATATGCTCGCCCATTCCGAGCGAGCACAACCGCAAGTTGCTTCGGTCGAGGATGCTGTCTATGAAAACCCTGGGGGAAAACTGCGTTAAACGGGCTCTACCGGGGTTTTCCAAAATACCGGTCCGGATCGTAATTAGTTCCGTTCTAAGGTTTCACATCCGGGTTGAATTTTACCAGGTTGTCCGAACTTGCTAGATTACCCAAATAATCCATCCCTTAGCAAGCAAATTTCATATTTTTCAGACAAAGGTATTGTTTGCCTCGGATAGATAACATATCGGACGAAAAAGTATAGTGCGAGTTTTTATGAGAGGGAAAACATGAACGATGTGGCCGGTTTTCACCTTTGCGTAAAATCGAATTCAAGAGGCGAGTGCGAAACTTCCCATATTCCTTTTTCACGGATCACCCCGCGCGAGAAGCTCAGAAAGCTGTATTTGCCGTAATGGGTGATCTTGCGGGCCGCCGTAAGGATCGACTCATCGGCTGTGCCTGAAACGGGCAAAAAAAGCGCCGTGATTCCGCCGCCCCTGTCAGGGTCCGCGAAAACCAGAAAAAGACAGTCTGCCCCGGAGGCGCCTTTCACCGAAAAATCGTGTTGAGAAAGACTCACACCTTTTGGAGCGGATGCGAAAAAAAATTTTAGTTTTTCAGACCGCGGGAGGCCGAAAAACATGAAATCCTTGTCTTTATCCATTTTCATCTCAGCCTCTTTTTCCGTCATGATCCGGGCGTTCGCCTGGTCAAGGCCCGCAAGCAAAAGCTCGAAGGCTTTGGCGGCCTCTGGAGGGCTGCCCTCGCTCAACACGGCTGCCGGACTTTGCGATCCTTTGACGCTGTTTACAGTGGCGGGAATTTCCTCCGGGTATAGAAGGCGGAAGGTGTTCACGTCCGGGTCCACCATCAGTTTTTGGGGCGCGGCAGGCGACGGAATTGAAAAAGAAGCCGAGGCGTCCCTGATTCCGATTTTAGTATCGAGCCTCTCATTTGGGGAAATTTCCAGACCCGCCGTTATATCCAGATCGTACCAGGGAGGGTCCTGGAGAAGGAAGCCCGTTACGTGCCGGCCGGAAGCATCCACTTGGAGTTCTACGTCCTTGAGCTTCAGAACGGGGGCCCCGCTTCTTGCCACCCACTGATCGAAAAACACCCTGGCTTCCTTGGGGTCCCAGCCCCCGGTCAGGACGAAAACGTCCCGGAAATCCTCCCACGAGGTCCTTACAAACAACCGTTCTTTAAATATCTGCCGCAGACCCCTCCAGAAGGCTTCGTCGCCAAGCCTTTGCCGTATCATATGGAAAACAAAGGCGGCTTTGCCGTAACCGACGGCCTTCGTTGCGGGGCTTACGCGGCTCTCGAAAAGCCTGAGCGGGAAATCGGCCCCCGATGCGGCAAGGGTCGCATAGTCCTGGAGGACCTGCAGCCGGTAGAGCCTTGCGTCCGCCGCGGAGGCGATTTCCTTAGAGAGATAATCCGCTACATAAGTTGTCAAACCCTCGCACCAGTTCCCCGAGGCATAATCCACCAGCACGCCGTTGCCCCACCAGGAGTGGGCGATTTCGTGCCTGAGGCTGGTTTCGGGAATAAACGGCAGCTTCAGAACCGAGGCGCCCAATAGCGTATAGGAAGGAAATCCGTATCCGGTCGGGAAAAAATTTTCGACGACTGCGAACTTGGGGAAAGGATACGGTCCGAATAGATGCTCATAAAATTCGATGTGGGAAGCCGAGGCATTCAGGTAGGTCTCCGAAAGAGAATCGGTTTCCGCAGTAAAATACGTATAAATTGGAATCCTGCCGTCCTTTTTGGACCGGATGATATACTTGCCCGCCGAAAGTGACAGACCCTGCCCGATAGGGCCGGTTTTCCAACTCGATATGCTCTTGCGGTCCCGGTCCTCATGGCCTATCAGCTCACCGGCCGTAACCGCGTAGGTGCCCGGGGGAGCGCTGACCGTGAGCTTAAAATCCTGGCCGGACCCGCTGAAGCTGGGATACCAGCCCGAATCGGCGAGCAGAAAAGTCCCCCTCTCACTAATCGACCCCTCCACCCCGAAGCCCGGATTGTCTAACCCGGCCGGCTCCAGGGCCACGGGGTCGTTAAATACCGCGTCAAATGAAATTGAAACAAAAAGAGGCCGGTCCACGGCCGGCGCGGTAGATAAGCTCAACTTGCCTGAGCGGAAGGAATACTTGGAGGGTTTCCCATTTACTTTAACGGACCTGATGTTGCCTTTACCTGCGAGCAAAAAGTCGAGGTCATTGCCCTTCCAGCCTTCGATGCGGATATCGTCCTGCACGAGCAGCCTTTGCTCTTGGGGCTGCAGTTCGACCTTCAGGTCGTGATGGCAGATTTGGGCGCCCTGCGCCGCGCTGAAGCCCGGCGACGCGATGCAGATCAGGGCTGCGGCCGGGAAAAAAATCACGCCCATCACGCCAACCCGCAGGAGCAAAGAGATGGTAAGAGATTTCATTGATCTTGGCTATCTAAGTTCTGTCTGTGAAGGAAATACAAAAGGTTTTGTGGCAATGATCGCAGGCCAGACCGTCTCCAGCACGCCCTTTTGCCACTGAACCACATAGGTTGGCAACGAGTTCTGCTGCCTCTTTTGCCCGTAAGATATGAACCTTACCGGACCAAAAGCGGTCATCATGTTCGTTCTCACAAGGGCTTCACGAACGCCTTGCGGAGTGAGTTCCCTGGTCCTCTTGAGGGCGTCTGCAATCACATGAATGGAAGCATATGCCTCGGCGCCATGGTAGTCAGTTGCGGAGCCGAACCTTCTCAGATAATTGTTGTAATATTCCTTCGCACCCGGGTATGGGAGTTGCGGTGTCCAGAGCGTTGCGGAAAGTACGTTTTCTGCAGCACTGCCGGCAAGCTCGAGAAATGCAGGTAAAGTGAAGCCGGCGCCTGCACCGGCGAATACTTTGGGAGTAAGATTGAGCTCTTTGGATTGTTTCAAAAGCAGGGCTGCTTCGTTGACGTAAGAAATCATATAGACCGCGTCAGGTTTGGCTGCGTTGGCTTTAGTGAGCAATGGCTTGAAATCCAGGGTGCCCGGCTCATAACTCTCTTGCAGGACGATCTTCCACCCCAATGCAGAGGCTTGCTCGGAGAACTCGATAGCTCCTGAGCGACCAAACAGGCCATTGTCATGCAGTATGACCACACTTTTGAGCTCCAGCACTTCTTGGAAAAACTCAATGAGAGTTTTGGAGTATTCACTGATGGGCTGGTTGATACGGAACACGTAGTCCCAGTCAATCTCGGTGATCATGTCCGCAGACCCGGTCGTGATAAGGAGAGGTATTTTCCGGCGATCGGCCTCCGATGCCACAGCCAGGGTAACTTCAGAAGAATATCCTCCGGTCAGAGCGATCACTTTATCTTGCTCGATCAGTTTTTCAGCCGCAGATCGGCCTGTCACTGCTTTAGACGCATCATCTGCAAACAAGAGCTCAATCGGCCTGCCGTTTGCGCCGCCGGCAGCATTGATCTCCTCCAGCCCCATCACAAAAGAGTTCTTTTCAATATTACCGAATTTCGATAGATCCCCCGTCAAAGGAAGTATCACTCCCACCCTGATGGGAGATTCGTCAGGTCCAGCCATCGTGGCTGCTGCCCAGGCTACAAGGACCACGGCTACTATCAGACTCATGATTACCGCGAACTTTTTCATTTGTCTCTCCACAAAGACATTAAACATCAGGCATTGCCCAATCTGCTTTTTGTTTTCATAAAAGACCCAACCTTCCTTCACCCTACTCTATATTCTGAGCAAGAACGCGCCGATTAAATAGCCGACCAGCGTAGCCGTTGCGACACCGATCCATCCGGGAATCATAAAACTGTGATTCAGAAGGTATTTACCGATGTGAGTGGTGCCGGTCCGGTCAAAGTAGATGGCGGAAAGATCGGTCGGGTAAAAGCAGAAAAAGAAGTACGCGTAGGATGCTGGAATCATTCCTATGAGAAGATTGATGGGAATGCTGAGTGCAAAACCGATGGGCACCATGATCAGCAGCGTTGCCGCCTGGCTTTTGACAAACGCCGAAACCGCAAACATCGCAACCGCAAAAAGCCACGAGTAATGGCTGACCATCGCCTGCATAGTGTCAACCAGGACTTTTTTGTTCGTCTCGATAAAGGTTTCGCTCATCCAGGCTATGCCCATGATCGCAATTACTGCCACCATTCCCGCTCTGAACACCGAAGACGCGGCAATCTCCGCTGCCTTGGCACGCGAGTAGAGCATAATAGCAGCACCAGTCGTGAGCATGATAATCTGCACGATGATGGTCATTGAGACCGGCTTATTGTCAACAACGGGCGCCAACTTAAACATGGCGACAAGAACGATCGCGACAACCCCCGCAAAGAAGATCAAAACCGAGAGCTTGGCCTTCATTGATATGCTTTCATCCAAGAGGGTTGCCCCCTCCTCCAGCTGAGCGCGGAACGCCGGGTCCTTCATCCGCTCCTGGAACTCGGGGTCCTTGTCCAGGTCTTTGCCACGGTTCACGCTCCAGAGCGCAGCCACAAAGATGCCTATGGCCGTTGCCGGGATGGTGACGGTGAGAATGTTCACCAGGGTGATGTTATGTCCGACTTTGAGGGCCATGGCGAGAAAGCTGGTCACAGCCGCTGCAATCGGACTTGCCGTGATCCCCATTTGCGAGGCAATGGAAGAGACCGCCATGGGGCGTTCAGGGCGGATTCCGGTCTTGTAGGCAACGTCCGCGATAATCGGCTGCAACATATAGACGGCATGGCCGGTTCCGACCGCCATGGTCAGAAAGTAAGTGCAAAAAGGAGCGAGAAAAACGATGTTCCTGGGATGCTTGCGCAGCAGTTTTTCCGCCAGCTGCACCATGTAGGTCAGACCGCCGGCTGCATGGAGGGTGGACGACGCCGCCACCACAGCCAGGATGATGAGCATGACATCAATTGGAGGAGAGCCTGGCTTCATGCCGAAGGCAAAGGTGAAGACGGTAACGCCAGTGCCGCCGATAAGGCCCAAGCCGATGCCTCCAACGCGAATACCGATGTAGATTGCCAGTAAAAGGACTGCAAATTCTATCCAGAACATCTTAGGCCTCCTTCTTTTTTGGCATCCCCAGGATAGTATCCTCCTTCAGAAGATGCAGTGGGGTTGTCTTCCAGACCAATTCTGCGAAAATTTCTGCCCATTATCGGAGTTCCGAAAATCAATTGTGTCAAGACATGGATGCACCATACAAGCTTCAAAACATTGGGTAAATTTGGCATATAGAGGATTTAGGTTCCACAGCTAAACCCCAGGCTATGCTTGTGAGAATGACAGGAGTTATCTACATTTTTTCAGTTAAGTGGAAAAGCCGGATCGGCCTCTGTTAAAACAGCACAGGAACCGCTCTCCTTCGGTACTGTGCAGAAGGTTTTGCCAAAAGAAATGAGTTATGAGAGAGGTCATGGCATACGGGTGTCGAAGGAAAAGACACCCAGAGCCGAACAGAGGGAAGGATATGCCATAACCGAGAAGAAGTGTAAGCACAGTGGGATTAATCTTCAAGAGATTTTCACCGAGGACGGGGACAGCTTAAAGCAGGCAGCTTCTGCGGAAGCACTCCAGGAAGTTTTGTAGCAGGAGATCGCGGGGCCCCCTTGGAGTGGAGAAGGGGGGAGCGAAGTCCAGGACGGCCGTCAAGCCGGTAGAAACCCGAGGAGGATCTGGCGCGGCAAGGACCAAGTTGCTGGACTTTTTTCACGCCAACCTGCACAGATACCATGTCGATCGAAACCATCCGGACGAGAATGCAACCAGCGGGCTTTCACCATACCTTCACTTCGGACATATCTCCGTTCACGAGATCTTCTCCAAGCAAGAATCACATCAGCGAACCTGGTTGTCTCCGTGTGAAAGAGGTCCTGGCAAACGGTAATGGAAACCTTTTCAACAAACTGTTAAGCACTGAAGCCCGCTTGCGTACATTGGTGAGAATCCCCTCTGCCGGGCCAGGACATCCAGGTGCAGAAGCGTCAAAGCGGCCACCTCCGGGATGAACTCCGCGAATAGAGACCTCACATCCATACCTACGACGTACTTGTTGCATTTGCGGCAGACCTCAACCCGTTCGTGCTCGCGGCCTTCCACGAAAAGAACTTCCCGATCGTCCGGTTCCAGGCCCTCGCAGCAAGGGCAGCTCATCCGCAGAAAGCGCCATTCTGCTCCGCAGAATCCGCACCGCAGCCAACGCTGTCCCTCCTTACTCCGGAGCAGACTCAGCCCGGGAAGAGACCCGCACACGGGGCAATACCCCTCGTTCCAGGTTAGATCCTCGATGAGAGCACCGTACGCCTCACTGCGCTTCTCCAACACCGGTTTTGCAGCCTGAACCAGGGCAAACTCGAGAAGTCCCGGATCGAAGCCCGCTTGACGGGCAATTGCGCGCGCCTCATCTTCCCTGCCCCCCAACGCTGCACCGAGGAAGAGGTCCGGTGCAAAACTGCCGTCCTGAATGGAAGTTCGCAGCCGCCCGAGTTCCTCACTGATTTTTGGAAATCCTTCGGCGAGGGAAGGAAAGAGCCGCTCGACCGCCGTCTGCCACATGGCGCCAAGGTGGATGAGCCTGTCCCTTCCAGTCACGGGGACCCCTTTGCTGAAAAGTGCGGGATCTGGCGATCCGATTTCACCGCACTGCTGATCCGGTAATGTCTCCTTCCATTGTGCCTGTTCGATGATAATTCCACCGAATGCCCTCAATATATCTTTGAGATGGGCATTTTCTTCTCCGGTTTTCAGCAGGGCAGCCTTTACCGCTTCCACTGCGTTTCCCGCCGGGGTTTCCTTTTCCATGAGAGACACTCCAATCTGGGGAATTGCATCCGGCTTATCCATTCAGTTGTCACCTGAAGAACGCTTTATCCTCCGTGTTGCGGAACCCTCTGAGAATTCACCGGATGCTGCGATATGAGAAGGGGCGGGTGCCCCCTGCAAGATCGGGAACCCCCGCCCATCTGTCAGGCTACAGCGAATTCGTGGTACTTCTTGGGGTCATCCGTTACGATATAGATCACCCTCACCTCATCCGGGTTGAGCGCTTTGGCTTTCGGATAAATCTTCTTCAACTCCTCGACCCGCTTTTTGACCATCTCGACAATGGCATCCCGTTCTCCGAACACCAGGGCGTTGGTCGGGCAGCTCTGTACGCAAGACGGGAGCCGGTTGTTCGTGATCCTGTCGAGGCACATGGTGCATTTGGCCAGTACCTTGGTCTTCGAGTCCTGACGAGGTATATTGTATGGACACGCCTCGCGCACTTCCTCGAAAGGGGCATCTTTGGATTTCGCGGTAAAGATCACCGCACCCGTCGCTTTATCCCGTACCACCCCATCGGGCACGTAACCGCCGATGGTGTCGAGACAGGGCGGCTCGATGCAGTGGCGGCACTGCTCCGAGAAAAAGTACCAGTACGGCTTGCCGTCATCCTTGATCCCTTCTGCGAACCGGACGAGCTTCCAGGTCTCAGCAGACAGGTCTTGAGGATTTTGATAGGTCCCAAGCTGTTTCGTCTTGGTGCCGGGCAGCATGTTCCACTGCTTGCAGGCAACCTGGCAGCCGCGGCAGGCCGTGCACCTGGAGGTGTCAACCATTATGGATTTTCCACTAGCCATATCTCACTCCTCCTACGCCTTGGTCACGTTGACCATGAAGGCTCTGTATTCCGGGGTCCCAGTGTTGGCGTCACCGACCGTTGGGGTCAACAGGTTGGCGCTGTCACCGCAATCCTTGGGATAGAGCCAGCCGTAGTTGTAGGTGATCCCAACCTGGTGAAGGGTCTGCCCTCCCACTTTCAAAGGACGCAACCGCGTTGTGACCATGGCCACGCATTCAACCTTGCCGCGTACCGATTCAACCTTGACCTTTTCGCCGTTCTTGATACCGCAGAGTTCGCCGAGTTCTTTGCTGATCTCGACGTAGGCCTGCGGCATGGTCTCCGTGAGCCACGACTGCCATCTCGTATCAGCGCCCGTGCACCAGTGTTCCGTACAGGAGTAGGTGGTACAGACGAAAGGATAGTTTGGATTGCATCCGGCAATCTTGTCGCAATCACTCGAGAATATCTTGATGGCGGGATTGCTCAATTGCGAAGATATCAGGTTCTTGGCCAGTGGGCTTTCGAAGGGTTCATAGTGCTCGGGGAACGGCCCTTCCGCCAGCCCGGGGCCGAACAGGGAACTGACCCCGTCGGGCTTCATGATGAATGGAAGCCTCCCTTTTTCCTTGTCGCTAAGGGGCGGCCACGGACCATCGGGAACGTCGCCCACCCATTTCCCGTCCACCCATTTGAGGATCGCCCGCTTGGGATCGTACGGCTGTCCGTTCACATCGACCGACGCTCGGTTGTACAGGATGCGCCGGTTCATCGGCCAGGCCCACGCCCATTCGGGGTAGAGGCCGAGCCCCGTCGGATCGTCCCTCTTCCTTCGAGCAATCAGATTGGTTCCATCCTGGGTGAAACTCCCGCAATGAACCCAGTTGCCCGAGGAAGTCTTCCCGTCGGCCTGCAGGTAGCTGAAGCCGGGAATGCATTCGCCCTTTTTGAAAGTCTTGTCCCCGATCGTGATATCCTCGAGAAAATAGCCGTTCAGCGCCTTGGCAACGGCCAAAGAATCGTACATTCCCTTGGCATCGGCATAGTTCCAGGCCAGGTTGAGAATGGGGTCGGGGAAGGTCCCCTTCTCTTTCTTGTAAAGATCCTTCATTTTCGACACCAGCCGATAGAGGATGTCGCCCATCGAAAGAGCGTCTCCCGGCGGTTTCTCCGCCACGTACTTCCACTGGAGCCAACGTCCCGTATTGGTCATGCTGCCTTCTTTTTCCATGGAAGCCGCCGCCGGGAGGAGGAAGACCTCCGTTTTGATCTTCTTAGGATCCAGTCCCGGCCCCTTCCAGAAAGAAGCCGTCTCATTGTCGAAGATGTTGATGTGCACCATCCAGTCGAGATTGGCGAAAGCCTTCCGGGTCTTATTCGAATTGGGATTGCTGCACGCCGGGTTCTGGCCGACGCACGTGAATCCTTTGATCTTGCCTTCGTACATTTTGTCGATCATGGTCAGAAGTGTCGAATCCTGGCCGTCATCGATTTTGGGGAGGCAGGAATAGGCAAAATCGTTTTCTTTTGTCGCCTTGTCGCCATACCATGCCTTGAGGAGACTCACCATGTACTTGGGCGTGTTCTGATACCAGTTGGCCGACTGGGGTTCTTTGGTCTTGGGCGTATTTTTCGTCAGATACTCATCCAATGTGGTCAGGGAAGCTACCGGCGTCTTCAGATATCCGGGAAGGATGTGCGTGAGGATGGCCTGATCCGTCGATCCCTGGACGTTGGGCTGCCCGCGCAACGCATTGACGCCTCCCCCTGCGATGCCGATATTCCCCAGCAGGAGTTGGGCTATGGTCATGGCTCTGATGTTCTGCACTCCCACCGTGTGCTGGGTCCAGCCGAGGGCGTAGAGAATCGTCCCAGCCTTGTCCTTCACCCCCGTAGACGAGTACATCTCATAGACCGTCTTGAGATCCTCCACGGGAGTTCCGGTAATCGACGACACCTTTTCTAAATCGTAGCGGGCGTAATGGGCCTTCATCATTTGCAGAACACACCTGGGATTCTCAAAGGTCGGATCCTTTTCCGGGATTCCGTTTGCATCGAGTTTCAGGACCCAGGTGGATTTGTCGTACTTCCTGGCGACGGGATCGTATCCCGTGAACAGTCCGTCGTTGAAGCCGAACTTCTCGTCTATAATGCACGAAGCGTTGGTGTAGTTCCTGACATATTCCTCGAAATATTTATTGTTATCGAGAATGTGCTTGATCATGCCACCCAGGAAGGCGATGTCGGTGCCGGGCCGAAGAAAGGCATGATAATCCGCCATGGCGGAAGTCCTCGTAAAACGAGGATCGACATGGATGATTTTCGCCCCCTTGTCCCTGGCCCGCAGGGCCCACTTGAAGGTCATAGGGTGGCATTCCGCCGCGTTGCCGCCCATGACGATGACACAATCACTGTTCCCGATATCGATGACATGATTCGTCATCGAACCGCGTCCCAATGACTCGGCCAGAGACGCCACACTCGGCCCATGGCAGACCCTTGCCTGATGGTCGATGTAGACGAGGCCGAGCGCCCTCATGGCGGTGGTGATCATCCAGCACTCTTCGTTGTCCAGCTTGGAGCTGCCCATGTGAGCCAGGGCTTCGATGCGGTTGACCACCTGCCCCTTGGAATTCTTGACAATGAATTCCTTGTCTCTTACCGCCTTGATGTTTTTAGCGATCTTTGTCAAGGCCCAGTCCCAAGTCTTGACTTCCCATTTGTCGCCGCCGGGTCTGCGATAGAGAACCTTGGTCAGACGGTGTTCATTGTTGGACGACATCTGGAACGTCGCCGCACCCTTCGCACAGAGAGCGCCTTCGTTGATGGGATGGTCCGGGTCTCCCTCGATGTTGATAACCCTGCCGGTTTTCGTGTCGGTGCTGCAGAGCAGCCCGCAGGTGACCGCGCAGTGGTAGCAGAGGGAATAGGACTCCTTCGCGCTTTTCACCTTGTCGATTTTACTGAGTTCCTCCGCATAGGCAACCACGGGACGCATGTCGACCCCCAGCGAAGAGAGCGCCAGGCCCGCCCCCGTGACACCGGAAATAAAAAGGAACTCCCGCCGTGTCATTCCCATGTTCTTCTCCTTCTCTCCTGTTACGTAGGTGATAGGAAACTGCTTTTTCGAGGCTTCCGGCCGGTAGCTTCCGCGAAAGCAACTTCAGCGAAGGCGGTCCACCTCTCAGCTTCGCTCTGCATACCTTCAGTGCCTTTAACACCATGTCCTCAGGTGCTGCTTCCTCCTCTTGCACTCGGTATACGGATGGCCGGCTCTATGAACCAGCCCCCTCAATTCAACCCCGGGGCATCTCCCGGGACCGGACGGGCCGGCCGTCTAACGTGCGTAAGTTTCCTACCCGCCCGGCAAACACGAATTCTCCAATCCTGCCTAATCTTCTCAACCTTCACCGCGCACACCTTGTACTCCGCAGTCTGGGTCACGGGGTCGAAGGCCGTATTGGTGAGCCAGTTGGCACAGCCCTCCCCTGAAATGGAACGTAAGGCTAGAGTGCAGCGGGGTTAATCCACCTTCAACAACACCTCCTTGAAGGATTCCGACTGCTTTTCCTGCACCGTTTATCCTCGCTTCCCCTGGATGTTCTTCCCCCGAAAATCTTTCGCGTTTACCGTTAGGTTGATGATCTCTCCTTCCTCGCTATCTATTTGCTATAATAGCCAAATGGGACCTCACCAGCCCGGTTGGACCGCAGAAAACAGCGGCTCACCGCTTTACGTAAAGCTGTGCTATGGACGGGTTTGGAGTCTTGTACTCCGTCAGTTTCGAGATGCCTGGCGGAAGGTCACCGGGAGGTCCCCTGACCGGAGCGATTACTTGCCCGGCAAGACCAAAACGACAGAGTACTGAGGGTATTCCAGGATTGTTTGTAACGAAGTTCGGATGGAGGGCGATCAGTTCAGCATACGGACTTCGCAACGCCAATAACCTATCGGCCTGGAAGCCCTACTTCACAAGTGAAGGTGCATGGAACGGATCCTGACTGAAAAGGAACAAAACCACGCGGTGAACACCCGCCGCCAGAGGACCTTACTCTACCGCCTGATAAGATCAGATCCTCCCGAATCAAACGCATTCCAGCCTGGACAAGCTGTATCCCTTGACCTGGCTTACTGCGCTTTGCCGACCACTGAGGCAGGCCGTGAATCCGCCAAAACCATAAAGACCATAAATAACACGTGTCTAGACTATATCATAGAAAACAGTTGTCAATCTTTTTCTAAATACATTTGCAGCCGCGAATTATGTTAAAATAAACATATTAACTGGAAGATCGTGATTAAGTCTTGTAATATCACAATACAAGATCCCAAATGTTCGCTAGACCCTACCTCAAAAGGCGCTCTTTATCACGGCGCCGTCGATGGCGAAGGGTTTTAAGAGTTTGTAGGAGGGCGAGCGTGCAAGCTTTGAAATTAAGCCAAAAGACCAAAAGCCAAAAGGGGTCTAGCCTAACAAAAGGAGTCTGGCCTAGCTAACACTTCAATGATTCTAAATATACCTTAAATAAATAGGCATTGTGGAAGCTTGAAAGCCCATTTGCGCCATCGAAATTAGTGCTCTAAGGTTTTCCGGTAGAGGCTCGGTTCGCAATGCATCTTATCCCCTTGTCGTCGGTTTTTCGATGACATCTGCCAGATTGTCCGTCTTTCTGTCTCAGTTGGCGCTTTAGTGGACGCTTGGGCTTTCTTCTGTCTTCTTGCCTCTATTGCCTTCCTAAGATTCTCAGGCAATCCCCTCTTTTGGGCAGCTTTACTTCGGGCTTTGGTCAAAGATTTTGCAGCCAGACGTGTCATCATGGGAAACCCGTATTTCTTCTTATATTCCTTTGGACTCATGCCGTGGACCACCAGATGCTTCTGTGAGAGCTGCTGATAATGCTGATGGACATGATGACATATCGTCTTTCTTGGCACCTCAACTTTGGGGATGTTTGGCGCGGGACATTTGGGGCTAGCTATTGCGTGCGGCCTGCCGGACGCAGGATTTCCCAGCCACAAGCTGACCATCTGCCATCGGGGATCGGCAGATACGCATTGGCAACTCGTGGAATCAGGTTTGACTGAGTGCATCGTTGACTGCAAAGAGGTTGTTTGTCGCTCAAGAATAGTGCTGTACGTAGTCCGGCCACAGCATTACAGGTCTCTTGCAGATTACGCAATTCCCCCAGACAGCCTGCTGGTCTCCTTTCCAGCTGGTGTCGAGTTGGGACGTATCCCATTGTCTTTGGCCGAAAGTCAACGCGTGCGGGTTATGCCCAGCGCACCGGATACTTTACCTTATGAAGTATTCAAAACCCGCTGATCACCGCCTTCGCCATCTTCGCCGGCCAGGGTGACCGTTATCCGCAACACTTTCAGGATTTCCAGCTTAACTCGAGATAGAATCCCTTGTAATTTCAAGTGCTTTCCTTCCGCCTACGCATCTTTGACCAGGCTGCCTTGCAGCAGGCGATAAGCATTTTTTCGATGAAATTTGAGGCCAACGGTTGACAGGAGGCGAGAGCAGGTGTACGATAATAAAAAGCCAATGATAACGCCATGTTGACAATCATACAAGGATGCTTCTGATATAGTCAAGGAGTCTAACATGTACAAAAAACTTCTCAGTCTATCCATATTCACCATCGCTTTTGCCGTGTCATTCGTGTTTTGGGCGCCCAACGGCACAATGGCGGCATGCAGCAGCTATCATGAAGGATACATCGACTCAGCCAATTCATTCGCGGACGATTATGATTGGGCCGCCAACAGGGCCGGGCCAGCCCGTGACATGGATAGGGATATGGATAGGGGCGAGGACAGGGCGATGCAGCCTCCACTCTTTCAATCCTATGGCCTGCAGGGCGACTGGAGGGGTCAGTATTAAATTGACCAAATCAAACAATCAAGCTGAAACCTCTAAATAAGCAAGGACCCCGGCATCTTGGATCGCAAAACCCGGGTGTTTGCTTGTCAATAAGGGTATACCGCCGAAATTCTATCGGTTTGCCCACGCTGTCACGCTCTTCGATCTGTTCGGGTGGGACTCTTTTTCATTTACGACGATGTCAATCAATTCGGCGATGACGAGGCTTACAATTCAATAACCGGACACAACCACAGGAAAGTTCCATTTCCCATTCACAGAGAGGAGTGATAGAAGCTCATCTTCGGAGCGCACAGTCGAAAGCGTTCGAGGATCTGGCAAGATCCCAATTGAAGAGGAAATCTGTTGGCGGTCAGATTGACGCCGTATCACTCTCACTTTTTAACATGCGCACGCTGTGTGAGAAGACTTATCCCACGTGTCATGCTGTTGTAATATTTGAATTGATTGTCAAACTCCTCTGCTTCGAATACTCCCTGGAAAAGCAGTTTCGGTTCCCGGAACCTTCAGTTGTCCCCCTCTGGCCGAAAGCCCAAGTCCACAATCTCGAGGCGGTTGTTTGCGTCGGGATTCCTTCTGGAGGGGCCTTCGGTGACTACTGCGAGCTTCCCTTCCAGCCCATGCGTCTTGAGCCAGTCCGACACATAGGTGTTCCACTTTTCGGGGTGCTCAGCCTCACAAACCGGGTACACACCCGAGGAGAACTGCAATTGCTGACACGTGGCTTCCTGTGAGCTGACGGCAATGATCCATATGGGGAGGCGGAACCGCGCGATACTCCTCGCCGTGTCACCGCCGTGCGTGGGAACAAATACCGCGGCAGGATCGGCGTACTGGAGGACCGCCTCTACACCCAGATCGATAAGCCTTGCAGGGGGCACTTTGCCCTTGAGAGCGATACTCCTGAACATATCCCTGGCCCTGGCCATTGTGCGATATGGCTCGATGGCAGCGGCGATCTTCGTAAGCATCGCTGCCGAATCGACAGGGTAGCGGCCCATGGCCGATTCACCGGAGAGCATGACGCAGTCTGTGCCGTCGAGAATCGCATTCGCCACATCGGTTGCCTCGGCACGGGTGGGACTCCGGTTGGTGGTCATGGATTCCAGCATCTGTGTTGCCGTTATCACCGGCTTGGCGCGCATGTTCGCCTTGCACATGATCTGTTTTTGCACCACGGGAATCTGCTCAATGGGTAGCTCCACGCCGAGGTCGCCTCGGGCGATCATGACGGCATCTGCCGCAGTGATGATGTCATCAAGGTGATCGAGAGCCCTGGACCGTTCAATTTTAGCGATGATGAAGGGATGGTATCCGAGGGCCGACGCTGCATCCCGCACGGCTTGAATGTCCGCTGAGTTTTCGACGAACGACTGACTCACCGCGTCGACACCGTTTTCGAGAGCGAATTTCATGCAGTTGTGGTCGTGTTCGGTGAAGGCGCTGATACCGAGATCGATGCCCGGGAGATTGAGCCCTTTGCGCGAACGCAGTTCACCGCCAACGATGACTCGGCAGCAAACATCCTTGCCCTGAACTCGGTCCACTTCGACCTGGATCAAACCATCGTTTAAATAGAGCGCGTCGCCGGGTTTCACCACATGGGGAAGGCGGGTAAAGGTAACGGAGACCCTGCGGGCATCACCGATGATGTCGTCTGTCGTGAGCGTGAAAGAATCGCCCGGTTTAAGGTCTATCGGTTCAGAGTCGAACTTCCCGATGCGCATCTTGGGACCGGGCAGGTCCGCCATGATGGCAAGACGGCATCTGGTGGCCCTGGCCGCAATGCGGAGGTTCTCGATCACCTCCTTGTGGTCCAGGAAATCACCATGAGAGAAATTGAGCCGAGCTATGTTCATGCCGGCCAGCAGCAGCTTCTCCATCATATCACGGGACCGTGAGGCCGGCCCTATGGTGCACACTATCTTGGTCTTGGTGAGCGGAAGGGTCATTGATGTTCTCCTTTGATATAGCAGTGAATCGGAATGCCGCCGGCAAGATCGGATTGATCCTTCGCATACCGACGCACCCGTAGGACTAACCTGACGAAAACGGCGGCACTGCGCTCCGGAAGCTGCAATCGTGTTTCACCCGGACGCTGACCTGCCCCGCAACAGAGGATGACCACATCAGCCTGTTCCAATATGCGGTAGTCTCCAGCGAAAACGCGCACAACTCGCGCTAAGGGGTTGTATAAAAGATATCCTCATAGTGAACCTGAGCCACTCTTACGTTGACGTCGATCAGCACAAGGTCTCTCACCAGTCCCTTCAGCACTAACGTGAATGCAGCTGTGCCGCCGACAACTCCGCAACCGGCGATTCCCGCTTTCATGGATCATCCGTCCGTATTTTGGTCGTCTAAAATATTTGCATTGTTCACCGCTCCAGCACCACGATCGAGCGCGCCTTAACCGGATACTGGAGACCGGAAATGGGGAATCCTTTTCCTGCATCCGCAATATCGTCAGGGCTGGCAAGGCTCGTATCGGCAACGCGGCGCCACTCGGCCGACCGACCTTCCTGTATGGTGAAAGCCAAATCCCTCCAGTATGCATTGATCATCACGTAAAGGTCGCCGCCTTTCAGACTTGACCCACGCAAAAAGTAGGCGAGAACCCGGGAGTCCCTGGAAAGATCCACTCCGGCCGTTGCTCCATACCATTGGACATCCTCACGCCAGTATCGGTCCCTCCCGATTGTTGGATGGGCTTTTCGGAAGGCAATCATGCATTTAAAAAAGCGGAACATATCCCGATTCTGTTCAAGAAGATCCCAATCCAACCAGGTGATTTCGTTGTCTTGGTTATACGGGTTGTTGTTCCCTTTCTGGGTGTTCATGAATTCATCACCGGCGCAGAACATGGGAGTTCCGTTGGCAAGCATTAGCAGGCAGAAGAAGTTCTTAACCTGTTGCCGCCTCAGCGCCATGACTTCCCGAGCAACTCCCGAATCGCCTTCCCAACCGCAGTTCCAACTCAAGTTGTCGTTCGTCCCGTCCGTGTTGTTGTGGCCGTTGGCTTCGTTATGTTTTTCGTTGTATGCCACCAGGTCGTAGAGGCAGAAACCGTCGTGGGCGGTGATGAAATTTACGCTCTGGTACGGACGGTAGACCTCCACGGGACCTTCCGGAAAAAGGTCATCACTGCCGTAAAGTCGTTGGATCAAAGCACCGGCCATCCCTGCGTCTCCTTTGACGAAGGCGCGGACATCGTCGCGGAATTTCCCGTTCCACTGCCGCCACATCAGACCTGGGAAGCTTCGACCGAGCAGATAACTGCCGATATCCCATGCCTCTGCAACGACTCTGACGTCACGCATGTATCCAAGCAGACCGATCTCCGCAATGAGCGGCGGATCCAGGGTGTTGACAGATCCGTCGAGAGTACGCGTAAATATCGAGGCTAAATCGAACCGGAACCCGTCCACGTGCATATTTTTCGCCCAATGTTGCAGACTTGACAGGATGAGTGCCCGAACGATGGGATGCGCGCAGTTCATCGTGTGCCCACAGCCGGTATCGTTAATGTACTCGCCTGTATCCTGCCTGTTGAGGTAGTAGCTTTTATTGTCTATGCCGCGGTAGCTGTAGGTCGGGCCATCCTCGCCGGCCTCGCTGGTATGG
This sequence comes from Syntrophobacteraceae bacterium, assembly GCA_050008735.1. GTDB lineage: Bacteria > Desulfobacterota > Syntrophobacteria > Syntrophobacterales > Syntrophobacteraceae > SbD1. Next base: position 57,178 of record JBEKMB010000022.1, read on the forward strand.
TTGTAGACCACGTCGAGCCATACTTCGATTCCGGCGGCGTGAAAAGATTTAACCATCTCGCGAAATTCCCGGGCGGGCTCGCCGCGGGCAAAGTGCCTGCTTGGGGCAAAGAAATTAAGAGTCATGTAACCCCAGTAGTTGCCCTCTTGAGGATCGAACTGGTGGACCGGCAGCAACTCCACGGCCGTTATTCCAAGGTCCTTGAGATGAGGGATTTTCTCAATAAGTCCGGCAAATGTGCCTCGCCTCTCCGGGCTGACTCCGGAATTCGGTCTCGCTGTAAAACCTTTTACGTGGAGTTCGTAGACTATGAGATCGTGGGCGTGGCGAGGGCGAGAGTCTGTTTCCCAGTCGAACGATTCCGGATCTTTGATAAGAATTCCAAGAGGCGCCATCCCATCTGTTGGACCTGACCCTGAGGCCGAGGAACGACTGTATTTCGGTGGGAAATAGACGGAAAAAGCAAATGGATCTAAGAGCACTTTTTGTGCATCGAATCGGTGTCCCTTTGACGGATCATAGGGCCCATCAGCCCGGTAAGCATAAAATACTGCACCATGAAGTTCTTCATCACGCACCATGCAATGCCATATCAGGCCCGTCTTGTTGAGGATCGGGTCAAAAGCATGCTGATGGACTGGATTGACCGGATCTTGCTCGGTATAGAGAAGCAGGGTGACACTTATTGCGTGACGCGAGTACAGGGCGAAGTTGAATGCCTTTCGCGATTCAACCCACGTTACTCCAAGGGGCCATGGGGTTCCCTCGGACTTTTCCCATTCATCCACGGTGCGAGGAGATCCCGTTTTTTTTGTCATTGTTCAACCAAGCTCCCTGGTTTTAGGTTCGTCCGTCTTGCACGCTTCTCAGGCCTTTCCTAAAGATGTCCGGTTCCTCATGCCAAAACCACAGGAACTGATGCGACTTTCCAAATGTCGTTATAATACTCGCGGATCGCCCGGTCAGAGGAGAGAATTTGCCCATGCGTGCGGCGTTGAGGATGGACATGCGGGTCCAGCTTTCCCGGTCGCGGTATGTTTCAACAACCCTCCGTTCCTGGCGTTAGGCGGGCGAAAGGATCTGGCTTTTCACGAAGGTTCTAACTTGTCCCATGAAGGGTGGTTCCGTTCCCTCTCAGAGCTGTGACCGCCGCCTTGACGCGCTCAGCCATCGCTTCCTCGGCCAATGTCAGGTAGGCGCGGGGGTCGTATTTCTTCTTATTCCCCACCTCTCCGTCCACCTTGAGCACAGCATCGTAGTTCCTGAGCATGTGGTCGGCTACGGCCCGAGTGAAGGCATACTGTGTGTCTGTGTCCATGTTCATTTTCACGACTCCGTAATCAATGGCCTCATGAATCTCTTCCGGAAGTGAACCTGACCCGCCGTGGAATACAAGATAGAACCGGGCATCCTTGCCGTATTCCTTCTCCACCGCATCCTGGCCATCTCTTAGAATGGACGGCTTGAGCTTCACATGTCCTGGTTTGTAAACCCCATGAACGTTGCCGAATGTGGCTGCCAGGAGGAAGCGAGCCCCTTTGACCGCGCCAAGCCGGCGAGACACTTCGAGCATATCCTCGGGCGTGGTATAGAGTTTCTCGGCGGGTGCTCCCTCCGCTTTGATTCCATCCTCCTCGCCACCGACCACCCCAGCCTCGACCTCCAGGATCAAATCGCTTCTGTGACAGCGCTCAAGAAGCGGGACGGCGATGTCCAGGTTTTCCTTCAAGGGCAGGGCGCTTCCGTCAAACATATGGCTGTTGAAAAGGTTGGGGAGCCCGGCCTTACGCCGCCGCTCCGTTTCCTCCACAAGGGGGATGAGAAAGCTGTCGAGGACCTGGGCCTGGCAGTGGTCCGTGTGCAATGCCACGTTGATGTTGTAACGGCCTGCAACCCTGTGGACGTGTTCGGCAATGGAAATAGCCCCCAGCGCCATATCCTTCACCGATGATCCGGAGGCGAAAGCCGCTCCTCCGGTCGAAACTTGAATGATCCCGTCGCTTCGACTCTCGGCCAGTCCTTTCAGGACCGCGTTGGCAGTGGTTAAGGAACTGACATTGATTGCCGGGTATGCAAAGTGTTTTTCCCTGGCTCTATCAAGCATCTTACAATACGTCTTGTAATCAGCAATTGGCATACTGCCCCCTATTAGTTGGATTTCTATTTGGTTGGGCTCCATCATTATCCTATTTTCAGAATCCTCCCTTGCTGCCGATGTAATCGGCCAAATCCGCAAGGAGAATAATTCTAAAAACTGAAACCATGTCAATGAATCGCCAATTCTTAGCAAAACAATCCCGGCAGGCAGCCATGTGAGCATGTTTCAGGTTTTGATGGTGTATACTAATATCTTGAAATCGTTATTAGAATGAGTTGGCCAATTAAATTGGATAGGAGAAATTATCCTACCCTTAAGGGAGGCAGGGGGATCTTGATTACTTTAGCCGGTCCCGCCGCCGGTCCCATTGCCACAAAGCTCAGGGCGGGCAAAGGTGCCGCCGAAGGCAGCACCGCAGGTTTGAGTTTTTTACCTTGGCTGCGGCTCCCCGCCGCCTGGCCCATTGCCACAAAGCTCAGGGCGGG
>JBEKMB010000023.1:0-58792 GCA_050008735.1 Syntrophobacteraceae bacterium
GTTGCCAGCCAGGATACGGGACGCACCACCATGGAGGGTGTCTGGGCGGGGGGCGACGTCGTAACGGGGGCGGCTACCGTCATCAGCGCAATGGGAGCGGGCAAGCGCGCGGCGGCCGATATCGACCTCTATCTCAAAGGCGAAACCAAGTGGTAGTGGTATGAGTGTGGTTTGGGCATTTATGTCCGGGGCACAGAATCCCCTGGGCTGAAACAGCCCGGGTATATGCAATCGGAGTGTTTTCAAAGGGCCGGGATAATAGACTCCCGGCTCATTTTTTTTGGCGCTATACGGCACACTCAAGTCCGGTAAGGCTCCACGCTCCGGGAGGCGTATTGGGGGAATAGAATGCTTGCATAAGGATGCAACTCTCTTTTATAGTGCCGAAGTATCAGACCGCAATTGATAACCTCAAAACGGGTTTAGTTACCCACTGGGGAGGCCTCGAATACAAAATGGCCATTGCCGCGAAAATGAACCAGTTTATAGAAAAATCCTCCTGGATCCGGAAGATGTTCGAGGAGGGCGCACGCCTGAAAAAAATCCACGGGGAAGACAAAGTCTTCGATTTCAGCCTGGGAAATCCGAATGTCCCGCCTCCGGCGGTAGTTCGCGAAAAACTGATCGAGCTCGCCCAAAGCGACGAGCCTGGAATGCACGCATACATGTCAAATGCAGGCCTTCTTTCCACACGCTCGGCCATGTCCACCTATTTTTGCCGGGAGTTCTGCATCTCGATGGCCCACGAACAGGTGGTGGTAACATGTGGGGCCGCGGGCGGTCTCAACATAATTTTCAAAGCGCTGCTCGATCCCGGTGACGAGGTGCTCTGCCCCGCCCCCTATTTTGTCGAATACGGATTTTATGCGGACAATCACGGCGGGGTCCTCAAATCCGTGCCGACACTGCCCGACTTCCAACTGAACCTGGACCTGATCGAAAACGGGATCGGTCCGCACACCAAGATCGTGCTCATAAACTCTCCGAACAACCCGACCGGCCAGGTGTATCCGGAGGAATCCATCGCCCGGCTTGGGCAAATTCTCGAGAAAAAAAGCGGCGAGTTCGGCCACGTGATCTACCTGGTCGCCGATGAGCCTTACCGGAAAATTGTTTACGACGACTGCCAGGTACCGTGCGTCTTTCAGCACTACACCAATTCGCTCATCACGAGCTCGTATTCCAAGGAACTTTCTCTGCCGGGCGAACGCATCGGATTTGTGGCGGTGGGACCTTTCATTGATGAGGCGCCCAAAACAATGGAAGCGCTCACCCTTGCAAACCGGATTCTTGGTTTCGTGAACGCGCCCGCTTTTATGCAAAGGCTGGTAGTGAGCCTTCAGGGCGTGTGTGTGGACGTCGAAATCTACAAGCGCAAAAGAGACCGGCTCGTAAGCGCTCTCAAGGGGTTCGGCTACGAACTCACCGTACCGCGGGGGGCCTTTTATCTTTTCGCCAAAACTCCGCTGGCCGACGACGTCCGGTTCGTTCTTCTTCTTCAGGAAGAAAACATCCTGTGCGTGCCGGGAAGCGGATTCGCAGGGCCGGGTCACATGCGGATCGCCTACTGCGTCGATGACTGGGTAATCGAAGGGGCGCTGCCGGGATTCGAAAGGGCCATAAAACGTTCAAAAGCTATCCAGGAAAGGCATTAAGGAGGGCAAGCATGCAAAAGAAGCTCTTTTTGCAAAGAAATAGCCGGAAAGGAGGCGCCGCCGGGGGTTCGCAACTGAAGTATCTGGTTTTCGCGGCAGTGTGTCTTGTGTTGCTGGTGCTCGTAACGTCCTATGTTTTTAGAGGAAAGAGCAAAGAGATCACCAAAAGACCCGTGCCCGACAGGGCAACGGTAACAAAAGAGGTCCCGAAAACGGTGGAACCGGCGTCTGTGCAGCCCGCGGAAATGGCCAGGACAGAGGAACCCGGCAAACATTCCGACGAAAAGCCGACCGAGGCCGCAATCACGCCCGAAGCCGCAAAGCCGACCGAAATTCAGCATCCTCCAAAGCCGCCTGAACCGGAAGTAAACCTTGCCCCTTCCCAGAAAACGGCCCCTGAGGTGCTTCCACCTCCTGAACCAGCCCCCACCGCAGCACCCGGGCCAAAAGACCTGTTCCCGAAAAAAAGCTCTCCAACCGCAGCACCGCCTGCTGCAACTCCGAATGCACCCGTTAAACCGGGAGCAAAGACAACCGCTCAGACACCCGGCCGGACACCCGCGGCAAAACCGGCAGCCCCGGCCGCTAAAGGAGATTATGTAGTCCAGGTCGGGAACACCTTCAAAGACAAGTCGGAGGCTGAGACAGTCCGCAGGGACCTTGCCCGGAAGGGCTATAGCGCTGTGGTTCGCCCAGCTAAGAAAGGCTCGGGATATAGTGTGACCACCAGCCCCACGGTTGCCGGCAAGGCTTACACACTCCATGAGCAGATGAAGATACAGGGTTGGAGCAACACGACGGTAATCAGGGTAGCCCCCGCCCCGCAGCCCGCGCAGAAACCGGCCCCAGATAAATCCGATGCGGGGCAATCGCAGAGTTCGTATCCCGGCTCGGCCGCCGATTGAGGACTTTGCCGGGTGTGCTTCCATGTGAGACGCGATGATGCGTGCGGCTACCTTTCCGGGAGGCGGAAATATAGCTGGAAAAACCTGTGCCCGATCGACGGCCTGCAACCGCCTCGCGCCGCCGGAAAGATAATTTTCGCTCCGGAAAAACACCGGTCATGCTCTTTGCCCGAATATACGAAGCGAGCCGGACCGGAAGCCCACCCCTGCTTGAAAGACGGCCCCGTTTTATTCTGGAATTCCATCCGCTCCCATCGGCAATGATAAATAACAGTCTGGAGTCTACAATGGTTTCGCTTAAAAGACTTTTGCTCTGTCTACTTATTCTCACCGCGCTGAGCCTTTTTCTCAGACCGGCTGTATTTGCCCAGCCTCAGTCCCCAATAACGGATACCGATCCGAAACAGGATACGGCGCAGCAGCAGGAATCTGTCCATTCAAAGCCCGTGGATGGCCCCGCGCCATCGTCAAACCTGGAAGAAGCCATCCCGATCAACTCCGAAAAGATCGACGAAGCGGGCAAGGTCCTTGGCAAGAAAATAGATGCCGTCACCGCCGGGGCTTCGGTAAAGTTTGGCAGGTGGATAAACACCAGGGCTTTCGGGGAAATCTCCTGGTTAAAGCTGATAGTCTGCCTGGGATTGATCCTTCTTGTGTTCGCTTTTGAGCGCGCGGTACGCAGTGTCATTTCCCTCAGGATAGAAAATGCGGCCCATAGGACCGAACCACTCTGGCGAGATCTGATCCTCCGGGCACTCTCGAGACCCCTGACATTTTTCATCCGGATCTACGGGCTCTATTGGGCTTTGTCCCCCATCTGGATCTATTTCGATGGGCCTGGAGAGGTCAACTTCATCCACCGGGCGGTGGGCAAAGCGGCTGACCTGGGAGGCACGGTCGCACTATTCTGGTTCATCTACCGCTTTATCTTTTCCATCGATTTCAAAGTCAGAAAGTGGGTCGGCTCGTCGAGCGACAACGGCATCCATGACTTGCTCGTTCCACTGGTCAGTAAAACTGTGCGGGTATTTGTGCTGCTGGTGGGCGGAATGCTTGTCGTCCAGAACATGACCGGGATCGAACTTGGGCCCCTGGTGGCTTCACTGGGAATTGGAGGCCTCGCTTTCGCACTGGCCGGCAAAGACACGATCTCAAATTTTCTGGGCAGCTTTACGATCCTTCTGGACAAGCCTTTCAGCATCGGCGAGAGAATCATTATCGACAAGCACGACGGGTTCGTCGAAGGCGTTGGATTTCGCAGCACGAGGATAAGGACTCTCGCGGGAAACCTGGTCTCGATCCCAAACGAAAAAATCATCAACTCGCCCCTGGAAAACCTGGGCAGACGGTCCTATCTGCGGTGGAATACCGAGCTGGGGCTGATTTGCGACACCCCCTCAGAGAAGGTGGAAAGAGCGGTTAGAATACTGGAGGAACTGCTCGAAGAACACGAGGGGATGCGCGGCGACTATCCGCCCAGGGTCCATTTTACCGGGTTTAAGGACTGGAGCCTCAACATTTCCATATACGCCTGGTATTTTCCGCCCGATTTCTGGAAGTTCCAGGGATGGGTTCAGAAAACCTGCCTTGAGATTATGCGCAGGTTTCGTGAGGAGGGCATAGAGATGGCCTACCCGACTCAGGTCGTTCACCAGATCGATGAAGAAACCAGGCCCGGAAGTCCCCGCCGGTTGGAAAAGCTTGAAAGACTCGTCGGCCCGCCACCCGCATCGCAGCGGCGAGAAGCCTCGGGGGGCTGATGCCCCCCATATCTATGCTTTCTATCCTTTAAAGCGCACCCTTCGATGAAGGTATTCCGCTCCGGCGGGGGTCGAATGATACGGCCATGCCCAGGGCGCGGGCAAATGCCTTGAAGGCCGCCTCGAGCATGTGATGAGCGTTGCTGCCGTACAGGACCCGAACGTGCAGTGTCACCCCTCCATGCTGGCAAAAGGCCCTGAAGAACTCGGGAGCAAGGGCCGTTTCAAATTCCCCGGTCCGGTCCGCCATGGGCGGGGCACTATAGACCAGAAACGGGCGGTTTGACAGGTCCAGGCTGACCGAGGCGAGCGCCTCATCCATTGGCACCGTGGAATGCCCGTAGCGGGTGATGGCCGCCCGGTCTCCCAACGCTTTTGAGAGTGCCTGTCCAAGACAGATGCCAATGTCTTCGACGGTGTGGTGGGCATCGACTTCGAGATCGCCGGAGGCCCTGATTTCGAGGTCGAAGGTCCCGTGGACGGCAAAAAGCGTCAGCATGTGGTCAAGAAACGGGACCCCGGTATTGAGCTCGGACCTGCCTGTCCCATCGAGTTTAAGCTCAACGGAAATTTGAGTTTCCCTGGTGTTTCTCGCCACGTTGCCAATTCGTTCGGCAGCCATAGAATACCCGCCTGTCAGGTTAGCGCCCATCCGTAAATAGGACATGGGACGAAGCAGTTTGAAATTCAGAAATGACCATTTTCCCGTAAATTCAAAGGAATCCTCCGACAAATCAGAAAACGGGCCATCAAACCCGTTTGTCAGCACATCAGGGTTTCCGGACGCAAACACGCACACAATACATTCTAATTCCGGAAATTCAAGAAATTCGTTGAAAAATTAAAGCGGCTGGCACCTGGAAGGGGTAAGCATGGAAGGGGCAAACCGGAATTATCCGGGGCATGTGCATGGCTTGAACAGGCCGTGGGAAAAGCCCCGCGCCTCAAGTGGAAGCGGCTGCGGAACCCCGCGGCGACCCCGGCCTGTTAGACTCTCGCATTACGGCGATGTACGAACCTTAAATAAATGCGGTAATCCCCGGATTCGATGCCTCGGGGTATCTTTTGCCCCTCCGGGACGAGAAGCGTTATGACACGGCCGGAAGCGGTTTTGCCCGCATCGGTGCTTTCCCTTCTGTCCCTGATTTCCAAAAGCCTTGCCTCCACCGAAACCGGTTCGTTGTCCAGCCTGTATTGGCCGGCAGAACTGATATCATTGGTCTCGCCGATGACGATCCTCATGGCCTGCTCCTGAGTCAATGGTTTTATCGAGCTATCAGAGCTATCGGCCGAACCGGGTATCAACTTTAAAATTAATACTGTGCGGTTTCTCAGCTCTGCTTTGTTGCTTCGGCCTTCACCATTTTTGCCCAGGTATCGCGGAGCGTGACCGTACGGTTGAAAACCATTTTGCCCGGCGTGGAGTCCGGGTCCACGCAAAAGTATCCAAGCCTCTCAAACTGATACCGGCTTCCTGGGGCAGCTTGGGCGAGGGCCGGTTCCAGTTTGGCCGCTTCGATCACTTCGAGCGAATTTGAGTCGATAAAGTCCTTAAAAGTCGCTCCCTCTTCGTCAGAAGGAGCGGCCTTGTTAAGCAGTTTCTCGTAAAGACGTACTTCGGCGTCTATGGCATGAGGGGCGGAAACCCAATGAAGGGTCGCTTTGACTTTCCTGCCATCGGGAGGCGAGTCTCCTCCCCTGGTCGCGGGGTCGTAGGTGCAGCGCAGCTCGACTATTTCGCCGCTTTTTGGGTCCTTGACGATATCGACGCATTTTATGAAGTAGGCATACCGAAGCCTTACCTCACGACCGGGACTGAGCCGGAAGAACTGTTTGGGCGGATTTTCCATGAAATCATCGCGCTCGATGTAGATAACCCTGGAAAACGGCACCTCCCGCGTGCCGGCCGATGGATCTTCGGGGTTGTTTATTGCCTCGAGCTGCTCAACCCGGCCTTCAGGGTAGTTTTCGATAACCACCTTCAGCGGCCGCAACACCCCCATCACGCGCTCAGCTCTACGGTTCAAGTCTTCACGGACGCAATATTCCAGCAACGCGAGATCAACCAGGCTCTCCCGCTTGCCTACTCCGATCCGTTCGCAAAAGTTTCTGATCGCCTCGGGCGTGTACCCTCGCCTCCTCATACCGGCAAGGGTAGGCATCCTTGGGTCGTCCCATCCGGCCACGTAGCCTTCCTGAACGAGCTGCAGGAGTTTTCGTTTGCTCATGACCGTGTAGCTCAGGTTCAGGCGCGCAAACTCGATCTGCTGGGGATGGCAGGGAACATCGAGGTTGTCCAGATACCAGTCGTAAAGGGCCCTGTGGTCCTCGTACTCCATCGTGCAGATGGAATGAGTAATGCCTTCGAGCGAGTCCGATTGACCGTGCGCGTAGTCATACATGGGGTATATGCACCACTTGTCGCCGGTCCGCCAGTGGGACATGTGGCGGATGCGGTACATCACCGGGTCGCGCAGGTTGATGTTGGGGGAAGACATGTCGATTTTCGCCCGGAGCACGTGCTCGCCGTCCTTGAACTCACCGGCGCGCATGCGCTGAAAAAGCTCGCGATTTTCCTCGACCGAACGGTTGCGGTACGGGCTCTCTTTTCCTGGTTCGGTCAGCGTACCCCTGTGTTCTCTTATTTCATCCGCACTCAGGCTGTCCACGTAGGCCTTGCCCGACTTTATAAGGCTTATTGCCCACTCGTAGAGCTGCTCGAAATAATCGGATGCGTGATAGAACCGGTCTTCCCAATCGAACCCAAGCCACCGTACGTCATTCATGATGGAATCGACGTACTCGACTTCCTCTTTTCCTGGATTGGTGTCGTCAAACCGGAAGTTGCAAACTCCCCCGAATTCGGCCGCAAGCCCGAAATTGAGGCATATGGATTTTGCGTGTCCGATGTGCAGATAACCATTGGGTTCGGGCGGAAAACGGGTAAGGACCTTTCCTCCGTTTTTTCCGCTCTTCACATCATCGGCAATCATATTGCGAATAAAATTTGGCGGGACCTTAGTTTCGACGCCGTTCATCTGATAGCTCTCCGGTTAAGTTGGGCGTAGCCTCGACACTGATCCTGATCCAAAATCAATATAAATCAATTGCAACCAATTATGATTACAGGAAAAAATCCGGATAACGAAAGTCTAGCCGCCGCTCCCCGGTTTAGTCGATCTGAATGAACCGGCTCACCTGCCTGTTGACACTGGCGTAAATTTCCTCGTCCGTCCCGAAAATATCCACGATGCACTTGTGATCGATCAGTTTTTCCACCACGTAAACCGTAACGAAAAGACTGACGAAATTAGGGCGCGGAACCAGGGTTCGATGGTTAGCCGTCTGATACTGGATCTCGAACTCCTCCAGGTCCAGAATTTGTTGAAGGGCGAACTGAATCTGGTCCTGCAGGTCTGCCTTGCTGGTCGTCTCTATCAGGCGTTCCTCGATCAGCTTCATCGAGATCCGATCTGCCAGCTCATCGATGTTATGACGAAGCTGATTCATGGCGTGATACCGCTGGGACTCTTTCGCATGGTCCAGCTTTGATATCACCGCGGATTCTCGTGCATTCGGCCTGTATTCTCTTCCCACTCCATTTCCTTTCGATTTTTGGTCATCCTACCCGTTTGGAGCACGCTTAAGGCTATTCACAGCCACGTGACTGCCGGTTGATTATTGCGGCCAAATATCCCGCTCCGAACCCATTGTCAATATTCACCACGCATACACCCGGAGAACACGAGTTGAGCATGCCCAAAAGGGCCGCTATACCCCCAAAACTCGCACCGTATCCCACACTGGTCGGAACTGCAATCACGGGACCTTTCACAAGTCCCGCAACAACACTGGGCAACGCGCCTTCCATCCCCGCCACCACAACATGAACGCACCCCTTGCGTAACTCCCCCCACGCACTGAGCAGCCGATGTATGCCGGCAACCCCCATATCATAGTGCCGTTGCACCCTGTTGCCCATAAACTCGGCGGTCAGCGCCGCCTCTTCGGCAATCGGGATATCGGAAGAACCGGCGCAGATCACTTGAACCGTTCCTTCCGGAACGGCCCCCGGCTGCACTTCCTGTCTAAGAGTCAACGCCCGGGCCTGGGGATGGTACTCTATTTCGCCGATTATGGCCATTACCGCCTCGGCCTTTTGCTCATCAACCCTTGTAATAAGCACGTTGCTGCCGAATTTTATCATGGACCGGGCAATCTCGGCGATCTGGGCGGCCGTTTTGCCTTCTCCGTAGATGACCTCGGCAAACCCGCGGCGCAGGCAGCGATGATGATCCACTTTAGCGAAACACAGGTCCTCAAAAGGCAGCTTCTCAAGATATTCGAGCACTTCCTGCATGCTCGCGGCGCCGTTTTTGAACTCCTGCAGAATTTCTTCGACCTTCATATCAATCCGCTCTCAATGGAGAATCCAAAATCAGCCCCACCTGCCTGTCAACCACTCCCTTAAGAGAATGTAGGGCTCTGTTTGCCGCCTCGCCATGCTTTCGAAGGCCATCTGGGTCTCCAAGCCATTTTTTCCACTGGATAAGGAGATCATCCGGACCGGATGCAACGAAACTCCCCCCAAAATCGTGCAGGATTCTATGTTCATGCTGGACTTTTTTCAAGTGAGGACCGTAAAAAACGGCCTTCGACCATGCCGCGGGCTCCAAAATATTGTGACCGCCGACCGGTTCGAAAGTGCCGCCGCAGAATATGAGATCTCCGACCGAATAGATCTCGAAAAGCACGCCGATGCGATCCACGAGCACTACCGATGCGGTCCTGACCCTCGAACCGTCTTCGATTTGACTCAGCAGATCGTAGGCGATGTTATTCTTTGCAAGCCACCCGATCATTCTCGGAATATTTTCCATATGCCTGGGAGCAAAGATGCCCAGAAGACCGGCGGAAAAACTGCGAAGTTGCTGATAGACTCGCATCAGCTCGATTGACTCTGACCCCCGAAGGCTGCCTCCGATGAGGACCGGTCCATTTCCGATGCCCAGCAGTTCTTTCCAGAGATCCACTTTTTGCGGGCTCGCTTTTTCGGAAAGCCCCTCATACTTCGAACTGCCCAGGACCGTAATCCTCGAAGGCGGAGCACCCAGCCTCACGGCCCTTTCCATGTCTTCCTGAGAGTGCATGGCCATGTATGTGAATTGCTCGAAAACAGGCCTGAAAAGCGGCGAAAAAAGTCTGTAACAGCGCTCGGATGAACCCGAGATACGGCCGTTGAGCAGCAGGGCGGGTATGCCTCTGGTATTTAATTCCCGGAAAAAGTTAGGCCAGAATTCAGTTTCGAAATTGACAAAAAGGTCTGGCTGGACAGTGCTTATCGCTCTTGATACGCAACTGGAAAAATCGAGAGGAAAAGGAAAGACGCCAACATCGCGGGGAAGCTGAGCACGAGCAAATTTAAGGCCTTGCGGGGTGCCGGAGGACAAAAACACGACGGCATTGGGCAAGCTTTTTTTCAGTGACGTCAAAGTCGGTATCGCACCCGTCGCCTCGCCAACCGATGCGGCGTGGCACCAGATCCGCGGTTTGCCAGCCGGAATTTTCAAACCATCGTAGAACCCGAGTCTTCCCCGTTTGAATTCGGAATCTTGTAATGACTTTCGTGAAAGGAAATCGATGATTTCGGATCCGAAGCTCTTCAAAAGGAAATTGTATGCGCAATTATAAAAATTCAGAACAGGCCTCCAGAATCACCGCCCGATATCGACGCGATTCCGCTGGATCAAGTTTCACGCTCTTCTTCACTCGTTTCGGCCCACCCGTCACCAAAAGCGTCATATGGAAATTCTTCAGGCCACTCCGGAAAACCTTCCCACCGGCAGCCCTCCGTCCCACACGGAGAGACAAAGACGCCCTCCATCCTGGCCCGCGAAATGTCATCCAAAGGTATATGCCTCCGGCCCTGCGGGACCGTCATGTCTTGACCCTGGCCGACATTTCCCTTTTCGATCTTACCCGAACCGGTCATGAAAACTGCCTCCAGTCCCGTCGTCTTTTCACGCCGGACAGGAAATCCGCGTAGCGCCAACCTGAATTTTGTTGTTTCCAGCCAAAATCTTTTTCCAGGCAGCTTACATCCTGGAAGAGGTTATCGCAACATCCCAAAACACCGGGTCCTCGAAAATAGACAGTGTGCCGAAAATTCTGCAAATCTAACTCCAGGCCCCACCAGGTGTGTGGATCTGCGCCCCCCCGGCCGGAGCCGCCCGAAAGCAAAAACCCGTTCGCCCCGGTTCTTCAAAACTGTGTCAGTTCACGTAAAGTCACTGTTCATCCATTGTTAAGAGATTGTATAAAACCATTTTGCCGGGGCCGCCTCTTCCCGTTAAGCAGGGAAACAGTCAACGGATTGTTAACTCATATTTATTGAAATTTCGACCTGTTAACAAACTTTTTGACAATCCCGATACCCCTTACTAATATTATGAATCTTTATATACTTAAAAAAACAAAAACAATAAAAACATCGAATCGAGGGATACCATGAAATTCCAGGTGGAAAAGACAAGCCTTGTCCAGGTCCTCCAAAGAATTCAAAGCGCCACCGAGAAAAAATCCACAATCCCCATTCTCAACAACTGCCTGATAAAGACTTCCGAGGATGGCACCGTAGAGTTTTCAGCAACCGATCTGGAGCTGAATCTCTGGACGAAAATGGCCGCGATGGTAAAAACCGAGGGCAAAACGACGGCCTCTGCACGTAAGCTGCTGGAAATAGTTCGCGAAATACCGCAGGATAAAATATCCCTCGAAGCAACGGCAAACGGCAGACTCGTCATCAAGGCCGGACGTTCCAAATTCGAACTCTCGACCATTCCACCGGAAGATTTTCCAAATATAAATCTTTATCAGGACTTGCCGCTTGTAAAATGCGATACTGCCGTCCTGAGACGTGCGCTTCAAAAGACAATCTACTGCATTCCGATGGAAGAGGAAACATTTACCGCACCTGGACTTCTGTGGCACTCCACCGAAGAGGGCGACTACCGTTTCGTATCATCCGACGGACACAGGCTTGCGTATTATGAAGTCCCTCAAACAGCATTCCCTGGATTGGAGATCCCACGGCAGATCATAATCCCTCGAAAAGCGGTCCAGGAAATGCTCCGCCTGCTCGAAAAGGAAACCGAGGCGTCCATGGGAGCGGATGAAAGATCGCTCGTGCTGCGGACTCCGAGCACATTTCTGAGCACCCTTCTGCTCGATGCGGAATTTCCGGAGTATGAAATGATTATTCCGGCCGAAAGGCCCTTTGGGATTTCAGTGCCTGCCGAAGTTTTGTACCCTGCCCTGAAACGGGTCGCCGTCGTGACCGACCTATCTTTCAGACACGTTAAATTCAATATAAGCAAAAACTCCCTCGAACTCGAATCGGGGAACCCTGAACTCGGGAACGCCAGAGACATCATAGACATTGAATATGACGGTGAAGACTTCAGCGTAGCATTTAACGTAAAATACGTTTTGGACTGCATTTCAGTCATGGAAAGCTCGTCCATCAGGTTCGAGTGGGTCGATCAATTGCACGGCGGCATCTTTATCGCCCCGGAGGACCCCGGATATTTAAGCTTGATTATGCCAATGGTGGTTGAGGGCCAGTAGGCTGATTCATCGGCCTCATATTCGAAGGAAAGCCAGCCATGAGATCAAAATCTTTTTGCCTAGCCTTCAGCGTCCTTTTTGCCGTCTCACTGTTCCTGGGGTCCGGTGTCTATGCCAAAAGCAGCAGCAGCGGATCGAGCAGAAGTTCTTCCTCTTCTTCGCGTTCGACCACTTCCCGGCCAACTACCCAAACTCCTTCCAAAGGTTACGGGAATACCGCGACTAAACCCGCTCAGAGCAGCAAGCCCGCCGGCGAAGGATATGGAAATACCGGCTCCAAAGCTTCAACTCCGCCCGCAGGCTCACCCCCACCGGCCGGATACGGTAACTCGGCAGTCTCGGGACAACCCAAGGGTGGACAGGCGGGTGGCGACCAAAAATCCTCCTCACAGTCGACGCCCCTGCAGAGCCAGATGAACAGGAACTTTTCCAAAAAGGAGAGTGCGAAAGCATATGAGGACTACAAGGCACAGCAGGGTAAATTCAAAGCTTCGAGTCCCGGCTACACCCAGTCAGGACGCGAAAGTTCCACGGTAGACTCAATTCGTACGAGGGCCGGCTATAGCTCGAGTTCTGACTATTACTCGAGGCGGACGGTATTCTACAATAACTACGGATGGTCCGCGCCCGGTTACATGTATTACAGTTACCCACGGTTCGGCATCTGGGATGCCATGATGCTCTGGTTCATGCTGGACCATATCAATGATGCTCAATATGCGGCCATGTACTACCATCACAGGGACGACCCCGGAATGCAGCAGTTCCGAAAGGAGGTCGACCGGCTTTCAACCGAAAACGCCGAACTGAAAAGCAAGGTCGCCAAGCTTGACGAATCGGCCAAATCAATGGAACAGGGGGGAGTTAAACCAGATCCGTCCTACGTACCGCAGGACGCCGTAAGCGTTGCCCTTGCCGCGGATGTTGCCCAGAAACAAGCCCCGAAATCGTCCGGCTTTCCCTGGACGTGGGTAATCGGAATCGGGCTCCTGGCCTTGATAGTTTTCCTTTTGATGCGGAGGAAAGGGTAATGGGCATTGTCTCCAAAATTCTGGAAAAAAAGGGTAAGCAGGCAATCAGCCGCGTAAAGGGTGTTTTCTCCGGCGGTCCGGAAAAAGAACCTGACTACCCGCTGGGTCTCCACCTGAATGCCACCCTAAGGTTCGATCCCACGGACTTTATTATCGCTGAACAGAGCTTCAAAATCGATTTTCCGTCCGGTGATATTTCGGTTGTGGCAATCGGTGAATTCGTTTGCCTGGGGGTCCCTTTCCATCGCTTCTATCTAAAGGATTTGAAGAATACCGAGTGGGTCTTAGAGGTGGCCGATAAAAAGCAGGACCTGGAAGTAGCTCTTTTTCAGACTGTTGACGAGGTCTACCCGGACGACTGGGATTTCTGGCTGAACGACCGCACGGGCCTCATAGGGTACAAGGATTTCAACACACCGGATCAGGTCGAGTATTCCCGGGTCTTCCGGAACCCGGGCCCGGACTATCTGGAGCCCATTGAATTCGAGGAACCCATAAGAGGCGGAGGTCAGGAGTTTTGCGTCAACCATGCCATGATGCTCTACAGCCGCGAGATCTCCGTGACCGTGGGCGAAAAGCTTACGGAATATCTGCTGGTTTCAAAAGAAGAAGACGAGGAGGGGTTACTGGTGCGGATAATGGCGGGAATTCCGGTTAGCCCTATGTCGATTACGATTTTATAGAAAGGAGCCAAGATGAGTTTCTTAGGGAACTTATTTAAAAAACATGCTGAGAACGCAGTAACCTCGGTCCAGCAGTTTCTGGTGACCCTTGATCCGGAAACTGCCACGGAGGCGCAAATTGCCGAATTTTCAGACCAGTTGAAAAAAGCGAGTGAGGAACTGGCCAAAGCACGGTTGGACTACCAGAAGGAAGAAAAAGCCGCGGAGGAAATCGAGGGCCTGTACCAGAAGCGTCTTCAGGCGGCCTCCATCCTTGAGCAGCAACTTGCCGAAACCGCCGATCCGGTCCAGAAAGAGTCTATTTCGGCCAGCCTCGAAAAGATCGTGACGATGCTCGAACAGATGAAATCCGATGTCGAGCGTGAAAGAAAAGAAGCCGAGGATGCAAAACAGTTGATGAACGAACTGACCGGGTTTGTGGAAGAATCGGCCCAGGCGCTCAAAACGGCCCGTGCCAGGCTCGATCATGCGATATCCGACATGAGAAGGGCGGAGATCGAACAGGAAAGGGCCGAAAAACGGGCAAAAACCGCCGAGGTGCTTGCGGGGATCAAGCAGGGAAGCGGGAATTTCAACGTGGCCCTGGATGCTATGCAGAAAAAAGCAGAACAAAGCAGGATCAAAGCCGATGCTGCAATGACCAGGTCAAATCTTCTGACCCCCACAGACACGGAGAAAGAAGACCCCAACATAGCCGCGGCCCTCGCCAAGGCTTCAGGAGAGACCGCGGCCCCGGCCTCCCAAAGCGTTGCGGACCGCCTGGCTGCCTTGAAAAAGAAATAAGCGGCGGGGCCGCCAACCAGGTTTGGCGCTGCCTTCGAAGGCGCCTGGTCCTGTCCGAACCTTTGCGCCTTCGGTGGCGGGCCGCACCAGAATGTTTTTAGAGACTACGGGGCCGGCAAGTGCGATATTCCTGTCTTGCCCGGCCCCGTCAAGTCTCCCCGCTTTATCATTCCACATCCTTACCGAAAAAGTACCCGGTGCCTGTGGCTTGCTCCACCTCGGTAATTGCCCCTTTGGGCTACTTCTGCCTTGATTTTCAAGACTAATTGTAATACTATATTTGCAAAACGGTATTATTCGAGAGGGTTGAATGAAGACGATCTCCATAAAGCTGCCGGATGATTTGTTGGCCAAAATCCAGTACACCGCAAAGAAAAGAGGCGAAACCAGGTCAGCGGTCATGCGCGAAGCGCTTGAGGAATGTCTTTCTAAAGAGAAGAAACAAAATACGGGCTCCTGCCTCGATCAGGCGCGTGATCTTGCGGGATGTGTCCAGGGCCCACCGGATCTTTCGACGAATCCGGAGCATATGGATCATTACGGAAGATGAAACATCGGGTCATATTGGATACCGGTCCGCTGGTCGCCTTTCTCAATGGGCGGGATAAGCACCACGATTGGGCCGAGGCCCAATGGGCGCAAATTCAACCTCCCCTTTTGACCTGCGAAGCAGTCATCTCCGAGGCGTGTTTTCTGCTCAGGGAATATGACAAAGGCGCAGGCTCCGTTTTTGAATTGCTGCAAAGGAAGGTTTTGTGGATCTCCTTTTGTCTGGCAGATCAGATCATTCCTGTTTCCGCCTTGCTAAAGAAATACGGAAATCTACCCATATCGGTGGCTGACGCGTGCCTGGTGCGGCTGGCTGAATTGCATGACAGCAGTTCGATTATGACACTCGATGCCCATTTCCAGATTTACCGCAAGAACAAACGACGGATTATCCCTCTGCTGGCACCGCCTCACATGTCATGATGGCATAATACTGACGACCACTTAAGGTTGACAGTAATGATACGCCCATCGGCATCAGGGACATGAAGGATCTACTGCGCGATTGCGAGCATCGAACAACTTCAAGGGCTGCTGCATCGCCCCTGTTTTGGACGCTTGGCGCCAAGCAGGTGGGCCGGGCAGCCATAGCAGGGTGGCGGGAGGTACTCGTGCCCGCCATGCAAAAAAATGAACCTACTGTGAAGATGTGGCCATTTGCAGGCGACCTGAACACGCTCCTTGAATCGTCTGATATTGTTATCGTGGAGAGCTACCCGGCTGAAGCCTGCGTGCAGATCGGACTGGGAGCGCCCGGAAGAGGATGGAGCAAACGGGATCAAGATGACCGCAGAGCTTTCTCCCCGGTCTTATCGAAATGGGCACAAGCGCATGATATCGAATTGGAGGCATCCTTGCTCGCTCTTCTCAATCAAGGCTTCGGGGCATCACCTTGCGGCGAAGATAAGTTCGATGCAACCGTAGGACTCCTCGCAATGCTGGGTACCATTCTTAGCGATGACTCATATTATGCGCCGCCCGACACGAAAGTGCAGACTGTCGAGGGTTGGATATTCGGGCTTCCGCCGAAATAACCCATGGCCAAAATCTACTCAGCTCCGGATTGATGTTTCGTCAAATAAATAAATGAAAATGACCGGCTTTTGCCGGTCATTTTTATTGGATGTTATCCAATTATTTTGTTCTGCAGGTAACACCTGACGAAAGGCTGGCAGTTCCCGATTTAGCAAAAAGATCGAGGGGTTGTTCGGAGGCGTACAATGGGTACACCACACAAGCGACCCCGAAGATTGACTCGGCGAAATCGGAAAACGACCCTTTCCGGACGAAAACTAGTCGGCCTGCCTCCTGATAAAGGTAGGAATGCTCAAATCTTCCTCTTCGCGGCCCCGACCGCTCCCGGTGATCATCTGGAGCAGGGTCCTTCTTTTCGACGGTTGCTGTTGCTGCTCGGTTTCCGGCTCCATCGATTCCATTCCCTGAACTGTTTCATTACTCATCGGGATTCGTTGACGCACGCTCGGGGGTACCTGGAGAAGGTCGTAATCAATGACGGGTACGCTCCCTTCGGGCCTCAGTCTTCTCAGGGGACGAACCGCTGATGTTTCCGCTGTTTTCTGCTGCTCGATCCTTCCTATACCGGTTGCGATTACGGTCACGCGAATTTCGTCCTGCATCTTCTCGTCGATGACCATGCCCAGGATGATATTGGCTTCTTCGGTAACCTCTTTTTGAATGATCGAGAGGGCTTCTTCGAATTCATGCATGCCAAGGTCCGGTCCGGCCGAGATGTTGATGAGGGCTGCGCGCGCCCCGTGGATGGAAATGTCTTCGAGAAGAGGGCTCGAAACCGCCTGCTGCACTGCCTGCGCGGCCCTGTTCTCGCCCCTGGCGACCCCTGTGCCCATAAGCGCCAGGCCCATTTCTCCCATGACGGTCTTCACGTCGTTGAAATCAACGTTAATGTAGCCCTGTTTTACTATCAGATCGGAGATGCCCTTTACCGCGTAGAGCAGCACGTCGTCGGCCCGCTTAATCATTTCGAGGAAAGTGGAGCGCTTGTCCGCCAGGCAAAGCAGACGGTTGTTAGGGATGGTGATAAGGGTGTCCACCGTCTCCTGGAGCGCTTTGATGCCGTCGTCCGCATGGCGAAGCCGCACCTTGCCCTCGACCACGAAAGGCTTGGTGACCACAGCCACGGTCAACGCGCCCATCTCCTTGCATATCTGCGCCACGATCGGGGCCCCGCCGGTCCCTGTGCCACCGCCCAACCCGGCTGTTATGAAAACCATATCGCTTCCGGTGACTGCTTCGCGAATCTTGTCGATATCCTCCTGGGTCGCCTTGGCCCCCATCTCGGGCAGTCCCCCGGCCCCCAGGCCTTTGGTCAGATTGGTTCCAAGTTGAACTTTCACCGGTGCGAGATTCCTCTCGAGCACCTGCCAGTCGGTGTTAGCGGCAATAAAGTGAACTCCCTCGAGGAGTCCGCCCCTGATCATGTTGTTAAGGGCATTGCCGCCCCCGCCCCCTATTCCCAGAACGGTGATCTTGGCTCTGCTGCTGACTCCGGTTTGTTCCATCGTCATCTGCTCCATTATGTGCTTCCCCCTCTTCGTCGCTTTTCCCGCCATAGTCTCTCCGCCTGAAAAGCTCTTCTTATTCAGAACAGCCTGCCGCTCCACCCCTCAAACCGGTCTAGTCCAAAATGACCGGCGCCTCCACCAGGCAAAGCCGCTTTTTACCAAAACTCCCTGCACCACCGTTTGAAAGTTTCCCATAAAGATCCGAGTTTGTTGCGCGAATCCCGCATCGGCATGCCCCCTCCATGGTCTTTTCCGTAAAGCAGGAGGCCGGCGGCCGTGGAATATATCGGGTTTTTCACCACATCGCCCAGGCCGCCGAAATTGCATGGGACCCCGATTCTCACCGGCATGTCGAAAACCCTCTCAGCCAGTTCGCGAATGCCCGGCAACAGGGAAACCCCACCCGTTAGAACCACCCCGGCGTGAAGCATTTCGATAAACCCCGACCGGACCAGTTCCCATTCGATAATGTCCAGAATTTCTTTGACCCGCGCCTCGATAATCTGTGTGAGAATCGACTTGGCAAGCTGGCGCGGCTTTTGGCCGCCAACCGATCCGACCTCCACCACATCCTGCTGGCTGACCATCTCAACCAATGCGCACCCAAACTTTTTCTTGATTTTTTCGGCCTCGTCCATTGCGCACCGAAGACCTACGGAAATGTCCGAGGTAATATGGTTTCCGCCGAGTCCGACAACTGTAGAATACCGGATTGCATTGTTCTGAAAAACCGCGATCTCGCTTGTTCCTCCACCGATGTCGATCAGAGCGACGCCGAGATGCTTCTCATCGGCGTCCAGTACCGCGCCGCTCGACGCCAGAGATTCGAGCACGACGTCCTGAACGTTGAGTCCTCCCCGCTCGCAGCATTTCACGATGTTTTGAATCGCACTGGTCATTCCGGTGATTATGTGGACTTTTGCTTCCAGTCGAACTCCGGCCATTCCGATCGGATGGAGGATGCCGTCCTGGTCGTCGACAATATATTGCTGGGGCAGAACGTGCAGGATCTGCCTGTCGAACGGGAGGGCGATGGTTTTTGCCGCGTCCAGGACCCGCGAAACATCGGACTGTGTGACTTCACGGCTCTTTATCGCTATCACGCCGTGGCTGTTCAAGCTCTGGACATGAGTCCCCGCAACGCCCGCGAAAACCGACGAAATATCGCATCCGGCCATCAGTTCGGCTTCTTCCACCGCCTTTTTTATGGAATGCACCGTCTGGTCTATGTTGACGACGACCCCACTCCTCAGCCCGGCTGATGGATAGGTCCCCACGCCTACTATATCCATTCCTTCCGTAGTGACTTCTCCTACGACGGCGCAGACTTTAGTGGTTCCGAGGTCGAGACCGACGATCAGTTCCTCTTTTTTTGCCATTACACAGGATCCTTTCAAACCCCCCTAGATCCGAAGTCTTTGCGAGAAAATTGTGCTGTTCGGACGCACTGCATCGATCATCCAGGCTGCTTTACCGGTCCCTGGGCCGGTTTAGGCATCGGAAACCTGCCCTCGAGAAATGCCTTGACCGGATAGTCTAGGTCGATTCGGGTCACCAGATCGGTCCAATCCCGCTCGTTCAGGGTATTTATTACATTCCTCAGCTTTGTAATCTTTTGCTCGAAAGCGTCCTTGCCGATATCGACCGGAACGGCCCTTTCACCAAGAACCAGGGTGAATCCGTTCTCGCTCCACGCGCATTCATTTATTGCGGTCCCCGCCAGCCAGCTTTTTGAATGATCGATCGCCGCCAGGAATTCCCTTATCAGCCCATGGCTGTAAGGTTGGATCTGATCGCCTGTCTTGAGGTTCGAATCGCAAAGTCCGGTTATGAGAGGAAGCGTCCCCTTCTCACCCGCGGCAGCCTCTGAGAACAGGATGCCGTCAATATCCATCTGCATGCATCTGTCGCCGCATTTGACAATCGCCGCAGGTTCGCGCTCAACTATCGTCGCCACGATGCGCCCGCGGGATTCAAACCTGACCGAAGCATCCCTGACGGCCGGGACCATTTTCAAACGTTCGGCCACCGATCCCACATCGATGCTCAGGGTGCATTGGCCTTTTCTCAAGCCCATTGTATTCAAAATCTCGATCCGGTCGAGCTTTTTAAGCCCGGTAATTTCAATTTCCTCAAGCTTTAACCATGGTGCTTCGAGCGCCGCGTGATAGAGTCGAGAAAGACCGGCGCCAATTAATACTACTGAGCAAAATCCAACAAAAACGATAAAAAAACTGCGAAATTCGCGAAAATTACCCCTGAGACGCCTGAATGTGCTCTCCTGATACTTGTTCTTTCTTTTTTTCCTGGGTTTTATCATCTGGTCGGGTTTCTTCAGAGTTGGTCCAGTATACGGATTTCCCGCTCTAAACGCACGCCAAAAGTTGAAAAAACTTCATTTTCTATCTTGACTATCAGGCCCACAATGTCGCTCGCCAAGGCCTTGCCTCGATTGACAATCCAATTCGCATGTTTCCTGGAAACCTCCGCGTCCCCAAACCGGTAGCCCTTCAGGCCGGCCTTTTCGATGAGGGCCCCGGCAAATTGGCCCGGCGGATTTTTAAACACCGATCCGGCCGAGGGATAGCGCAAGGGCTGGGTCCGCCTGCGATTTTGAACGATCTGGGCCGCACGCGATTTCAAAAAGTCACCGGGGCAGGGTTCAAGCCCGAAGCAGGCGCCAAGAACCACGCTGCCTTCCGGAATGCCCATTGTGCGGTAGCCGGGGGTCAACTCATCCCGCCTGATCGAGCGCCTTACGCCATCCAGGCTCAATAGATCGATCCGGAGAAGATTGTCCGAAATCGTGCCCGCGGGCGTCCCGGCGTTCATCACGAGCGCCCCCCCAACCGTGCCTGGAATCCCCGCAAGCGATTCAAGTCCCTTGAGGCCGTTTTCGATACAGTATCCGATAAGGTCCTGAAGCTTCATTCCCGCTCCCGCGCCGATGACAGTTTGCCTTTGCGCGCCCTGCTCGCAGCAAAAGATTTCGTTGCAGGCGATTTGAAGCTGAATGACCGCCGTTTCGGAAGGTCCATCGGAAGCGAGCACGTTGCTGCCGCCGCCCAGGACCAAAAACTGGGCGCCCAAATCCCGAATAGGCTCAAGGAGAGCGCAAAGTGCCCGCTCGCTGCGCGGACGCGCCAGCAACCTCACAGGCCCTCCCACCCTGAAGGTGGTATGCCGGGCCAGCGGCTCGTTGAACAAAAATTCAACGTCCGGGACCGATTCAAGAGCGGAGCGGATACTCATTTTTTGTGCCCTGGCTTAAATGTGTTCGCGAGCATACCATACATTTCCGGCCCTTCACACAGTGGGACCCCTTTGGTTGAGCCTGCGGAGAAGAGATTCGCCGACCTGCATGATGTTGCCGGCCCCGAGCGTCATGACGACGTCCCCCGGTTTTACGATCGAGAGCAGTTTATCGCTCATTTCTTCCAGGGTCGGACAGAAATAGAGTTCATGGTGGCCGTGGGCCGCTATTTGTTCGACGAGCGCCAGCCCCGTGACCCCGGGTATAGGTTTTTCGCTCGCCGCGTAGATCTCCGATATCAAAAGCGTGTCGCAGTGGTAGAAGCACCTTGAAAACTGCTCCAGAAGGGCCTGCGTCCGGCTGTAGCGGTGCGGCTGGAACGCTATTACCCGGCGCCGGTCCGGGTAGCAGTTCGCAAGGGTTTCCAGGACCGCCCTGATTTCAGTCGGGTGGTGGCCATAGTCGTCCAGTACCAGCACGCCCTGCGTTTCTCCCTTTATTTGAAAACGGCGCTGCACCCCGGTCATGTCATGCAGCCCGGCCTGGACTGCCGGCCATGGTATTTCCAGCTCGTGAGCCACCGAAACAGCCGCGAGTGAATTGAGCACGTTGTGCCGGCCGGGAATCCGGATTTCCATCTCGCCCAGTTCTTCTCCGTCGTGAAAGGCCCGATATGTGCTGCGAAGGCCGCTCGTCCTGACCTGCCTGGCCTGAAAGTCCGCCTGAGAAGAAAATCCGTAAGTCGTAAACCGCTTCTGGACGCGGGGCAGAATAGCCTGGATATTTTCGTCCTCGAGACACAAGATCGCACTCCCGTAGAAAGGGATCTTGTTTATGAACTGAAGAAAAATATCGCGGATGTGGTCGATGTCCCTGTAGTAATCCAGATGTTCGAGATCTATGTTCGTGACGACCGCGATGGTAGGATGCAGCATGAGAAAAGTGCCGTCGCTCTCATCGGCTTCGGCGACCACGAATTCGCCGCTCCCCAGCTTGGCGTTGGTGCCCCAGGCATTCAGCCTTCCCCCTATGACGACAGTCGGATCGAGACCACCCCGCGCAAGAACCGTGGAGACCATCGAGGTGGTCGTGGTTTTCCCGTGTGCTCCGGCCACAAGGATGGAATATTTTAGGCGCATCAACTCCGCGAGCATCTCCGCGCGCCGGATAATGGGGACCTTGGGAAGCTTTCGCGCCGCCTGGAACTCGACATTTTCCTCTGAAATGGCCGAGGACACCACCACCACGTCAGCCCCCCTGACGTTATCGGGATCGTGTCCCAAATAGACGGTAGCGCCTGATTCGGAAAGGCGTTTGGTCAAATCCGAAAGCTTTTGGTCCGAGCCGCTCACTTTGTAGCCAAGGTTGAGCAGAAGCTCGGCTATCCCGCTCATCCCTATTCCGCCAATTCCGATGAAATGCACATGCTGATAGCGTTTAAACATATTTGTCCATTCGTTTTTCACAGCTCCTGGCTATGCTCATTAGAAGACCTATTGCGACACAGTTCGCGGTGAAGGCGCTGCCTCCATACGATATGAAAGGAAGCGGCATGCCCTTTGTCGGGACCAGCCCGAGTACGACCCCCATATTGAGCAAAGCCTGCAGGGACAGCAGCATCGTAAGTCCAAGCGCAAGGATGCTTCCGAGAAGGTCCGGAGAATTCCTGGAGATTTGCATGCCCGTGCGAAAAAGAAAAAAGAAGAGCAGACAGGTCAGGACAATGCCGACAAATCCCAGTTCCTCTCCAATTACGGCCAGGATGAAATCGGTGTAGGATTCGGGCAAATAGAGCAGTTTTTGCTGGCCCGCTCCCAATCCCTTTCCAAAAAAACCTCCCGAGCCTACCGCTATCCATGCCTGAATGAGCTGATATCCTGAAGTGAGGGGATCTCCCCATGGATTGAGAAAAGCATCCCATCGGCTGCGGCGGTACGGGACCAGGTAGACGAACCTGTAGAGGCCAAAAGCCGCCAGGGGCGCCATGAGGAAAAAATAGCGGCACGGGACCCCCGAAGTCGCCAGCATAAGGACAGTGAGGACCAGGAACATGAAGGTGGTGCCGAAGTCGGGCTCCCTGAGCAGCAGGACGGAGAAGACCCCGCACAGGATCATGAAGGGCCAGAAGCTCACGCGCAATTCCTTGATGCGGTCCTGTTTTTTGACCAGTGCGTAGCTCAGGAATAAAACCCAGACTATTTTGGCGAACTCGGCGGGCTGGACGTGAAAGCTGCCGACGCTGAACCACCGGCGGGCATTGTTGTATTTCGATCCAAGTCCCGGAATCAGCACCAGAAGGAGCAACACGAGAATGCCGAGCAGCATTGGGCCGGCATAGTTCTTATAGGAGCGGTAGGAGGTGCGGCTCACCAGGTAGATGATCGGGACGCCAATGACCACGCACAAAAACTGGCGTTTGAGATAATGATTGGGGTCTGCAAACCTGGTCAGGGCCGGGATCGAGCTGGCGCTATAGATCATTATGAACCCGAAGGCAATCAACAGGGACACTTCGACCCACAGCTGGACCTCCAAGGCAAGAGGCTTCCAGGTGGGCCCCTGTTTTTCCCTCGATTCGGCGGCAGTAGCCGAAGGCGCATCTATCGCCGGTCTGGACAATCTAATCCCCGATCTGGGCTGTCAGGACAGACGAGAGGAGAATGACCCTCGAGACAATCCCCCTCTCGTCCTGTCAATGCTGTAGTGTTTGATTGCAGGTTGACCTCTTTCCTCTGTTTCGCCTTTGCCCCACTCCGGCCGGGACTCTACCCCGTCCGGGCCGGAAAACATCGTGAAATAAGAAAAGTGGAAGCTCTCAGTTCACTTTGCTTTTTCACCTTTACTCGTCCCCAAGCTCCGCCGCCAGCTCTTTGAAATGGTCCCCCCTCTGCGCGTAGCCTTCGTACTGGTCAAATGAAGCGCACCCGGGGGAGAGCAGGACAATATCTCCCGGCGCGGCCATGCTTACCGCGTCACGAAAGGCTGCTCTCAGATCCGGGTTGAGTGTTGCCGGAAATTTCCCGGTTAATTCGCCGAAAATCCTTGGACCGGCCTCTCCGAAGGCGAAAACCCCTTTGCCCCTGGCGCTGAGCGGGGTGATCAAGGGTTGGTAGCTCCCGAGTTTGTCCCTTCCGCCGAGCAAAAGCAGCACGGGCCTGTCAAACCCTTCCAGGGCTTTTACCACCGCGCCGACATTGGTGCCCTTGGAGTCGTCGTAAAAATCGATTCCTTTCCAGTTGCGCACCCACTCGACCCTGTGAGCAAAACCGCCAAATCCGTCAACGGCTGCCTGGATGGCCTCGGCGCACACATCCATTGACAGGGCGGCCAGGGCTGCGGCCATTATGTTTTCACGGTTATGAGCGCCCTTCATGCCGGTTTTTGCCAGGCTGATGTCCAGGTTGGCTTTGCCGGGGACGGCCACCCTGATCCGCGCGCCCGAGACGCAGGCGTTTGCCGTTGCGTCCGAACTGCTGAAAAACAGGATTTGACCCGGAATTTCTTCGATGTGTTCAAAACAAACCAGGTCGTCGGCATTGATTATAGCGAAATTTGCCCGGTCTTGACGCCCGAAAAGGGAGAGCTTGGAAGCCGTGTAAGCCTCGAAGTTCTTGTACCGGTCGAGGTGGTCTTCCGTTATGTTGAGCAATACCCCGGTATCGGGCCTGAAGGTGGGACAGGTGTCGAGTTGGAAGCTGCTGAGCTCCAGTACGATAATGTCGGCATAAGCACCCGAAAGTATCCACTGGCTGAGTGGCGTTCCGATGTTGCCGCCGACAAAGGGACGCCTTCCGGCCTGCTTCAGCATTTCACCGATGAGAGCGGTTGTCGTCGTTTTCCCGTTGGTTCCCGTAACGGCGATCACCGGCAGATTGACCTGCCGCCACGACCACTCCATTTCCCCGACTATTTCTATCCCCCGCCTTCGTGCCTCCCGGAGCGGTTCGATGTCCAGCGGCACCCCGGGGCTTACCACTATGCGGTCAGCCTTCAGAAAATCTTCGAGCCGATGGGGCCCCAGGCTGAGCGCGCAGCCCGCCGCCTCAATGCTGTCGAGAGCGCCGTTGAAGTCGTGCCGGCAACGCAGGTCCGCCCCGGTCACCTCGCCGCCCCGGCTTCTGATCAAAGCGCATACTGCCCGGCCTGATATTCCGAGCCCAACCACGAGCGTTTTTTCTGATGTCTTGGTCAAATCCTCAATCCATGATTCAAGTTTGCTGCCCGGCGTCTTCGAAGATAGCGCCGTTTCCGGCTTGGCAACTTTGGCTGCGGCGCCTCGCCGCCTCGCCGCCTCAGTCAAACTCCCCGACCATTGCTTCAACCACTCTTTCCATTGTCATCCCGCGGGAGCCTTTGACAAGCACCCATGCCCCCTCGGGCATGACCCGTCTCAGGAAATCAACCGCTTCGGCATGGTTTCCGGCATGAAAGCACACAGATTCATCGACTCCGGCGGCCTGTGCTCCTTTCAGTATCTCGTTGCCCAGGGGCCCGAGGGTGATCAGCCCGCTCGGTCTTGCCGCCCCGACTCTTTTGCCGACGTCGAAGTGGAGAGCGGGGCCATCCTGACCCAGTTCGAGCATCTCTCCCAGGACCGCCACAAAAGGTCGGCCCGAACTTGCGGAACGGACCGCCTCCACTGCGGCAATCATCGAGCAGGGATTGGCGTTGTAAGTATCGTCAACCAGGAACCCGCCTCCGGGAAGCTTCAGGCAACTCATGCGCTGGCTCAGAGCTTCGTAAGTGTTCAAACCGGCTTCGATCTCTTCGGCCGAGCTCCCCGTGCCCAGGGCCGCGGCGGTTGCGGCAAGGGCATTTTGCGCATGGTGTATGCCCATGACCGGAAGTGATACGGATATCTCGGAGCCCCGGGCGCTGATTCTAAATGAGGTGCATCCTTCGGAAATGACGATTTGCGAGCACACGGACACATCGGCTGCAGCGTTTGTCAGGGAGCAGGTGATTTTTCGTGCATCGATCCGCTCGGCAAAATGCGAAAGCCTCGTGTCATCTAAATTCACGACGGCAATGCCGTTCGGCCTTAGCGACTTCCAGAGCTTTCCCTTTTCCTCCATGATGCGGTCGATCGATTCAAGTCCCTCGAGGTGGGCCGGATGTATATTGGTTATGACCGCGATGGTTGGAGAGCCGATCTGCGCCAGCCGCTCCATTTCTCCCGGAGCGTTTATTCCCATTTCCACCACGGCCGCGCTGTGCTCTTCATTTAGCTCCAGGAGCGTGAGTGGCAGGCCGATCAGGTTATTGAAGTTGCCCTTATTCTTGAGGACCTTTCGAGTTCGGTTGAAAATTGCCGCGATCATCTCTTTGGTGCTGCTCTTGCCGTTGCTGCCGGAAACGGCGATCACCGGGATGTCGAACCTCATGCGGTGGCGGCGCGCAATTTCGCCGAGCGCAAAAAGGGTGTCGCCCACTTTGATGACGGCGGCGGAAGAATCCGGAGGCATGGCTATGCGTTCCGATACGATTACCGCGCCGGCGCCCTTCCTGACGGCGTCCGCAACAAAGCCATGGCCGTCGTGGTTCTCTCCACGAAGGGCTATGAAGATGTCTCCCGGCGCAATTTTCCGCGTATCCGTGGAGATCGCCCCAAGCCGAGCGTCAGGGTCTCCGCGGAGCACCTCGCCTCCCGCGGCTTCGGCCAGCGCAGCCACGGTCCTGAACATTTTCTCCACCGTCCGGTCCGGGTTGTTTTCTATGCAAGTCCGCGCCTGTTCATACATGTACACATCCCTGTCCCTGATTCTATCGACCCCTCGATTCCTTCAAAATACTCCTTTACGACCAGCCTGTCGTCAAACGAATATCTGCGTGTCCCGACAATCTGATAGGTTTCATGCCCTTTGCCCCCGATAAAAACCACATCTCCGGGACGGGCAAGGGACAGCGCAAGCTCGATCGCCTTTCGCCTGTCGCCCTCCCGGATATAGCCCCTCGACGCCGAGGGCCCTTCATCCGGTCTCAGCGCGGAGGTCCCTGTCCGTTTAACGCCTTCCTCGATTTCGTCGAGAATATCGTCCGGCCGCTCGGTCCGGGGGTTATCGCTCGTTATGATCACGACATCGGCCAGTTCTGCACCCACGCGGCCCATGATCGGCCTCTTGCCCCTGTCCCGGTCGCCGCCGCAACCGAATACCGCGATAAGCCTGTTTTCCGTCATTTCGCGCAGGCAGGCGAGGGCTTTTTCCATTCCATCAGGGGTGTGGGCGTAGTCCACAATTACCTGAAAGCCGCTACGCGCAGGGACTGGCGCGCGCTCAAGCCTGCCGTCCACGTGCGAAAGCACCCGGACGCCCTCCTCTACGGCCCCCGGGGCAATATCGAGCGACACAGCCGCCGATACCGCGGCGACGATGTTATACAGGTTCAGCCTGCCCATTAACGGGGAATCGACCCTGATTACCCCCAGCGGGGTTTGGACCTTTGCGGCAATACCCCCGGGGCTGAACCGGACCTCTTTTACGAAAACGCTGTTTGGCCCGTTTTCAAAACAGCCTGCCCCGGACTCGATGCGTTCGGCGCATGAAGGGGCCCTGCACGAGTAACGGATGATTTTGGCCGCACTGGCCCCGTTTTCGATTATTCTTCTTCCGTAGTCGTCGTCCTCGTTGATCACCGCCGATGAAAAACGCGGGTCGAGGTGAGACGAGAACAGGAGTTTTTTGGCCGCGAAATACTGCTCCATCGTCGTATGGAAATCAAGATGGTCCTGGGACAGATTTGTGAAGACGCCGGTCCTGAACGTGCACCCGGCAATCCTGCCAAGCGCGAGCGCGTGAGAGGAGACCTCCATGACCACGTGTGTAACTCCGTCCCTGAGCATACTGGAAAAAATTCTCTGGAGATCCAGGGATTCGGGCGTGGTCATCGGAGATGGAATGTCATTGCCTCCCCACCTGTAGGCGAGGGTGCCGAGGACCCCGGGATTTGATCCGTTGCACCGCAGAATGCTCTCGATGAGCAACGAAGTCGTAGTCTTTCCGTTCGTTCCCGTTATTCCAACAAGATCGAGCCTGGCAGCCGGATGATCGTAGTAATTCGCGGATATCGCGGCAAGCGCCGCACGCGGGTCCCGGACTCGCACAAACCCGGTCGAAGGTCCGGCGGGTATCCCTGCCTGGGCAACAATCGCAACGGCGCCTCGAGATACGGCGTCGTCGATAAAATCATGCCCATCCGCATGAGTTCCCCGAATGCAGACAAACAGGCTGCCTTTGCCCGCTTGCCTGCTGTCGTAGCACACGCTGGACACCGGAACATCCAGGTCCCCCGTTGCTCCGGCAATTTCCAGGCCCTCTATCAGCTGTTTAACCGTTTTCATTAGAATCGCGCCGTCAGATTTTATAAGGTTTTCCGCCGGAAATTGCCGAAAATGCACCTTTTTCAAAAGTAGGCCACTTCGCCCCGGCCGCTTTAAAAAGGGGACTTCAAACCTGTTACCCCTACAGGGTAACTAACCACCCGACCCCTTTTCGGGAGCATCGAAGCAGGCAGGACCTCTAGTGTAGCGTCAGCTAAGTTGTGAAGGGTGCAGACGCACAATCCGTCATTCCGGCGCAAGCCGGAACACAGTGTCTTTTCGGTCAGTTATGATCACTGGCCCCCGGCTTTCGCCGGGGTGACAATCACTTGCCAACAGATTGAAACTTTGTTGACAATGCTCTAGTAGATGCCCGCCGCTTCACGCTCGTTTAGCCTGAGCGAATACTTTCCAGGCGATTCGAGGCGGGTTGCCTTCGGTGCCGGCTGAGCTTTCTTCGCATCAATCGTTACGGCCCCCGGGTCTTTCTTCGAAGCCGTTTTCTGGGCGGATTTGGCGCCTGATTTGTCCCCAGCGGCCTTACTGCTGCCGGGGCCATGTTTAGGACCGGTGGATGGGGCTTTAGTCATGTGGATGTTGAGACTGGGTGCGGTATTTGGTGCAGAAGGCATTACCCCCAGGTAGGGCAGGGCTTTTGCGGCGATATTCCGAAACACCGGCGCCGACACAACTCCGCCATAAATTGAACCCTGGGGTTCGTGAACAACTACGGTAATTACCAGTTTGGGATGCTCAACCGGGACATACCCTGTAAAAACCGCGGTGTATTTGTTCGAAGCGTAACGCTTAGTCGCGTTGTCCATTACCTGAGCCGTTCCAGTCTTGCCTGCCACCGTGTAACCCTCGGGCGCTGCGTTGACCCCGGTGCCGCCCTCCTGAGTGACAAGGGCCATCATAGCACTAATCTGGTCGGCTGTCCTCTTTTGGATTACTTTTCGTGTTTTGACCGCCTTGAATTCCTTGATAGACTCGCCCTGAGAGTCAAGAATATTAGTGACGATGGTCGGCGAGCCGCATTGGCCCCCGCTGGCCAGGACGGCAACGGCGTTGGTAAGTTGCAGGCCTGTGACGCCGATACTTTGTCCAAAACCGGTCGTCGCCAGGTCGATGGGTTTCCACCTTTTCGCCGGTCTCACAAGCCCTTTGAATTCTCCGGGCAGATTAACCCCGGTAAGCGAGCCGAAACCGAAATCGTGAATATAGCGGGAGTATTTTTCCGCCCCGACGTGGAGTGCGATTTTGGCCGCCGCAATGTTGCTCGAAAACTTGATCACCTCCGGCATGGTGAGCCAGCCGAAAGGGTGGACGTCCTTTATGGAATGGCCCGCCAGCGTGCAGCGGCCGGCTTCGCAATAGATCCGGTCTCGCTCCCGCACCAGGTTCTGATCAAGAGCGGCGCTCATCAGGAACACCTTAAAGGTCGAACCGGGCTCGAAAGCGTCTGAAATGGCGTGGTTGCGAGCAATTTCCTCTTTGGGGTCCTTTTTTTCCGGCATGATGTTGGGATCGAAAAACGGCCAGTTTGCCATGGCGAGCACTTCCAGGGTCTCGGCGTCCATGACGACGGCTTCCGCCGACCTGGCCTTGTACTTCTGCGCAGCCTTCTCCAGTTCGCATTCGGTTACGTATTGGATGAAGGCGTCCAGGCTGAGCTTGACGCCACAACTCTCGGCAGGCTCCGGAGGCGCCGCGGAGTCGAGCCACAGCCGCTTACGCCCGCCGTCCCTGAACTGGCACACCGGGATTGGTTTGCCTTTGAGCACTTCATCAAAAGATTTTTCAACCCCCTCTATGCCGACTCCGTCTATATTGACGAAGCCCACCACCTGACCGCCCACCTGCCTGTAAGGGTAGAACCGTTTGTATTCGTCGGTGAGATTAAGGTTGGGGGCTTTGAGCTTCTCTATTTCGGCTGCCTGCTGATCGGTTAGCTGACGCTTTAACCAGACGAAACGGTTGGAAGAAGTGAGCTTTTTTTCGATAGTTTTTGCAGGTTCGTCCAGGATGCGGCTGAGAGTGGCCGCGGTTTTAGCAGGGCTTTCGATCTGTACCCCGAAAGCATAAAGGGACTGTTGCGGGACCGAATAGGACAGAACTCGCCCCTGCCTGTCGTAAATGGTGCCCCTATAGGCGGGGACTGTAAACTTGGTGTTCAAACAGGCGTTGGCGCGTCCAACCCAAAATGAGTGTTCGATCACCTGCAGGCGAAAAGCCTTGCCTGCAACGGCGCACAAGCCCGCAATCACGACAAAGTGGAAGAGCACGCGGCATGACCAGTACCGGGAGTTCAAAAATTTCCGCGGCTCGCCCCTCTCCATTGTTGCCCCCGAATCCACCAGCGCCGGATATCTTTGGTTGCGCTAGCGCATCACGACTTTCTGGTCGGGCCTCGGCGGCGCCAGGCCGAACTGGTTCAGGCCAATCTCCCCCAGCCGCTGCGGGTCTCGAAACCGGGACCACTCAATGACCAGCTTCCGCTGAACCGTGGTGTGCAGTTCGCCTTCTTCATAGATCTTTGAAAGCCGATACCCGTTCTGAACATGTTGAACGTATAGCCAGACGTAAAAAATCGCACAGATGACGAAAACAGCTCCAAGAAAGACTGCGGATGCCAGCCATGCCCACATGCGCGCGGGCGCATGGTCCTGGGACCTGAAATCACCCTCCGGCTTCATGCTGAGAATCGCGCTTTCATTGAATCTTCTCATCTGCTACCCGGTCCGTCCTAACCGAAAAAGTTGTTCCAGCCCAGACAAGCGCTAACCGAAACAAAGCGTTATCAGATATCCCATTCCGGCTGCTTCTGACCAGGGTTGGCGCAGTGGAAATCCCGCGAAAAGACCCGCCCGGTCGCCCCGAAGAACATATCCGCCCTGGTCATTCGATTTGAGAAATGGAACTCGCAACCATCCCCGAGGTCGTGCCTGTAAGAAAGATGGGTCGAAGGGCAGCCGCTTCTCGAAAACTTTTTCTTCAAAGCTTTTGCTTGCATGTTTACGCCCTTTCCTGCTCTAAATTGCCCATAAGTTTCACTAAACCACTACCCAGCCTTGAGCATCCCCCCCCGTGATTTTCCTCCCCCAGATGGTCCTCTTTGTTCGCGGGAAGAAGTCCCGGGCGGCCACCCCCGAGGCCGTCCGGAACTCGCTTCTTCCCTCCCGTTTCCCCGAAAAACCTCTCACTTTCCCCTCTCTGGTGAATCCGGCTCAATTTCCTCCGGGCCCCCTCAAACCCGGCGTAAAGAGCCGCCCTGCAAATCAAGCCTGTCGATAATTCCTACGCTCGGCGAGCGTTAACCGCTTAGTTTCTCGACTGCCCTGAGCCTTGCGCTGCGTGCCCGTGGGTTACGCTCGATTTCATCCGGCGAAGGCCGGAGAGCTTTTTTCGTCAGTGGCCGAACAAGCGGCCTCCCTTCACACTCGCACGCAGCGCGCTCGCGCGGACAGCGGCATGACCGTGCCCAGTTCCTGAACGCTTCCTTGACAACCCGGTCCTCGAGTGAATGGAAGGCGACCACGCAAAGTGTTCCTCCGTCTCCGAGGACCCCTAAAGCTTCGGGCAGAAAACGCTTCAGGGAATCGATCTCCCGGTTCACTGCTATCCGCAGGGCCTGAAAAGTACGGGTGGCCGGGTGGATCCGAAAAGTGTCCCTTGTCACTGGGACGGCCTTGCGAATCAGTTCGGCAAGTTCCCGCGTGTTGTCGATGCGGCCCCTTTTCCTGGCCGCCACAATTGCGCGCGCTATTCTTCTCGACAGCCTGTCCTCGCCGTACCGGTAGATCAGGTCGGCAAGGTCTTTTTCCGGAAGAGCATTCACAAGATCTGCCGCCGTTTGAGTCAAGTCGAGGTTCATTCGCATGTCGAGCGGACCTTCGTTTATAAAACTAAATCCCCGTCGCGGCTCCTCGATCTGGAAACTCGAAACCCCCAGATCGACTACGATTCCATCGGCCTGCCCGATGCCGTGCCTGTCCAGGACCATGCGTATATCGGCAAAATCTGATTTCTCCAGAATGAGCCTTCCTCCATGGTCGCCAAGCCTTTCGCGCACGCGCTCTATAGCCTCCAAATCCCAGTCCAGACCCAGCACGACCCCGTCGGGAGCGCTTTTTTCGAGAAGGCATCGGGCATATCCCCCCGCGCCAATCGTGCCGTCGACGTAAATGCCGCCCGGTTTGCACCTGAGAAGTTCAAGCACCGGTCCGAGCATGACCGGAATATGTTGACTTTCCCTTGGGCTTTCGTCCATATTAAAGCCCGGTAATCGCTATGGTTTCCATTACCTTTTGTTCGTTCTGCCTGTCCCGCTCAACCTGGAGGTCATATGTGCTCCTGTCCCAGATTTCGAAGTTCGAGAGCATTCCGACAAGCACTACCTCCTGATTCAGGTGCGCGTCTTCACGTAACAGGGGCGGAATCAATACTCGTCCCTGATTGTCGAACTCGCAGTCCTCAGCACCCGAAATGAAACGCCGCAGAAAGGATCGATGCTCGGGATGAACCTGGGAAAGATGCAACGCTTTGGCTTCGAGCTCATCCCACTGTTCGGGTGGGTAGGCGACGAGACATTCCCCGTATTGGGAGACAACGAGAGCGTCAGTAAAATGTTCTTGAAGGACTTCCCTGAATTTTGTGGGTATTCTGAGACGCCCTTTGGCATCGAGCCTTGCGACTGAGCGTCCTCTGAATCTGGGTTTGTGTGTGCTGCCCACTTTTTACCCCTTTTGCCCACAATTTACCACTTAGGGTCTTTCTTATAGATATCAAATGCCGTTTGTCAAGTCATTTTTGCGACCTAATATGACAATTCATGCAAAATTATCAGAAATCCGCTCCCTCTTTCCGCCTGGAACGGCTGGGGGGGCCGCGATGCGGCCAGGTATTCAAGCGCCCTGAAAATCCGGGCAATCCGCCTAATCGTTTGTTGCCCGGAGCTTTTTATGGTAGATTACAGATGGGCGACGGGATGCCTTCAAAGGGTATTTCACAGCCCCCAAAAGCCTCTGCTTGAATCACAATGGCCTTCCTTCCATGAAGCAGAGGCTTTTTAACTGAGACCAGAGCGAGGGGTTGGATGAACGCGGACGATGAAAAGATCCTGAAGGTCGCCAAAGAAGTTTTGGTAAAATTCATCGAAATGGGCACGGTCTCGCCCACCAATTTCGACGAAAAATTCCGAAGCGTCTACTGGACCATCAAGGACACCGTGGTGAGCGCCCGGCTGACAGACCTGGATGCACCCCCGCCTTCAAAAGAAAAAATTCCGGAAAAATAGCCTCAAAGAATTGCTGATGCCGGCGGGAAAAACGTCCCGGCAACTGTTCGATGGCCCCCTGGGGGGCCCAATGGATTTTGCCCGCGCGGTCCGGACCCCCTGAGTGCAATGGCGCCCCGCACTGCTTTGTCCCTTCCGCCGATTTCCGTTGGACATCCATGCCCGGTGTGATGTAAACCATTAGCGTTTACTAAAGCGGGGAACCAGTCTGATTGACAGGGGAGATTCAATGGAGAGGACGCTTTCAATAATCAAACCCGATGGGGTAGGCAAAGGTTTGACCGGAGAGATCGTTAGGCGCTTGGAGCAGGCCGGGTTCAGGATTTGCGCCATGAAGATGGTCCGGCTCACCGGGGATCAGGCCCGGATGTTCTACTCGGTACACAGGGGACGGCCGTTCTACGACTCGCTTGTCGAGTTCATGACATCGGGTCCGATCGTTGCCATGGTGATCGAAGGCGAAAACGCCGTCCGGACGTACAGGGAACTCATGGGTGCCACCAACCCGAAAGAAGCCTTACCGGGTACGATCAGGCGCGATTTTGCCGGTGATGTCGAAAAAAACATCGTCCATGGTTCTGATGCCCCCGAGACGGCGGCTCAGGAGATAAGGTTTTTCTTCAACGAGCTCGAAATCCACTTCTAATCCAAATCCACCCCCTTTCGTCCAGGGTGTTTGGACCGGGAAGAGGGATAACAGGTGTCCGGGGACATAGGTAAGACTCTTTGAGTTAAAAGCATCAGAAAGACGGAAAGAGGAGTTTACAGATGAACGGCTGGCGTCAAATGAGGAGACTGGGGGCCATTGCGGCTACGGTGGGATTGCTTTTTGTGATCTGCGGTTGCACTACGGTGCCGACGGCAAACACGGCGCAAGAGCCTGGCCTGGCCAATGCCCAGGAAAAGCAACTGGTATGTGGCAACCCTGCTCCCGTGACCACGAACTTTCCTTACATTGCGCCGCCAAACAGCATCGATCTCTGCGGTGAGCCGGTCCCCCTCAACAGGCAGGATGTTTATGAGCGCTTCGACAGGGAATTCACCCTGGTCGTCTATAATCACGCCCAGGTCTATCTCTGGCTCAAGAGGATGGAGCGCTACTTTCCGGTAATCGAGGAACGGCTCCGGCACTACAATTTGCCTGACGACTTGAAGTACGTGGCCATTGTGGAAAGTGACCTGCTTCCGAACGCGTGTTCCCCCAAGGGAGCGGCCGGGCCGTGGCAGTTTATGCCGAGCACGGGGTCGGCATACGGGCTGGCCCAGAAAGGCTCGGTAGATAAAAGGTACGACTTTGAACGCTCGACCGACAGCGCGTTCCTCCTTTTGAGCGACCTCCACAAAAAGTACAACAGCTGGTCTTTGGCGATTGCGTCCTATAACTGTGGAGACAGGCGCATCCTTGAAGAATCTCGCCTCCAGGGCGTGCGGGACTACTACGACATGAGGCTTCCGCAGGAAACCGAGCGCTATGTCATAAGGATTCTTGCGGTAAAGGCGGTGCTCAGCAACCCGCATCAGTACGGGTACGACCTGCCGAAAGGGTGGGGATATCAGGAACTCAGGCTCGACCGGGTGAATGTCTCACTTTCCAGGCCTGTGCCGATTCAGACGATAGCGAACGCGGCCGGAACGACCTACCGCGAGATCAAGCGTCTCAACCAGATTTACCGGTCGGACACTATACCCGCCGGCAATCATGAAATCAAGCTCCCTGCCGGGTCCGCCCAGCTATTCGAACAGAACTTCAATGCGGCCTCCGCCGGCCCGAGTGCGGACCCTGAGATCTCGATTGCGGAAAGGGATGATTCGCCGCCGGCCCCCGCGGCCGTTGCGGCTGCTCCGGCGGCAAAAACGCCGCCTCCCGGGGCGCAGCAGAAAACACAGGCAAAAACCTACGTGGTCAAAAAGGGCGATAGCCTCTCGGCAATTGCCATGCGTTACAATGTAAGCACTCGCGAACTCAAGGCCGCCAATAAGCTGAAATCGGACGAACTGACGCCGGGACAAAAATTGCGGGTCCCCTGATCTGAGGCTGGTTGCCGGATATCTTGCCGGGCTCATCGTTGTTTAGTATCCAGGACCTGCCCCCCCCGTAGTTGATCCGGAGGACCAGATTCAAGAGCGAACTTTTTTATCCAAAATCCAGCATCCTGAAATCAGCGGCATTGAATATGAGGAAACCGGATGAGAAGAACTGGTTTGCTTTATGACGAAAGATTCCTTTTGCACAAAACCGGGCCAGGGCACCCGGAAGCTCCCGAAAGGCTGACAGTGATCCACCGCGCCCTGGAAGAAGCCGATCTTCTCTCGAAGCTGATCCCCATTCCAGCTACTCCCGCCAAAATGAAATGGATAGAACAGGTCCATGCGCCCCGCTACATCTACAGGTTCGAAGAAGCGTGCCTGCTCGATCTTGGCGAACTGGACAACGCGGACAACCAGATCAGCCCTCAAAGCTACGATACGGCCGTGCTCGCTGTGGGAGGTATTCTCAATGCAGTCGATATGCTGATGCGAGGAAGAATCGACAACGCCTTTTGCGCGGTGCGGCCCCCGGGTCACCATGCTGAAGAAAATAAAGCGTTGGGGTTTTGCTTCTTCAACAATGTAGCTATCGCTGCCAGATATCTTCAGAGCCAGTGGAAGGTAGGACGGATCGGCATTGTCGATTTCGACGCTCATCACGGCAACGGAACGCAGCGCATTTTCGACGGGGACCCTCATGTCTTCTACTATTCGATCCACGAACACCCCTCATTTGCGTATCCGGGTACTGGACGCGAATTCGAAAGGGGCTCTGGCCCCGGACTGGGAACGACCTTACATTCTGCTATACTGCCAGGTCTGGGGGACGATGAGTACAGGCGCAGGATAGTTCATGACCTGATTCCGGCTTTCGAAGAATTCATGCCGGATGTGATCCTTGTCTCGGCGGGTTTCGACGGGCACGCCGAGGATGATATGTCCGGCATCAAACTCTCGACCGAGATTTTTTCGTGGATGATGAAAATAATACTCCGATTGGCCGTCCAATATTGTGAAGGCCGGCTGGTGTCGGTTCTGGAAGGGGGATATTCGCTCGGGGTGCTTCCGGAGCTGATAAGGGACCATGTTCGGTTACTTCTTGACTTGCAGTAATCAAATTCACTTCAAAAGGGGGCCATATGTTCATCGACAGATCCATGACCAGGGACGTCGTAACAGTCAGCCCGGACGATGAAATAGTTACTGCGCAGACCCTGATGGCCCGGCACGGGATCAGGCATCTGCCTGTAATTGTCGAAAATGGTGTCCTGGTCGGGATTGTCACCGACCGGGACATAAGAAGCGCCATGCCTTCGATGGTTCTTTCCGATTCTGAAAAGGAGGACCAGGGCAGGCGGTTGGCCTTCATGAAAGTCAAAGACATAATGACGGCAAACCCCGTGACCGTCTCCCCGGCCCATACGCTCCCGGACGCAATCCTGATGATGCAGAAGGAAAAAGTGGGGGCTTTCCCGGTCGTCGATGATGAGGGAAGGCTCAAAGGAATAATATCCATCCGGGACCTGATGCGGGCGTTCGTAAACGTCCTCGGGTTGGAAGAGCCCGGCGCCCTTATCGGCATCGTCGTCGAAAACAAAGTCGGGCAGATGAAACGTGTCGTGGACGCCATAACCGAACAGGGCGTTTCGTTCGGCAGCATCCTTGTGGCAAGGACCTGGGAGGAAGGCAAAAGGGCCGTTTTCCCCTATCTTCTGACGAGCAACAGTTCAAAAGTGAGAAACCGGCTGCGGGAACTTGGTTTTACGCTGATCGACCCGATGGAATGGTCCCTGGACCAGCTGCCGAAGAAATGAGAAGAGTGGTTTCTTCCTGACGGATTCGCTTCTTTAGGACGAAGGGGAGTTTTGCGCCCCTTGCCGCGGCCTCGATCCCGAATGAAAAAAACCGGCATGCATGAAAACCGGTCAGCAGCCACGTAAATTCCGCTCCGTCCTCTTTGCCCCCAAGTTTTTCAATGTGAATTCGTTTAGCCTGGAGACAACCAGCTCGATCCCCCGTTCGGCGGCCGGGACAACCAGGAATAGATTAGCCGGGGAAACGGATGCCGGAAGTCGGATAAAAGATTGAGGCTGCAAACAGAGCAGGGACCGAATGCTCGGCATCCCTGCTCTTCTTTGAAATGAACGGTTTTACGTTTATGCGGCCCTCTGGATAACGGCGGGCTCTTCGTGACAGACCGGACGGCTCAGTGTCTTCAGATCAAAATTCCTGAAGATTCGCTGCCCGTCAACATCAACGATCCTCAGGATGTCCGATTGCCGGCGGTCGGCCAGAGTGACGAAATAATGCTGCCCGTACCGGCTTTTGACAAGGTCTTCGGGAACTTCGAACGCGATATACTTGTTTATGCCCTTTTCCATGAGAGCGCCGACAAGAACGGGATCTTCGAAAGAATCACTCGAAGTAAGAGCGAGCATTGAGCCGCTCCCGGTAATAATTAAACCGGCTTTCATCCCTGCCCCCTTTCTCATGCGCGGCATATGGCTATCATGAATATGTTCCGCGCAGGCGCATCTGCATATTTATCTTAAATTAAGGAGAGGCCACATTCGGGTCAAGGTGTTGTTTACACTGGATAAGGCGGGGTCGAAGCTGGACAATCGGAACATCTTTTGACACAATGTTTGTTGCGAGGTGATGGTTTGAGGCGCGGCGCGCCTCCATACAGTGGCGCCCCTGGTAATTTGTAAATGTATTTATTACTATCAAGGTAATCTTACACGGAGGAGACGCGGATGAGGCTGATATTACCCGTACTGGTCCTGGTTTTGGCGCTGGCGGCTGCCGGAAATGCCGCCGATGTGGACGGCGCCGCGGTATTTACGTCGCTTAAATGCGGCATGTGCCACAAACCTGACAAAAAAGCCGCTGCCATATCGCTGGCGGAAATCGACCAGACCTATTCGGATAAGGAAAAGCTTCTCCAATTTTTTAAAGGAGAGATCAAGCCGCTCATCGAGAGCGAAAAATGGGGAATGATGCGCCCCCAGCTCGAAAAGATAAAGGCGTTGCCCGACGAGGATAAGGAGGCGCTGGCCGACTATCTGCTGGGATTCAAGTAGCGTTCCGCCCGGGAATGGTCCTTTGAAGGGAGAAGTCGGAAGGGTGAAATTGTTTATTGTGGTTTCACTCTTTGCCTTTCGTCTTGCCCTGTCTTGCCGTTGGAATAAAAGAGGAATGCAATGGAGGTGATCGAGGACAAAGAAGGGCTTTCTCTTTTGCCCATAAGACCTCAAAGCGTGCGCGAGATAAGCGGGATGCTCTGCTCGATGGACCCCTGGCTAACCATGAACTACAGGCCCCAGGCCCTGGAGTTTTACCTCCTTCGCGCAGACCCGGCGCTCAGTCGCTACAGCGTCATGGTCTCGGAAAACCTCGCCGGGGTCTTGTCCGTGAGGTATCCCTGGCTTTTTGGGCCGTTCATCGAACTTGTGGCCCTCTTCGATGGATTTCGAGGCAAAGGCATAGGAGGCCGTATCGTTGACTGGGTCTGCCTCCATCATCAAGCCACAAACGTCTGGGTTACGGTGTCCGCCATCAACTCGGGGGCGCAAAGATTTTACGGCAAAATGGGCTTCGAGAGAACGGCGACTCTGGAGGACCTCATAAAGCCGGGTTGGGATGAAATTTTGCTCAGGAAAAAATTGGCTCCCCCGGGATAAGCGCTTCCATGAAGGACCGCGCTGAAATTCCGCGTCCCGCGGGATTTTGGTTGGCAACCGAATTTTAGTCCCTATAAAAATGAATGGCCGGTGGAACTCCCCCGGCCTTTCATTCCGTGAACTAGAAATGCGGTAATTACTTCTTCAGGCCTTTCTTGAAAATTGCTTCGGCCTTGTCAGCGGCTGCTTCGGCTCTGCGAGCGGCGTTCTCAGCTCTCATTGCTGCTGCTTCGGCTGCCCTGGCACTGGCTGTGCAAGATTGTTCGACTGCTTGGGCCTTATCCAGAGCTGCCTGGCAAAGCTCCGTGCACTTCTTTGCATCCTGTTCGCAACAACCGGAAATCATCGTAAAAGCCAATGCGACAACAAACACTACTGCTACTATTCTCTTCATGCTCTTTCCTCCTTAAAAAACCGACAAAAAGATTAACTACCGTGTGGATTTCAAAACCCTCCTAACTGCTTGTAGTGCTCCCACCTCCTCTCGTGTCCCAAATTGACTTAATCGAACTTTTTACAGTGTTTTAGACCAGCTGTGCGGCCTTGCTAAAAGAAAACGGCCTAAATGCTACGCCACCTATTTTATAAAATCAAGAGATTTTTCGCTCAGCCATTGCCCCATATACGATGAGAGAAAATTAATGGATTAACCTAGTCAATTTTGCCTGAGGCGAAAATGTTTTCGCCGAACGATCGAATGCATTAACCCCTTTGTCGCGGCAGGCCGGCCCGGCTCAACCGCATCTATTCCTGCGTCATCTCAGCCACCCTGAGCGAGTTGTCCTCATGCGCGTTGCGCGTAACATCCGTAGGGACACCATTTTGCAAGCTCATCACAACCATGAATTTCTTCTGGTCCACATCTTTTGCGAAAGGATATTGAGCTAATTTATCGAATGCGTACTTCGCATAATCCGGAATCTTCTTATACACGTCCGGAAACGCCTGTACAAATATCTGTCCGTCTTTTCGACCGAATTTTAACGGTTCGTAAATTATTTCGAGCTTTGTCCCGATCGGCACCTGCGGATACAGGATGCGTATGTGTTCCGGATAGCAGCGGATGCAGCCATGGCTCACCAGGCGTCCAACTCCCCACGGCTGATGGGTCCCGTGAACTCCGTAGGGGCCTGCTGAAAATTTCATTACGAATTCCCCCAACGGGTTTTCGGGGCCGGCCGGCATGACCGCCATGCCGTATTTTTCCTGTAACGAGGCCGGAACATACCAAGCCGGATTCGGTCTCTTATCATTTACGAAATACGTCCCCAGCGGACTTTCCCATCCCTCGTCGCCTATCCCGATCGGATAGGTCTGAACGGTTGAACTCTGCTGGTCGAAAAAGTATATCCGCAGCTCGGGCACGTTTATTACCAGTTGATGGTGCTGGCTGGGGGGCAGCACCCAGAAAGTGGGAAGAAAAACCCTTTTGCCGTTGGGCGGGACCCATGCGTCCATCTTGGGGAATAGAAGTTCAACCGCATTGTATCCCAGCCCGTTTCGCCTCGCTATGTCCAGGAGCGTGTCAGTGGGTCCGATCTTGTATAATTTCGGGGTCCCCACCACCGTCAAATCGGGCTCCCGATACTCTAATTTCTGGACCGTGGCTCGGTATTCCTCTTCGGCAAAGCAAAAGGAACTGAACAGAAGGCTAATTATGAGAAAAAACGACAGACCCGTGGTTTTTCCAAATCTCATGACTCTTTCCCTGTTGCGCTTAAATTCTTATTTTCTCGCGGCAGTGCATAATAAAAATTCCTGGATTCCAGATCAAGTTCCTTTTTGATACCGAAATCCTTCCGCGTCAAGCATAAAAGTGCCGCGACCCGCCGGGCTCACGAGCGCTCAATCAGGGGCTGCCTGCTCATCCTGGGCATTACAAGAATTTCACAGTCCTTTTTTTTGCCGATTTAATGCCTAAATTATCTTCTTGAAATTGCTCAAATGTTTAGGGAAAATTTAAAATGCGTTTGATAATGACTCATTTGTGTGTGACTGTTCCGTCTGAAAATCGTTGATTTTACGGCCGCTGTTGAAGCAGAAAATAATCATCAGCATCGGTTTGTACAGACGGAGCTAACGAAATTCGAATCAGCTATTTTGTAGGGAGGGAAGAATGGACAAAACGAGACTGGATAAGCGCCCCGAAAACGTCAAAAAAAAATTCCCCAACAGCATTGTCCCCCTGGTAAACGGACAGGCGCTGATAAAAGCGGCCAGGAAACATACCGGCATGATTATGG
This sequence comes from Syntrophobacteraceae bacterium, assembly GCA_050008735.1. Taxonomy (GTDB): domain Bacteria; phylum Desulfobacterota; class Syntrophobacteria; order Syntrophobacterales; family Syntrophobacteraceae; genus SbD1. The sequence goes on from JBEKMB010000023.1 coordinate 41,357, forward strand.
CGACAAACATCCGATGCAGACTGCCTGTCGAAGGGATCGTCCTGGCCTCGATGGCGGTACGGGCGCCGGTGATGTATGAAATAGCCAAATCGGAACTTGATTACACCGAGTTCACCCCGAAGAGCTTTGCGGAATTCATCGTAGAGGAAAACGAGCGGCTGGGAAACACTTCGGTGCCATTTGCCATCCATGGGGACCACATCACGGTAAAAAAACCCGAAGAGGTCGAATCCGTGGGCCGGCTCATAGCCGCGGAAATGGAAGCAGGATTTACTTCTTTCGCCATCGACGCCTCCCATATGGAAAACGATAAAAACCTTGCGGCCACTTCGGTTCTTGCCAAACCTATAGTCGAGGCCGGGCTGAACCTTGAGGTCGAACTTGGTGAGATCGGCGCAAAGAGCGGAAGCGCCGACGGTTTCACTCAGCCGGAGGAGGGCCGGTGGTTTATCGGCGAACTCGATAAAAAAGGCATACGCCCCAACCTTCTCGCCATTAATAACGGCTCCATCCACGGAACCTACTTCGGCGCCTCCCATGAAGGAATTCAGCTGGAGCTTACCCGCTCAATATGGGAGGCTATCCAGCCCTGGTCGGTGGACATCGCGCAACACGGGATCACAGGCACGTCGCTCGACAAGATCTCTTCGTTCATTGAGTACGGTGTCAGAAAGGGCAATGTGGGGACTCTGTGGCAGAATATCGCCTTCGGCCTCGCAATGAACCAGAACGGCAACTGCATTACCACGGCGGAAAAGGATTACATAAAACGTCCCTACCGCGGCATTCCGGACGAACTCTGGCAGGAAATCGTGAAATGGGCGGCCGAGACAAACAACGGCGGCGGAAACATCAAGAAAGCCAACCAGCCGTTCGCTCCGATGTTTAACGCGCTTCCGATTCCATTCAAAAACCGGATTGCCGAGCATGCTTTCGAAGAAGCAGTACGCCTGTTCGAAGCAACCCACTCCATCAACCTTGCCGACAGCGTCTGGGAGTTTGTATAAAGGATATCGGAGGGCGGAAGTCCGACGTATGATCTCCGTCCTCCGTCACAACAGCTCGAGCAGTTCGGCGGGCTTTTCGATCAGCTTCGCGGCTCCGCCCGCGATAAGCTCCGCGGCGTCGCGAAATCCCCACAATGCGCCGACCGCGAACATCCCGGCGGCATTTGCGGTTTTCATGTCGGTGGCGGTGTCACCAAGGTAGACAAAGCGGGCAGGCCCTAATTTCAGCCTGTTTGCTATTTCCAGCGCTGAAGAAGGGTCCGGCTTCAGGGGGACCCGCGGGCGGGCGCCCACGACGGCTTCGAAGCGCCAGGCGCCCAAAAGCCCGTCCACGACCTTTCGCGTGGAATCATCGGGCTTGTTTGAAAGCACGGCCATCTTGAGGCCGCGCCCGCTCAGGGCATCAAGGAGCTCCGGGACCCCGGGGTAAGGCCGGGTCCTCACTCTCCAGTTCAGCTCATAAGTCTTGCGCATCATTTCGAGGCAGCGGGAGATTAGCCGGGGATCGTTTTTCGCCGTATCCGGAACCGAGCGCCGGACAAGGTTTTCCATGCCGTCTCCGACGAAATGCCTGTACTTTTCCAACTCATGGACGGGAAATCCAAAATGGCTCAGAGCGACGTTCATGGAATCGGCGAGGTCCTGGAGCGTATCCAGGAGCGTTCCGTCAAGATCGAAGATTACGGCCTGAAAATCTTTAGAGCGAGACAATTGCTATTCCCGACCCTCCGGTCCGGCTGACTCAAGCGCAACATCCTTCAAAATTCTATCGATTGTCCCCTGGATCTCTACGGAAGTCTTGAGAAAGAGCACGCCCAAATTGAACGTGTCTCTTTCCTGGTCGGTGCTGTACCAAATTATTCTGACCGGAACCGACAGCGCGTATTCGGGCAGGCTGACCTTCAATGTAAACCGGCTGGACTCGCTTCCGATCACAAGATGATATTGGCCGACTTTCAGGGTCTCCACTTCCAGGCGCGCGCCGTCAGAGGATACCTCCACCACCCTGATCTCGATATTTTCATCATGGTCCGGAAAATAACAGGTCAGCTTACCGGTCCATCCGACCTTGAAGCGTTCCGCGCGTCTTCTTTCGAGCTTCCAATCGGCCATTTCCAAATCTCCTGTCAGGGAGCGAGCTTGAACCCTGCTGCCTGAGAGGACGAGGGCTTCCTGGCCATTGCCGCCTCGAGGAACTTGTAGATATCGCCATGGTCCAGCGCGGAAGCGTATACGATGGGCTTCATGTTGTGAATATCTTTGCAGTGGACGTTTGCCCCCGCCGATACCAGAACACAAACCACGTCATAGTTGCCGTAAATCGTTGCTATCGTAAGGGCCGTCCTGCCGAGTTGGTCCTTTATTTCCGTCTTTGCGCCCCGGGAAAGCAAAAGATCGACAACCAGAGTATAGCCGCCCTGCGATGCGTGCATAAGTGCGGTCTTGCCCTGGGCATCCTGCTGGTTTACCAGGGCATTGCTGTCCAGAAGAATCTTTACCACTTCAGCGTTGCCGTTCATGCTGGCCCCCATGAGGGCGTTGACCCCCGCTTTCTTGAGCCTGGGGACCTCCTGGACGCTTTGGAGGTTCGGGTCCGCACCCGCCTCTATGAGCATCTCCACGATTCCGGAATGACCTGCCCAGGCCGCCTGCATGAGCGCGGTTGTCCCGAAAATGTCCGTCAAGTTTGCCTTGGCGCCCTTTTTGAGCAGCAGCCCTGTCAACTCGGGATTGCCGCGGATGGCGGCGTACATCAGCGCGGTCACCCCATCACGGTTCCTGGCGTTCACGTCGGCGCCCGAGGCCAGCAGCCTGACGACCGTGCCGACGGCCTGTCCGTCAACGGCCGCAAGGAACTCCTGGTTCGATTGTTCGCGTCTGAGGGCCTCCGCCTGGGCCTTGGCTTGGGCCGGCGTCAGGGCCGCCCCTTTTGACTTGTCCTGTTTTTGCTGTCCGATTGCAGGAGCCGAAAAGGCCAGAAGCAAACACAGGGAGCAAACCAAGATTCCACATTTGCTCTCTCTCATACTGTTTCCTCCCGATTAAACTTTCAGTTCATAAAGTTGGCGCTCTTGTCGGCGCTGGATCAGATCCATTATGCAAAATGCAGGCCGTCTTGGTTTAACTACAACCATGCTCAAAAGGGCTGCGCTTCTCACAATTTTCTTATTTAATCACACTTTACGCAAGGATTTACAAGAGGATTTTGACGCCTTTGCAAATCCACCCCGTCAACTCAGCCGATTGCCATCAAAGATGGAAGCATAAAGAGCGTGAGGGTTGCGGGCCTAGCCTTCTTCTCCTCCCGCCTGGGCAGCCCCGAGATTTGAAAGCGGCCCGCTCTTCGCTTGGGTGGTTCGCGGGAACGGAACTCGTTTTTGTAATTCGATCCCGCCGTATAGCCGGCGCCGCATTTTTCCGACCCCTCCAGGGCAATCCCTCCAGGGCATAGGTTCAACCTTATGTATCTCTGCATTCAAGCCCTTGTAAGTTCTTCGCAGATTCTTACAGTTAATAAAGAATGAAGAGTAAGTCATATTGGTTATTAACAGTAAACTGATTGCTTGTGCTGGTTAAGTATCCGGCAAAGCTAATCTTTGCGTGTTCGGAAGGAACTCAAATGGTTCAAAGCGCTGCTGCTGCAATGCGAGGAGTGGATGCGTTGGAGGAAGCCCTGTTGCTCGGACAATCTGTGCCGCTCGTTATCGAAATTCTGCCGGGGCAGGCCGGCGAGGGGCTGATCGATATATATGAACCCGGCAGCTACGAAGGGGCCTCCCTTCGGGAGCTTGTTTACAGGACTATTGGCAAAAAGAACTGGAGCATCGAGGAAAGACAGATTCTGGAGGATATAAACAGACAACTTTCCGGAGGCAAACTGCTGATCGGTGGCAAAGAAATCCGGGGGCCGGCCCAGGGGTATGCGCTTTTGGAGCGCACCGAAGAGGGCGAGAAATACTACTATGTTTCGATGCGCGCCATAAAGCCTCAGGAGGGCGGTTCGTCTGTGACGGAGTCATCCTAGATGCTCCGGCTGCTTCAATCGGACACTGAACTGCTGGTAGAGGCCGGCTTCATTTACCTCCCCATGGTGTTCGATCCGGCTGTCGATAAAGAGGTGAATATGGGGCGGGACGGGTCGCGGGCGAGCGGGCGTGCCCCTCAATTGACCAGGAGCGGGGATAAGTATTTCCTGAAATCGCTTAACATAAATTCCATCCTGGACAATTACGGGAAACTTGATCCGCAAACATACGAAGACCTCAGGCGCAACGTTTTCAATCGGTTTCTCTGCTCCCTGAATCCGGCCTCCATTTCAATAGATCAAAAGCTCAAAACCATCGTATTCCAGGTGATCCCGCATTTTGCGCGTAAAAAAAACAGATTGCGAAAAATGCGGGGAGCGGCATCGGTAGAGCAATTCCTGGATCTCGTGGGCCGCCGGGCCGGTATCCCGGCCCGGTTTTACGCTGAGGCCGGCAGATTTGGCGACACTTTCTCTCTCAAGAAGAAAATCAGGGACATCGGCGGGAGCACAGTGCCGCAGGTTGCTGACAAGGGCGGGCTGACTACGGCGAAATCCTTTCATCAGAGGCTTTTAAAAGCGCTCGAATCCAAGATCGTGCGGGAAGCAAAAGACCGCTTGGAGGGCCTTCTGCAAGGCCGGGATCAATACGCCGATCTTCAGAAAAAATACATTGCCCTGCTGCTGTTCATAAACGAGACGGGCGACCTCGAGTTGAACGGCGCCGGATTTTTCAGGGACGGCGATACGCCGGAATATTATGTATATGTCCACACGGGCCAATATGCTCTAAAGGATCACAAGGGCCGCCTTTATCTTTTTCCCGATTGCCGGGTCGCCGTTCCGACCCGTGGCCCGCTGGTCCCTTACGTAGTCGAAAAATACAAGCATCCATTTCTCTGGGGTCACGAGAGCTTCCAGAAGATATGCGTGGCAGAGCGTTTCATCCCTGAGTGGAAATTCAGCGCATCGGGCGCCATCCGGGCCCTCGAGGAAGGAATCAATGCGCTTTTTTACGGCTATAACAGCAGTCGAGGGAATGGATATCACAGGCTGGACGACATGAGGATGGATAAGAATTCCATAGTTTTTGACGATCTTCGCATTCTCCGCGAGGACCCTCGAATAGCTTCCGGAGAAATCGAGGTGAAAAACGATTTCTACTGAGGTGCGGCCCAGGGCTTCGATCTCTGCGGCGGGAGAACAGATGGGGCTGATCAATCAAATCAAACGGGAACTTTACGAAAAGGAAAAAAGGCCCTACAGGCCGTCTGCGTTCTCGGTGGTGAGGGCCGTGGCTGAAAAATATCCTCAGGTGGAACGTTTTTTCGAAATGCCCGGCAGCCCCCCCCGGATAGATTCCCTGAACAGTTCGATCCATGTTCCCCTGAAGGTCAAAGAGAAACTCGAGGTCCCCCCCTTTGGTTTTGCGGACCGTGCGCAATACCTCCTTATCATGAAGATACTCGATAGATTCGATAATCCCTATTTGCCCTTTGCGCGCTCGCCGGACGAAATTGCGCTTTCCAAACAACTCTATTTTCTGAATCCCTCAATCCGGTCCGATCTGCTCGATCGGCGCCATTTCGAATCCCTTGTTCTGGTCGAAATGGCCCGAAAACGGATCGAGGCGCTTTCCTCAGTCGTCAAAAACATGACAGACAATGGAAATCGAAATGGCGAACCGGCAGGGGGCGAGGCGACGAGGTTGCAGATAAAATCTTTGAAGGAATTTATTGCGCTTGTGGAGTCGCTTGACCGGTAAGGCGGACCAAACGGCGAATCACCCGGAGAATGGCTCGATTCAAAGGCGAACGGTCCTCCGAAGCCATAAATGACAAAGGCAAACTCAGTTGAAGATACGGCGCCTGTCTCTGCTGGCAAAAGAAGGTCCCCGGGAAATCGAGATCGCAAAGCTCCCCCGGGACGTGACTATCACAACGTACGCAAAATGCAGGGCGCTCGCCGTAAACGGGCTTGTGCGCGCCATACACGGCGACAGCTACGAATGGTACGGTTTCACTCTGGCGTCGAAAGATCGTCCCGAGTGTATCGTTGACATAGGGATTCCCTTCAATGACAGCAACGCTTATCACCATACGGCAATAGGGCCGGAAAATATTTCCCTTTTCAGCGATTCCCTGCCTCACGACCTCATCATAAACGGATGGATTCATTCACACGGCCGCCTCGACTACAGGGGGTTTTCGCGGACCGATGAGCAAAATCACCTGAGCGTTCTTGATTACGTCGGCACGTTTGTCAAAAAGCCCGTGTCAAGAAGGCAGATAGTAATAAGGGACCTTGTGGCACTCACTCAGGACCGCTTCGGACAGGATGAAAAAACGGGCCGCAGCGTCTGGGTCGTTACGGACGTACCGGTCTCCGAGGCAAGGATTTTCGAGGCCGTCCACGGAAGCTTTTGCTACGGGATCGTGGTCGGGGACGGCGGGTGGCATATGCAGGAAATCTATTACAAAACCAGGGGTATTCTTACCGGGAGCGTCAGCATCGGCAAAAAGGAGGCACGGATGGTGCCGGTCGATTCCGGAAGGGTTTTCACGAAGAAGGACAGGGAACTGTTGGCCGGCGAGATAAAAGCGAAAATAAAACCGGGTGAACGGATTTCACACAGCAGATGATCGGGCTGGTTTGCTCGGCATAGGTGTCAATCTTGGGCGCTCCCGGATGGACACCGGCCGGGTGATCGAAAAAGGCGGACGGAAGGTCGGACGGTGATTGAAGAAAGGCTCGACAGGCAGCTCAGAATCAAAGGCTGGGACCAGGAGGCCCTTGGCAGTTCACAGGTCGGCATTGTGGGCGACGACGACCTGCTGGCATCTTTGTTCGTTCTCTCCGCATCTGCCCTTGGAATAAACGACCTGATCGTCCTTGCCCCCAGGTTGGATAGCGACCTGGTGGCCATTGCCTCTAAAATGAACCCGAAGTTCAACCTTGCCTTTCTGAAGGGATATTTTACCCACCCGGCCCTATCCGATATTTTTTCAGGCAGCCGCGTCTTAGTCGACCTGAGCGCATACGGGCTTGCAAATAAACTTGCCGTTGATACCGCCTTCGCCACCGGTAAGCCCCTGGTCAGGGGCTTCCGGTACCGGAACTTCCGTCAGTACGGTCTGAAAATCTTCACTTATGTTCGCGGAAAAGAGCACGAAGAGCTGGGATCGATCATCTCGCCAAACAATCTGCCTCGGAAGCGATCCGACGACGCCGTGCTGGACACAATCGCGGCGGGAATCGCGCTCGAAGAGGTGAAAAACCTCCTGTTGGGATGGAAAGTGTCGCCCGATCTGATTACCTATGGCGCCGTGCGAGGGACCCCGAACGGGTCCCATCCACGGGCGCTGGTCGTCGGCGCCGGGGCCCTGGGAAACTTCGTTGCGATGGGGCTCGCCTATTCGGGAATAACCGGCATGACTATAATGGACCCGGACCGCGTGGAAATCGCCAATCTAAACAGGCAAGTCTTCTTCTATGACGCAATCGGACGGGGCAAGGCCGAGACCCTGGCCTCGCGGATCAATGAAAGATTCGGGGCCGGCGCCAAATTTGCCCCTGGCGGCTTCGACCGAAATACCGATATCTCAGGGTTCGACGCGGTATTTGACTGCGTCGACAATTTCGAAACCCGTATCATAATGAGCGAAAAGGGCAGGACCGGCCGCAAGGTTGTAATTAGCGGCGGAACGAGCGCCACGGCAGGCCAGGTCATCGTCTTCGACCCCGCTGAGGATGGTCCCACACCCGCTGAGCTTCTTGGACTGTATGAGATAGTTGATTCAAGGAAGGCCGAACACGTCGAAAGAAGCAGGGCATCCTGCCGCTACGTGCCCGACCCGTCGGTGATTATGACCAATCAGATTGTTGCCGGCCTTATGGTGGATGCCTATCGGGTGTTCCTGAACGGCAATTCTCCCGCAAATATTTTCTATAATGCCGAAAGCGATCGGAAAATTCTGACTTGATCGGTACAAACCTTCTTAGCGTCAAGAGCTTCCCTTACCAGGAAGTCGAGCTTGCCGGCCCTTGAATCTTCCGCGATTTGTCTATCCCACCTTTCCCGGTCTTTTTCGAAGAATCAACGGCGGAACTGGCGATACTCCTCTTCAGGTAAGTTGCCAATGACCCTTTCCAATTCTTCCAGTTTTGTCATTCTCGCTACCTCTCCGCTTCATCATGTCCTGGTCTCCTGACCGTACTAGAAGCTAATCTCTTTTCTGTGACGCCGAAAGGTGGGCCCATTTTGCTCATACTAAAAAGCTAACCGGCAATCCCAATAGGCCGGGCTGCGATAAAGAAAGCTTATCATAACTTACCCTGAGACTGAATATCCCATTCACGAACAGAGTGTTCCAGGTGACCAGGTATCAGTAAAAAATCGTGCGGCAGCGGTGGTATGGGTGTTTGCGAAAGGCGTCAAACTGGCCCAGCTGCCAGAGCCAGCTATCGACCTCGGGACTCGTGAGCTTGCGTCCATGCTCACGGAAAGCCTTCCTCAACTGCTCGGCGGCCCATACCGTCATGGCCCTGATCTCGACCTCCTCTTCGGAACCCGCCTGGAGGAGTTCCATGGCGTCAATCCTGGAGGCCAGCCCTCGATCGTATGAAATGATCCCCAATTCCCGGAGCACCTGTGGAAGCTTATAGTCGGCGAATGCGGTGAGCCGCTGCATGTCGTGGTATTCCCCGCAACCCTTTCCGCCGAAGGCCGTGAAAATGTCTGAGGCAAAAATCTGCGCCCTTTTCCAGAAATAAACCTTGCCGTTCCGATAAAGGGCCTCGTCACGGAAACTCGGAAAATGGGAAACGACTTCGCAGACCAGCCGGACGGCGCTGCCGGATGCGGCACGCAAAAGGGACATGATATCGCCCCCGAGTTCGGACAGGATTATCGAGCCCGCCTCCCGCAGGTTTTTCAGGCGGTCTTCAAACATTGGAATCCTGCCCTGCCCGGAAAATATCTCGCTCAGATCGTCGGCGCTGATGCTGGATAGAAAATGAGGGTCCGTTATTGAAAAGCCCTGTTTCCGCGCTCGTTTCAGACTGGCGGCAAGGCCCCAGTAGCCCGAGTACGGCTCGCCATCGTAGATGACCGTCCAGGCAGGTTCGCCTCGATCGGGCCAGAAGCAGTGGTTCAAAACATCCAGGGTAAAAATCCAGCGGGCGCTCTCCGAGGTACCGTCGAAAAAATGGCAGGGGTGGTCCCAGGACGAGCAGGTCCCCAGGTGATGCCCCCATTCGTATATCGCCGGGCCGATCCGGTCCGGATGAAAAAAGACCGAACGGCTTTGAGAAACTACCCGCTCAACCGCGGCAAAAACTTTAAAGTCTTGCAACCGAAAATCCTGAAACAGCCAAAAACGAAGCGAGAAGCAAGAAACTCCTCGCTTCCCGCTTCTCGCTTCTGAAAAATGCTACGCAGCTTTTTTCTGCATATAATCAAGAATATTTTGAACAGTGCGGATCTTCTCGGCGTCTTCATCGGGGATTTCCGTATCGAAGGCCTCCTCGAGCGCCATTACCAGCTCTACGACGTCGAGGGAATCGGCCCCCAGGTCGTCAACTATGTTTGCCCCGGGGGTCACCATTTCCTTATCTACGCCGAGTTGGTTTGCGATAATATCGATGATCTTGCTTTCTTCTGCCGTCGTGCTCATTGAACCCTCCTGGTAATTAGTCTTATCATTCAATTTTTTGCGCATCCTTGACAAATCCGTAGAACAAAACCTCCAATACACCCGGAAGCTCATCCACAAGCGAATAGGAACAATCCCGGGCGAGCCATTTCTGTATTACCCCGTGCGCAAAACCCATAGTGCCGTAAAAGACCGTCTGAAAATCCACGTCCTTGAGAATACCCTGCTGTGTTCCTTCGTAGACTTTCCTCTTTAGATGAGGAATGGCCCGCATGACTTTTCTGAAGTACTCCTCCACCGAGTGTTCACCCAGCTCGAGCTGTTCCTGCACTATCAGCCTGAACAGACGCTGGTTGCCGTCGAAGAATTCGAAGTAGACCCGGATGTACTTGGAAATCATCGTCAGCACGTCATCGTGGCCGTCCATTACTGAACCCGCCCGGATTTCGAGTTCCTCAAGTCTAAGCCGAACCAGCTCGGCAAATAGCTTGTCCTTGGTCTCGAAATAACGGTAAAGGGTCCCTTTTCCGACCCCGGCTCTCTCGGCGATCTCGTCCGTGGTGGCAGGGTGAAAGCCTTTTTGGGAAAAAATCTCCAGGGCCGCCTCGAGTATCCTCTCCTTGGCGCTCGGCTTGGATGGGAGGCTGACAGCTTCCGCGGCCTCCTCGACCAGGACTTTTTCCAGAAGGACCGGATAAAAACGCGACAAGGGAATGCCCTTTTTCCGGGCGATTTCACCGGAGGCTTCAATCAGGGCCAAGAGCCCGGTTTTGTTCTGAGGCGTTCCGGCGCGCAAGGCCGACCGTAAATTAAGCAGCAAGCGTGCAAGCTCATCGATGAGGCTTTCCGGTGACGAGGCCGATATCTCTTTCGAGACGGCCTCGAACGCCTCTTGCCTGTTTCGGGCCTGCGCCAGTTTCTTCACGATTGCCAACCCATTTTGCTGCTCCGGATATTTGTGCAACCTAAGCGGCTCCTTTCCCTGGTACGGACTGGTCAGTCATAAACCACGGCAGGTGGGCAAAGTCAAGGAAGTTTTGGCTATTATCGGGTCGGGACACTCTAAAAAAGAAACCCAAAGGCGGCCGCGCCCTGCCCGGGGATTTGTACCTCGAGTGAGCTAAACGGCTACCAGGGTTACGCTCGCCGGACAGCCGCGGCGGGCAAACTTTCCAAAACAACGGTTTTTTTATGTTTCATAAATATTTATACGGATGTTATGAAGATAATTATCTTTTAAAGAACACAATTCAGCTTGACCGGGGAAATTTGGATGAGCGTTCCACCGACCGATTCCTTCCATAGGAAGATCGATTATCTCAGATTGTCTATTACAGACAGGTGCAACCTTCGCTGTACATACTGCATGCCTCAAAGCGGTGTGCCCAAGCTCGATCACACTGAGATACTGCGGTATGAAGAAATCGTCAGACTTGCCCGGATCTCCACTGCAATGGGCATATCGAATGTGCGCATAACCGGCGGTGAGCCTCTGGTCAGAAAAGGGGTCCTGAGCCTTTGTGAAAGCATTGCCGGGTCTCCGGGACTGAGGAGCCTGAGCCTTACGACAAACGGGGTTTTGCTCCCGGAGTTTGCCGGGGGGCTTTCCAGGGCAGGCGTCAAGCGTATTAATATCAGCTTGGATACCCTCAAGCCTGAAAGGTTTTCCGCTATCACCAGGAAGGACTTTTTCAGCCGGGTGTGGGAAGGGATCATGGCCGCCCACGAAGCGGGCATTTCGCCTGTCAAGTTAAACGCGGTGATAATGCGCGGTGTAAATGACGATGAGATCGAAGATTTGGCCGGCCTGACTTTCCGGTTCCCTTTTCACGTCCGCTTTATCGAGATCATGCCTTTCCGGCAGGACGATTACGACTCGGTCTTTGTTCCCGCCTCTGAAATACTTGAGCGGTTGAGCCATGTTGCCCGCCTTGCTGTCTCACGCGAGGACAAGAGCAACGGTCCTGCCCTTTATTACAGGTTCGAGGGCGCCCCTGGGAAAATCGGAATAATCAGTCCGGTATCCGGCCATTTTTGCCAGAGCTGCAACCGGTTGAGGGTAACCTCTGATGGAAAACTCCGCACTTGCCTCTTTGCCGTGGAGGAGGTCGATCTGCGGCGCCTGTTTCGAAACGGAGCTTCAGACGAGGAGATCACGGCCACAATCCGGTCGGCAATAGAGAAAAAACCGAAAAAGCACCAACTGAACAACCCCGTTTTCCGCAAGTGCATATCGCGTCCCATGTCCTCGATCGGCGGCTGATGCCGGGTTAGTATGGCCGGGGTGAGCACGGGCGTAAGGACATGTCTTGGCCCCGATTGTGAGAAGATGCCCTGATGAAGCAGGCTTGGGTTCGGTTTGATAGCTGGTCCGATGAATTGGCTGCCGCGGCGATCGAGAGCGGGGCTGACGTCCTGGTCCTGCCCGAAGGTCTTTCCGGTAAAGCCAGGGCGCTCGGCCGGGTTTGCGTGGTGAGTCCAGGGGGTGAACCGGGGCCGGGTGGGGACGTCTGCTTTGAGCAGTTGCGCGGTCCGGAAGACGAAGCCCGCATAAAAGACCTGCTCCGGGAGGGCAAAACGGTGGTGATCGCCGGGAGTTGGGATGTAATCCCCGTCGAAAACCTTGTTGCCCGCGGCGGGGGCCGGCTTCTGCTGCCCGTTTCATCCGGAGGACAAATCGATTTGGCCCTCGGAGTACTCGAAAAAGGGGTGGATGGTGTGGTAATCTCCTCGAAGGACCCGGCAGAGGTGAGAAACCGGGTGACTATGGTGAAAAGGACCTCTGAGTCGCAACCCCTCTCGGTTGCGCGGGTCGATGACATAAGAGCTGCCGGAATGGGCGACCGCGTATGCGTGGATACCTGCACGTACATGGTCTCCGGCGAGGGAATGCTTCTGGGCAACTCGAGCGGCTTTCTCTTCCTGGTTCAGGCGGAAACCGGATGCAATCCCTATGTGGCGCCCAGGCCTTTCAGGGTTAATGCCGGACCGGTGCACTCCTACATAAGGACCCCCGGCGCCGCGGCGCGCTACCTCAGTGAACTTGGCGCCGGAGAAAGGGTGCTCGTGTTCGGTCCCGACGGTAAAGCCCAGGAGGCTACCATAGGACGCGTAAAGATCGAGCGGCGCCCGCTCATACTCATCCAAGCCTCTTTCGAAGGGCGCAGCGGCTCGATTCTGCTGCAGAATGCCGAAACAGTCCGGCTGAGCGGGCCGGATTCGGAGCCCGTTTCGGTGGCCCGGCTCAAGGTCGGCGATTCGGTCCTGATCGCCCTCGAGCCTCCGGGCCGCCATTTCGGCATGAGGGTGGAGGAGACGATCCGCGAGTGTTGACAATAAGACAGGGGCCGAACAAAAGTGGATGAAGAGTTGGATAAGATAAGGGAAGAAATCGACGCTTTGGATTCGGAGCTGCTCAGGCTCCTTAACAGGCGCATGGAACTCGCCATCCAGGTGGGCCGCATAAAGCTGTCCAAATGCATTCCCCTGTTTCACCCCGAGCGGGAGGCTCTCATCTCCCATCGCCTCTCCAAGCTGAATCCCGGACCTTTGTCCGAGGAATCGCTGTTTTCCATCTATCGCGAAATATTTGCCGCTTCCCGGCTTATCCAGTATAGACTTCAAGTCGCCTTCCTCGGCCCTGAGTGGACTTTTTCCCACCTGGCCTCGATTTCTCTATTCGGTCATTCCGCCTCTTATCTGCCCTGCGCGTCCCTGGAAGAGGTATTCGACAGCTTTCTCAAGGGCAAAGCGCACCTTGCCGTGATCCCGATTGAGGACTCGCTTCAGGGTGGGATCGGCCACAGCATGGACCTTCTCTACGAGCGCGAGGTGCGCGTAATCAGCGAATGCTACCTGGAGATTGCTCACAACCTTTGCGGCAACGTTCGAAATACGGGTGAGATAAAACGTGTCTATGGACAGGCGCAGGCCATCGAACAGTGTCGCGGATGGCTGCTTGAAAATGTCGGTCATGCCGAATTGACCGAGTGCTCCTCGACCGCGCGTTCAACGAGCCTGGCAAAGCAGGACCCCAACGGGGCGGCCATTTGCAATCTGTATGCGGCCCAGCGCTTCGGACTCGATATCCTGGCCGAACGGATCGAGGACAATCCTGGGAATACCACCCGTTTCCTGGCGTTGGGCAGCCACGCCAACGCACCGACGGGCAACGACAAAACATCGCTGCTCTTTGCGGTCTCAAACAGCCCCGGGGCGCTGCTGGCCGCCCTTGGCGCGCTTTGCTCGGTCAATATGACCCGAATCGAATCGCGCCCAAACCGGCTCTTTGCCTGGCAGTTCCTCTTTTATGCCGATGTGGAAGGCCACCGTGACGACAGCCTCGTCCGCGCGGCCCTGGATGCTTTGGCCGAAAAGGTGACCTTTTTGAAAATACTTGGCTCTTACCCGAAAAGCGATCCCGCACAGCCGTTCCGGATCGAGAAGGAAAAGATGCGCGGGGGCCCTGATGATTGCGAAGGCGGGCATGAGAAAGGATAAACCCGGGCCTGCCGATGTGGACCCGGAGGGCGATAAAGTGAGCCCTCGCGCCTGGAGGGCGGGTTTGTGCGGATGCCTTGCCGAGTGCTCCCCCGAAGAGTTCCCGGCCTGGCTGCAACACCCGGAAGTCGACCTGGTCGAATGGCGAATCGACATGTTCGCAGGCAGGTACTCCCCGGAGGAGATGAGGTTTTTTCTCAGTGCTTTGTCATTGAGGCCTCGGCTTCCGGTGATCGCCACCAACAGGCCTTTGCGTGAAATGGGGGCCTTTTCCGGCCGGGAGGACCTCCGGCTGAAAATGCTCGAAGAGGCGGCAAAATCCGGGGCCGACTGGATTGACCTTGAACACGACGCGGGCGTGGACTCCATGGCCGCCTTTCGGGAGGCTGGAGCCAAGGTCCTGCTGTCGTGGCACAGTCCGGAGGGGACGCCCGGCAGACAGATTCTGCGCGCAAAGCTGAAGGACATGAGCAAAAAGGGCGCGGATGCCCTGAAAATTGCAACCCTGGCCCGGTCGGACGAGGATAATCTGAGGGTGCTCGAACTGATTCCCATGGCCAGAAAGCAATTCGGCATCGACCTGGTGGCTTTCTGCATGGGACCGGCGGGAAGGTGGAGCAGGGTGGTGAGCATCTTTCTGGGCAGTCCCTGGACGTACGCTCAGTTCGCTGGCCGGTCGGCTACCGCGCCGGGCCAGCTTTCGGTCCCGGAGATGCGCGAGCTTATCCGGCGCATCGACGGAAACTAACCGGTTCTCAAACGGGAAACCCATACAGGAGCCGACCTTGATTCTCAGTATGACTGGATTTGGCCGCAGCCGCGTGGAAGAGGCTGGCTATGCCGTCAGCGTTGAAATGCGCGCTCTTAACTCCAAACAGCTCGACATTTCCGTTCGTATTCCGAAAAACTTCATTGAATTCGAGGAACTGTGCAGGAAATTGGTTGCCGGGAAAATCCGGAGGGGCCGAATCGATGTCTTCGTTCAGATAGAGAGCACCGATATAAAGCAGAAGGCGCCGCATATAAGCCTTGAGCTCGCGCTCTACTACTGGTCCCAGATCCAGGAGATTTGCAGCAGGATCCATTGCGGAGAGCCCTCGCTGGATAACCTGCTGAGGGTCCCGCATATCTATGAGAACCAGGAAGCGATTATCGATCCCGAATCGATCCGGCAGCTGATCTCCTCGGCGGTGTTCGAGGCCCTCGGGCAGGTGATTAGCATGCGCTCGCTCGAAGGCGAGTCGTTACTGCGGGACTTCCAGGACAGACTGGCCGCGCTCAGAGACGATCTTGCCGTGGTTTGCGGCCGCCGCCGCTCGGTTATCGAAGAATACAGGGACAAGCTCGCCGAGCGGATGAAACAGCTGCTCGGCGGCACGGAGCCGGAAGAAAACAGGCTCCTGCAGGAGATCGCATTTATTATAGACCGCGCGGACATAAACGAGGAGACCGTTCGGCTGGAAAGCCACCTGGACCAGGTGGGGGCCCTTGTGACCGGGGCAAAGCCGGCGGACGGTCGAAGGCTCGATTTTATCATCCAGGAGCTTCACCGCGAAACCAATACCATCGGTTCGAAGACAACCGACCTGGAAACGATCCAGGCCGTCGTCCGGATGAAGACCGAGATCGGAAAACTCAAGGAGCAGGCGCAAAATATCGAGTGATCGCAATTAGCCTGGATTTTATTTCTTTACGGACCCGGCCGTTTCGAGGGTTGCATTTTCCGGGGCAAAGAAATAGAAGATAAAGTTTTGCGGATCGGGCCGTTGAGTTCCGGTCGATATAAACTTTTTGAGGGAGTCTGCTTTGGGTGCAAGGAAAATAAAGCCTGTCAGGAAGCTGCAGAAAAAACCGGTGCTGCCGGCGGATACAACTTTTGAAAGAGCAAGAAAATGGGCCGAAAAAAATTACGTCATTATTATTGGCGCAAGCGCCGTGGTCCTTTTTGCCGTCGTATCGATCTGGGGCCTCAGCGCTCACGCTCATTCCAAGCAGGCCCGCGCCCGCTCTGACTACGGCATGCTCATATCCCGGCTGCCCGCCGAAGGCAAAGGGGCTCCCGCGGATTGGGAAAAGCTCATCCCCGACCTGCAGAAATTTATAGCCGGACACAAGGGTACGGCCCCGGCGCTGGACGCCAGGATAGATCTTGCAAAGGCCTTCTTTGAGACCGGGCGCTACGAGGATGCCGTCAAGACCGGTAAAGAGGCCCTGGATCTGGCCCCATCGGGTCACGGTCTAAGACCTCTTATCCTTTATCAGCTCGGCTATGCTTATGAGTCGGCCGGAAAGCTGGACGAGGCCGCCAGTCAATGGACCAGCCTGAAACAACTTGGTATGCGCGACCTGGAGCGGGAAGCTGACTGGAACCTGGGCAGGATTTCCGAAAACAAAAAGGACTTTACCGGGGCCATCGAAATGTACCAGATGGCCTCCCAGGCCCCCGGAGATTATCCGCCTGCCTCTTTGGTAGACCAGAAGATCGCCGGGATAAAAGCCCTCAAGCCCTAGTGCATTGTCAACAAAGTTTCAATGTCATGGCAAGTGATCGTCACCCCGGCGAAAGAGACTTGAAAAAAAGATTGTTTTTTGTTGCCTAATGTGCTATCTAAAAAGGCTTATTTGGATTTTGTGGCTCTGAGAGCGGACTTTTCCAGGGTGAGGTTCCCGAGCGGCCAAAGGGAGCAGACTGTAAATCTGCCGGCGTAGCCTTCGGAGGTTCGAATCCTCCCCTCACCACCACATATGGAATGTAGGAGATAGTGGCGGCCATAAAGCAAGTCATTGTCGTCGGTACTACATACGTTGAGTTTGGGATTGCCGGGAAGATCCCGGACGGTGCGCCGTCGCGCCTGCCGAGCTTTCCGCGTTCTTTCTCGATATGTACCTTCTTCGATCCTCTGGTTGGCTGCACTCTCGAAAGCCCACGTAGCTCAGTTGGTAGAGCACTTCCTTGGTAAGGAAGAGGTTCACCGGTTCGATCCCGGTCGTGGGCTCCATCTGGCGCTGGTTTGCAGGTTCGAGCGGATATGCCGGTCATCTCCGCGCCCCCTTAGGAAACGTAGCCTGTTCAACATTCGTCATATCATCGTAGTCTTTCAGGAGAAAGGACAATGGCTAAAAAGAAATTCGAGCGGACGAAGCCACATGTTAACGTCGGGACCATCGGTCACATCGACCATGGGAAAACAACCCTTACGGCCGCGATCACAAAGCAGCTGGCCAAGAAGGGCAAAGCAACCTACGTCCC
>JBEKMB010000024.1:0-55797 GCA_050008735.1 Syntrophobacteraceae bacterium
GACGTGGTGAAGGAACTCGACTACGATTCGTTCGGAAATATCCTCTCCGATTCCGACCCCACCTTCAGGGTCCCCTTCGCCTTCGCCGGCGGGCTCTACGATCCGGACACCGGGCTCGTTCACTTTGGGTATCGAGATTACGATCCGGATACCGGGACGTGGACGGCAAAGGACCCGATTCTGTTTAAGGGTGGTGATACGAATCTGTTTGGGTATTGTCTCAATGACCCTGTCAACTGGATTGATACTTTTGGGTTGATTTACAATCCGTACTCGTTGAAAGCATTGGCTGGGGATGTAATTGGTCTTGCAGGCCTTTCAGCAATAGTGGCCGGTGTCCCAGTTATCGGAGTCCCTTTAGTCGCTGTGGCTGTCGGTCTCGAGCTGTGGGAGGCATTTGCGGCACCGTCAGAAATTGAAACCCAAACCCAAAAGGAGCTCGCACCTATCCAAGACGCATTTAAGCAGGAACAAGATGACCTAAAAAGGCTCGAGAAGGAGCTTAAACAGAAAAACCCGGGGACCTGTCCGCTCCGACACTGAGCGGCGCAGGTTCTGCCATTGGAGGCCTGTACGTTTGTGTGGTCCGTTTTGGGTCCAATCCACGTTAACACGAAATTATTGTTTCCATAATGGCCAAGGCGGCCGGTCCATTAGTGAGCTTTCTAAGGGCTGCCGCTGAAGTCGGTTGTTATTTGAATGGGGAACTGGAGGACGGTGATGACTGACTTGGAGAAGTTCCGCCTGAGTGATGGCGACAATAAGTTCATAATTAGATTTACGAAGATTATGCGAAGGGCTTACCTAATGAATGCTGGTATTGTCCTCATATTCATCCTAGCGGCAATTCATATTTTGCTTGGCATGCGATTTAAATATGACATTGATTTCATTTTGGCAGCCGTCTTTGCAGCAGGAGGCATCCAAACAATTGTTGTTTTACGCAAGTATAAACGACTATTCTGTATAATAACACAAATGCAGGAACATATTGCGAAGCTCGAAAGTAAGAGGGAATAGTAGAAAAAACCATGGGGTCGGGCCTGGTCGGGCCTAATGCCGCTAACTTAACACAAATTCCTGTCCTTTCGATCCCTTGCGAGTTTCGGGTTGGGGAAGAGGAGAAGCTTGCTGATACTTACGTTTATTATTTTTGCGACGCTTCTCCAGACCGCGACTCTTTCTTCGATATTCCTGTCGATCTCTTGTAAATCGCTGTCACCCCCTCATAGTATTTGGCTGCCAACCCTGGCCATGTTCTGATCGATCGGATGAGTGTACATTTTACTCCCTTCACGCCAATGGGAAAAGCGCACTGTTTCAAGGCGCAAGTTCGCGTGACACAACATTAAAGATTTCCGTCGGCAATGTTCTAACTCAATCCGCTTAATTGTCCCCGTCAGGAGGCGATAAGGAAAAGCGGGTGAAGAACATTATTTTTTCTACGAGATCACTTGAAAGTCTTGATTTCCCGCTCTCCCACCTTCTTAGGGTACCGGGATCGATACCCAGTTTAACGGCCAGCCCATCTTGGCTCAGTCCAGCGAGTTTTCGATAGGCAACGAACCTTTTCCGAGAATCTTCGGGCAATATAGATAGTGGCACATATCCCAGGAAACTGATAATCTTGGGAACGGAGGCCGGAGAAGGTTCGGTGCGGTTGATTTCCCAGTAGGTCACCGTGTCAGTGTCGACTCCCAGCATTTTGGCAACGTCCTTCTGGAGGAGTTTGAGATCGAGCCGTTTTTTACGGAGGTGGTCGCCCAAGGTGGTCAGACTTTGCGGATATTGACTGGACAATGGTTTAGGACCTGTGAGTGTCACATGGCAGAATGGCAACGCAGGAATGTTGCGGCGGGGACTTGGGCTGCCTCACGTTTTTTTACCCCTTTTAGTTCGACTTTCACGGTTTTGGAAGATCACATATTTCTACACCGGGAGGGCGGAAGCAAGACAGGCCGACCTGCCGTATCCCGGCCGCGCGTGCGTCGGCCGCCCTCCGGCTTCAGGGAAGGCGCTTGCTTTGTGCTCTGAAGGCTGAGAGGTCTCCAGCCGCCTCACGCAGGATTTCCGGAGTATCGTCTATTAGTGAAATGACACTCGAGGCAACGCCGGGCACAATTCCCCCGTCCACGATAAGATTGATTGCGTGGCCGATCTTATCCTGGATTTCCCGCGGGGTGGACAGAATTTCACCATTTTCGGGATCTGTGGCGCTCGTACTGATTATGGGGTGCCCGAGCGCTTCAACAATAGCCAGGCAGATCGGGTGATCGGGGACCCGGATTCCAACGGTTTGCCTTTTGGTCAGCATAATGCGCGGGACCATGCGGGAGCCTTCCAGCACAAAGGTATACGGCCCTGGTAAAAGACGCCTCATGGTCTTGTATGCATAGTTGGTAACCTGTGCGTACTCGCTGATATTTTTGAGGTCGTTGCAAATAAAGCTGAAAGGCTGG
The DNA here is from genome assembly GCA_050008735.1 of Syntrophobacteraceae bacterium. Lineage (GTDB taxonomy): Bacteria > Desulfobacterota > Syntrophobacteria > Syntrophobacterales > Syntrophobacteraceae > SbD1. Next base: position 2,460 of record JBEKMB010000024.1, read on the forward strand.
TGCTGGGAACGGCGCTTCAAATGATAAATTTTTTCTATTGAAGCCTTATTCAACAGGTCACAGCCAATTCCGTAAAATGTGTCGGTGGGGTAGACTATTATTCCTCCATTTGCCAGGATCTCGACCACCTGTTTGATTTTTCGCGGTTCCGGATGTTTTGGGTTTATTTCCAGGATCATTTGCAATCGTCTCCTCAAAAAAGCGGAAATTTATGGACATTGACGCCCCACTCTGATTTTAAGAGTAGACTGCGGGCTTGCAGGGTTGTGCCGGAATTCCGGGCAAAGCGTCAAATACGAGAAAGTAAGCAGAAAATAATGGCAGGCGAAAGGCAATGTCAAGTGCGGGATAAGAGCGAGTTGGGCCGATCGGTTTCTGAAAACTGTTTTGCCGGCCTTGATATCGGGTCGCATACCACGCGTATGCTGATTGCGCAAAAGAACGGGACGCAACTGGTCCCTGTTCTCACCGAACGAAGGGTGACACGGCTTGCTCTAAATTTTCAGGATTTTGATGCAATCACTGAGGAAGCCCAGCACAGAAACATTTCGGCCATGAAGGAATTGATGTCGATTTTGAGGCGATATCAGGTCGGCAAAATCGCCTGCGGGGCAACCGGGGTTGTCAGGCGCGCCAAAAATTCCGGCGCGGTAATCGCGGCAATTGCAGCCGAAACGGGAGTCCAGTGTCGTATCCTTTCAGAGAAAACCGAGGCGATACTCTCGGCAAAGGGCATTCTGAGCGTACTTCCCGAAACCAGGGGCGATCTGCTCACTTTTGATATCGGCGGCGGCAGCACCGAATTCTTATTGGCGCTCCGGGGAGTGCAAAACGCTGTTTCGAGCGCAAGCCGCCCGGTTGGCGCGGCAACTCTGAGCGAGGCATACTTGAGAGGCGACCCGCCCGGCGCCGAGTCTGTTGCCCGGGCGGCGCTCTGGGCTCGAAATGAAATCATGTCAGCTAAAGAGCAGATATATCAAAACGTTCGCAGTGCCGGTATAATAACCCCTGCGGGGGAACCGCGGCTTGCCGGGACTGCAGGAACGGTCACCACGCTGGCGGCTATGTATATCAAAATGGAGCGATACGTCCCCTATCGGGTGAACGGATTGGTTTTGACCAAAGATTGGCTTTGCTCCACGATAGAATCCATGGCTCAAATGCCGCTGGCTCAAAGGCGGCTGATTGCGGGCCTGGAGCCCGGAAGGGAAGACATAATCCTTGGCGGCGCCGTTATAGTCTCAGAGATTCTGTCCTGTTTTGGGCGGGACCGTTTTATAGTTACAGATGCGGGTCTTCTCGAAGGCCTTCTCCTCGATCTCATAGAAAAGGAATCGGGGCTCGGCGGCGGCGAAGACCCTGCATTAAGAACGGTCTTGACATGGCGGCTGCAAAAGGGATAAAGGCCCTCAATACTGAGCGGCCAGGAAAATTAAGATTCGGAGAAAATAAATGGACCATAAGGCAAGTATTGAGCTGCCCGAGGCGCTGACATTCGACGACATAACTCTTCTGCCCAATTACTCGGAAGTTCTGCCCGTCGAGGCCGACGTCGCGACTATGCTGACCAGGGAGATCAAAATGCGAATCCCTCTGGTGAGCGCTGCAATGGATACGGTAACCGAATCCGATACGGCGATCAGCATAGCCCGTGAAGGCGGCATCGGGATAATTCACCGGAATATGACCGTCGAAGCGCAGGCCCATGAGGTCAACAAGGTCAAAAAGTCCGAGAGCGGCATGATAGTGGATCCGGTCACGGTGAACCCGGACCAGCAGATCGGCGATGTCTTCGCCCTTATGTCCAAATACCGCATTTCCGGCGTCCCGGTAGTAAAAGGAGACCAGCTCGTCGGGATTATAACCAATAGAGACCTCAGGTTCGAAACCGACGAAACGATCAAGGTCGCGGACATCATGACCAGGGAAAACCTTGTTACCGCGCCGCTGGGCATTTCTCTCGAAGACTCCAAGAGGCTGCTCCAGAAAAACCGGATCGAAAAACTGCTCGTGGTCGATGAGGCCGGCCGGCTCAAAGGGCTTATAACGATAAAAGATATAATGAAGGTAAAAAAATACCCGCACGCCAGCAAAGACCTTCTTGGCAGGCTTCGGGTGGGGGCCGCCGTAGGGATCGGCAGAGACATGCTTCCGAGGGCGATTGCCGTAAGAAACGCAGGGGTAGACGTGATCGTCGTGGACAGCGCGCACGGACACTCCCGCAACGTTCTGGAAGCCGTTAAAGCAATCAAGGCTGAGTTTGCGGACCTTCAGGTAATAGCGGGAAACGTGGCCACGGCTGAAGGGGCCGAAGCCCTTATCGAAGCCGGGGCCGACGGCATCAAGGTGGGCGTCGGACCGGGATCGATCTGCACGACGAGAATGGTGGCCGGAGTCGGCGTTCCGCAGGTGAGCGCCATCCTCGATTGCGCCAGGGTGGCCCGAGCAAAGGGAATCCCCATCATTGCCGACGGTGGAATAAAGTACAGCGGTGACATCGTCAAGGCACTGGCCTCAGGAGGTGACTGCGTAATGATCGGCAGCCTCTTTGCCGGGACCGATGAGAGTCCGGGTGAGACTATTCTTTACCAGGGCCGCAGCTACAAGGTTTACCGGGGAATGGGATCGATAGGCGCCATGCGCGCGGGAAGCAGGGACCGCTACTTTCAGGATGACGTGTTCGAGCCCAAGAAGCTGGTGCCCGAAGGCATCGAAGGCAGGGTGCCGTACCGTGGACCGATTTCAGATATCGTGCACCAACTGATCGGAGGGCTGCGAGCCGGGATGGGATATCTAGGGTGCGCCAGCCTGGTCCAGCTGCGGACCAAGACGAGAATGGTGCGCATCACGAGCGCGGGGCTGAGGGAAAGCCACGTCCATGATGTCATAATCACCAAAGAGGCCCCCAACTACCAGGTGGATTTGAAATGACCCAGCAGGGGAACGGATAACATGTTCGACCATCTACATGAGGAACGGGTGCTGATCCTCGATTTCGGCTCCCAGACCACGCAGTTGATTGCGCGCCGGGTCAGGGAAAGCCACGTCTACTGTGAGATACATCCCTTCAATATGAAGCTGGAGGCGATCAGGGACTTCAGGCCGAAGGGAATCATACTCTCCGGAGGGCCGTCGAGCGTGCATGATGAAGGCGCCCCTATGGCCGATCCGGAACTATTCGAGCTTGGGACCCCCATTCTTGGCATATGCTACGGCATGCAACTGCTGGCCCACCAGCTTGGAGGGACGGTCGAAAAAGCGCAAAGGCGTGAATACGGCCCCGCCGCGATAGACATAGATATACCTGGAGATATCTTCTTCGAGATTGAAAAAGAGGCGGTGCGGGTCTGGATGAGCCATGGCGACCGCATTCTCAAGCTCCCGTCTTCTTTCAGGACCATGGCTCACAGCGGCAACTCTCCCATCGCCGCCATGGGCGATCCGAAGCGTAATATCTACGCGGTACAGTTTCATCCGGAAGTAGCGCACACGCCCTGCGGCAAGGACATCCTGGAGAATTTTCTTTTTCGCATCTGCCGGTGCAGCCCCTCATGGACCATGAAATCCTTCGTGGAATCGACCATAAGCTCGGTTAAAGAAAAGGTGGGACAAGATCAGGTGATCTGCGCCCTGAGCGGCGGAGTGGACTCCTCGGTCGTTGCGGTCCTGCTTCACAGAGCTATAGGTGATCGGCTTCATTGCATTTTCGTAAATAACGGGCTCCTGCGTAAAGGCGAGGCCGAATCGGTTCAAAGGGTATTCCGGGACCAGTTCAAAATTAATCTTATATACGTCGACGCATCCGCCGAGTTCCTCGGCCGCTTGCAAAGGGTCTCGGACCCGGAGCGCAAACGAAAGATAATCGGCAATCTCTTTATCGAGGTTTTCGAGCTGGAGGCCGCGCAAATCAGCAATGCCCGCTTTCTCGCGCAGGGCACCCTGTATCCGGACGTGATCGAAAGCGTCTCCTTCAAAGGTCCCTCTGCCACCATTAAGACCCACCACAACGTGGGGGGATTGCCCGAGACGATGAAGCTGGAGCTGATCGAACCGCTCCGGGAGCTTTTCAAGGATGAAGTGCGGCTGGTTGGAAGAGAGCTTGGGCTTCCGGAGAGAATAATCAAGAGGCATCCTTTCCCGGGGCCGGGGCTTGCGATCCGGCTGATCGGCGAAATAACCCCCGCTGATTTAGATATTCTGCGTGATGCGGATGCGGTGATCCAGGAAGAAATCGAGGCTTCCGGCTGGTATGACCATGTTTGGCAGTCTTTCGCCGTGCTGCTCCCGATCAGGTCGGTAGGGGTAATGGGCGATGAGCGCACCTACGATCAGGTTATCGTTCTGCGGGCAGTCGAAAGCGTGGACGCCATGACGGCGGACTGGGCCAGGCTTCCCTACGAGGTGCTCGCGAGTATTTCAAATCGCATCATAAATGAAGTAAAGGGCGTAAACCGGGTTGTCTATGACATTTCATCAAAGCCGCCGAGCACGATTGAATGGGAATAGATTGGCCTGATTCATGCCGGGCCTTGCGCAGCACCGTAATTCCACACAACTTGTGAATTTATGAGACCCACGTTTTCCGGTTAACCACTACGCAATGTATACCGAAACCCACCGCTTCTACCGCTACCAGCACCAGGCCCCAAAGGGCTGGGAAAGCTTCCAGGTAAAATACCGGGAAACCGATCTCTGGATCAGGGCACGGCTAAACCTCGAGCGTGAAGCTACACAAGCGGCCCTAAGCTGCCGCCTTCAACTGGAGCACTATATCGCGGCGCACGAGGACTTCCTGCGATCCCTTGCGCCTGTCCCGGACGATCCTCTCGCCCCTCCCCTGGTCCGCCAAATGCTCAGGGCCGGCGCTGCCGCGGGCGTTGGGCCGATGGCGAGCGTGGCGGGCGCGATAGCCCAGTTTGTCGGGGTCGCCCTCAGGCCGTTTTCCGATTCCGTAATAGTTGAAAATGGGGGCGATTGCTACCTCGACCTGATTGAGGAAACCACGGTCGGAATATTCGCAGGCCCTGAGTCCCCGTTCACCGGCAAAATAGCCGTAAAGCTTGGCGCCCAACGCTTCCCAACCGGGATTTGCACCTCATCCGGAACGATCGGCCACTCCCTTAGCTTCGGCAAGACGGACGCCGTAACCGTCATTTCGCCGGACGCAGCTCTTGCGGACGCCGCCGCCACCCGGCTCGGCAACATGGTGAAGACCCGGGCCGATATTAACAAAGCCCTCGAGCTTGCTTCCTCAATTCCCTCGATCGAAGCGGTCCTGATTTTGATCAAAGACAAGATGGGCGCCTGGGGCAATATCGAAATAGTTGCGATCTAGACCTCTGCCTCTGCGCCGCAACCATCCCGGAGATTGAAAATACTTGTTTTTTCAGGGCCTGTTGCTATATTTGATTTTTTTTCAGGTCCGGGTCGCGAGTGGCCGCATCCGCGCGAATTTCCGGTTTCTCGAAAAGGGCATCCCAGGCGGATGAAAATAGTCGTGATGTCTGATACTCACCTCGGCGAAATGACCGACGGGTTCAAGACCTTGTGTTCCGAATTCTGCGATGACGCAGACATGGTAATACATCTCGGGGATTTGGATAAAGTCCCCGTGCTGAACTATCTGGAGCAGTATCCGCTTGAGGCCGTGGCCGGAAACATGGACGAATATCCGATTCAGCAGCGGCTCCCGGGCCAAAAGGTAGTCAAGGCAGGCCCCTTCAGGCTGGGGATTGCTCATGGATGGGGACCGCCCGGTGGAATCCGCCTGAGGCTCGAACAGCAATTTACAGGTGTGGATGCTATTCTTTTCGGGCATACTCACCAGCCGCTTATTCACGAGGAAAACGGGCTTCTCTGGTTCAATCCGGGATCGGTTTTTCAAGGGCGCGGAGCTTTGCCAGGGAGCATCGGGGTACTGAGAATTCAGGACAAAATAGAAGCGGAAATAATCGGGACATAAGATAGGCGTTAACCATGAGTGCCATGGGGAACGCCATTTTAATCAACGATCTTAATGACGCGGATCTTTTCCTGTCAGCTTCTCCGCTGTCCCGGCGGCAGATGGCTGCGATTTGAGGAGGACCGGTTGCGCAATCTCTGGGCGCCGTGGCGCGTTGAATATATAGTCGGCAAAAAACCGCCGGGCTGTATCTTCTGCCCTGAAAACCACGGCCTGTCGGACGAACAGCGTCTCATCCTCTACCGGGGCAGCCTCACAATGGTGATGATGAACAAGTTTCCTTATAACAACGGGCACCTGCTGGTTTCTCCCTGGCGTCACATATCCGATCTGAACGAACTTAGCGCGGATGAGGATCGTGAACTCATGGGTTTGCTGAAGAAATGCACGCGCGTGCTCAAGGCGGTGATGCGCCCGGATGGGTTCAATATCGGTTTGAATATGGGCAGGGAAGCCGGGGCGGGCTTCGAGGAGCACCTGCATTTTCATGTAGTTCCCAGATGGCGGGGAGATACGAATTTCATGCCCGTTCTCGCCGACATCCGCAGTATTCCGGAGCACTTAAAGCAATCCTACAGCAAGCTGTTATCCCACTTCATGAAGGAGAGCGCCGATGAAGGTGTTTAAGCTGATCGTATCACTGATTATACTTTGTCTGGTTGGCCTTTTCATCTACCAGAACATGGAGACATGGAGACAACTGATTAAGTTCAAGCTTAATCTTTACTTTTTTCAAACCGATGCCGCCAAACCGCCGGACCTCGAGCTTTACTTTATCATTTTGCTTTCGGCGGTCGTAGGTTTCATCGTCGGCCTTGTGGCCATGTTAAAGCCTTACTTCAAAACACGCCGCCTTCTCAAACGCGAGCGGTTCGAGAAAAAGCAGGCGGAAGAGGAACGCACCATGAGACAGGCGCGTGCGGAATCCCATGGCGAGGCGCTTGCCCCGGTAAACACGGGGGAATAGCAAAAGACCGTTCATTTCGATCTTCCCCGACTGCATCTTTGATGTTTGCCGCAGGTCGATTTATCGGATGCATAATCAGGGTTCAGGGACTCAAAGAGCCGGACGCTTCGAGCACAAGCAGCCGGCTCTTTTTTTTAAAATTGGCTTCATTAATTATTTTCCCCCCCTTTTTACTGAACTAATTACCAGTCCGTGCCGAATAATTAATCGTAAATCTTCATGAACATCCTACATGCATGCTGGAAATACTCACCAAAACACGACGGAGTTAAGATGAATCCTGAAATAGCGACAGGATCGGATAACGCGGAGCGGGACCAAACGGCGTGCTCGGCGGAAATTTCTCTCAGGGCCGCCAATGTTGTCGAGATTACAGGCGACCTGCCCCCAATGCCCCACATTGCCGCCCAGGTAATAAGCAAGCTCTCCGAGCCCGACTCCACGCCGAGGGAAATTCACCATCTCATTATCAAAGACCAGGCCCTTGCCGCCCGCGTTCTCAAGGTGGCAAATTCGCCGTACTATGGGGCGTCCCGGTCTATCTCCACTCTGCGTGACGCGGTTATGTTCATGGGGTTCGACTCGATCAGATCTCTCATCATGACGGCTGTCCTCAAGGGGATGTTTTCGCATGTGAGCCTTTCAGAGAAGCTCCTCTGGGAGCATTCCGTAGGCTGCGGCTTCGCGGCGCGAAAAATTGGAGAGGAAGTCGGATTTCAGCGCAGGGAGGAGGCTTTCATCGCAGGGCTTATGCACGACGTAGGCAAGGCGGTCCTCTTTTTGAGGTCCCCGGCGATAATGCGCGATATCATGCAGGAAGTCTATAACGACGGCGGGAATTTTTTTGAGGTCGAAGATCGAATGCTCGGTTTCACGCACGCCGATGTCGGCCGGATAATCGCCGACAAATGGCGCTTTGCCCCCGATATAGAAGACGCCATCGCAAGCCATCACCAACCCGATCTGGCCCGGTCGGCCCCGGAGCTTACTCAAATCGTAAGCCTCGCCAACTCTATTTGCCACAAACTGGAGGTGGGTCCTACACGAAAGCCCGACCTGGACCTGAATGAACTGAAAAGCGCCAAGGTCCTTCAACTGAGCGGCAATTCAATTGAAATGATCCTCTTTGCGGTGAGAGAGGCCCTCCAGTCACAGGAGTCGGAAGGACTCTAGCATCAACAAAGACGGCAGCAGGAAGCGAAAACCCTTTTTGCTTTCTCCTCGCTCCCTATGTCCCCTGTTCCGTAGACGGTCCGCCTATGGAGTATTTATCCAGGTAGCCCCTCGGCGTCACCATCCAGCCTTGCCAGATATAGGTTCGGCTGTTTCCGATTATTACCACCGATTGCATGTCCACCTCGCCAACCGGAAGGTCCCCGATAGTGCTCAGGCATTTCCACTGCCCGTCGCGCATCGCCCGTCGCACAATCGCAGCCGGAGTCTCAGGGGGGCGGTGTTTAAGTATTATGAGCCTGGCTTTTTCAAGCAGGTCCGGCCTGCTCCTGCTTCGAGGATTGTAGATCGCGAGCACGAAATCGGCTTCGGCAGCCGCCCGGAGTCTTTTTTCAATGACCTGCCATGAAGTCAGGTGATCGCTCAGGCTCACCGCGGCAAAATCGTGCATGATGGGTGCGCCCAAAAGGGATGCGGCCGCATTGAAAGCTGGAATTCCGGGAATTATGCGAAGATAGAAGCCGGGCGACTCTCCCGGGTCCTCACGGTTCCAATCCATGACATTGAGCTGTCTATTTTTGCAGATATCGAGGACCAGCCCGGCCATACCATATATTCCGGCATCGCCGCTGGAGACCAGGACGACATTGCGGCCGCTCAAAGCATGCTCTATCGCCGAGCCGCAGCGCTCCACCTCTTTTCGCATTCCGCTGGCTATGACGATTTTGTCCTGCAACAGGTCAGGGATAAGGTCCAGATAGGTCTTATAGCCCAGTGCGATTTCCGCCGACTGAAGCGCATAGATCGCTTCCAGGGCCATAAAAGATTTGTGTCCGGGCCCAAGGCTGATTATGGAGAGCCTACCCTGGCTACGGCCAGCGTGCAGTTTCCAGCTTTCTGTTTGGGCACCAGCAACTGCCGCGTCCCCGCACTCCAAAGGGCGCTTGCTTCGCATACGCTTTTCGCTCCTACATGCCGGGCAACCGTTTCCGAAGGGTTCGGAACGGCAATGCCCTCTATCTCCTCACGGGCGCAAAAGTGAATCGGCCTGCCGAATGCCTTTGCAGCATCCAGGAGCCCGCGTTCGTCTGATTTGATATCCAGGCTTGCGAAGTTTCTTATCGAAAGCGGCGCAAGCCCGTATTCCTCGAGCTTTTTTCCGACAAATGCAACGATCTCATCGGACTCGGTCCCCCTGTTGCAACCGATTCCAATCACGAGGGTGGCCGGCCGAAGCTTCAGGCACTCTACGCCGCGCGGCGGCAGCGTTTCCGAAATCCAAACCCCCAGACCCTGTCGAAGAACTTCGAAGTCCACGCCGGCGCCGATCACCCGCAACCCATGATCCGCCGGAAGATGCTTCAACAAAAAACCGTCGGGATCGAATATCCATAGAGGCTCTTCGTCCAGAATGGCTGCTTCGATTCTTCCGAGCATTCGGCGGTTTTCGATCCGCAGCCCTGCTCTTCTTGCGGCAATGTCTACGGCAGGCTTGTCCTGGAGATCGGAAGCCGTGGTAATAACGGCCTGACCGCCGGTGATCGAAGCTGCCTTTCTTGCGAGATCGTTTGCGCCGCCGATATGGCCGGAAACAAGGCTCACGGCAAACCGGCCATCCTGATCGACTACTACGACCGCCGGGTCTGCAAACTTGTCTTCCAGCAAAGGCGCAACCATTCGAACCGCAATGCCGCAGCCCATTATGCAGATAATCGAATCACATTGGCGCCACGCCGACGGGAAGACCTCCGATATCTTCCGGAAAGCGGTCATCGAGGGCAGGGCGTAACGGTAGTTGCAAAAACATGAACTGCCGGGTATCCGCGCGCTTATCCGGGCCGCCAGTTCAGCCCCCTTTCGGGTCAGAGCGAAGATGGCAGTTTTTTCATTGCCCTGGTTTCGTGGCATCCCTGAATCCGTGACCGAACGATTCATCGTAGAGCTTAGACCTTTTGAGCTTTTCGGCCCGATCGTTTATGCCGAATACCTCGCCGACCAATATGATGGCCTGACGCTCTATTCCAGCGGCCCTCACCTTGCCGGCTATATTCTCGAGGGTCCCGCGGATAAGCTGCTGATCCGGCCAGCCGACGCGGTAGGCAACTACCGCGGGGGTATGAACAGGGTAGTACTCCTCGAGTTCCACGACAACCTGTTCGATACGCTGAACACTAAGGTAAATGACCATGGTCGCGCGATGTGAGGCAAGGGCAGCGAGTTTTTCCTTATCGGGCACAGGGGTCCTGCCGCCGAGCCGGGTCAGGATCACGGTCTGTGAGACCTCGGGCATGGTGAGTTCCCGGTTCATTGCTGCGGCCGCCGCAAACGCCGCCGAAACTCCGGGCACCACCTCGTAGGCGATGTTGTCACGGTCAAGAAGGATCAGCTGTTCCCGGATCGCACTGTAGAGGGTCGGGTCTCCGGTATGGAGCCGAACGACACGCTCCCCTGCCTCGTATCCTTCCTTCAGCAAGGCATGTGTCTGGTCGAGCGTCAAAGACGCGCTGTCATGGGCTTTGACATCTTTTTTGCAATAACCGAGCAGAGCCTCGGGGACGAGCGAGCCGGTATAGACGACACGCTCAGCCTCCTGAAGATATCGCATTCCCTTTACCGTGATAAGCTCAGGGTCGCCGGGCCCCGCGCCTACAAACCTGACAGGCTCTCCCATTCCACAATCCCTACTTGAAAGTTTACTTAGAATTTACGCATGATAATTTGAAATAGCGAATGATTTTCTTTTTCCCATCTCGGGACGGAGCTGTCAAGAATTGACGCATATTCGGCCGGGTTTATCGTGCGATCTTATCCGAACGATGCTGGTTTTCAGGTATTGCTTTTACCACGCTATATTCGTTATTGACCGGAGAGACGGGACTTGTTAGTTTAGATACTTTCCCCTTTCTATCTCATGCTCGCACTCACGCACGCCTCTACTGCTCCCTCTAGAGCGATAGTTCCGCAGCAGTTCTCCCCCCACGAGGAGTCATTCGTTGAACGCTATTGCTGTCACGCTCCATGGAACCCTAATAGCCGGTCGAAAGGAGAGCGGTCATGGCGAAGACCCACGAATATCCGGTCATCTGGCTCCAGGCTGCAACCTGCACGGGATGCCCGGTTTCGGTCCTAAACTCGGTAAGCCCTGCCATCAAGCATTTGCTGATAGATGAGATCCTGCCTGGCAAGCATGTCAACCTCAGGTTCCATACCACGGTAATGGCCGGCGCCGGGGAGCCGGTCATCGGCGTTATGGAAGACACATGGAAGCGGAATAAGGGTGAGTACATACTGGTGGCCGAAGGGGCGATACCAACCCGAGGCGCCGGCAGGTACGGCAGCCTTGGCGAGAGGAACGGCGCCGCTGTTTCGCTCGCTCAAAGGATGGCCGAATTAGGCGCTGACGCCCTCGTGGTTATCGCCCTGGGGACCTGCGCAGCTTACGGCGGCGTTGCGGCAGCCGCCCCCAATTTCCCCCAGTCGATCAGCGTTCCCGAATTTTTCCGTTCGAAGGGCATCAACACTCCTCTGATAAACGTACCCGGCTGTCCACCACATCCCGATTGGTTCATTGGAACCATGACAAGCCTTCTGCTTATGGGTTTGCCCGATCCTGAGCAACTGGACGAGTTCGGACGCCCAAAAGCTTTCTATGGCAAGCTCATACACGAAAACTGCCAGCGCCGGGGGTACTACGACGAGAACAAATTCGCCGCCAAGCTCGGCGATGAGGGATGCCTCTACGAATTAGGCTGCAAGGGCCCTGTAACGCACGCCGACTGCCCCATCAGGCTATGGAACGGCGGGGTCAACTGGTGCGTGGGGTGCGGAGGAATGTGTATAGGCTGCACCAGCCCCGGTTTCCCCGATATGGTCTCACCTATATATCAGAAGGCCCCGGACGTCAGATTGCCAAACATCGCCGCCCGCGGCAAATAGAGGAGGTTCGGCCAAATGAGCCGCATTCTGATAGACCCCGTTACCCGCATTGAAGGCCACCTCAAGGTTGAAGTCATCCTGGATGACGGCATAGTAAAGGAGGCTGCCTCTACAGGCGTTCTTTTCCGGGGCATTGAACTTATTCTCCGAGGAAGAGACCCGCGTGACGCTCAGCACATAACTCAGCGCATTTGCGGAGTATGTCCGACGAGCCACTCCATTGCCGCCGCCCTCGCCCTCGACGATGCGTTCGGCATCGCCGACAAGATAACCGAAAACGGCAGGATTCTCCGCAATCTGATCCTGGGCGCGGCTCATCTGTCGGACCACATCCTTCATTTTTATCACCTGGCCGCCCTGGACTACGTCGATGTGACCAAGGTGGCTGCGTATGAGGGCAAAGACCCCGCGCTGAACTCGGTGAAGGCTTTTATCGAGCGGGGAGAAATCGGTCCGTTTTTGCCCCGCTACGAAGGGGACTACCGCCTCCCCGCCCAAATGGATCATGAGTTGGTTGGCCACTATCTGCAGGCGCTGACCGTGCGGCGCAAGGGCCAGGAGATGCTGGCTGTCTTTGGAGGCAGAATCCCCCACAACCCGGCAGTCGTGCCGGGAGGAGTCACCACGGCGCCCACCGTGGATAAGATAGCTTCGTTTCTGTGGCGGCTGAATGAACTCAGGGATTTCATCGACAATGTCTATCTCCCCGATGTTATCACTGTTGCCGGGGCTTACGGCGACTACTTCGAAATAGGGCGAGGCTGCGGCAACCTGCTCTCTTTCGGCGCCTTCGACCTCGCCACGGCCGACCCCGATCTAACCCGGAGAAATCGGTTGTTGAAGCAGGGGACCGTTTCCAGCGAATTGAAGTGGCAGCCCGTCGATCCGGCCAAAATCGCCGAGTGTGTTACCCATTCCTGGTATGAAGATTCAGATGGACCCCTCGGACCGGCCGAGGGTGAAACCATACCGAGCGAGAATAAGCATGAGGCTTACTCCTGGGTCAAAGCGCCGCGATACGAAGGCAAGGTCTACGAGGTGGGTCCGCTTGCCAGGGTAATGTCGAGCTACGTTTCCGGCCAACCCGAGGTGAAATCCCTCGTCGATTCGGCCCTGTCCACGGCCGGCATAGGGCCTCGATCAATGTTCTCCGTCCTCGGACGGCACCTGGCGCGGGCCCTTTACGCCAAAGTTCTGGCCGATTCCATGGGAGACTGGCTGCTCGGGCTCAAACCGGGTGAACCGGTATTTGTGCCCTGCGAAATCCCCGAAGAGTCAACGGGTATGGGCCTGATCGAGGGCGCCAGGGGTGCGCTCGGTCATTGGATAGAGATCAGGAACAAAAGGATCAGCCGCTATCAGTGCGTAGTGCCGAGCACATGGAATATGTCGCCGCGAGATGAGCGGGGGCAGCACGGGCCGCTTGAACAGGCCCTCATCGGGACAAAGGTCAGAGATGAGGCTAATCCGTTTGAACTGGTGCGCATCGTGAGATCATTCGACCCCTGCCTCGCATGCGCCGTTCATGTGCTGACGCCGAAGGGCCGGGACCTGAGCAGGTTTCGCGCGGCCCCCCTGATATGAGCGAGGGACGCAGCGGCAGGATAGTCGTCATGGGGACGGGCAACGAACTGCTGAAGGACGAAGGGGTCGGAGTTCATACAGTTCGGGAGCTGGCCCGTCACACCTTCGACTTTCCGGTGGAAATCATCGATGCCGGAACGGTACCCGATTGCTGGCAGGGGGATGAACCGGTCGGCAAGCTCGTAGTTATCGACGCGGTCCGCGGAGGCGGGGAACCCGGAACGATCTACAGGTTCAGCCCGGAAGATGTTGAGTTTGAGACCGTCCCGATGAGCTCGGTTCACCAACTCAGCTTTATAAATAGCCTCAAATTAAGTGAGATCTCCCGCTGCAAGCCTGAAAAGACCGTGATCATCGGAGTCGAGCCAAAAGAGGTGGCATGGGGGATGGAACTCTCGGAGGAACTGCGCGGCCGCATCCCCGATATCGTCAGGATGGTGCTGGAAGAGATTATGCCGGACCGGAGAGCCGGCGGGATGAGGGACTGACATGCTTATCAGTGAACAAAAACCTATGGAAGAGATCCTCTCGTACCTCGACGGCGAAAAGAAGGTGTTCATTGTGGGCTGTAAGGGTTGCGCTGAGGGATGTCAAAGCGGCGGTGAACTCCAGGCGATAGAGATGAAACAGAAGCTGGAGGAGGCAGGCAAGACTGTCACCGGCATTTCCCTCATAGACTTCGCCTGCAACGAGCAGCTGACCAGGATGACCCTCCAGGCGCATGAGGAGAAAATCGTGGACTCCGACTCCCTGTTGATGCTCTGTTGCGGCGTCGGCGTGCAGGCCGCGGCATCGGTAGTGGATAAAATGATCCACCCCGGCTGCAATACCGTTTCCCTTGGCGGTCGCCACGGCGAATGGCGGGACGGGGAACGATGTATGGAGTGCGGCCGGTGCGTGCTTGATTATACGGGCGGCATCTGCCCTATCGCAAGGTGCGCCAAGCAGTTGCTCCACGGCCCCTGCGGAGGCTCCGTGGATGGGAAGTGTGAGGTCTCATCAGACCTGCCCTGCGCCTGGGACCAGATCATAAACCAGCTTACCAGGCTCGGCAGACTAGATAAGTTGACGGATGTCCTGCCGCCCAAAGACTGGGGCGTAAGTCTTACCGGCGGCCCACCGGTCAAAAGATAGTTGTTAGTTTTTAGTTGTTAGTTAAAAACTCAAAACTTAACTCAAAACTTAAAACTCTTCGAGGCTCGGTTGAAAACTGCCGCTATCGTTAAAGCTCTGGAAGAATCCTGTCTTTTCAAGGACCTGAACGATAAGGAAAGGGGCAGGCTCGCCCGGTTTTCCAGCGAGATCGTTTTTGAGGCCGGCGATATTCTGTTTCGTGAGGGCGACCCGGCTGAACACATCTACATCGTTATGCAGGGAACGGTAGCAGTCGAGGTGGGCCTGCTCGGCCGCCAGAGGCGCCGTTGCGCCACTATAGCGACGGCGCGGCGGGGGGAGCCCGTGGGATGGTCGGCGGGGGTGGGCTCACAGAAGTATCTGTCCTCGGCCTATGCCGTGGAAAAGACCACGGCGCTGGCAATAGACCGAGGGGCCGTCCGTCTTCTGTTTATAGAAAATCCCTCATCGGGACTTATGGTGATGGAGAAGCTGGCCGATCTGGTGAGGTCACGGCTCTCACGCACCGCCGGGATACTGGCCGACATGCTCTCGACCGCATCCCACGACCTGAAGGCCCATCTGGCCGCGGTAGAAAGCCTTCATCAGGTAATACTCGGAGGTTACGCCGGAGAAATAACCGAACAACAGAAGAAATTGTTGATCAGGGCCGGGGACAGGATTAAGGGGCTGGTTTCCATTATAGACGACATCTTTGAAATTCCCCGAATCGATCCGTGCAAGCTGCAAACCGAGTTGGTGCCGCTGGCGGAAATAGCACGCGACTCCATTGAGAAAGTAAGGCCCAAGGCCGCCGGGAAGGACATCGAGCTGGCGGCCGACTGGGGCCGTGAACTGCCGGCCGTCCCTGGAGACCGCGCCCTGCTGCAACAGGCACTGAACAACCTGCTCGGAAACGCCGTCAAGTTTACGCAGAACGGCGGCAAGGTTACCCTGAGGATCACGGATGACGACGAAGGCCGGCAGATCGTGATGGAAATCATCGATAACGGGCCTGGAATCGACGCGGGGGAGCTTGGCAGGATCTTCGATGACTTCTATCGGGGAAAGGATTCCCCAATGGAGGGGGCCGGCCTGGGGCTATCCAATGCCAGAAGGATCATTGAGGCTCATGGCGGGCGCATCTGGGCCGAGAGCCCGTACCCGGGGCCCGAAAATGGCGCCAAATTTACCTTCACCTTGCCAAAGCTTACAAAGCAGCCCGGTACCGGGACGAAAGAGGAGATGTCCAGCGATGAAATCGGGAACTAATCTGGAAAAGGTGCTGGAGAACAAAAGGTTCGCCGTTACCGCCGAAGTGGGTCCTCCCAAGGGAGCGGGAACTTCGGGAGTGTTGAAAAAGGGCGAAAGACTGAAGAATTTTACCGATGCCATAAATGTAACCGACAATCAGACTGCCATAGTCAGGATGTGCAGCCTCGCCGGATGTACACTGCTAAAGCGGTTGGGGGTGGATCCGGTGCTGCAGATGGTTGTGCGGGACCGCAACCGCATCGCAATACAAAGCGATATTCTGGGGGCCGCGGCGATGGGCATAGGAAACGTCCTGTGCTTGTCGGGGGACTACCAGTCCTTCGGCAACCATCCTACTGCCAAGGGGGTCTACGACCTGGATTCGATGCAGCTCATCAGCACCTTGAAAAAAATGCGCGATGAGCGCAAGTTCATCTGTGGCGAGGACATCAACGGAGAGGTCCCGCTCTTTATCGGGGCTGTCGAAAATCCTTTCGCCGATCCCTTTGAATACCGCGTACTCAGGCTGGCAAGAAAGATCAGGGCCGGAGTCGATTTCATCCAGACTCAGGCAGTGTTCGACGTTGCCAGGTTCGGAGAGTGGATGAAGATGGTCAAAGATAAGGGTCTGGACAAGCAGGTGCATATTTTGGCCGGTATAATACCGGTGAAATCGGCAGGCATGGCCCGCTACATGAGAGACTACGTCTCGGGGGTCAGCGTCCCCAATGAGGTGGTGACGAGGTTGGAGCAGGCCGAAAACGTCAAAGAAGAGGGAACAAAAATATGCCTCGAGATAATCGAGCAGATTATGGAGATACCGGAGGTTCACGGAATACACATAATGGCGGTGGGATGGGAAGATATCGTACCGGTTATCGTGGAAAAAGCGGGCCTGTTGCCGAGGCCCGAACTCTAGTGGGGCAGTGAAGAGTGAGCAGTGAGCAGTGAAAAGGTGACGAGTGAGTCTGGGGAAGAATCGAGCAACTTATGACACGTCACATTAGGATATGGGAGATAAGATGGAGCAGCAAGCAAAGATATTGCTGGTCGATGACGACCCGGATATCCTCGAAGCGGTCTGCGCCGTGCTGACGAAGCATCGGTACGAAGTGGTCACCGCCAGGGATGGTAAGGAAGGGCTGGCCAAGCTGAGGTCGGAAAAGCCGGACTTGATGATCCTCGACCTGATGATGCCCAGGATGGACGGTTTTGCGGTTTGCGAGGAGCTTCAAGACCCCAGGTGGGCCAAATACAGCAACATTCCCATAATCATACTCTCATCCGTGAAGGAAGACGCCGGCCGGCGTCGCTACGAACTCGGGACCGGCATACAGATGAGCGTCAGCGACTATGTCGAAAAGCCGATCGATTTCCCGACTTTGCTGGCTCGAGTGCAGACCTACATCAGGAAAAAAGAGTGACGGGAAATCTTTGCGGATTCCCCATTGCTCGGGATATTGCAGGTATTGGGGAGGCTTCGCCCCCTCTGCATGAAGCTCTGACTTCATAAGCGGGCGATCACCGGGAAAACTCATATCTTCTTTGAAACGGATACACAGACCGCCTTCCCTCCACTCCGCGAATACGTACAGTTAGTACCTATTCTGCCTATCAGGCGCCGATGTTCTCCAGCCTGGCCTGTTTTGCGGGCAAGCGGATTACGAACGTCGAACCTTTTCCAGGCACGCTCTCGGCCCTGATGTTTCCCCCATGGCGCTCGACGATTTTGCGGCATATTGCCAGGCCCATTCCGGTCCCATCATATTCGCTACGTCCATGCAGCCTCTGGAAAGGCTTGAAAATAATATCTGCAAACTCAGGCTCAAATCCTATGCCGTTATCTTGTACGCAAATCTCACATATCCCATGATTATCGATCCTGCCGCGAATCCTGATGTTCGGCGTTTCGTCACCGCGGAATTTCAAAGCATTCCCGATAAGATTCTGGAAGAGCCTTAAAAGCTGGCTTTCATCAGCCTCGATGGCAGGCATGGTTTTGACTTCGATTCGGCAACCCGTTTCTTGGACAGATGCTTCGAAGACGTCCGCCGCCTCCCGCGCTATCCGGTCGAGGTCCACTTCTTTAAAAGGCTCGAGTTTCGTAGCTACCCTGGAGAACTGGAGCAAGTCACTCAATAGTTGGCGCATGCGACCCGCCGAGTTTAATACCCGTTCCAGGTAATCTTTGGTGGTACCGTCCAAAACGTGTGCGCATCTTTTTTGGGCCATGTCGCAGAATGTCTGTATCTTGCGCAGCGGTTCCTGGAGATCATGGGAGGCAACATGGGCAAATTCCTGAAGCTCGGCATTCAACAGCTCAAGTCTTGCCATATTTGACCTCAGGGCTTCTTCCGCCCGCTTTCGAGCCGTGATGTCCCGGCCTATCTCGAGAAACCCGATGGGAATGCCGTTCACATCCGATTCCAGGGCCCACCGGCTCTCGATGATATGGCTGCTTTTGCGGTGGAGCCTTTGGAGGGGATATCTTCAACATATCTTTCGAATCGTTATTTCTAACGTATTGAAGCAGCAATGTCGAGTTCAGGTTGACGGAGACTATCCGAAGCCCGGGAAATCCCGCACCCCTTATTGCGCCCATAGCAAAATGTATTAAAATCTACGCATGTTATCCAAGCTAACTTTAAGGTGCAGGCAAGTGCACCCCTCCTTTATTCGAATTATCTTCAGCCGTAAAACTTGGCCCTGTCTCCAACCCCGGGGATCATTTCAGCCAGGGCCCGACCTATCATGACTGTTCATGAATTGAGGTGCTGAAAACGAGCCGGAATGCACCGCTGGACAACAAAGGATGGCGGGAGGTGGTCATGATTTCCTTCAAGGTGAACGGGAGAGAATATGAGGCGGATGTACCGGTTGATATGCCGCTTTTATGGGTTCTCCGGGAAAATCTTGGGCTGACGGGTACCAAATACGGCTGCGGCAAGGCCCTGTGCGGCGCCTGCACCGTGCATGTGAATGGAAATGCCCTTCGATCCTGCATCGCCCCGGTATCATCGGTAATCGGCAAAGAGATTGTAACCATCGAAGGGCTCTCAGCGGATAACAGCCATCCTGTCCAGCGGGCATGGATCGCAGAGGACGTCCCCCAGTGCGGTTACTGCCAATCGGGACAGATCATGTCCGCCGCGGCGCTCCTATCGGCCAACCCAACGCCTACCGATGATGACATCGATCAGGCCATGTCGGCTAACATCTGCCGATGCGGGACCTATCAGCGTATCCGCAGGGCCATTCACCTGGCGGCGGATATTATGGCAGCGGGAGGGAAGAAATGAGCAAAATCATTAACCTGAGCCGCCGTGACTTTCTTAAAGCCGGTGGCATTGCGTGCGCAGGACTGGTCCTTGGCTTTTATCTGCCCCACCAAAGGAGTCTGACACAGGCAATGGCTGCCGAACCCCTTTTCGATCCAAATGCCTTTCTCCGGATCGGCGCAGACGGTACCGTGACGATGATCGTCAACAAGTCTGAAATGGGACAGGGTGTCTACACTTCATTACCCATGCTCATTGCCGAGGAACTCGAATGTGATTGGAGCAAGGTGCGAGTGGAAGCGGCGCCGGTAGATCCCGTCTATGTCAACCTCCAAACCGGCATCCAAATGACCGGTGGCAGCATGAGCGTGAAGGTCGAGTGGGAACGGATGCGCAAAGTGGGGGCAGCCGCCCGTGAGATGCTGATAAGCGCGGCGGCGGAAACGTGGAAGGTCGAAAGATCAAGCCTTAGGGCCGAGAACGGCAAGGTGATCCACTCGAGCGGAAAAGCTCTCACATACGCCCAACTCGCCGAAACCGCGGCGCGTATGCCGGTGCCAGAAAAGGTCCCCCTAAAAGATCCGTCCGCATTCACAATTATCGGTAAGCCCAGGCGGCGTCTGGATACACCCATGAAGGTCAACGGCAGGGGGCTTTTTGGCTATGACGTGACAAGGCCCGGGATGCTGACTGCTCTTGTTGCGCGCCCCCCTGTTTTCGGAGGAAAAGTCAAGAGTTTCGAGGCTTCAAAGGCAAAAGCGATTCCTGATGTTCGGGAAGTCGTGCAGGTCGAATCGGGCATAGCCGTTGTCGCCGACAACTTCTGGGCGGCAAAGAGAGGACGGGACGCGCTTCAGATCGTCTGGGACGATGGACCTCCGCCAGCCCTTTCAACACAAGCACTGCGAGAGCAATTCGCTGCCATGGCACAATCCCCTGGCATGACCGCCAGAAAGGACGGAGATCCGGAAAAAGCCTTCGCGTCGGTTTCAAAACGGGTGAGCGCCGAGTATGAGGTCCCCTATCTTGCCCATGCCGCGATGGAACCATTGAACTGCTTCGTCGATCTGCGCCCGGACAGCTGCGAAATCTGGACGGGCACACAGTTCCAGACCGTCGATCGGGATAACGCCGCCAAGGTCGCGGGGCTCAATCCCGAGAAGGTCAGTATCCATACCACTTTGCTGGGCGGAGGATTCGGCCGCCGGGCGAACCCGCATTCAGATTTCGTTGTAATGGGTGTCGAGGTTGCCAGGGCCGTAAAGAAGCCGGTCAAAGTGGTCTGGACGCGCGAGGACGATATCAAAGGCGGCTACTATCGGCCCATGTGGTACAGCAGGTTGACCGCCGGCCTTGACTCAGATGGGAATCCAACCGTCTGGAATCACACTTTGGTAGGGCAGTCCATCATGGCCGGCTCCCCTTTCGAGAGTAGGATGGTAAAAGACGGCATAGACGCCACGTCCGTGGAAGGAGCCAGGGAAGTTCCCTACGAGATTCCAAATGTCCTTGTCAGCCTCCATAGTCCCCGGATCGGTGTTCCAGTCCAGTGGTGGCGTTCGGTCGGTCATTCCAATACTGCTTTTGTCGTTGAGAGCTTCATCGATGAATTGGCACACGCGACGGGTAAGGACCCTTATCTATTTCGGCGCATGTTGCTTGCCAACCACCCGCGCCACCTGGGTGTGCTCGATCTTGCCGCACAAAAAGCCGGCTGGGGCACGGCGCTGCCGGCAGGCCGGGCGCGAGGCATAGCAGTGCACGAATCTTTTAGCAGCTTTGTTTGCGAGGTGGCGGAGGTCTCAGTGAATCCATCCGGAAAGGTTCGCGTTCACAAGGTCGTGTGCGCCGTCGATTGTGGAAGGAGTGTAAACCCATCCACAATCGAAGCTCAGATTGAAAGCGCGGTCGCCTTCGGCCTTTCCGCGGCCCTCTACGGCGCCATCACCCTCAAGGACAGCCGCGTGGAACAGTCCAATTTTAACGACTACAGAGTCCTTCGAATAGATAGCATGCCGGTCGTGGAGACCCATATCGTGCCAAGCAACAAGGACCCCAGCGGCATTGGTGAGCCGGGGACCCCTCCCATTGCGCCTGCCGTTGCCAATGCGATTTTTTCCGCTTCGGGTGAGAGGATCAGGCGCCTGCCAATGGAGTAGTTTTGAGTCTTTGGACTCGAAACTAAAAACTCGAAAACTCAAAACTCGTGAGGTATATATGAGTGCAAAAGCATTGCTCATGGCCATTGTGATCTCGGCTACCACCGCGAGTATTTCCATCGTTTATGCCCAGACAGAGGGCAATCCTTCCGCTTCGGCGCAGGCTTTTCTCAGGGCTTCACAGGTGCTTATGCACCCCAGGTGCGTAAATTGCCACCCCCGCGGGGACTGTCCTCTCCAGGGAGACGACAGCCATCCTCATAGCATGAATGTAATGCGCGGGCCGGAAGGTATTGGAAAAAACGGGCTGTGGTGCAGCACATGTCACCAGGACAGGGGTTTGCCGGGGACACACATGCCGCCGGGCAGCCCCGGCTGGCAGCTTCCGCCCAAAGATATGCCGATGGTGTTCGAAGGGAGCACGCCCCATGAGATATGTCTGCACCTCAAGGACCCGGACCAGAACGGACTCAGGAGCCCGGATGAAGTACTGGAACACGTTGAAACCGCCCCGATCGTCCTCTGGGGATGGAACCCCGGAGAAGGTAGGACCCCGGTGGCCATGTCCCACGAAGAATTCGTGAAAAATATGAAAGAGTGGGTCGACAATGGAGTGGCGTGCCCCGAGTAGTCGAACTTTTTCGCGGGACACAACCGGGACTTGAACAAAAATCCTGATGAAATTTTATGTTAAGATAAAAGTCAAACTATGAATGATGCTTTCAATGCATTCGAAACCGTGGACCCATCTGCCCTCATATGAGTTGAAGACTACGATCATGCCCGAAGAAAGTGAAAAACGGTTTGACCCGCGGATGCACTCAGCGGAGCATATTGTAAATCAGACGATGATTCGGATGTTCCACTCCGACCGATGTTTCAGCGCTCACATCGAAAAGAAGAAATCAAAGCTCGACTACCGCTTCGATCGGCCCTTGTCCGATGAAGAGGTCATGGAGTTGGAAAATCGGGTAAATGAGGTCATTTTGGCCGACATGCCGGTAAGCGAAGAATTCGTGCCAAAGGCCGAAGCCGGGGAGCAATTCAGTCTTATGAGACTGCCTGAGGATGCCGGCGAGATCATTCGAATCATCAGGATAGGTGACTACGATGCCTGTGCGTGCATCGGCCCGCATGTTAAATCGACGGGGCAAATCGGAGGATTTCGTGTTGTGTCGGCGAGTTTTGACGGCGGCGTGTTGAGAATCAGGTACAGGCTCGCAAAACCGGAAGGTCGCGAATCCCCCCCTTCATTGTGAACGGTAATGGGCCGATCCAGTCAAATCAGGTCCCGATCAATATCTCTTTCGCCTTTGGCCCACAGTTGAAGACGAGGTCGAATGCCGAGAGGTCCGGGATGAAGTCCCCCCAGAGCTGAGGGTAGACTGGAGACGGTGGCTTGAAATATTCGAGCCTGATGCCTGATTCACTGAAAAGGTCCTGATCGAGATATTTCCTGGCCGAGTATTGAGCCGCGAAGCGAAGGCTTCCCATTTTCCTGCATATTTCCACGGGAAGAAGGTCTCCTTTTGCCTCCACTCCTAATTCGGACAGCAAAACGAGTTCCGTACGGATTTGAAGCTGCTTCAAAATATATCTTATGATGTTCAGGTTAAGGTCTATGAGCCTTTCAAACGTCCCGGAAAACAGCTCTTCGACAAACGGCAGGTGGTCCGCAAGATAAGGCGAGTTCGCGTATGCAACCCTCAGGCTCTCCAGGTGCTTCCTCACCCAGTGGAAATCATAACATATCCTCACGTCATCGATCTTTTGCAGCCCTAGTCCTTTCTTCCAAACCGGCACGGTCATCCACAGCGTCCCCTGGCTGTTTTTAAAGCGGTTTCTGCTTATCCAGGTTGTCCCCAGAGGAAACTGTACGCTGTCCAGGACAACGAGGACATCGGAGAGGTGAGCCTTGTAAAAAAAACCGGGGAAAGGCGCGAAATAAGGTTGGCCGGCGGACACAATCATTGCGGAAAATCCACGCCCCGAAAGGAAAGTCATCGATGCCGATACGGTCTTTTCGCAAAATAGTCCATTATGAAGGCATTTTCCGGTAAGTGTCCGTTCCCGGCCACGCGGCAGGTGGAAACCGGCATGGCCGGCGGGGGCATCGGGCGCTGTAAGTCCCTAAATCGACAGGCTCTCGATGCTCTTTATCAGTGCCTGGATGTCCACCGGCTTGGGGATATAATCCTCGGCCTCCAGGGTCATGCCGCTCGCGTGTGAGTAAGAAGTGGTCTGTACGGCGTCCCCTACGGCGGTAAGCAAAATTATAGGGATGTCTTTTGTTTCTTTCTTTTTTTTCAGCTCCGAGCAAAGCACATATCCATTTTTCCGGGGCATCATGACGTCTAGAATCAGAAGGTCCGGCCGCCTTTTCCCGATAGATTCCTCACCCTCGATCCCATCATAGGCCTTCCCCACCTCATAGCCTTTGCTCTCCAGCATCATGGCGACGGTCTCAACGATATCCGGATCGTCATCTACGATCAAAACATACCTGCTTTCCATTTAAGACCTCCTGGGCTGCCCTGGGTTAAAAGCTTTCATTGCTGATGATACGCTGGCAGTTTTCCGAAATTACTGAAGTATCGGCAGAAGCACTCGAAAAGTGGTTCCCAAACCCGGCTTACTGTCGACCTCCACGGACCCGCCATTGGAA
Source organism: Syntrophobacteraceae bacterium (assembly GCA_050008735.1). Lineage (GTDB taxonomy): Bacteria > Desulfobacterota > Syntrophobacteria > Syntrophobacterales > Syntrophobacteraceae > SbD1. The sequence goes on from JBEKMB010000024.1 coordinate 26,551, forward strand.
TCGACGATTGCCTTCACAATCGCAAGCCCAAGACCGGTGCCTCTAAGATGCCTGGTCCTCGGGTCCTTGACCCGGTAGAACTTATCGAAAATTTTAGGAATTTCCTCCGCGGCAATACCAATGCCGGTGTCGCTCACGCATACCTCCAGGAAGTCTGCCTTCAAACCCGCCGATACGACTATTTCCCCGCCGTCGGGAGAGTAATTGATTGCATTGCCGAGCAGGTTGGAAATAAGCTCTTCCATGCTTTGAGGATCGGACTGAATGAGAGGGAGTCCAACGGGTATTTCCAACCTCAACGCGATATTCTGCTTTTCTGCCGCGGATTTCATCAGCGCCACGGTGTGTTCGAGGATTTCACCCATATCAAGGGGCGCCTTTTGTCGAGATTTCCGGCTGCTCTCGATTTTGGCCACGTCGAGCAAATCATTGATTAGATCGAGCAAACTCCGAATCTTCAGTTGAGAACGGTTCAAAAGGTCCATTTGCCGAGCCGTGAGTTCGCCGGCCAAGCCATCGAGGACGACCGTCAGGAGTTGCATGATCGAGGCCAGGGGGGAGCGCAACTCATGGGAAACCAACTGGACGAAACTGGTTTTCATTTCATCGAGCTGTTTAAAAATGGTAACGTCCTGAAAAACAGTTACCGTGCCGATGACCTCGCCGTCCAAACCTCGAACCGGAGCGGAAACCACATGGACATACCTGTTCCCTCTGGAAAACTCTCCGGAAATCTGACCGGCCCCGTCGCAGGGCGAATCCAGAATGCTTCTGAGGGCTTTATTCAGGCCCTCTTCTTCCATGCAGTCGTGCAGGGCCGAGGGTCCGGACAAAGACGGCGTCTCGAAGTCGAAAAGCCTCATCAGGGCCGGATTGTAGAGCACGATCTCAAGGTCCCGATTAGTAACCAGGACCCCGTCCGCCATGCAGTCGATAATCGTGGCGATCCGGCTTTTTTCTACCGACAAATCGTAAAGATTTCTGATCTGCTCGTCTTGCAATTCTCGAGCGCGGCATTCCAGTGCCCGTTTTTCCAGCGCTCTTTTGACAATAAGAGTCAAATGGTCGGCCCGGAAAGGTTTCGTTACGAAATCAAAAGCGCCCTTCTGCATGGCCTCGACGGCGTTAGCCACGGTGCCGTGTCCCGTGATAATGATCAGGGGCAAATCCGGGTAATTGGCCCTGACTTCTTCCATGACCTCGAAGGCGCCCATTACCGGCATCACCAGATCGCACAGGATCAAATCCGGGGCTTCAACCGGGAGCAAATCCAGCGCCTGCCTGCCATTTTCCGCCGTCAGGATTTTATAGCCTTCGGGCTCCAAAAGGCGGCGGCAGCCCTCTCTTATGACCCTCTCATCATCGACGACCAGAACCGTTTGCATGCCATCAACCATGCCAGTCCAGCCTCCATCCTGAATCAAAAGTACTCAATTGCCTTCTCGGGACATTCCAGCGGCAATGTGACGGTAAATACCGCGCCGCCCGAAATAGAGTCGTCAGCTGAAATATGGCCGCCGTGCTGTTGAATTATCCCGTATGCGACGGAGAGCCCAAGCCCTGTACCCTCCCCGGGTCCCTTGGTGGTAAAAAACGGCTCGAACACCTTGCCGATGACCTCGGGTGAAATGCCCGGACCGTTATCCGCGAACTGCAGGGTAACCTGTTCGGAAACCGGGTCGAACCTGCCGGTGATAACAATTCTGCCTCGACCGTTCATGGCCGTCCCGGCATTGATTATGAAATTGATAAAGACCTGCTGAAGCTGGCCGGGGTCACCGGTCATCGGTGGGATATCGGCCTGGAGGTCGATCACGAATTCGATATTGTGAAAAAGCCCCTGGTGGGCCAATAGATCGACGGAGCGTTTGACGATGTCATTCATATCGTAACTGAATCTCTGATTGACCGACTGCCTGCTGAAGTCAAGCAGGCGAGCTACGATTTCCTTGCACCGCATGCACTGATCGATGATTTCCTGAAGGTCCTCACTCCACTGTGAATTCTGGGAGCCCACGCTTTTGCACAGCATCTCGGCAAATATCAGGATGCCGGAAAGAGGGTTGTTTATTTCGTGAGCTATACCAGCCGCGAGCCTGCCGATAGAAGTGATCTTATCGGCCTGCATCAGCTGCATTCGCGCCTCTTCCAACTCTCTGCGCATCCGGACCTGTGCCCTGAGGTCCGAAAAAATACCCACGGTCCCCATCTCATTGCCGTTGTTCTTTTTTATGATTGCCGCGGAAAAGCTTACCGGCACCTCCTCGCCATCTTTTCTGACCAGGGTTATCCGGGTAGAGATGAGCTTGCCGGGAGGGCCGTGTTCGCCGCTGCGCATTCGACGCATATTCTCTTTTGAAAGCTCAGGGCCGGTTATCTTGGCCAGAGCACCCGGGACGCCCACCACTTCATCGGCGCCGTAACCCAAAATCCGCTCGGCCGCTTCATTATATATAAGTATCTTGCCGTTCATATCGGCCACCACGATACCGTCGGCCGAACTCTTGATGATGTTACCCAGAAAGCTGTTGGTTTTGATCAGTTCACGTTCGATTTCGATATGCTTGGTAAGGTCCTGGAAATACAGGCATGTTATGAAGCCCTTGCCATACCTTGCTACGACTATGCAGGTTTCAAAAACCCAGTCCTCCCGATGGGCGGCAGCTCCAGGCTGGATTGTGCTGCAGAAGCGCACCTCCCGAAAATGTTCCCGGTCTATCTTCAGGGCCAGGTCTCTCGCCATGCTCCAGACTTGGGGCGGCAGAAGCGCCCCGGCATCTCCGCCTATCAGGTCATCTTTGGGATGATCGAGTATTTCCGCCATCTTGGAGTTGGCATAAATTACCCGTTCATTTTCATCGACCATCAGGATGCCCTCCTGGGTAATTTCCACGAGCATCCTTATCTTCTGTTCGGCCTCGACGAGCGGGGTTATGTCTCTCAGGGCCTTGAATCCACCGATTACCCTGTTTTCCGAATCCGTGATCATGGAACAGTGAACTGCCACGGGTACTTCCCTGCCCTCCCGGTCGAAAACGATGCGCCGCACTCCGGTGGCCGGCGCTCTCTTTTCCATTGCCTTCTTCAACAGGCAATCTTCCGTATGGCAGTAGGGAGACCGCAGCACCTCGGCGCAACTCATGCGGTTGAGCACTTCGGCGCTTCGATATCCCGTGAGTTTCTCAAGGTGCTCGTTCATGTAAGTGATCGTCAGGTTCGCATCCACAGTGAAAAAGGGCATCGGGAAATTGTCAATGACGCTTGCAAATATGTGGTCCCGCACCATGTCTCTCAACCCCATGGCGACTGAAGGGGCGGGCCGAAGTATTAGAACGCATCCCGCCGGGTTGCCACAGCCGTCGTTTACCGACTGCGCGGACAGGCAAAAAGACCGCCAGTCGCCAAAGCAACTCCTGACATCGACCTGAAAACCGTCCAGGGTCCCCAGGTTCACGCACTCTTCGATCGGCGGTGAGCCCCCATCAGGGGCGCTGCGCAAAATATCGGAGCAGACGAGGCGGCCTGAGCCGGTTAACTTACATCCCGTAAGGGTTTGCGCGGATTCATTTAAAAACAGGACATTGGACTGCAGGTCCGTGACTATGACCGGGTCGGGGAAAAGATCGAAGCAGGTCCGGAAAAGTTCCAAAGGCGGAAGACCCGCGTTTGCGCCCTTCAAACGGCGCCGGTTCGTTCCGGTGGTTCTAAAAGCTCGGGGACCCATCTTTTATAAGCTCTCTTTAGTCGAACACACTTTCGGCAGTTCAGGGGCCTTTATCGACAGGAGCGGGGAAGACGAGCAAGGTCAGGCAAAGACAGGAGTAAAAGCGAATGAGACTCAACGCAATTCTTATACCTCAAAACTCATTGAAAACAAAGAACAATTGCACCGATCCGCAGACACTGCACACCCGCCGTTTTCGATCCGGGCCCTTTAGCCGTCAACTTTTCCGTTTTCCGGAGACCCTAATCGGGAACTGGATTTGGTCCCATTTGCCCAGTCCTGCCCTCAACACGTTTGCCATGCATTTCAGTCCAGGGAGCATAAGGCGGCCCGGACTCAAATATCTCGAAATATCCGGAACACCGTCGGCCTGGACCCGGCATAAGGGCTGTTTCCACGACGACCAGCCAAAGTTGAGCGCCGATCCCAGGCGCATTGCGAAAGCGTAGTTCCGCCTCACAACCCGGTGGGCGGCAGCGTTCACCTTGCCGAAGGGATAGACGAAGGTCGAGACATGACATTTGAGTCGTTTTTCCAGTAAGCTCCTCGACTCCACGGCCTCCATGGCAATATCGACTTCCGGGTCCGTCATATCCCTGTGCAGATGCGAATGCGAAGCGATCTGAATCAGCCCGCTCGCCGCCATGACGTCCAGTTCTTCCCAAGTGCAAAAAGGCGCCTTCATCCAGAAACGATCCCATTTTTTCGCATGCTCTTCGGGCGTGGAGAGGCGTTCTTCCATGGAACGCCCGGTGCTCTCCAGTATGAATGCGGTCGAGACCCCCAGAACCGCCCTGATGGAAAACTCCTCGAGAAGCGGGAAGACATGGGCGTAGAAATCTGCGAAAGCGTCGTCGAAAGCCATGCATACATTAAGTTGATACGGGCGCAGAGGCTCGCCTGGAACAACGAGATGGAAATTGCGCTTCAGGTGTTCGAAATGAGACCTCAGCACCGGTACGGGATTATTGTACCTGCCAAAACCGGCGCGGTGATATGCAAGAATAAGCAGCATCGGAGGAGTTCTCAACCGCCGGAGCGAACATCCCGGCTTTCCAAAGGTGGCTTATCGGAGGAGAATTTTCGCAATTCATACAGCTTGGCGTATTTCAGGAAAGTTCCGGCTCCCTTCGACAGTGATATTACAAATCCGTCGAAACCGGCCGTGAATCCGAGCTTAAGGACGTAATTCCTGAAAAACATCCAGGACCCGCGCAAAAGGGCAGCCGCCGGCCCTGCCCTTTTTCCATCGGAGTGCATCTGCGCGGCGAGTTCGGTGGAATAGTCGTCGAGTTTTCTAAAAAGTTCCGAGTAGGACGTGTAGCTGAAATGCTCGATGCAACAGGACAGTTTAGCCGTCGAACCGTTCACGGCGAGCTTCTCGTGCGTCAGCCCGTCGAGTTTGCATTTGCTCTTCCTGACGAGCCTCACGTGTTCGTCCGGCCACCAGTCGGTGGATTTGATCCACTTTCCGTGGAAAAAATTTTTCCACCTGAATGAATAGCCATCGGCAAGATCTTTGCCGGACAGCAGATCGGCGATCTTCAACGCGGTCTTTTCCGGAACGCGCTCGTCGGCATCCAATATCAACACCCAGTCGTGCAGGCACTTTTCAAGGGCACTGTTTTTCTGCGGGCCGTAGCCTTTCCAGGGTTCGACAAACCACCTGGCGCCGAACTCCACCGCGACATCTCCGGTCCGGTCCGTGCTCCCGCAATCCACGATTACGACTTCTGCGGCGAATGACACGCTCTTCAGGCAACCCGGCAGGTCCTTTTCCTCGTTTTTCGTGATGATTGCGACTGAAACAGGGACCTTATTCATTTGAGGCTTCCCCGTCGGAGGCCCGCTGCCTGCCCGTATTCAACAGGGCCCTGATAGCGCACACGCCGCAGGTCTCCATGAACGCCGGCTCTCCGCATTCGCTGCAGCGCGAAACACCTTCACCGTCGAAAGGGGCCGGAGGCTGCCGGTGCTTGAGCCACGTGAAATAAAAATCCCTCTTTGTGCCGGGCATTTTATCTTCCATGAATTGGAGCGCATCTTTTACAAAATGACTGGTCGCCCCGCGCGAAAGCGGGCACGAAGCGCTCAGGGGCCGGATGGATGCGAAATGGCAGTACGCCCGGAGTTCTCCAGACTCCAGCCGGTAAAGCGGTTTCACCTTTGTGGCAAAAACAGGATGCGTGGAGGGAAGATAAGGATATTGTTTCTCCATATAATAGGTGCGGTGCCGAAGGAAATTGCCGAGAAGACGGCCCGCCTCGTCATCCAGGTTGTGCCCGGAGGCAAGCATCCGGTGCCCCTCTTTGGCCGTGAGCCTGTTCAGCAGTTGGCGTTTTATGGCCCCGCATATCGAGCAGATGCTGCGCCTGGTGCGCCAGCGTATTTCATCGATTGTCCAGCCGAAAACCTCTTTGAGCGAATACTGCGCCCAACTGAGGTTTCGCGCCCCGGCAAAATCGGAGATCGCATTCACGGAGGCATCCGAAAAGCCTTCGATGCCAAGATTGACGTGGAGGCCCCTGGTCCGGTACCCAAGACTATTCAAGATGCTCCAAAGAGCGAGCGAGTCCTTTCCGCCCGAAACCGCTACGAGGATTTCCACCTCGTTGGAGATTCCGAACGCTTTCATTGCTTTTGCAACAGCTCGCTCGCAAAAATGGATGAAGCAGTCGGCACACCAGATCGTGTTGTGGCTTGGCAGCCTTATTTCACCCCTCGACCGGCACCGTTTGCACTTGGCGTTTTCAGGAAGTTTGGGAATATGGTATTCCATGCACCTCAGCCTGCTGTCCTTGACATAAATTCGCGGGCTGATCGTATTCCATTTTTGTCAATGAGGCTATAATGTTTTCATCAAATCCAAATCATTATACGGAGACCGAGTATGGAAGGAATGCACCATGAAGGCCTTATCATCCGGCCCCCGAGCGAAGCCGACAGTATATTGCTCCAGGTTACTCTCGGATGCTCCCACAACAAATGCTCCTTCTGTGGCGCCTATAAAGACAAGAGGTTCACGATAAAGGACGAAGCCGTAATCGACGCGGATATCGATTACGCCTCCAGGAACCTCCAGTTCGCCAGGAGGGTCTTTTTGATCGATGGCGACGCCCTTATCGTTCCGCAGCAAAAGCTCGTAAGGATATTGTCTCAAATAAGGGAAAAGATGCCATGGATACAGCGGGTCGGAATTTACGCCAATGCCAAGGGGATTTTGCGCAAAACCGGGGAGGAGCTTGCCCAATTGCGCGAGCTTGGGCTGAGAGTAGCCTATTTCGGCCTGGAGAGCGGTGATGCCCAGGTGCTGCAGGACATGAGAAAAGGCCACTCGCCGGAACGGATGATCGAGGCTGGACGCAAAATCCGGGACGCTGGAATGAAACTCTCCGTGATGGTCATCCTTGGACTTGGGGGCAGGGACAGATCGATCGAACACGCGCGCGCAACCGGAGGGGCCCTCTCGGCAATCGATCCGAACTACGTCGGCGTGCTCACGCTGATGATCTACCCCGGCACCCCCCTGTCCGTACAGGTGGATAACGGCCAATTCGATCTGCTCACTCCTCACGAAATGCTACGCGAGCTGCGGGAGATGCTTTTCCATACCAACATGACCCGCGGCCTTTTCTTTGCCAATCACGCCTCCAATTACCTGCCGCTCAGGGTTAAAATGCCGGCGGACAAGCAAAAGGCCCTTGAGTTGCTGGACAGCGCCCTGAGCGGGCAGACGGCCCTTAAGCCCGAGTGGATGAGGGGATTTTGACATCTCAAATCGGAGGTGCGATTGTCACGAGCACCCGCATGTCCGTCTTTGCCCTCAGGCCATGAGGCTCGCTGATATCCGAGATTAGAACGTTTCCAGGCTTTGCCGCGAGGACCGCCCCCTTCTCACCGACAAACTCACCTTCGCCCTCCAGGACCGCAATGCTGACCTCGCCCTCGATATCGTGCGAATGAACCGGGAGTTCCTGTCCGGCCTTGAAATTGAAGTTTAATATCTTGAAATATGGCGAATCGTGCACCGTGAAATTTTTGAAGTTCTGCTCCGCAAACCCGTTTTCAGCATATAAATCGACTTTTTTCATGCCCGCCTCCTTTTTTTGCCTGGAATCGTCGGCTTTCCCCGCGCGCCAGTCAGCCTTATTATCAACAAAAAGCACTCGTTCAGTGATTCGCTTACAAAATAATGGCTCAAACACCTGAACGCCTTGACTTTAGTCAAAAACAAGCGGAAAGTTGGATTGATCTCACGAAGAATCCGAAGCTGTTTTAACTCCCTGCTGAACCGACCCCGCTGAATCTTTTAGTGAAATACTTTTTTAAAGAAATACCTTTTCAGCCCAATACCCTTCCCGGCCCTATAGCGAAGTGTCATGCCCCAACCTGTAGCAGGAGGATGCAATGATTGATTTCACTTTTACCGAAGAACAGGAAATGTTCCGAAAGGCTTCTCGGGAGTTTGCTGAAAACAGGGTGGCGCTTTTCGTGCCGGAAATGGAAAAAACGGGCAAGGTGCCCCCTGAGCTTGTTAAAGCACTGGCTGATGCTGAGATGCTGGCAATCACGGTCCCGGAGGAATATGGCGGACTGGGGCTTGGCTTCGTCGCAAGGATGATTGCGCTCGAGGAGATCGGCCGAATTTCCGTGGCCACGGCAATGATGCTTCAGGTTTTTGCGCTCGGGATCGACCCCCTTGTCCGTTTTGGAACCGAGGCCCAGAAGAAAAAATATCTCCCAAAACTTGCCTCTGGACAACGACTGGCGAGCGTAGCCGTAACAGAGCCAACCGGAGGATCGGAACCGACCGCCGGTCGGACCATTTATTCCAGAGACGGAGACAATTACGTCATTACGGGACGCAAGTGTTTCATAACCAACGCACATATTGCCGACACCATTACCGTTGTCGCCAAAGACGAGAACAATCCCAAGGCATTTTCCGCTTTCATTCTCGAAAAAGGGATGGATGGTTTCAAAGCCACGCACGAAGAGCACAAAGTCGGCATGAAAGGATGCAATACGGGCGAGCTGAGCCTCGATAAGTGCAGGGTATCCGCTGAATGCCTGCTGGGCGAGGAGGGAAAGGGATTGCGGGTCAGCATGGCCGCCATCGGCGACGTCGGACGCGGCGGGATGGTGGGTTGCGCTCTGGGGCTCCAAACCGCGTGTCTGGAGTCCGCGGTGAAATTCTCCAACGAGAGAGTCCTTTATGGAAAACCGATAAGCAATCTCCAGACTATTCAGAACAAACTGGCCGATATGAAAATCGACCTGGAGGCCGGCCGCCTCCTCGCATACCGGGCCGCGGCGATGCAGGACCAGGGAGCGAGATGCAGCAATGAGTTTGCCGTAGCCAAGTATTTTACGACCGAAGCCGCCCAGAGGGCCGCCAAGATGGCTGTGGATATTCACGGCGGCTACGGCTGCATGGAAGAATACGCCGTGACCAGGTATCTGCGCGATGCTTTCGTGCTGGGACCTTCCGCCGGGACAAGCGATATAATGAAGGTAATAATTTCCAGGTGGGTCCTCGGCTGATCTCTTAAGGCCCCTCGAATTCGGACAGGGAATGCAATGAAAATTGTCGTGTGCGTCAAGGCCGTTCCTCATCCCAGTGAGATATGCAAGATCCGGATTGACCCGGCCACAAAAACCCTGATGCGGTGCGACGTACCCCTTGCTGTAAATCTTCTGGACAGGCACGCGCTGGAAGCAGCCCTTGAACTCAAGGAAACCTCCGGAGCATTTGTCAGCGTAATCAGCATGGGGCCTCCTCCTGCCGAGAGTATAGTAAAGGAGTGTATGGCGCTCGGCGCCGATCGGGGCATTCTGTTGTCCGACAGGGCCTTCGGAGGAGCGGACGCATTCGCCACTGCGTTCACCCTTTCAAAAGGGATAGAAAAAACGGGTTCATTCGACCTCGTTGTTTGCGGTATGGCGAGCAGCGATGGCGCCACCGAGTGGGTAGGCCCACAAATTGCCTCTTTTCTGGATATCCCCGTTGTGACCATGGTCCGTAAAATCGAAAATCGGCAATCGAATGAATGGCTCGTCATTTCAGACTGGCAAAACGGGTATCGGAGGGTGCAAATCCGGTTGCCTGCCCTGCTGACGGTGACAAGGGAACTGAATCGGCCCAGGGCCCTCAGTTTTTCAGGGATCGTCAAGGCCCGCAAAAAAGTGATCGAACATTGGGACCTCGATGCCCTGGGGATACCCGAAGAACTGGTTGGAGCCAAGGGCTCTCCAACGATCGTTTCTGAAATGACAACCGTCGAAAAAAGAAGAAATGTGGAAATTCTCCAGGGAAACGCCGAAGAAAAAGCCGACAAGCTCGTCACCCGGCTTGGTGAAGCCGGAATCATTTAGCTTAGGCGGGCACCTCTTCAGGCACCCACCATTGCGCAAGTTCAAAGGTGAAGAAGGTGTAGATGTATGAACAAAGGCTTCGGTCCGGTATGGGTCATCGCCGAGCAGGCCGGGTGTGAAGTGGAGATCGTATCCCTTCAGCTCCTCGGAAAGGCAAGGGAACTGGCGGATGAACTCGGCGTGGCGTGTGAAGCCATATTGCTGGGGCGCAGCCTGGAAGAATCCGCCAGGAAACTCACGGAGGCGGGAGCCGACCGGGTATTTCTCGCTGATGATCCCGCGCTGGAGTTCTATCAGCCCGAAATTTACAGGGACATCATTTGCTCCCTGGCCCATGAGCATGGACCGGAGATCATCCTGGCAGGTTCGACATTCATGGGACGCGAGCTTGCCCCTCTTGTCGCGGCTCGATTGGCTACGGGCCTCGCTGCCCACTGTACCGGCCTAAGACACGATAGAAACAAAGACCTGGAACAACTGGTCCCCGCATACGGAGGTTTGTTGTCCATAGTGTGTCCCGAAAAGCGCCCTCAGATGGCGACGGTCGCCAGAGGTGTTTTTAAAACACCCGAGCCGGACAGCAGCCGAAAAGGGGAAATAGTCCTTATCCCTGTGCCCGCAACGGCTGAAGCGCGCGTCCGAACCCTGGAGGTGGTCCGGGAATCATCGTCGAGTATTGAGCTTGAGGATGCCCAGGTAATCATAGCGGGCGGCGCCGGAGCATGCAGCCCGGAAGGGTGGGAAACAATCCGGGAGTTGGCGCGGACAATGGATGCCGCCCTTGGATGTACGCGTCCGGTAGTGGATGAAGGATGGGCGTTTTTGGACGCCATGATCGGCCAGAGCGGGAAAATGGTCAATCCCGCTGTCTACCTCGCCATCGGTATCTCCGGCGAGCAGCAGCACATGGCAGGCATCACGGGGGCGAAGCTTATGATCGCCATCAACAACGATCCGGCGTCCCCCGTTTTCCAGCAGGTGGACCTTGGCGTGGTGGAAAACTTCCAGGAATTTGTGCCGTTACTGATCGCGAAAATCAAAGCCTATAGACAAAAAAGCTGCCTCCAGCCTTAATATCGACAAATGTGGTCCACCCGCTTTGCTCTTACCTGGGAAATCGCTTTTTTGTGGGTTTTTGACTAACAGCACCCGCTCCCTTTGGCGCGGGTTTTTTCGTTTGCTTCGTATTGGTCGATGGAACAGTCGCAACCGGAGGTCTTGAGTCCCAGCATACTGTTTATTACGGCTGTCGCGCAGCCTACCCCCGCCCTCACTGAAACGGCCCCTGCCGGGCAGTTGCGGGCGCATGCTCCGCACTCGATGCAGGAATCCCTGTCGGCTATCCGCGCTTTCCTGTGCGATATTTCAAATACCCCTCGGGGGCAGACCGTCGTGCACATAGCGCATCCGGTGCACGCCTCGTCCTCGAGTTGCAGAGTTACAACGTCTTTGAAATAAACCAGCTTGCCCATAAAACCTCGATCATACGAAGATGGAAATTATCCAGGCAACAGCCCCCAGCGCAAACACCGCGATTTGTGCCGGCACCGCGTACCTCATCTCCTTTTTTACCCCGGAAAGAGAGGTAAACGTGGAGCACCCGGTAAAATTCATGGCCAGGTAAGCCGAGACAGCCGGAATTATTAGCATCCAGGCGGCGGACTCCATAACGCCGGCAACCGGAAGAGCGCTCGTGGCGTTGCGCAGCACGAGAAAAAGAAGGGCGCACGCAATCCCGGGCCAAACGCCTTTAAGTGAAAAAGCCCTTCCGGGAAGCCAGGGGAGCAGCGCCGGCGTCAACAGGCATCCGGCTGCTATCGCCATTATAAGGCCGAGGGTATTGAACGCTCCGAGCCGGAGCGCGCTCGACACGAACCCGCCGTGGAAGCCCAATCCGCTCAACAGGAACACAACGGGCAGGACCATGAGAAGCGTCTTGAAGGCATGGACCATTTCAACCGGAACCAGAGACAACCGCTCGCAGATCGTAAACGTCTTGATGCGCATCCCGGGTGCGGCTTTCATCCCGGATTCCATGAAAACGGACAGGTCCGCGGCCCGAACCGGACCGTAGACTACCTTGAATCCGGAAAGCCGTTGAACTTCATGCGCCGATATGCCCGGAGCGCCAAGCTGTGGAACAATGAGCTTTCGATGCCTCACCACTTCGGCCAGTCCGCTCGCTTCGATTCTGCCGGCCAGTTCCTCGGTCCCGAAAGTCCCCTTTCCCGCCGCGCACCAGACGTTTATTCCGTCGGTGTCAAGGACCAGGACCCATGCGTTTTTGCCGGGAAGCGCCTCCCGCAGGCGATCAAAACTCATTTTGAAATTGGCGGACACAAAAACAGGCGAATCCGCATCAGGGGCCCCCAGCGCGTAAAGCCCGGGGTCAACCCGGTAGTTCATACGCCCTATGGCGCAAAGGACCTTGAGAGTGCCGAGCCTGTCCCGGAAACGAAGCCTCGATTCTACAACCGGCGCCTTTCCGGATGAGGTTTCAATGGAGCCGCAAACAAACGGCTGATTCAAACTGGGAAGGCCCTGCCGGGCCTTTATGGCCTTGGATGGTCAGCACGGGGGCTTGGCGGCCTGAATGCATGCCGGAGCCGCAAAAACGTTGCCGGGATCTTCCGCGGCCCCTGGCCGAGCCAAGTCGCCGCAGCATGTTTTGTCTTCGATTTCGCTCAAATCAGGTCCTTCACACGTAAGAGAAAAGATAGGCAAACGTTCACCGCGGGGCGCAGTTAACCCCTCGAAATCTAATGTATCTTATTGCCGTTAACTTTCCACGCGTGTTTTTATACCAACATTCATGAACAAGGGGCATTTGTTCACCCCCATAGCTTTTAAAAACTCAAAAAGAGCGGGGAATGATTTCTTAGTATAAAGACCTCCCGCACCCCCAGGATTTCTTATAAACTATGCGTAATAAGGTCCTGGACGCAACTTCGTATCAGGCGCAGGCAACGGAGCCCCCGTCGACCCTATAGTTGGAGCCCGTCACGAAAGAAGCCCTCCCGGATGCCAGAAACACAACGACGGCAGCGGTTTCCTCGATGGTTCCGGGGCGACCGAGAACTATATTGGGTCGATTTTCCCGCAGGAACTCCGAAATTGCCTCATCCACGGTGATGCCCTTCAGCTTTGCCCTCTCGGACATCATTTTCTCCACGAGGGGGGTCCTTATGAATGCGGGTGAGACCGAGTTCACCAGGATATTGTCCGGCCCATAGGCTTTGGAAAGGCTTTTGGCAAGATTGATAAGACATGCCTTGGTTGCGTTGTAGTGAGGCATAAAGGGATCGGGCTGGACACCCGACTCCGAAGCAATGTTGATGATCCTGCCCCACTTCTGCCGCTTCATAAACGGCAGGCAAAGTTTTGTAATCCGAACGGCCGACATGACGTTCAATTCGAATAACGTAAGCCAGTCATCATCCGTAAGGGTTTCAAAGTCCGCCGGGTTCCCCACGCTCCCGACGTTATTGACGAGTATGTGGACGGTTTTAAGCTGGTCTGTGGTTTCGTCGACAAATCGTTTGATCTCGTCAATTTTCGTCATATCGACTGAAGCCGAAAAAACCTCGCCGCCCTGATTACGGATCTCTTTTTCCACAACGCCAAGCGATTCCCTGTCTCGCGCGCATATGGCCACCCGGCAGCCCTCCGCGGCAAGCGCCACGGCAACGGCTTTTCCTATCCCCTTGCCGGCGCCGGTAACAATCGCCGCTTTACCCTTGAGTTTCAAATCCATGGCATCTCCCCTTCTGTTTTTTGGGCTTTGTCAGCCGCTCTGCGCCAGGGCGGCCGGAAGACCGGAAAATTGAGACAGCTGAATTCCCGGATACACAATTTTAGAAAATGTCGGCGATCCGCTTTGTCAAGAGGGAGATCGGTCCTGGATCGGAGCCAACCCTGAAAAGGGTCCCGGAAGTCACCCGGCCGGGCGCGGGCCGATTTTCAACGCGGGAGTAATCCTTTTCGGCGCCCGTGGATGCACAGATTTGGTCATATTCAAGCTTACTCGGGGGGCAGATCAACTGAGCAGGTGCTCGTTTCCGAGGCGAACACGGGTGAGGCCGGCCTGCTTTGCCACTTTGAGGCACGCCTGGGCATGGGCGATGGAGGTGGTTGGCGAGTCGTCCATCAGGAATTCCGGGGCAAAACCGAGGAGGGCATAAGGTATGTCGGGATTTATCCGGGCTATGAAGCAGGCCAACCCGTAGACCTCATCTTCATCGATGTATCCCGGAATAAGAGGCGTGCTGGCCACCAGAGCGGGCGGAGACTCGCGCTCCGAGGACCACTCGGCGGCCCTGGCAAAATTATCCAGTATTTTCGAGTTGTCGCAACCGCAAAGGGCTCGATGAGTTCCGGGGTTCCAGGCTTTGAGATCGATCTTTACACACCCTCCGGACCGCACGGAAAGCCTGACCATCTCTCTTAACCCGGAAGGCCGCGATGACCCGTTCGTCTCCCAGCAGATCCGCAGAATTCTGCCGGGGTTTTTCCTCAACAGCCCATGGCTCACGCGAAGCGCATATGGAAGTTGCGGACCGGGGTCACCGCCAAAAAAACATATGCAACTCGTATTTTCTTTTACCGCCCTCTCCAAAGTCTCGACCTTCGACCATCTGGGGGAAAGGTGGGCTTTTTTGAAGGACCAGTTTTGGCAATAGAGGCAGTTGAGATTGCAGGCTTCGAAGGAAACGGCCAGATTGCAGAAGCCCACTTCAGGGCCGCAGTCGTGGGAAAAACGCGGATAGCCCGCCCCCGTGCCTCCCGCGCAGACCCAGTCGGCCACGCAGTTCGTCGGGAGGGGATCATAATAAAACGAGACCAGGCCGCGGGTCCGGCCATCGTTGCGCATACTCGATTCGCAACCGTGCCTTACTCCGCAATACCCTTTCTGGTTCTTTCCCAGTCTGCACCGCAGGAAACACAGCTTGCATTCGATTCCGCCGGGCTTGACCACGGGGCGTGAGGGCAGGCCGAACATTTCCCTGGACTCCGCATGTATCTCTTCGATCCGGCCCACGCACTCTTCGGGCCTATTTCTGACGCAGGAAGGGCAAATCCCTATGCAGGTGGCAATGTCATCGAGGCCATTGCCGCACAGGAGGCATTTGGCCCCTTTTTTTCCTGATATGGCTTTGGACCTTATGAACATCGGGTATTCCGAACCGGGCTTTGCAATGGAGCAACCAATCAGCAGATCCGCGGCAGCTGCTCGCCCCGCAGCATATCCACGAGGCGGTGACCTCCGATTCGAGTCCTGAGAAAGACCCGTCCCGGATTATCGGAAACAATCTCCCCGATGCAGCATGTCCCCCGCCCAAGCGGATGCGATTTCATAGCCGAAAGCACGGCGTCCGCACCCTCGGCAGGAACAATCACCAGGACTTTTCCCTCATTTGCCACATAAAGGGGATCAAGTCCCAGCACTTCACAGGCCCCGAGGACATCTTCCCTTACGGGAAGCGCCTCCTCGAACAGCCGGATGCCAACGCACGACTGCTCGGCGATCTCGTTGAGGGTAGTCGCCACGCCGCCCCTGGTGGGGTCGCGAAAGACGTGAATTCCGGCAAAGGCGTCCAGAATCAGGTCCACCAGTCCATTGAGGGCCGCCGCGTCGCTCTTGATTTCATTTTCGAATGCAAGGCCCTCCCGTTTGCAAAGCACCGCCATGCCGTGATCGCCCATCGTGCCGTTGATGAGCACCTGGTCGCCAGGCCGGGCGTTCCTGCCGTCTATGTCGATTCCGGCCGGAACGATTCCGATTCCCGACGTATTGATGAACAGCTTGTCGGCCTTGCCTCTGGGCACCACCTTTGTGTCGCCCGCTATTACCTGCACGCCGGCCGCTTTGGCGGCCTCGGCCATCGAGGCAACTACCCTTTTCAGATCGTCGAAAGCCAGCCCCTCTTCCAGGATGAAGCCCGCCGTAATGTAGAGCGGCTTTGCGCCCCGCATTGCAAGGTCGTTTACCGTCCCATGAACGGCCAGACTTCCGATGTTGCCTCCGGGGAAAAAAATGGGGTCGACCACGTAAGAATCCGTGGTCATGGCCAGAAATCCCTCCTGGACTTTGAAAACGGCGCTGTCGTTTCTCTCAGCCAGAAGCGGGTTGTCGAAGGCGCTCATGAAAAGAGTTTCGATAAGTTCGTGCATGGCACGCCCGCCGCTTCCCTGATCGAGCTGAATAAGTGCTGGTTGCATTCTTTTATCCCCTGGCGCATCTCAGGCTCAGCCGAAGGCCGCGCCAATCCTGGCCGCGGCCCTGCCCGCCCGATTTCCGATCATTCGTTATGGTATCTGTAATAGGCCCCACAAGTGCCCTCGCCCGACACCATGCAAGGTCCCTTCGGGTCCTGAGGCGTGCAGACTTTGCGAAAAAGACCGCATTCCGGAGGGGTCATGACGCCTCGAAGCACCTCTCCGCACTTACACCCCGGATGCTCTCTGACCTCGATCCTGGGCATCGAAAACCGCTCAGTCGCATCGAACTTCTTCCATGCCGGACGAAAACCGAGTCCGCTTTTCGGAATAACCCCGATGCCGCGCCAGGTGGAATCCACGGGTTCGAATACTTCGTCTATGAGTTTTCGCGCCGCGGGGTTTCCTTCCCATGCAACGGCCCGACGGTATTGATTCGAAACTCTGGCGCCCCCCTCTTCTATCTGGTCGACCAAAAGGGAGATCCCCTGCAGAATGTCCAGGGGTTCAAAGCCAGTAATCACGCAGGGTACTCCATAGTTTTTTACGACTTCCTCGTATGCGCTCGCGCCGATTATGATGCTGACATGACCGGGGCACAAGAACCCGTCGAGCTTGACCTCTTTGGCCTCCAGCAGCACCTTCATCGCTGGTGGAAGCAGCTTGTGGGCCGAAAAAACCGAAAAGTTGTCCACGCCCAGCCTCGAAGCCTGCTGGATCGCCGCGGCCACGGTCGGCGAAGTGGTTTCAAACCCTATGCCTATGAATACGACTTGACGGTCCGGGTTGTCGCGGGCAATCTGCAGCGCGTCCAGGGTGGCGTAAACCATCCGTACGTCGGCCCCTTTGCTCCTCTCTAGAAGAAGAGAGGAAAACGATCCGGGCACCCGCATCAAATCCCCGAAAGTCGTAATAATGACCCCGGGCTGACCGGAAAGCCATATCGCCCTGTCTATGTCCTCGTTTGCCGTCACGCACACCGGACAGCCGGGGCCGCTTATGAGCTGTATCTGGGGCGGCAGAAGCTGTTTCAGGCCCGACCTGAAGATCGCGACAGTGTGCGTGCCGCAGATTTCCATCAGCCTGATCACCGGCCTGGAAAAGGACCTGTGCTGAAGTCCTTCGATGAGGCTCTTTGCAAGCTGAGGGTCCCTGTATTCATCGAGGTATTTCATTTGTAACGGCTCCTTGAACGATCTTAGGTTCCATATCCCCGGAGAAAAGATATGGAAAGAGGTAAAACACCGTATTCTTCAAATACTTCACACTCACGGGTCTCGGGGTCTCGGGTCTCCGCGTCTCCGCGTCTCGGGGTCTCGGGGTCACCGTGTCACCGTGTCACCGTGTCACCGCCATGATCCTGTGGGCGCCGATCCACGCCTGGCCGAGCGAAATACACGCGTCGTTGGCGGGGACTTCGATATGGCCGTAAACCTCGAGACCATGCCCAGAGAGTTCTCTTTCGAGCCGTTGCGACAGATAGGCGTTCTGAAACACTCCACCGCTGAGGGCGATACGATTCAGGCCTGTTCTTTCGGCCGCAATCACTGCCGCGCGGCTCAGAATTCGAACTACGCCGTTATGAACGCGCGCGGCAATCCTGCCGACCGGGACCCCTCGCCGCACGTCCTCGATCAACGCCTCTATTATCGGCAACTGGTCAATCAGAATGGTATCCGGACCGCTTTCCAGTCTGCCCTCGTAAAGTCCCTCATCGGGTTCGATCGCCTGTTCGAGTTCGATCGCCGCCTGCCCTTCGTAATTTATAGAAGTGCGTATACCGCAAAGGGCGGCAGCGGCGTCGAAAAGCCTGCCGCACGACGAAGTGAGAGGGCAGTTCAACCGCCGATCGAGCATCCGCAAAACTATCTTTACGTCCCCGGTCGGCCACGCGGCCAGAAAGTCGGCATATCCGCGCTCGACATTTTCCGGGTCGATACTCCAGAGATAGCTTAGGGCCGTGCGCCATGGTTGCTTTATGGCCCTGGCCCCCCCCGGCAAAAGGACCTGCCGCAAATGGCCGAGCCGCTCAAATCCGAACTTGTCCACGCGAAGAATTTCTCCGCCCCAGATCGTCCCGTCCGTACCGAAACCGGTCCCGTCGAGCGCAAGCCCCACAACGGCCCCTTCGAGTCCGCGCTCCGCCATTACCGCGGCGATATGCGCGTGATGGTGCTGGACGGCCATTCTCGGGACCCCTCCCTGCCTCAGCGCCCACTGAGTATTCAAATAATCGGGGTGCAAGTCGTGAACGATCAGTTCGGGTTCAATCTCCAGAATGCGTTCCAGGTGGGAGATTGAATGCTCGAATGAGCGCAGCGTCTCCAGGTTTTCCAGGTCACCGATATGCTGGCTAACAAAAGCTTCCTTGCCGCGCGTTAGACAGACGGTGTTTTTAAGCTCTGCGCCGGCGCCGAGGACCGAAGGGACGGAATCGCGCAGGAAAACGGGCTGCGGCGCATATCCTCTTGCCCGGCGCATCGGACGGACAGCGCCCGTTAAGACCCTGCTCACCGAATCATCGCACCGTATATAAATGTCGCGGTCATGGAAAAGGAAATAATCGGCAATTCCGCTCAGGTGCGCCCGCGCATCCTCATCTTGCATAACAATGGGTTCATCGCTTTGGTTGCCGCTGGTCATCACCAGCGCGCGGTACGGCGCGTTGTCGAAAAGCAGAAAATGAACGGGCGTATAAGGAAGAAAAACGCCAAGGTATCTGTTCCAGGGCGCGACGCTCCCGGCCAAATCAGAGCCTGAACCATCTTCGCGCCTCGTCAGCAGCACGATGGGTCTTGCCATGCTTTTCAGCAGGTTTTCTTCCTCGCCGTTCAAGTGCGCATAACGCCTGATGTCGCCGAGTTCGGCAAACATAACGGCGAATGGTTTTTCCTCACGTATTTTCCGGCTTCTCAACCGGCTCACCGCCGCTTCGTCGGTTGCTTTCACCGCGAGATGGAACCCGCCAAGCCCCTTGATCGCCAAAATAGACCCTCGATCGAGCAGCTCCACGGCTTTCGCAATCGCCTCATCGCGGGCGGCGATCCTGTTTCCCTGTGCGTCTTCGATCCATACCTGCGGGCCGCAATCCCAGCAGGCGTTGGGCTGGGCATGAAAGCGCCGGTCGAGGGGGTCGTCATATTCGCGGCGGCATTCCGGGCACATTTTGAAATGCGCCATCGTGGTCTTGTCGCGGTCGTATGGGATGTCCTTTATTATGGTGTAGCGCGGGCCGCAGTTGGTGCAGTTGATGAAAGGATAGCGGAACCTTCGGTCCCGCGGGTCGAGAAGCTCCCGCAGGCAGTCGGGGCAGGTGCAGACGTCGGGCGAAATAAGCGTCGAGCGCGACTGAAGGGCCCGGCTGCTGATTATCTTGAAACCTTCGATCCGCTGGTATGGGAGATCGATTGTTTCAACCTTGACGATTCTGGCCAGCGGAGGAGGCTCGCTTGAAATTGAGCTGACGAAGTCCCCGACCGATTCAGCCGGGCCGGCCACCTCGATTTCCACGCCGTCTGACTGGTTTCGAACCCAGCCGTTCAACCCGCAGCGCCTCGCCAATTTATAGATAAAAGGCCGAAAGCCTACGCCCTGTACGATTCCCCGGACCTTGACCTGAACGCGGCGACCCGTTTCCCCGCACGATGCGGGTTGAGATTGAAGAAGGGGTGTTTCTTCGGCTGAGGAATTCACTATCAGTGCTTGTCCGCCCGGAGTTTTCGGTGCTCGCTCACTTTCTCCTCGATCCAGGAAAGCCATGGAGCAAAACCTTCTCCGGTCCTGCAAGAAATTTCCAAAATCTTTCCCCTGGCGTTCAACTGTCTCACCCTTTCCCGAATCTTCCCCAGGTCGCAATCGGTGTAGGGCAGCAGGTCGATTTTGTTTACCAGAATGACGGAGCAAATCTGAAACATCAGCGGATATTTGATCGGTTTGTCGTCGCCTTCGGCAACGCTGAGTATCATGATCTTTTCATGCTCGCCGAGGTTGAATTCAGCCGGGCAGACGAGATTTCCGACGTTTTCGATTATGAGCAGGTCGACCTTGGACAGGTCGAGGGATTCCAGCGAGATCTGAATCATGTTGCCGTCGAGGTGACATCCCCCATCGGTATTGATCTGCACGGCCTGGACGCCCTTTTTCCTTATGCGCTCGGCGTCGTAGGACGACTGGAGGTCACCTTCTATTACCGCGATCCCCATCCGGTCGGTGAGTGCGTCGATGGTTTTTTCAAGCAGCGAAGTCTTCCCGGCGCCGGGCGAACTCATGAGGTTCACCACGAAAATTCCAGCTTCGTCAAACCGCTTGCGGTTCTCGGCCGCAAGCCGCTCATTGGCCTGAAGAATATTACGAACAACAGGGACTTGAATTTCCGTCATCCTCTTCTCCCGTTTCACCCTCTATGCTCAATATTGAAAGCTCCCGCCCGCTGAGCAGTTCTATGGCAGGCTCACCGCACTTGGGACACAAAAATACCTTATTTTCAACGTCAAAAGAAATATCACAGTTTTCGCACCTGGCCACAATGCCCACGGTCTCGATTTCGATCTTGGCCCCAAACGCCACCGTATCCTGGCTCACCAGCTCGAAGCAGAACGTAAGCGACTCGGGAACTACGGCCGTGAACCGGCCTATCTGAAGTTTAACCTTGTTTATGTGCTCCAGCCCGTGCCTTTTCGATTCATCGACAATGATCTTAAGCAGGCTTTCCGCAATAGCGAGTTCGTGCAAAATACACCTCGTAAGGTAGACTTACAAACTACAGCAAACACAATGTACCCCGCGCAACGCGACCGCTTGGAGTGTCCACCATGCGCGTCAGGCTGTAGCGGGAGGCCTTCCCTGATTTTGATTAAGATGCCTGGAAGATTTGCCGCGCCCTCAAATCCGGTGCACAGTTCCGGACGTAAGCGATATTACTTAACATACACCCCCCAGAGGGTCAATAGGACTCAAGGCCGGGCGAGGGTAATAAATACAAGGAGAGGCGCAGTTTCTGAGCCATTGCAGGGGCTGCCGGAACAACGCATGAAGAGACGATCCATCAACTCGAAAACTCAAACGCTCTCACCGCTGAGGCGCACAGGACGCCGAGACACCAAGAAAGAAAGGCCTTTTTTACCACGAAGAAGGTTGCGGCAGTCTGAACTAAAAAACAAAAACTCATAAAGTCCCTCGGCAGCATCCATAACGAAGACTCGATCAGCACGTTTTTTGAGATGTGGCATTAGTTGAGCCACGCTGGTTTTGAACGTTAACTAGAAACTAAGGAACTCTGAAATTCCCCCCTCTCTAAAAGGGTTATCTTATATTCCGTTGCCTTTTTACCTTATGCAACAAAATCCCGCTGACCTTGTAGAGTTGGCATTGGCTTTCGCGCCTTAGAAGCACCTACGCATGCAGCTCATTGCTCGCCTTTACCTTCCCGTGATGCTCGGGTATCTTGTTTAGGGCGTCGCCTATTTCCTGCGCTGCAAGCCGCAGCTCGTAGTTCTTTTGCAGGTTCATCCAGATATCCGGCCCCGTACCGAACCAGCGGCCAAGGCGCAAGGCCGTGTCGCCCGAAATCCCGCGCTTGCCGGCAATGATCTGCGTGAGCCGGTTCGTCGGCACGCCCAATTCTTTTGCAAGCTCATTCGCGCTCATGTCGAGCGCCTTTAGTTCGTCGGCCAAGTGCTCCCCTGGATGGATGAGAAGTCGTGCCATGGTTACCTCCTACTAATGATAGTCCACAATCTCCACGTTCAACGGTCAGCAGTCCTGGTTCACTGCTAAGCGGAGGACAAAAGCATGAGGATAAGTTCCCGCTTCCGCACTCGTCTTTCCTCTGCTCATTCTTCACTGCTCACTGTTCACTGGTCTTTTTGCCTTAACAGCAGTCCCCGCGTCTCCGCGTCCGTCTTTTCCCCCACTCACTGTTTGATGTTCACTGAAGCCCCCAGCTCCTCACGTATGATTCGACGTATGGTGGTTTCCAGGTCCCGGTCACGCATGCCGGCCTTCAGTGCTTCATTTATGAGTGTATGATAACCTCTTCCACCGGCCTGGGATTTAAAGTATGCAACCACTTCCGCATCCAGCAGGATGTTTACACGGACCTTTCCCTTCGAGACGTGTTGACCACCAAAACGTAAGGTAGCTCTTTTCATTTGTTCTTCTGTGATCTCAGGGATCTCCGAAGTATCTATATCCTCATCGTTCATGGCTTTGATGCGTTTCCACTCAGTCTGTGAGTCCTCTAAAGTAGATTTCTTGCTCATGTTTTGTCGCCTTTCGCATGGAAATGACACGGACCTCACTGCGAAGCTTTCGAGGTTCAGCCATTCACCCATTCACCTATGACGCCAGCGTCCTTCGTTTCTATCTTCCGATACACGGTTTGATATGATAAAATGAAAGATTAATCCTTATGATGCGTGAAATTGAAGAATAGCCACACCAGTCTGCATTTCCTCCAAGAATAACTTATCGGAGACCCAGATGGACTACAAAGATACGCTAAATCTTCCCCGAACCGATTTTCCAATGAAGGCCAACCTCCCGGTCCGGGAGCCGGAGCTTCTCAAAAGATGGGACGAAATGGGGCTCTACGGCTTGCTGCGCGAGCAGGCCAAGGGCCGCCCGCGATATATCCTCCACGATGGGCCGCCCTATGCGAACGGCCATATCCACCTGGGGACCGCTCTCAACAAAATTCTTAAGGACATGATCGTAAAATCTCACCAGATGATCGGAGTGGATGCCGTCTATGTTCCCGGCTGGGACTGCCACGGTCTTCCAATCGAGCACCAGGTGGACAAGGAATTGGGCAAAAAGAAGGAGACGATGTCCATTTCCGACATTCGCGGGCTTTGCAGGCGCTACGCCGAGAAGTTTGTCGATATTCAGCGCAACGAGTTCAAAAGGCTCGGTGTGCTCGGCCAATGGGACAACCCGTACCTTACGATGTCCTATGATTATGAGGCGACGATTGCCCGTGAACTCGGACGGTTTTTCAGTAAAGGAAGCGTTATCCGCAGCAAGAAGCCCGTCTATTGGTGCCCAAGCTGTAAGACCGCCCTGGCGGAAGCCGAAGTTGAATATCACGACCACAAATCGCCCTCGATATATGTCAAGTTCCCCCTCAAGCCGGAGAGCCAGGCAAAGTTTCCCGAGTTGTCCGGAAGGCAGGCTTATGTCCTGATCTGGACGACAACTCCCTGGACCCTGCCCGCGAACCTGGCCATCGCGCTGCATCCCGAGTTCACTTACGTTGCAGCCGCCGTCGACGGAGAAGTCTGGATTCTTGCCCAGGGGCTTCTCGAAAACGTAATGGGGCTCATGCACGTGGGTAGCTACGAGGTGATCCGCACTTTCGAAGCCGCCGAGCTTAGCGGACTCCAGGCCCGCCATCCATTCGCGGACCGTGATTCGGTCATAGTCCTGGGGACCCATGTGACCCTGGAAGCCGGCACCGGCGCGGTCCACACCGCCCCCGGCCACGGGCGCGAAGACTACGATATGGCGCTGGAGTTCGGCTTGGACGTATATTCTCCCGTGGACGACGCTGGACGATTTACAGAAGATGTGCCGTTTTTCGCGGGCCAATTCGTATTCGCCGCAAACAAACCGGTTATCGCCAAGCTCAAAGAAGAGGGCAAACTCCTGCTGGAGGCAGATATCGTCCACAGCTATCCCCACTGCTGGCGCTGCAAGAACCCCGTCATTTTCCGCGCCACGCCCCAGTGGTTCATCTCGATGGACAAAAACGATCTGCGCCGCAAGGCCCTGGACTGGATCGACCGGGTGCAGTGGATCCCCGGCTGGGGGCGCGACCGCATCTATAAAATGGTAGCAAACCGGCCCGACTGGTGCATCTCGCGGCAGCGCTCCTGGGGGGTCCCAATCACGGTATTCCGGTGCATCGATTGCGGTACCTATATTTCCTCCAGGGAAGTCTTCGACCACGTAGCGGCCCTTTTCGAGAAAGAGGGCGCGGATGCCTGGTTTACACACCCGGTCGAGGACCTCATGCCGGCCGGTTTTTCCTGTCCGGGATGCGGCGGCGCAAAGGTGGAAAAGGAGATGGACATCCTGGACGTCTGGTTCGATTCAGGGACCTCCAGCGCGGCCGTCCTTGAACGGCGTCCCGAACTCGGCATGCCGGCCGACCTGTATCTGGAGGGCAGCGACCAGCACCGCGGCTGGTTTCATTCCTCGCTTCTGGCGGCCGTGGGCACCAGGGACATTGCCCCTTACAAAACCGTGCTCACACACGGCTTCGTCGTTGACGGGCAGGGATACAAGATGTCCAAATCGCTCGGAAACGTCATAGCTCCCGAGGAAATCATACGCCAGTACGGGGCGGAGATAATCCGCCTTTGGGTCTCCGGCGAAGACTACCGGGACGACATCCGAATTTCCCCGGACATACTGAAAAGGCTCAGCGAAGCCTACCGCAGGGTCCGCAACACCTGCAGGTTTCTTTTGGGAAACCTCTACGATTTCAACCCGGAATCCGATTCGGTCCCTTACGGGCAAATGGACGAACTGGACCGCTTCGCTCTGCTCCAACTCCAGGACCTGATTCAAAAGATCAGGCAGGGATACGCCCGGTTCGAGTTCCACCGCGTATATCACGCGCTCCACAACTACTGCGTGGTCGATTTGAGTTCGTTTTATCTCGATATACTGAAAGACCGGCTGTATACGTCTCCGGCCGCAAGCGTCGCCAGGCGTTCGGCCCAGACCGTGATTCACACGATCCTGCTGGCCATCGTCCGTTTAATGGCCCCGATCCTCTCCTTTACCGCCGAGGAAGTCTGGCTGCGCATGCCGCACGGCCTCAGGCCGTCCGTCCATATGGAGTCTTTTCCGGAGGTCGATTCGAACCTGAAAGACGAAAAACTCAGCGCCCGGTGGCTGAAGATCCTGGCGGTGAGAAATGAGGTCCTTCGCGTTCTCGAGGCTGCAAGACGCGACAGGGTGATCGGGCACCCGCTGGACGCCAGGGTGCGTCTGGGCCTTCCATCCGGATTCGAAGAATTCGCCGGCGCGGAGGAACTTTTCAGGAGCGTTTTCATCGTATCCCAGGTCACAATCGAGCCCGAGGCCGCCCTGACATCCCCGGTGCAGGGAATTGATCTGCCCGGCTTGAAAATCCAGGTCGAAACCGCTTCGGGTGAAAAATGCGAGCGGTGCTGGGTCCGGTCCGACAAGGTGGGGCAGTTCCCCGATCAGCCAAAGATCTGCGATCGCTGTTACGGCGTGCTCGGATGACACGGAGCAATTGAAGGGCCGGCGGCCGGCGGTTGAGTGCGGACCGCTCAGGCTCATGGAGGTTTGCCCGAAACTTAGTGACAACGCCGGCTTGATTAATCGTCAGCGATTATTACATTATGTACGCCATGTTCTAAACGAATCCCCGCGCGGTCCCCGGGACCGGGGACTCCGTTTGTCGGGGCAAGCGCCGGCGCCGGATGTCCGGCCAAGGTGAAAGTTCGGTAGAGCAGGAGTGGCGGTAACCAATCGGGGGAGGTATCGATGGTATTGCCGACCAGGCCCCTCGGCCAACCGCTTCGGCGCGTCTGAGGGGCCCTTAATTTATTCCCTCCATTCAGTTATTCAGTTCGGCACTCCAATACAGGTCCCGCTCAGGTTCGCTCCATTTTCTCAAGCGCCCCCGGCAATGAGATTCCCGTTCGAGTCATACACGGATACTTCGATTGCCCTTCCGCCGTCCAGGCGGTGTGTCGCGCAGGAAATTCAGGGGTCGTAGGCACGAACGGCCATTTCGATCCTGTTAAGCATCTCCTCGGTTACCTCCCCATTCTTTATGAGGTCCCGCGCCACCCTGGTCACGCTCATATTTATAGGCGCAAGATTGTGGGTTGTCCCGACAATCAGGTTTGCCCTGGTAATGAACCCGTCTTCATCGGTCGAATAGTCGTGGATAAGCGTTCCGCGCGGAGCTTCGACGCAGCCCACGCCTCGGCCCGCTTTCGGCACAGCCACATTTTGAACGTGCTCGGCGGTTATTCGCGGGTCCTCAAGGAGTTCGACGACCTTTTCGCAGCAGTAGAGCAGTTCGATCAGGCGTGCCTGGTGGTAAAGCATCGTCGACTGGGCCGGCCGACCGAAAAGCGAGCGAAATTCGAGGAGTTCGGCCTGGGCCAGAGGCGTCGGGATACGGTCCGCCACGTTTAACCTGGCCAGACAGTTCGTCCTGTAAATGCCGCGCGGGTCGTCCAGATCCATCGAAAACCCTTCGCCCCAGCCTCGAGCGTACGGAAGTTTCGCATAAGACCACGGTTCGACGTGTTCTCCCAAAAAATCGGTGTATTCACGGCCCGAAAATTCATGATAAGACCCCTCGGGCCGCATAAGCCGCAAAACTCCCTCACTGAGCGACAGGGCCCCGTCTTCGGGGTTGACCATGGCAAGAAATCCGGTGTCGATCTCGCCGAGCCTCATCAGTTCGGCGTCGAAACGGGAGAAAACACGCTCCTTGGCAAAATCGAGCGCAAATCTCGCAAATTCAAGCTGATCCAGGGCGCCGGCGTGCAACTCGTCCCTTTCCACGCAACTCATCGGCCTTGAAAAGCCGCCTGGCACAATCGCATCCGGGTGAATGCACCTTCCGGCAAACTTCTCGAGCATCATCTGGGCCCGATACCGCGTCTGAACGACTCTTTTAGCCAACTCCGGGGCCTGGCTCGCGATCCCGAAAATGTTCCTCGCATGTCGATTGGAATCGACAAGGAAATCGGGACCCGCCAGGAAAAAGAAATGCAGCACCTTGTCGCCGATATGCGCCAGTGCCTGGCTGAGTTCGCGCAACAGCCGCCCGGCAGGCGGGACTTCGGTCCCAAAGCACCCTTCGACGGCCTTGTTTGCGGCAAGATGGTGCTGCCAGGGGCAAATTCCGCAGATACGGGTGACTATCCCCGGCACCTCCTCGGCCGGGCGGCCCTCGAGAAATTTTTCGAACCCGCGCATCGACGTTATATGGAAGCGTGCCCAGGCCACACCGCCGCTGTCGTCGAGCATGACGCCGATCCGCGCGTGGCCTTCGATCCTGGTCACCGGCTCGATCGTTATCTCTTTTGCGGAAGCACAGAATGGTTCCGCCTTTGTCTGGCGCATCATAAAGACCCCTTTGTGTGGATCGAGGCGCTCAAATCCGGTCAAACATCGTGGAGCCCTCAGTCAGGCTTGGGTAAGCGACGCCGGTTCAGTCTGCCGTGTGCTCCGGAAAATCGAAGCGACAAGAGCCTGTCGGGCAAGTCCTTCGTATCGATTCCATTGCTTGCAAGCGCGTTCAAAATGTCCATCAGCTGGTTTCCGCCCTTTCGCACCGGCCCGTGGCAACCCCGGCACGGCACCCGCGCCTCTATGCAGCTTGGCGGGCCTCCGTCCATTCCGGCGCACCCGGCAACGGTGACCGGCCCCATGCACAAAAAACCCTGCTCAAGAAGACAGCGCATCTCGGAGAGCGGCCCTTGGACCTGATGACGAGCGTTTCGCACAAATCTTCGAATCCTCTGGACGCCGCCTTTTCCCTCGCGCTTTGTCGGACAGGAGTCGCACACGCTCTGAAGCGGCCATTCAAGGGACCTCCCATCGATAATAGATTCCATGAGGGCGCTGATACGGTCCGGATGCGGCGGACAGCCCGGCAGGGTGACATCCACGGCAATCTTTTCATCCAGTGCGAATGTCCGCTCCAGGAAGGGCTGGACCACCCGCGAGGGATTGGGCGCCGCGTCCGTGCCTTCCGCGCTCCGGTAATAGCGCCGGAAAAGGTCGTCATCCTCGAAAAGGTTCATCAAAGCCGGAATGCCGCCGTAAGCCGCACACGTTCCCAACGCCACTATGACGCGGCACTGGAGGCGCATTTTTTCGGCAATCCGCAACTGGCCCTCATTTCTGAGGCCGCCGGTGATGAGCCCCACGCAGGCTTTTGGAATATGGATTTCGGATGTGGCGTCCCGGCACCCGAAATACTTATGGTCCATCAGGAGCGGCATGTGGACGATCTCAAATTTATCGAGCAGGCCAAGGGACCCGCCTCCCGTATTGAGCAGCGCCATCTCACATCCCGTGCAGCCGCTCAGGGCCTCCGAGCAAAGTGTTAAAGACATAGGACCGGCTCGCTTTTCGAATATATCGAAGCCTTTTTGGGATATCCGGAGGGTCCCATGGCCCTCAAGGCCTCCCAGGTTTCCCGCACTATGCCCGCGAAGCGCTCGGCTTCGGCCGAGGCACACCATACAAGCCTGAAACGCCCCGGATCCAGTCCCATGAGCAAGAGCACCTCCTCAATTACCACGGACCTGGCCTTTGCCTTCTCATTGCCGTCCTGGTAGTGGCATTCCCCCGGATGGCAGCCCATCAACAAAACGCCGTCCGCACCGCACTCGAAGGCCTCTATGACCAGGCCCGGATGAACCATTCCGGAACACATCACACGAATGATTCGCAAATTGGCGGGATACTGGACTCGAGCGGTGCCGGCGAGATCGGCCGCGGCGTAGGCGCACCAGTTGCACGTGAAGGCCAGAATCTTCGGTTCGAACCCCGCATTACCGTCAGACAAGTTCAATTCCTCCGATCTAAGGACAAATGATTTAGACAGGATTAACAGGATTAACAGGATTGAGACGGATCCTGTTTTGCCTTTGGCCTGTTGTTTTCCCGTTAATTCTCTAAAACCTGTCAAAGATCTTTATTGCTTAGCGTTCTCAGCGCCTCTAAATACAAATGATTTAGACAAGGATTAACAGGATTAAGACAAATCCTGTTTTACCTTTGACCTGTTGTTTTCCTGTTAATCCTGTAAATCCTTGTATGTTTGGAACATGTTAATGGCGTATAGACTGGCCGAGTAGAACCGCCGAGAATGGGTCTACCCCATGACTCGTCGGAGGCGGTTCTGCGAGGCCCCATTGAAT
>JBEKMB010000025.1:0-68518 GCA_050008735.1 Syntrophobacteraceae bacterium
TCGAACCAGTACCATTTCAAGATGTCATCGCCGGTCCACGGGCCTATGGGCGCCACTTTCATCCACGCGTTGATTATGAAGTTTGTGATGATGGTCAATCCATAAATAATGATCAAGCCTTTTATGGCTGTGCCCAGACGTAAAGGGGCAACCTCTACTTGCTCTGCTATTTGCTCTGCCATGTCATGTTCCTCCCTTTTGCAAATGACCTCTTCCTGGGATTGGAACTATGCGGCGTTCCAGGCCTCTGACCGGTCGGGGCATGGTCCCGGGACCTCGAATGCCCCCGCGTCAGCCCACTCCGTTTGCGTCTTACAGACGCGGTGGGCCGTCAACGGGCGGGCCGTCAGACGAAGAATCCTTTTAACCGGGTTCAAAAGAGCAGGCACTGAGCGCCCGGGCATGGAGCCCGGACGCTCAAAACCCGCACCATCCCACACTGGACCGCGTCTGAACGAACCCCACGCTCCGCGAGGTGGGTTGGGTTGATTACTCCTCCCCTTGTTTAGGACTCCATCACCGTCTTTACCGCCCGGATCACCTTCTCCTCGCTGGGTATATACTCCTTTTCCAGTGGCGGGGAGAAAGGAACAGGGCAAAAGGGCGCGGCGATCCTGAGGATGGGAGCATCCAGCCGATCAAAGGCTTTTTCGGCGATGAGGGCGGCAATTTCAGCGCCGGGGCCACCGAACTTAACAGCTTCATGAACGATGACCACGCGATGCGTTTTGCGGACCGATCCCAAAATGGTGTCCTCATCCAGCGGGCTGAGGGTGCGGGGATCCAATACCTCGACGCTGATGCCTTCACCGGCCAGCTTCTCGGCGGCGCTAAGCGCGGTGTGGACCGCCTGGGCAGTGGCTATGATCGTCACGTCTTTGCCTTCACGTTTGATGTCCGCCTTTCCTAACGGTATGGTGTACTCTCCAGCGGGCACTTCACCTTCCAGGGCGTAAAGGATTTTGTGCTCCAAAAAGACTACAGGGTTGTCGTCACGAATGGCGGAGATGAGAAGTCCTTTGGCGTCGTGCGGCGTGCTCGGCATTACCACCTTGAGCCCCGGGACATGCATGAACCAGGCTTCCAGGCATTGGGAGTGCTGCGCCGCAGCTCCGATCCCCGCTCCGCAGGAGGCCCTCAGCACCATGGGAATCTTGGCCTTCCCGCCGAACATGAACTTCATCTTGGCTGCCTGGTTGAAAAGCTGATCCATCGACACACCGATAAAGTCTACAAACATCAGCTCGATCACCGGCCTCAGCCCGCAGGACGCGGCTCCAACCGCCGTTCCTATGATGGCGCTCTCCGTAATGGGCGTGTCGCGCACTCTCTTCGGACCGAACTGATCGAGCAATCCAGCGGTTACGCCAAAAATACCACCGTAGACGCCAACGTCTTCCCCCGCCACATAGATGTTGGGGTCCCGCTGCATCTCGATTTTATGGGCATCATTTAAAGCTTGAGCAAATGTCATAGTCGGCATCTCATCATGCTCCTTTCCAATGTATGTGACAGCCTGTCCTGGAAGTTCGATCTCACCGGCTTCCCCTCTATACAGTGTATACATCGAGTGTCAACTCAGCAGGGTCGGGATAAGGGCTCTCTTCCGCAAAGCGCTCGGCGGCTCCGATCTCGTTCTGTAAGGAGCTCTTGATCTCCTGGATCTTTTCCGGGGTCAGTGCGCCCAACTCGAGGAGTTTCTTTTCGAACCTGGGAATCGGGTCCTTTTCTTTCCATTCGTCCAGTTCCTTTTTGTTCCGGTACACACACGGATCTCCCTCGAAGTGCCCCCGATGACGGTAGGTCTTGCACTCGATCAGTGATGGTCCCTGACCCTGCCTCGCCCGCTTGATCCCCTCGCCGGCCGCCTCGTAGACCGCCATGACGTCGTTTCCATCCACCACGATTCCGGGCATGTCATAGGCGCCCGCCCGGTCCGCGATGTTCGGCACACACATTGAGTTTATGGTGCAGCTGGATATACCGTACATGTTGTTTTCGGCGAGAAAGACGACCGGGAGCTTCCAGCACGTTGCGAGATTCATGGCTTCGTGGGTGGTCCCCTGGTTGGATGCTCCGTCTCCGAAAAAGCACACGCACACACTGTCTTTTCCAAGGTACTGGCAGGCCAGAGCGGAGCCTGCAGCGAGAGGGGGACCCGCGCCGACGATGCCGTTCATCCCAAGAATTTTCAGATCAACGTCCGCAATATGCATGGAGCCGCCTTTGCCTTTGCAGTACCCGGTCTTCTTGCCTAAGAGCTCGGCCATCATGAACTTGACGTCGCCGCCTTTGGCGATCAGATGCCCGTGGCCACGGTGGGTGCTTGTAATGTAGTCCGAGTCTCGCAGATTGGCGCACACGCCGGTAGCCACCGCTTCTTGACCTGCGGAGAGGTGCACGAATCCCGGAATCTTGCCGGCGGCGAAAAGCTCGCTGACTCGAATCTCAAACATACGAATCCTGTTCATGTTCGTGTACAAATCGACCATTTGCTCTTTGCTTATATCCATCTTTTTTTCCTCCGGACCAAAAGTCGTTGCTATCGAAATCCTTGAGCCTCTCTGCTGACTTTTTGAGATGCGCCGCAGACTCCTTCCTTTCCTCCTTTCCACGAATGTCGGGGTTATCTTTCGACAAATACCGTTATTGCCGCGTTGGCTACCGTGACCTGATCGCAATCGGCGGCGAACTGGGCCACGCAGAGCCCCTTCACCGTCATGCCGCCTTCGACGGCCATGGCTGTCTTGCGTCCAATTGGGACCTCGGCCATCACCTGATCCAGATTCACATCCTGGGGCCGTGGCACAGCCACAACGATTTCCACGTCGAGCGCATTCAGATCTCGAATCCCCATGATTTCAACGATCCCGCACAGACAACTCCTGGAAACGGCATCCCTCACTGCGCGACATGCCGCCTTGGTGGCGTCTTCTCCATGAAGATCTATGCCAGTACCAATCTCTACGATGAAGCGCTT
Organism: Syntrophobacteraceae bacterium; assembly: GCA_050008735.1. GTDB lineage: Bacteria > Desulfobacterota > Syntrophobacteria > Syntrophobacterales > Syntrophobacteraceae > SbD1. The sequence goes on from JBEKMB010000025.1 coordinate 2,981, forward strand.
GCCAGCCACGGGTTCACCCCCTTGACTCTAAAGGTTTACTCTCTGGTTTCCGTCCGGAAAGGGTCTTTCCCGCCGAAGTGCAGTTTTTGGTTTCCAGTTTTTGGTTTTGAGTCTAAAAACTCACAACTCAAAACTGATTGGCCTCTGCGCAACTCCTCGATTTCCTTGCCAGGACGAAAAATCCCTCCTTCCCGAATCTGAAACTGCCAGTGTCTCAGGACACCAGCTGTGAGAACATCTCATCTGCGCGATAGGAGCTTCGAACCAAAGGCCCCGCCGCCACCTCTTTGAACCCTGCGGAGCGGGCTGTGTCGGCCCATTTCTCGAACTCTTGCGGCGAAACATAGCGGGCTGCGGGAAGGTGGTCTTTCGACGGAGGCAGGTACTGCCCCAGCGTGAGAGATGAGCACCCTATGCGTCCCAGGTCCGTAATCGTTTCAAGAATCTCGCACTCCGTTTCGCCGAGTCCCAGCATGATGCCCGACTTTACGACAAGATTCTGCCTGACGGCATACTCCAGAATCTGCAGTGACAGCTGATACCGGGCTTGGGGGCGAACGAGAGGATAGAGGCGAGCAACGGTCTCCACATTGTGGCCGAACACGTCCGGGCGACCGTCACAGATTTCCCGCAAGGCGGCCAGAGCCCCCCCGAAGTCCGGAACGAGGACTTCAACGCTCACACCCGGGCAACGCCTCCTGACCGTCTCAATGGTCCTGACGAAATGCCCCGCACCGCCGTCCGAGAGATCATCCCGCGTTACAGATGTAATCACGGCATGCTTTAGCCGCAAGAGCTGAACCGCTTTGGCCACACGTTCGGGTTCACCTTTGTCCACGGGACCGGGAATGCCTTTGTCTACTGCACAAAACCGGCACCTTCGGGTGCACGTGTTGCCCAATATCATGAAGGTGGCAGTACCGCGCCCGAAACACTCCCCAAGGTTGGGGCAGTTGGCGCTCTCGCATACCGTGTCAAGGTGCAGGCCGGCGAGCACAACCCGCATCCGATCCAGGGCCTCGATGTCCGGAGCGGGAAGAACCAGCCAGGGGGGGCGCTCCTTCGGCCGTTGGCGCACTTCCGGGCGTGTGGGATATCCGAAGACCCGGCAGAAAGTCTCTATGAAACGATCCTTAACCTCAGTCAGGTCCAACTGGTGCCCCAACACACGCTCCATGGAGGTGATCTTTTCGTCCGGGTTCCCGCACGGATTGATGGTGTCGAACCAATGGAGGTCAGTATTCACGTTCAACGCGATGCCGTGATAGGTGACCCACCTCCGCACGGATATCCCGACACTGGCTATCTTCGCCGAACCTGTCCATACGCCTGGCCTGCCGCTCTTGAACTCGGGATTCAAACCATAACTGCAGAGCATTGCAGCCACGGTATCCAGAAGCATTTTGAGGTACAGATGCAGGTCTTTGATCTTGAGCTTGAGAATCGGGTAAGCCACGAGCTGGCCCGGACCGTGAAAAGTCGCCATACCCCCACGATCTACGCGGAAAACCAAAGCCCCTCTCCTGTTGAGGACTGCTTCAGTATCCCGCAAATCCTTTAAGCTTCCGCTCCGTCCGATGGTTATCACCGGTGGATGTTCGACCACCACCAGACGGTCCGGAGAAATCTCCGCCAGGCGTTCGGAAACCAAGGCTTCCTGGAGCTTCAAAGCTTCACCGTAGGGCAAAAGCCCCCAGTCCAGGACCTGCAAACTTGAGGTTGAGGCGTCGTTCATTTGTATACTACCAAATAGTTTGCGCTCGTCGTCGCCATGGTTTCTCCGCAAGGGCGACACCGAGAGCAGGAACCGGAGAAAACAGAGCGCTCATCACCGGACGCATCAACGTTTCGGCAGATAGAGAGCCCAGCCCGCTGCGTCCCGTGCTGCATCGACAACCGTCTCTGAGTAAGTGGGATGGAGCCGGATACTGCGGGCAAGCTCGTTTACGGTCGCTTCGAGCTGCATGGCGAGAACGGCTTCACCCACCAGATCCGTTGCGCCAGCCCCGACTATGTGTACACCGAGGATCTCTCCATGGCGCGCATCCGAAACGATCTTTACGGCACCTTCCACTTGGCCCCTTGTCATAGCCAGTCCGTTGACGGCATAAGGGAAGCTTCCGACGTCGATGTCCAAGCCCTTCTTTTCTGCTTCTTCTTCGGAAATACCGACCGCGCCCATTTCCGGAAAAGTCCACAGGCCGCGCGGGATGAGATGGGAAGGATATACGCTGGTCTTCCCCATACAATTTTCCGCAGCGGCGATCGCCATGGAAGATGCGGCATGGCTGAGCATCCACCCGCCTGTTGCGTCCCCTATGGCGTAAATCCCCTGCACCGAAGTTTCCAACCGGTTGTTCACCCGGATGCCGCCGTCTTCGTTCAACTCAATTCCGACCTGTTGGAGCCCCATATCGGTCAATGCAGGTTTTCTCGAAGCGACCAATACGTTCTGCACTTCAACGGTTCGCTCCTTAGCTCCGGAGAGCACACAGGACCAGCTGCCCCCGGATTCTGATTTGGCAACCGATTTGAGGACATGGCGTGTAAGGACCTCCACGCCGCTTTCTCTTAAAGACTGAGCGATCCTCTGGCTCGTGTCATGATCTTCCCTGGGCAAAATGCGCGGTGACTCCGTGGCAAGAACCACCTTGCCGCCGAAGGTGTTCATCAGAAAGGCCATTTCAACCTCGATACAGCCGGAATCGCAGATCAATATCGAAGAGGGCGCTTCCGCCATTTCGAGTACATGGTCAGTGGTGATTGCCGCTTCTTTGAGCCCCTCGATTGCAGGAAATGCAAGGGAACTGCCCGTGGCAACGACGATCCTCTTCGCTTCATGAACCTGGCCTTCCACGTCGATTTCCCGAGGGCTTTTCAAAACCGCCCGGCCGCGGATTACCTCCACGCCGTTGTTCTGGAGAAGCGCTTCCATGCCCATGCGGATTTCTCCCGATACTCCGTTCTTTCTATCAACGATGACCTTGAAGTCCACAGGCTCGATGGCGGCCTTGATCCCGAACTCCTGGCCCCTCCGCATCAGGTGAAGCAGGGTGGCGGCTCGCATCCATATCTTGCTCGGGATGCAGCCTCTGTTCACGCACGTGCCACCCATTTCCGCACATTCAACGAGGGCCACTTTCCCTCCCAGTTGGGACGCCCTGATGGCTGCTGCGTATCCTCCCGATCCTCCACCAATCACGATCACATCGTGCATCAGAATCTCCTCGTTCAGAGCGGTCGTTCACGCCGAACGCTAATGGATCACGCCAAAATGAGAGCCGGCTGTTCAAGGTAGCGGGACAACAGATCGAAGAATTCGGCGGCGGCAGATCCATCCACCACCCGATGATCGAAAGTCAGGCTTAGTCCCATCATGGAGCGGATCGCAATCTCACCTTCAAAGACGACCGGTTTTTTCACCACGCGGCCAATGCCGAGAATTCCCGTCTCAGGAGGTCTCAGAATGGGGGTGAAGTTGTCCACTCTCGACGCGCTGAGATTGGTAATTGTAAACGTCCCGCCCGCCACGTCCTCCATACCCAAAGAGTTTGATCGAGCTTTACCGATAAGAACTCGTGCTTCTCTGGCGATTTGCAGGAGCCCTTTGCGGTCGGCATCACGGAGCACCGGCACGATCAAGCCATCAGGTATGGCCACAGCGATACCCATTCCCACAGAGTCGTGAAGGATGATTTCACTGCCCACCTGTGTGGAGTTCATAATGGGAAAGCGTTTCAAGGCACGAGACGTTGCCAGGATCACGATGTCATTCAAAGATAGCCTGACCGATTCGTCCTTTTTGTACTGTTCCTGAACCAGGGCCAGAAAGCGCAGGGATTCGGTAACGTCCACTGAGGAGGCCAGGCTGAGCTGTGCGGTATTGTGAAGGCTTGCGTACATGTTATCGGCAATAGCTTTCCGCATGCCCGTCATGGGAATCGTCCCGGCCGGCTTTTTTTCTTCTGCCGCCACCGGTTTCTTTTCCTCCAGCGCGCGCTCCACATCCTCCCTGGTTATCTTCCCGCCTTCTCCGGTCCCGGAAATCGCCGATACATCAAGGCCTGCCTTCCTGGCGATCTCTTCGGCCAAAGGGGTGATCCTGGGTTTTCGCTGGGCTTGTTCGTGATATCGCGTGACGTCTGCTTCCCTGATGCGCCCGTCCGGACCGGTACCCTTCACGAGCGCCAGGTCAATGCCGAGTTCCTTAGCCAGGCGTTTAGAAGCGGGAGTTGCCAGAATCTCGCCCCTCTCCACCGGTCTCTCAGCCTCTGTCTTTTGCGCCCCTGCAGCCGGCGCCGGCGTTGCCTCAACTATTTCACCAACCTGTATTCCCTCAATCCGTTCGGGTACTTCGCCCGGCTCCGCGATCACCCCCACTATAGTCCCAACCTGTACGACCTCGCCCTCGCGGACTACGATTTGAAAAAGAATCCCACCGGCGGCAGCTTCAACCTTGTTGGTGATCTTCTCGGTCTCCACCTCGAAGAGATCTTCGCCTTTTTCTACTTGATCACCCTCATTCTTGTACCACTTCGATAATTTCCCGGTCTTCATTGTCATACCGAGCTTCGGCATCGAAACGTTCACGCTCACTTGCAGCTCCTTTCCAGCTTTAAGCGTAAGGGCTTATAAAGAAAAACACCGTACATGGGAAAAGGGAGCAAGCTGCATGCCAACAATAATTGATGCCCAAGGTTCGCCGTCATTGCCGTGCAGCCTGGGCATCTTTTCTTCTCCGTAGCCTTGGCCTGTCTTGGACGATGGGTAGCTGGTTCAGGGAAGTTTCCGGCGCGATCTGTTCGGGTCCGGGAAGATTGACGGCGACACGGATGTTCGATAACCGAACAGCGTGGCCGTGCAGCTGATGCTCACGCATGGCAAAGGTCTTTGGTGTTCGTTTTTTGAACACGTTCGATCATCGAACATTTCGATTTTATTAAAGGACGGGGAAGTCACCGGGTGAGGCAAAACTGCATGTCCCTTAGCCGATGACTCTAAAAGGGGTTGGTTATCAGCTCCCGCTTGCGGTTACCTGGATTCCGGCTTGCGCCGGGATGACGGTTGAGATACCCTTGAGCCATTAGGTTAGCGAATACGGCCCTCTACTCCCTGTTGGGGACCACATACGGCGGCGATGATCAAACTACCTTCGCGCTTCCGGACCTACGCAACGCCGCGCCAAACGGCCTGACCTACTCGATCTGAGATCAAGGTATCTATCCGTCGCGGCGGAATTAACTACGATTGAATTTCCCCCATTTTATTGGAGAGGCGGCTAAGGGCCCACGGCCGCCTCTTCTCGAACTGGGCAGGGCAGAGATACGCGAAGTGTATTGGCGCCATTTGCGATTGTACCGGGTCTTAATGCAGTGAAAGATATCAGCTCTGGCCTCCGATCCGGTCCGATACCGCCGATCCTGCACCATCTTCCCGCTTAACCAGATAGAGATCCGGTTCGCATTCTTTCTTGTGACGTCATTGGGAGCGGCGTATGGCGCTCAAAAACAAAAGATCGTTAAACGAGTCCTCTACTGGTGTGGCATCCCGTGTGATTTTATAACGATAGGAATCGCACCCGCCCGGCTTGCGGGTCTCACTTCAGCATCGGGCTCTCATTTGCGCATACGGCTTACCTTCCGGCCCCTCAACCCGGTTCAGCTACAAAGCCCGACGCAGTTGAACCGGCTTTTTTCACTCGACCTTCCGCCACGTCGTGTCGGGATCGAAGAGCTTAATTTTAATGGCCGCCGATTCCGTCTTTGGCCCAAGGTCTTTCTGATACACGACGCCGTCGTGGTTGACCATAAAAGTCATTATTCCGGACGATCCGTATTTTGCAGGATATGCAATGAGGGCGAACCCGCCGATCATTTTGCCCTTCACCAGATAATCATAGGCGCCGCCTCGAGCATTCTTTCCCTGGGCCTTTAAAATTCTGTAATAATAGCCGTGATATGGGACGGGTTTTCCGCCGGGATCTTTTTTGTAGCCTTCCTGTCTGGCGTTTGCCATGAATATCCCAGCGGGACTCGGCGGCTCGTCTCGCTTCGTTTCCCAGTAGAGCCCATCCCTTTTACCTGGCTCGCTGAGAAACTTTTGAGCGTATTCCGGCAAAACCTCTCCGTCACGGCTTTGCTGTGCGTACTCAAGCTGGGCATCGACGTAAGCCAGACAGCTCTGGATCGCACCGAGTTCATTTCTGCCGATCCTCCGGTTCAGGATTTCCTCTTTGCCCGCTTTCGTGTCAAATCGCCAGTTCCCGTTTTCCTCCACAATTGGTATTGGGAGCGGCCAATGATTCCGGCCCAGCTCAAGAACTGCCTTTTGAAACCCCGCTTTTACGATCACGTTATTTTCCTGAAAGATTTTAACCGCCACCTCACGCATCTCGTTATCGGCAAAAGCATCGCCCGAGTAGACAAGGTCTTTTGCATCCGGTCCGAGAATTGCCATCAACTCATTGGAATCGCAGTTCTTTAGCGCCTGGAATAATGCCTGTACGGCCTCTTCGGGAGATCTGAACTCTTTCTGTCCGGACCCTTTGATCACGGCAAAACCGTCACTGCAAAACCCTGCGATCACCAAAACGGCAACCATGATAAGCACGGGCGCAAACCGGCAGACATATCCCCTTGCCTTGCCTTTTATGCATGAAAACATGATCGAACCTCCATTACTTTTCGAAGGATTTACAGACCTTTTATTTTATATGATTCGGCGAATCCAAACCTTATTTATCTGCCGTGAAACCCGCCACCACCGCTTCGCATGCCGGCCCCGCGGCTGTTGCCGCCCCTATCGGAGAACTCCCTGGCCCCGCTGCCGTGCTCCATTCCCTCAAACGCCGTGGGCCTGGCTTGCCCGAAATCCCTGGGGCCCGCCCCCTGATGATAACTGCTTTGGCCACCTTGGCTCGCTCTATCCGGTATTGACGTCCGGCCGGGATCTTTGTAACCGGTTTGACTGTGACCTCTTGCGCCGTTTTCCTGAGAATACCCGCGATAGTCGCGGCGGGCGTCCGCTGAACCGGCATATTTCGGAGAGTACTGCTGTCTATTTGCCTCGTTGCGATAGGCGACGCCTTTTCTGTGAGACGGATCGTGCTGCCAGGTGGCTGTTTTAACGTTTGAATTCTTGAGATTATTCACATTGACGTTACGGTTCACATTTACATTAATCGTGTGGTTGCCCCAGTTCCAGTTTCCCCAGCCATGGGCCCATGCAACCCCAACGGCCACTCCGGACGCAAAAGCCAGTCCCGGCACGGCCGGTCCCCAGTAATACGGCGGGTAGGCCGGATACCACCACGGCCCGTAAACCACCATGGGATTATAGGCTGGAACATAGATAACCTGGGGATCGGCAGGCTCGATTCGGATGATTTCCTGTTCTACGACGACTCTTTGCTCTTTGGAGCTCTCGAGACTATCCTGGGCGCGCGCTTTGGCGCGCAACTTTTGAACCGTGTCCATCACCGCGTCTTGCTGGGACAGAAAAGCTTCCCCGAGTTTTTCAGTCCATTCGAGCTGCTCGCTCATCATGGAAAGGACCTGAGGAAAAGGCACAAGCGCTTTGATACTGGGGTCCCAGTCCATTTTGCCAACAGCCCCGGTTAACGAGTCGCCTTCGAGGGTGCTGTTCTGTTTTACCCATCGGTCCGCCTGAACAATCTCCAGTGGATAAGTCGATGCCATCAGGATTTGGGCCAACAGCGCGTCGGGATAGAGCGCGATGGGAGCGAGCGCTTGGTCCAGTTGCTCAGGTTTCATCGATCTACCTTCGTCAGCCCTGGAAAACCCGATCGGTGCAGCCATCAGCAAGACCATTAACCAACATAAAGCACACCTGAACACCTTCCCCGAATTCATGTCCCCTCCTTTGCTCCCGCAGGTCCCAAGCCTCAGGCTTCGTTTCAAGATATTCCTTCGTATTTATCCGAGCGGCAACGTCGTCCGGCACATGGATTAGGATTATCTGCTCTTCTCATCCGGACCCGAAAAAGCGCGTACATGCAGCTCAAAATCTCAAGGGGAAAAAGTTGTAAGCAGCTTCAACCAAAGGGTACGCCCAAACCCGCTCAAACTTTCGCTTTTGCACAAATAAGCCGGAGTAATTCGGCGCATTTAAAATATACAGCAGACGATTTGAATAAATGGAAGTCCCGTGCATCAGGTCCTGCAAGTTCGATCAGGCCTGCCGGGTTGTTTGCTTTTGAAAGCTGCGCAGATCGATAAACCTGGCATAGGCAGCCGAGAATTGATAACCCCGCACGCGTCGAGTAGCCTCCAAGCGGCTATGAGTCGTGTTGAAAACCAGGGCTGGAAAAGCATCACAAAAACCGTGTTCATATATAAAAGCATATCTACTTGTCCTCCGGGCCGGCTCCCCCGGGCCTTGGGAGCCGAAGAGTTTGACCCGTCAGGATTAGATTTTCGTCATCTATCTCAGGATTGGCAGCCAGGATGGATTTTTTGCCCGACTCCGGGTCTCCGGGAAACCATCGTGCTGCGATTTGGCTCAAGGATTCGCCTTTTTTCACGGTCACGATTATAAAATCGGAAGATCCAGGCGCTATTTCTTCGGCTCGGGTACCCTGAAGGGCTGCATCCGGGGTCTCAGTCTCTGAGGCAGCTTTTTTATCGGCGCCGTCTCCGCCAATTTGCGCTGCCTCCTGGTTTTTATCCGCAATTTGCCCTTCGGCTTCTGTTTTCTCCGGCGCCGCGGGACTCGATCCGGCCTCCACGCCGGGAGAAGAAACCTTGTCGTTTTCCGTGACGCTTTTATCCATCTTATCGGTGGCTTGGGTTTCTCCGGGAGGGACCTGCGGGGATGCCGGCGCCGACCTCAGGGCCGGTGAGTCACCAGGGCCGGGCAGTCTGTCCAAAGAACCATCTTTTCCGCCCTGAGTGGGCGGGTTGCCCTGGCTCTTCTCCACGGAAGCCGGGGCCTGTTGCTTTTCAACAGTTGTATTTGCCTCTTTCCGGACATCGGAGCCGTAAAACCATCCCTTGAGACGTTCACCGTATCCAAGTGCTCCCAACACCAGGAGCAAAATCAGCGCCGCTGAGGCAAAAGCCAATTTAGACTTCTTCGAATGAAAAAATGCGCCCGACGCAGGCGCTTCCGGCACCCGGATAATGTCGCTGTTAATTGCGTCGTGGGCTTTGTTGAGAATCTTCCTCGTAACCTTGTCACGCTTTTCGGTCATACATATGAGAAGAGCGGTATCGCATAGTCGATTTATGCTGCGCGGAACACCGCCCGTCATTTCATAGACCGGTTTCCTGCAGCCCGGGTCGAAACACCTGTCGAAGCTCGACCCCGCAATCTTCAGCCTGTGGTCTATGTATTCGATTGTCTCAGACGGGCTCATCGGACAAAGGACCCGGTTGATGTTTATCCTCTGGCGAAACTGGCGCATTTCCCTTCCACGAAGCTTATGGCTCAGTTCGTTCTGGCCGATCAGAAGCGTCTGGATGAGTTTATTTTCGGTGGTCTCGATGTTCGACGCCAGGCGAATATACTCGAGGCTGCTCTTCGGAAGCAGGTGAGCTTCGTCTATGATCAGCACGGCCTGTTTGCCGTCAAGACTCGCCCTTGTAAGCACCTCTTTGAGTTCGTCGGTTAACTCCAGGTTCCCTTTGCCTTCCGGGTTAACATTGAGCACCCGTGCGATGTAGCGCAATATCTCGATGTATTCCACGTCGGGATATGGGATCAGGATCGGCAGGACGGACGGGGGCAGACTCGCGAGGACGTGATGGACTATCATCGTCTTTCCCGTCCCGACATCCCCGCAGACGAGCGCAAAGCTCTTCTTTTCCCTGATGAAATACAGCAGCGCAGCGATCACCTCTTCATGGCACTCGCTGAGAAACAGGAACTGCTGATCCAGGGTGTTCTCAAAGGGAGAGCAGGAGAAACCGAAATAGGAATTGAGCATTTAGAAAGCCCTTCTTTTAAAGAAACCGGACCGATGTCGGCCCGCCACTTGGTAGCCGATGACAATATAATGATTTAGCCCAGGTGGTCCAGTCCTTAAATTTTGATGCGCGTTCACATGCGAGTACCTGTGAGTCTTTAGTTTTGAGTTTTTAGTTTTGAGTCAGCCGTTCATTGTTCACCGCTCACTGCTACCCATTCACCCATTCACCGATTTATCTGTTCACCTCTAACTGTTCACCGTTTGGCGCTTACCTGCGCCAACTTATCGTTACCGTTAAACTTTCAACGTGTTTTAGGAATAGCGCCTACCTGATTCCTACCTACCTGAATCCCCCCTTACATCTCGGCGGAATGACCTCGAAAACAATGAGCGCTGTAGGTTTTTGAGAAAAAACGTCGGGATTGATTACATAGTCGCCAGAGTTCCTAAATGAGCACCAGGTCAGGGTAAAATGAGAATCTTATAGTATGACTGTCGAAAAACTTTACATTTTCAGTATTATATCATCTTTCCAAGACTCACCGGATTTGGAGGGAAACAATAGTTAATTTAACATCTTACGGGGAAGCCTAAGACCCGGATCCGTTATGGCACATTACTTGCTCAAAATAGAACTGAAGGTTGAGCAATATTTGCACAGATCTTTTGTCTGCTTTTTGTGCGCCTCCACCGCTGGTGCAGGAACAGTTTCATTCGGCGATACTGCGAACTATTGGCCGGGATGGAATAACACTAAAAACGGCACAGGCGATGATTCCCAAGACACTATAGGGGAGCCTGATTTCACTGGTGGCACGGCGACATTCAGCTCGACAGGAAAGCTCACGGGGCTCAGCTTTACCGTTTCGAATCCTGTGGCGCCTTCGAGTTGGAATGCCAACATATCACCGGGGGACCTGTTCATCGACGTCAACTCGGACCAGAACTGGGATTACGTTGTCCATCTTACGGGAATTAGCGGGTGGCAAGCTGGACACTTGAGTACGGTAGTTGGCCAGGGCTCCTACAGCATCTATGCTGTGAACATTCCACTCGGCAGCACCTCCGCATATGTCCTTTCCGGCACCGACAATTCTGGACTTTGGAGCGGGTTTTTGATCAGGGACGGTCATCCTGTCACCTTGAGCAACGGCAGTTTACCGACATCGTCCTACGGCACAGTGGATTTTTCGGGTTGGGGTACCGATCCGTCTTTCGATTTTTCAAAGTTACCGAATGGGGGGCTCACCTTCTCCAACTTAACCATCGGTTGGACAGTCAACTGCGCAAATGATGTCCTATACGAACATATTAAACCGGTTCCCGAGCCTGCGACCATGCTTCTTCTTGGCACTGGCCTGATTGGGCTTGCCGGATACAGGGCCAGAAGAAGAGCAAAGAATTAATCGCTACCGCAAACCCTTGCATAACACGGGCAGAGTCAGTCACCGATTGGCTCTGCCTTTCTTTTTTAAGCCTGGTTTTTTCTGCCGGCTGAAGCCGCTTGCTCTTCTGCTCCCTGCTCTCAGCTCACTTCGGCTCTGAGTTTCGAATTAGCCCAAAACAACTCTTCACTCTTCACTCTTCACTCTTCACCCTTCACTCTTCACTGTTCACTTATTTCTTGATCCCTAGCTTTTCCATCAGGTCATAGAGATTTGGCCGGCTGATCCCGAGGTTGACGGCAGATTTTGCGAGATTGAATTTATTCTCTTTGAGAACTCGGAGGACGAGTTCCCGGTCCGTTCTTTCACGGGCTTCCCTCAACGTGATCATGCCGGATTTCGGACCGGTTCCCGGCTCCAGTTCGAGGTCTTCATCGGAAATCTTGCGGCCCTGGACCATGATTACGGCCCTTCGAATCCGATTTTCCAGTTCCCTTACATTTCCAGGCCATGCGTGGTTTTTGAGTGCGTGGAGCCCCTTTTGGGTGATCCCGAGCACTTTCTTCTTATGTTCGGCGGAGTATTTGTGGAGAAAATTCATGGCCAGGAGTTCGATATCTCCTTCCCTGTCCCGCAGGGGAGGAATTTGCATCTTTACCACGCCCAACCGGTAATACAGATCCTCTCTGAAGCGGCCGTCGCGAATGGCTTGGTCGAGGTCCGTATTGGTTGCGGCAATAACCCTTGTGTTGATGATGATTTCCTTTCTGCCCCCGACGCGCTCGATCGTGTGTTCCTGGAGAAACCGCAGCAGCTTGACCTGAAGTGCGAGAGGCAGGTCGCCGATTTCGTCCAAAAACAGGGTGCCGTCACCGGCCATTTCGATTCGGCCTTTTCTTTGGGCGTGAGCACCCGTGAAGGCCCCCTTCTCATGCCCGAACAGCTCACTTTCGAGCAGGCTTTCGGGGATGGCGGCGCAGTTTATCGCGACGAAAGGCCCGGCCTTCCTCTGGCTTCTTCCATGGAGCGCCCGTGCAACCAGTTCCTTCCCGGTACCGCTTTCTCCGGATATCAGAATCGGCACCTCGGTTGCAGCCACCTTCTCGATGGTCGAGAAAACCTGCTGCATCTGCGGGCTCGTCCCCAGCAGCTCACTAAAGGAATCCTTTACCTGAGCGGCTTGAAGCAGACGGTGTTCACTCTCGAGTTGATGGAGCCTGAGCGCGCGCCGCAAGATCACGCTAACTTCCTCCACCTGAACCGGTTTACAGAAAAAATCATAGGCCCCAAGCCCGACCGCGGTAAGTGCGTTCTGCCTCTCGCCCTGACCCGAGACTATGATGACTTTGGCATAAGGGTCTTCTTCGACCAGGCTGGTGAGGGTGAGGAAGCCTTCTTCCACGCCCTGCGGATGGGGCGGCAGCCCGAGGTCGAGCGCAACGAGCGGCGGATGTTCGCTCCTGAATATTTCGATGGCATCCTGCCTGCTGCTCGCGAGGAAAACCTCGTAGTCCTGGGCAAACGCCCACTTCATGGCCAACAGAATGCTTTCATCATCGTCGACAATCAGCAGCTTGGGTTTGTCCATTTCCGCGCCCCTGGCCTTAAGGGAGTGACTTGCAACCAAAAAGGATACTAGGGTCAGACATTACAAGAACATATACTAGGGGATTATCGGTGTCTTGTAAAAACAAAACCGGTCTCGCTGGAAGGCTGGGCCAGCCGAGGGGGACTTTGGCTCCCAACTCATGCCCCCCGCATTTTCGGTGAACCATTACTCGCTTTTGCTTCCAGCGCGCCGATACGCTGTTCCAACTCCGTCAGCTCAAACAACCTGCGGATAGCTTCGGCAAGATCGATCAGGACCCTGGCCTCGGAGGGGGTGATCCCTCCTTCGCGAAGCTTTGCAGTCAGGCTGCTAAAGAGTTTTGGAATATCGGCTACGGCGCTGATGTCCGGGAGGTCGATATCGATCGGGGCGTCCCTTTTCGGAGGAACGAGGCGCTCGAGGCAAATTCGAAGGCAGGTCAAATCGCCATCGAGGGCCAACTGGACCACTTTTTCGACGAGGGCTTCGGCCTGTCCATCGAGTAGGGTCTGCGCAATTAGCGTGGTCCTGTTTCGGGCCCCTTTGGGTTTGCCCTTCGGGTTACCCGATTGCCCTTTTTGGAACCGGCCGCCCTGTAAATTCAGGCTGGATTCAGGTGACATGGATTTGAACCTCCGTGAGTAGTGAGTAATTTTCACGCGAAGACGCGAAGGCGCGAAATCGAAAAGCAATCACGCAACCCACAAAGACAATCCTTTAGACAGGATTAACAGGATTATCAGGTGCGAGTACCTCCGCTTTCTCCGCGTCTCTGCGGTGAGTGATCTTTCTTCAAGTTCAGGATACAGCAGCCTGAATTTCTTTTCCAAACGGCAACCAGAAGCGGCAATAGAAGCGGCAATAGAAACGGCAATAGAAGCGGCAAAAAGCAGGCGGAAGACGAAAGACGGAGGACGGATGAGGGAGAAGCGGGTAAGAGTTCACCACAGAGGCGATCGACAATTCCCACAACCCTGTGATGTGTTCGTGGGGTTTCCAGTCGATCTTAAGAGAACGCGGAGAAAAACAGTGAGCAGTGAACAGAAAGGGAAATAGCGGGGAGCGGGGAGCAGAAGTGGCGGACGCGGGAAGGGGCAGACGCGGGGATGGGGGGACGCGGGGAGAAATGATAAGAGAGCACTGAACAAAAAGAAAAAATAGGGAGCAGGGAACGGGGAGGAGTGAACAGATGACTGCTTTATCACCATCATGGGTTGGGCCTGTAGAGGGCTTGCACCTCCAAGCAGGTGCGCCCTGCCGGGCGCACAATAAACAAAGGGGAATGAGATTTACCCCACTCCCCTTTTGATGCCTATCGATCTAACGCAATGGAAACTTGTGCTAGTCTTTTTTCCTGCGGCTGCGAGCCAGTCCTAATACTGCAATTCCTGCGCCTAGAAGGAGACACGTTGCCGGTTCGGGGACTGAAGGGGTAGCATGCGCATTTACCGTCATGAACCCAACCAGCGCAATTATCATGATCAAAATGGATACCAATCTCTTCATGAATCACACCTCCTTGTCGCTCTTTATAAGTGAAACCGTAAGTCCCGGCAGACGCCGTCTTGCTGACCTGCATTTCAACAGCCCATGAAAGCGGCTGGTTACTTCATGCTGAACTTTCTTCTATAGATGCCTAAACCAACGAGACCGGAACCGAGGAGGAGAAGAGTACAAGGCTCAGGGACCATTCCAGTAGCTACGTTGTCAACCTCACATGCCACCCCGTCGCTATTGATCTCAAAACTCGTAAAGACGGGCAGATCAAGAATATTCACATACACACTGCCATCCGGCCCTTGATCGCCGGAGTATCCCTTAATAGGAACCATCGAACCGGTAATTTTGAGCACGCCGTTGGCATAACTAATATCCAGGCTGTTGTATGTATCGACAGATCCCCACCAAAGGCCTATGTAGTTAGATGGGGCGCAGCTGACTATGACCCCCTGACCCACGGCAGCACCGACAGATGGAACCACCAGATAATTTGTTGTATCGGGTACGTTTTGGGGAGTATTCGGAGCAGCATTTTGACCTGAAGAGCCTTTCACTATCTCCCCATTTCCCGTAAAGCCTGTCACATTCGACAAATTCCCAACCACATTCGGGTTGGAAACCTCATTGAAAGTCTCCACTGTGACACCGGCGTAAGGCGATGTTAGACCGCCAGCACCATCATAAACGTAGCTTTCGGTAATGTAGTAAGCGTCTGCTGCACCGCAGAGGCCAGCAAGCAATAAAAGAGCCGCGAATAAGATCGAAAGCCTCTTCATGAATCACATCTCCTTGTCGCTCTTTATAGGTGAAACCGTAAGTCTTGCCAGACTGTTATCTACAATATTACTGCTATGAGAAGAGGCAAAAACCATGCCGATCCGACATTCCATTTGGCTGTCCGGCCTAAGCCAGTGTTTTACTTGTTACATTCAGATACATGAAGAGACACGGATGCTCACGCCACGATGAACAGGAATCCCGGATGTGTAAAATATTCCGACGAGCAGAACTGACAAGCCTGATCAAAAATACAATAACACCGGATAAATCAATTGGTTATCCTTGTTTTTCAAATCTGTAAACATTTCCGACGAAAGATAGCCGTCCACCGCAGAGACTCAGAGAGCGCGGAGGAAGAGCACGGGAATATTAAGACTGAAAGACATTTAAACTGAAAAATGCTTCCCCCCCGTCCAGTTTTCTCTGCGCTCTGTGAGCCTCGGCGGTGAATAAAAAAAGGGGAATGAGATTTACCACCTCACTCCCCTTTCAAAGCCTATCGATCTAATGCAAGAGAAAAACTTATGCTAGGCTTTCTTCCTGCGGCTGCGAATAAGTCCCAATCCTGTCAACCCCGCGCCCAGAAGGAGCAAGGTTGCCGGTTCGGGGACTGCCGGTACGCCGGCGTTTGAGTCAAACGAAAGTGCAGTGCGAGTGCTACTGGCTTCAAAAATGAAGGTTCCTGACGTGGGAGCGAAGCCAGGAACGCCTTCCAGAATTGCAGTTCCTTCGATCTCCACATTCGTGGAACTCCGGCCCGCATGGATGGTTCCTGTCAACATAAGGAGTGAATAAGTATTACCGCCGGCGGTAAAGGTCCATAACTCTGTGTCAGGAGTTATGACGTTGGCAAGCGTGGGATTGAACGAGAAACTGTCAAAGTGAACACCGGTTAGGACAGGGGGGCCAAAGGTTGCGAAATCACCAGTCCCGGTTGAAACAACAGCATTAGTGCCGACACTAAAATTAAACCCGGTGTTATTCCCCAGGTCCAGGGGCGTACTTGATCCCTGCAGCGTGTACACCCCGAATGAACCGAACGAGATGTCCCCGCTTAACATCGGTGCCGCATTAGCAGCTAACGTCATAAACCCCACCAGCGCAACCACCATACCAAAAATAACTGCCAATCTCTTCATTCTTCTCACCTCCTTGTCGTTTTTTATAAGTGAAACCGTCAGTCTTGCAGTCTTGGCAGACTGCTATTTCCAAGTTTACGGAGGTGAGGAAGAGCAAGGACCGTGCCGACCGGATATTCCAATTGGCCGTACCGCATAACCCAATGTTTTACTTGTATAATTCAAATGGACGATAAGACTTCGATGCGCGCGGTATGCTGATTCCAGCACACCGGATGTGTAAACTATTTCGACACAAAGGATGGAAAGCGTGGAAGAAGACACTACAACGCCTGATAAATCAAATGGTTAGCCATAATTTTGAAATCTGTAACCATTTTCGACGGAAAATAAGCGTTCACAGCCGTGACGGATAGAACGCGGAGACAGAGCCAAAAATTATCTCACCACGAAGAGCACGAAGAACACGAAGGAGTTACAGGGGGTAAAAAAAAGAAAATCTCCACACCTCGCTGAGGCCGTGAAGATGAAGAAGCAGTGATCTGTTCACTGCTGACCGCTCACTGCTCACTGCTTGTTTCTCTGCACCTCGGCGCTAAAATCCCCCCTGCCCCCCTTTAGAAAAGGGGGGAGTAATTTCTGCTCACTGTTCACTGCTCAAGGGCAACAGCATCGAAAAAGTACTTCCACTGCCCTCGCGGCTTTGGACTTCGATTCTGCCCCTGTGCGCTTCGACTATCATCTTGCTCTGGTACAGCCCGATGCCCGATCCGCGCTCCTTGGTGGTCTTGAAGGGGTGGAAAAGGCATTCATTCATGAACTTCCTGGACATACCGCAACCCCGATCGGTTACGGAGAGGACCGCATAGTCCCCCTTGCGGCAGGTCAAGATCCGGATTTCGGTCCCGTCGGCAGCCGATTCGTTGGCGTTGAGGATAAAATTGATAATCACCTTCTGGATTTGTTCGGGATCAAGGGAAGCCCCGGGCACGGTCCCCAGATCGGTCACGAGTGCGCAGCCCAGGTCCAGGTTCGATATCGTGCTGGAAACAAGCGTGTTGAGATCGCATTCGCATCTGTGCAGCTCGAATTTCTGATCGATCGCCGAGAGCCGGCTGTACATATTCCGGATTTTTTCCACGCTTTTCGACATCAATTTAAGCGCGTCAGCCCGATATTCCGGATTCTCATAATGGAGAGGGAGGTTAGTCAAGGTAAGCGACAGCGCCGATGCGACGTTTTTCAGGTCATGGGCGAAAAAGGCCGATACGGACTGGAAGGCCTGCATTTCCCGGGCGCGCCCGAGACTTTCGAAAAGCTTGTGATTCAATATCAGCCCGGCGGCCTGGTCAGCAAGAGTTTTCAAAAGATCGAAATCCTCGATTGAAAACGGCGGTCCGGTCCGGTCACTGAGAGTCAACATGCCGATGAACTCGCCGCCGGCCACAAGGGGGGCGCAGTATCTTATCCCGGCCTTCTCAAGGATTTCCGTGGGGATTCCAGTTATCGCATTCCCTTCGGAATCGCGAAAATCAATGGGCGCCCGCTCATCTCGCATCGCCTCAATCAGCTGGCCGGCCATTTCGTCGATCTCCTCGATCTCCACGGCTTCTGAAGGCGACAAAGAACTGGAAGCGGCGACCGTGGCTTTATTCCGGTCCTCCCCGATAATCCAGATGCTGACGCGGGACGCCGAAAATGTTTCGGAGACCGTCTTGACTATGGCGGCGCACACTCGATCGATGTCTACCAGGGATGTGGTTTTTTGGGTAAAATCGGTCCATATTTTTTGGTAATCGTAATAGGGCCTCTTGAAATGAAGGTGAACGAACCTCTTTATCCTGTAGCGTCTTTTCTCCGAAAGAAGCAGCACTGCAATGCCCAGCAGGGCAATGAAAACTATGAGGCCATTTTCAAACAGTGCATGGCCGGCCCCGAAATATACTATCACCTTGGCAAATACACCGACGCCGAGCAGGTAGATGCCGATCAATATGATGGTCAGAGACCCCTTCAGGACGTCCTGGGAAACATAAACTTTAACATCCCTCAGCCTGTTGCGGACCGCGGAAATTATGAGAAGTATATTGGCGACAACCAGGATGATGCTGTTGAAGACAAAAAACTCGGTGCCCGCGGCCGAAAAGAGCAACACCTGCGCCGACGTGTAGACACGGGCGGCAAAAAGAATACCCGCGCCGAGGATGGAAAACTTTATCTGCCACCTTATTGCGCCGTATGAAGTCCTCAGCGTTTTTTCAAGATTGGCGAGGACCAGGACCGAACCGAGCAAAAGACAGATACAGAGTCCGTAGCCCGACCAGCCGATTGGAATCGTCCAGTTTCCGTCCGCGGAGCCCCTGGCGATTCCGCTGAATAGATAATCCCGGCCCAGGGACACCAGCCCGAGAGGGACGGCAAAGGAGGCTATGAGCGCCCATTTCCAAGTCCTGCTGAATTCATCGTAATTCCGGCGCGCATAACTCAGACTGAAAAGAAGCCAGCTTCCTGGGATGAATGCAGCGGCAACCATGCGCCATTTGAACCATACGACGGCCTCGCCCGGCAAGACGGCATGCAGGCTGAGATAAGACAGGATCGTCTCGGCTGTAAGGGCTGCCATGCCAAGGGCAAAGGCGCGATACGCCGGCGAGCGGATATCGCGCACGAGCGCAAGGGAACCCGTTGCGGCGCTGAGAATGACGGCCGCTAAAAGAAGAATAGAATACATTTCGCTTATGTTGATAATCATAGCCGAAACCACAAATTATCTCACCACGAAGAACACGAAGGGGGAGTGGGCAAAACCAAGCAATAATTCACCACAGAGACGATCGACAATTCCCACAACCCTGTGATGTGTTCGTGGGGTTTCCAGTCGATCTTAAAAGAACGCGGAGAAAAACGCCTATTCACCGCGAAGAACACGAAGAATTTCACGCGAAGGCGCGAAGGGAGAAAGTCGAGAGAGTCGCCCCGGAGAGCCTGCCTTGGACCCGATCCGGGGGATTTCGGCCACGAGCGCAGGAGAGCGTGCGAGGCCGAGCGCTCGGCGCTGTCGGAGGTAGGCCACAAGGCTGCCGCCGCAGCGCCACTCTCGGAACTGCTTACCCTCTTTCTCTGCGCCTCTGTGGTGGACCCTTTTTACTTTTTACTTTTCTTTAGCCATTTCAGCCAGAACACGTTTGGCATCCGAGGCCCCCTTGAATTCGCCTCCCTTTCCAAGGGCACGGCCCAAGGTCTGCTTCGCCTCATCGTATTTGCCGAGTTCGTATTGCACCATTCCCAGATGAAACAGGACCTCGACATTGTCGGGCAGCTTTGCGGCACTCTCCTGCAGATATGTCAAAGCCCATTCGTAGTTGCTTCTCTTGTAAAGGACCCAGCCGAGAGTATCGGCGATATTGGGATTGTCGGGCGCTCCCTCCCGGGCGGTTTTTGCCAGCCTCAAGGCTTTGTCGGTATCACCCAGGTATTCGCAGTAGATATAGGCGAGGTTATTTGCCGCGGGCGCAAAACCGGGATTTAGGGCCACAACCGCTTCATATGCCTCCCGAGCCTTCGGAATATCTTCTTTTTGCTGGTACAAAATCCCCGAAAGCATGAGAGCGCCAATGTTCTTCGGGTCAATCCCGATAACTTCATCCAATTTGGCCAGCGCCTTGTCGAAGTTCTTACTAAAGGCGTAAACCTGGGCAAGGTCCATGAACGCCTGAACACGCTGTGGGTCGATTTCGATCGCTTTCAGATAAGCTGCCTCGGCCTTGTCCATTTCTTTGCGCACTATGTAAACCCGGCCCAGCAGCTGATACAATTCAGCGTTGGCCGGAGAGATCTCGATTTGTTTCGTAACGAGTTTCAGGGCGGAATCCAGGTCCTTATCGGCGATATCGATCGATACAAGCTGTGCCAGAGAATCCAAAACCGGGGGAGTTGCATTGAGGGTCTCATTGAAATACCTGACCGCTTCCGCCTGCTTCCCCTGACCGCGGAGCGCCAGGCCGAACAGATACTTCCCGCGGGCATCCTCCGGACTTTTCTCCAGGTACTTCTGGAGGGCCGCCCCCGCTTTGACAGGATCTTTTTTACCGAGGTACGCCGAGCCAAGCAGCAGATAAAGAACCGGTTCCTTTACCCCTTTGCCGAGCAGTACCTCCACATTATCGATAGCCGACTGGAAATCGCCGGAGCGCAGGTCGAGTTCAGCCAGCCTCACTCTGGGATCGTAGAGATCAGGGTCCAGACGGACCAATTCTTTGAAGGAAGACCTGGCATTGGCGATGTCCGACTCCTGCAGATAGGCAAGCCCCATGAACTGCAGGGCCTCCTCGGAACCGGGGTTGATCCTCAGTGCGGCCCGAAAGTCATCGAGGGCTTCGGCCGTTTTGTTCCGGGTGCCGTTAACCTGCCCCCTCAATACCAGGGCATCGATATAATTGGGGTTCTTTTGCAGAATCCCATCGAGCAGCCTGGCCGATCCATCCAGGTCCTTTTCGACAAACGCTATTTTCGCCAGGTAAAAAGTTGCGGGCAAAAATTCCGGCGATTTTGCGGCCGACTCGGAAAGAATTTTTTTTGCTTCCGCCAGGTTATTATCGATCAGGTAGAATTCGGCCAGTTTTATATGCGCCACGGAAGCCCCGTGGGAAAGCTCGACTGCTTTCCTGTACTCCTGTTCGGCCCGGTCACGATCTTTTCCCCTGAGCAAACAATCCCCCATGAGCACATGAGCGAGCACGGAATCAGGCTCCCTGGCCAATGCTTCTTTTATGGAAGCTTCTGCTTTGGCAAGGTCCCCCTTCTTAAGATAAAGGGCGCCCAGGGCCAGATTAAATCTGGGGTTATCCTTAAAAAAGGGCTGTCCTCTTTCAAGGAGCTTTCCCGCTTTTTCAATCTCATCGGAAGTTCTGGCCGCCTCCGGCAAAAGAACGTAAGCATCGATATTGCCGCCGTCCTTTTCCAGGACCTTGAGCAGGTTGTCGGTTGCGGACCGAAACGCGCCGGTGCGCAAGCTTGCTTCAGCGAGAAGCAGAACCGCCGGCATGAAGTTTGGTTCCAGGTCGACCGCCTTTTGCAGAGATGTTTTTGCCTTGAACGCATCTCCGCTTCTCATATAGGCAAGGCCCAGCAAGAATCTTGGGAGGGCGGAATCCGGCAGGGCCTTGACTACCTCCTCGAGTTCCCCCGCCGCCTGGCTGATTTCATTCCGTGCAAGGAGCATCTGGGCATGGATGGTTTGCGCCTCCAAATCCGATGGGTTTTTCTTAAGAGCTGCCTTCAGATATTTATCGCATTCATCGAGGTTTTGGTTTTCGAGCGCAATCCTCGCCAGCCGGTGCATCGCGGGCAAAGAGTCCGGGGATTTTTGGAGGACATTTTCAAGGACCTTTTTGGCCTGGTCCGGATTTTTCCTGAAAATATAAAAATCCGCCAGCTTCAAATGAGCGGCCGAGCCTTCCGGGACCAGTTCGGCGGCGGCCCTGTATTCCTGCTCCGCCTGCACGAAGTCTTTTTTGGCGTAGGCCAGATCGCCCAGGGCAAGATGTGCTTCCGGGAGATTGGCTCCCTTCAGGGCATCGAGAAAATAGTTTTCCGCGTTTGAAAGGTCTCCTTTCCTCGCATACAGCCTGCCAAGGGCCATCTTGACCCTGGGCTGATCCGTCGGGTCGGCCTGCAAGGATTTCAGCCGTGAAGCAGCGTCTTCGATCTCATCGGGCTTTGCCGCAAGGTCAGCCAAAAGCACCAGCGCACCCAGGTGTTTAGGGTCCTTATCTAAGATAAAACCAAGCTCCTGGCGGCTATCATCCATCTTGCGGGCCAGGGCATATTGCTGGGCCATTTTGAGCCTGATGTCGAGGTCTTCGGGATCGATGTCCCGGGCCCTCCGGAGATTGGACAGGGATTGGTTGATGTCCCCTACTTCCAGAAAAACCGCGGCGAGTTTGATGTAGATGTTTTTGTCTTTTGCATCCACCCCCAGAGCATTGCCGTATGCGATGGCGGCTTCTTTGTACTGTTTCGTGGCTAAAAACTTGTCGCCGCTTTCAAGATACCGGGCTTTTTTCACCTGCGGCGAGGCGCCGCAGGCGGCCAAGGCTATCAAAAGCGAAAGTGCGATTAAATTGAACTTGAGAGTCATATATATTTCTCCATTAGGTAATTTACGGAACCCAACCGTTCACCACAGAGGCGATCGACAATTCCCACAACCCTGTGATGTGTTCGTGGGGTTTCCAGTCGATCTTAAGAGAACGCGGAGACAGGACCAAACCATCTCACCACGAAGAGCACGAAGAGCACGAAGAAGTTACAGGGGTAAAACTCTCACGAGAACATGCGAAGGCGCGAAGAAAGAAATAAACAGACTGTTCTTGATTAGCCGTGTAATATCGCAGGCTTCGTGCTCTTCGTGTTCTTCGTGGTGAATGCTTAAAAGCAGTGACCCCTTCACTGCTCACTGTTCACTGTTTTCCTTTTTTCCAGCCTTCTCATAACCAGAACAACGATCGAGAGCAACGCAAAAGCGAAAATAAAAACCGGGATGCCTCCAGCCCTGTGCAAGGGGCTGTTCAGGATCCTAGGGTCCACATAGATAGTGCCCAGGGTCAAGCCGACAATTCTCACCCCGTTTTTGAAGATGGCGATCATAACCGCAAAAACGACCAGGAGAATCCGATTCAGGCTCGACCTCAAGAAGAGATGACCGCACAAAAGGCCCATGATAACGAGCGCCACGCTGGAGCGTATCCCGCTGCACTCCCTTGCCACTTCGATGGCCAGTTCCGGAAACTTGAAGGCGAACCCCTCCTGGATCGGGAAAAACCCCAGCGCGTTGAAAATCAAACCGGTCACGGTAAACGATGCCGCTTGAAGAAAGCCGACGATTTTATCCAAAAGCAAAGCCGGAAATGGAATCGTAAACAGGAGCAGAGCCAGGGGAAAAATAGCCTTTTTGAAAGTCCGAGTGCCGAAGAAGAGTATGAAGGTCCCCATGAGGAAGAGCCAGAAGGAAAATCCCATGACGCACAATTCGTCATTGGCCCCCAGCAGGGCTGCATACTTGCGTCCGGCCA
Source organism: Syntrophobacteraceae bacterium (assembly GCA_050008735.1). Classification (GTDB taxonomy): domain Bacteria; phylum Desulfobacterota; class Syntrophobacteria; order Syntrophobacterales; family Syntrophobacteraceae; genus SbD1. Next base: position 26,314 of record JBEKMB010000025.1, read on the forward strand.
CGCCGGCGGCCAGGCTCAAGATCAATACAGACGCTCCATAGCCGAAAGACCAGGCAGGACTACCGAAGATCTCTTTCCGGCCGCTTACCAGGAGATAGCAACTCGTGACGAATATAAGAGGGATATAGGAGTAGAGTTCGGAATGAAGCGACATTGCGATCAGGTCTTTGAGGGGCAGAGCGAATATACAAATGCCGATGAAAAGGGAAGCAAAATAGTATGCGAATCGCCTGACGCGATGGTTTACATGGCTTTCGGCCCAAGAAGGGGCGGTATTTTCTTTGATCATTGGAATTTCCTTAGAAAAACACATTCACCACGGAGGCGATCGACAATTCCCACAACCCTGTGATGTGTTCGTGGGGTTTCCAGTCGATCTTAAGAGAACACGGAGAAAGACGATTCACCACGAAGAGCACGAAGAGTGGGAAGGGGAGAATGGCAAAGACCTAAGAACTACTAACTCGTGCCCGGTAGAGTATTCATAACTGGCTAACGGTCAAAGCTTCGTGTTCTCCGTGTGCTTCGTGGTGAAAACTGGCTCTTCTATCAGCTGCTCACTGTCTTTCTCTGGAGGAACGCAAACAAAAACATCTATTCACCACGAAGAGCACGAAGAGTGGGAAGGGGAGAATGACAAAGCCCTAAGAACGACTAACTCGTACCCGGTAGAGTATTCATAACTGGCTAACGGTCGAAGCTTCGTGTTCTCCGTGTGCTTCGTGGTGAAAACTGGCTCTTCTATCAGCTGCTCACTGTCTTTCTCTGCGAGGAACGCAAACAAAAACATCTATTCACCACGAAGAGCACGAAGAGTGGGAAGGGGAGAATGGCAAAGACCTAAGAACGACTAACTCGTGCCCGGTAGAGTATTCGGCCACGCGCGCTGGTGCGTGCGAGGCCGAGAGCTCGGCGCTGTCGGAGGTGGGCAGCAGGCCCGCCTACGCAGCGCCACTCATAGCCACACCCTGTGGTCAAATCTTCGTGCTCTTCGTGTGCTTCGTGGTGAGAAACCGTCTCTCATTGGTTTTCCTGCTCACTGCTCACTGTTTTGTGGGCCGGGAGGAAATAAAGCCGGGTGTAAACGTAGGAAATGGTCTCATCGATGACTGTTTTGAAACCCTCGCTAGATTCCCACCACGCTTTGGGATCATAGTCCTGGTTCTCGCATGAAATAACTCCAACAGGGGATTCAGGCCCTAAAGCTTCACTGAAGAGGAGCCAGCTTCTGCGCGCATGGGCCCCCAGGGTGAAAACGTTAACGGCTTTGCCGGACATCCCTGAAGATAGAAGCCAGTTTCGTAGAGCAACCGCCGATGCGAAGGTACGGTCCTTTCGCACACGCTCGAATTGAATGGTAACGATCTTCCTCTCGTCAACGCCTGCCCCTCTCAACATTGGGACAACCCAGCGCCTTTCGTCGCCAAGCACTACCAGCAGATTGTAGCCGTGAGCTTTGAACTCGGAAGCCGCGCCTTCAAGCGCGTGAGGTGATATCCATTCTTCCACGGCAAGGATTTGGGCTGGAACCGGTTTGGAAACGCTCAAGTATGGGTGAATTGTCATTGTGTAGAACATAATTAGCGAACATAGAACAACGCATGCCAACATCCATCCCTGAAACGTGAGTACCCAACACTCCTTTCTCTTGATTACCTTAAAGTATGCCATTTCATAATTCTCGAATAACTCTACCCAACCAATTCACGTTACATTAAAGGCTCCGGCAGTTTGAGCAACTCACCCAGTTCTTGTTGGCCAATATCGGTGTAATCAGTGTCTATACATCCTGCCGGTGTGAAGGTCATTTCACCAAGTATGGCTTTACCCTTGATACTATAAAAATCCATGCGAACGAACGGGAACGGCTTTGACAATCTCTCCGCAGCTTCAATCATTTCTTCATATGCCCCAGGTCTAGCAATGCTCCTATTATTCTCCACACTTGATCTACCGTAAGGCAGCTTGTTCTTCCACTCCTGGTCATAGAAATCATAATTTGCACGCCTATTCAATGCCCGTCCAGTGCATACCATAGTGCAATGTGCCCTCCCGTCAAAACAGTAGACCTTGTAATCAATTGGCAGGTCGCCGGCCAAATCATCGAGGTACTCTTCACAAATAATTCGCGGCTTCATTTGGGCATAGTGAATTTCTCCGCATATCTTACTTAAGTCCACCTTCATCCACGCATCCAGTTTGCCGCATGTTTCACCCACATCCAAGGTGCCCTTGTCTTTGCAGACAATGTTGAATCCACAACCGTGCGTGCACTTCAAAACAAAACGTCGCGGAAGGGTGTTAAAATCTATTTCACTGCTATTTTCGTAAACACCCAAAAGCTTTGGTAGAATATGCTCCAGCCCATGCTTTTTTACATAATCCCGCACGGTATGTTTGTCGCCACACTGTGTTTTCAGAGGATGGTGCCAGTAAAGCATTAACCAAAGAAGCTTTTCGTCGAAGCTTTGAGGGGTCTTCAGATTGAGCAACCCACCCCTCATTCTCAAAAAACGAAGTCTCGCCATCAGCACAGGTGACAAGCTGTATACAGATGTCCAGAACCGATTGCTTGTCCCGTGATAGCACCCCTTAATTACTTCGCTTCTTCTCAAAGTGTGCTTAATCTCATTGATAATGGCGGGCGAGGTAAACCCTCTTAATGTCGGCGGATGGACACTATGCGCCGCTTGTTCAACGGACGCTCCCAGACCCTTCGATCTTATGAGGGTACTCAGGGCTACGTAGTTGAAAGCGGAGGATATTTGGATTCCGGATCACCCCATCGCGAATCTCAACCGCCTTTCTAATGGTCACATTACTATCCCAGGCGCGCTCTCCCGCCGCCACAGTGCCCAGGTAGGGCATAATGGCTTTCGAGATTTCCCTCGATGCCGCGTTCCAAAGATAACTTGGAACGTGGTCCACTGAATAGTAGGTGATCTTCTCTCCCACCTCAAATACGGGGTCCGCAAACGATGTAGGGCGAGCGAAAGCGAACCCCATTCCTTCGTCACAGCTAATGTCAATTATTAGAGACCTTGGCCTTAGCTTATCAATTTCTCCAGCGCCGACGAACATGATTGGCTTGTTAGTGTCTTGCAGAATCCCGTTACAGATGATGTCGGCTTCGGACAACTCATCAATTAGAGGCCACTCCTCACCATCTGAGTTCCTCGCCATTAGAACACCGTTCGACCCGATGTAGTAATTGCCGTAATATACATCAGGATTCTGGTCGGCTACCAGGTGAGGAGGACGTCTGGTAAAGACATGAATATTGTTGAATCCCCTGCCATGCAGGGCGTAGATGGCGCCACGGCTGACCGACCCATGACTCAGCACAACCACTTTCCTTCGCGGGCCGTAATGACCATCAAGGCCTAAGAGCTGAAGACAATGCAGAACGGCTGCATAGCCCGCAATTTCGTTGTTCTTGTAAAATATATGAAACAGCCGTTCCCCGGTATCGGTCCAGTGATGCATCGCTTCCCACGCAATTACGGTGAGACGGTTGTCAATTGCAAGCTGAGTAACGAGCCTCTGTTGTACGCAATGGGCCCAGCCGAACAGCACCTGGCCAGGTTTCATTTGGGCAAGATCCTCCGGCGTTGCTTTTGGAAGGACCAGTGTGTCGCATTCGGATAGCAGGAAGCCACGCTCCGCAACGGCTGCACCATGGCCCTGAAGGTATTCGTCTGAAAATCCGTAGTCACTGCCATAATCTTTTTCGAATACCATTTGGAATCGCAGTTGCTCAGGATAGCGGGGCAGGTGCTCTGGATAAATTGGTACGCGGCGCTCGTTCGCTTTCAAGGAAGTTCTAAAAATTCCTACTTTCATATGATTAAGCACTTCTTTCATCATCCTTGAAGCTTTAGCAAAGAGGAATGGTAAGCGTTCACCACAGAGTATGATTCCCATCCCTTTATGCAACTATTAGCTGACATTCAATCAACCCAAGGTGTTGAGTCTATTCTCCGCTCAACATTTGGAGTTCTTACCATGCTACAATAGGCTCGTTTCACAACTCCGCCCAAAAGCACTCTATCAGCTGCCTTGAAGAGCTTCTTATATTCATGTCTTCGCAGACAGGCACATAATGCGTCCATCAGCTTTTTGTCGGTTGCCTCTAGAGCAAGCTCGACATTTTCTTTAAAGAAAATCGCCTCGATATCATTTGCAATATGCAACTTGCGAATCTCGCGGATTGGAGGAAGCGACGGGAAAGGAGCGGCCGAAGCATCCAGTAAATTCAGAGGAAGCATTGTACGCAGGCATTTGGCACATTTACCACAATTGACATTCATGTCATTGAAGCAAACCCTTAGATTTGCCAGTGCGGCGTTTGATTGGGCTATCTTTTTGACTTTATCCACACGACGTGCTTCCGCACCATCATGTATAATGTTAACGCACTCATTAGACCAAAGCGGGTCGGTCAACGGGTGTGAACCCAACGGGATAAGTTGGCTGTAAGAATATGCACCCGGCACATAGGCACGCGGGAACCCGAGGAGCAGCGCGACACCGGCCAAAGCGCTGCCCTGGGTGAGATTCCTGCTCAGGTTATAACGATAGCCGAATTGGTAATGATTTGTTTCTATCGGGATGAGAGTCTTACCGAAGTTTCCCACAAAGGAGGCATTACGTTTTACGGCTGTCAGATAGATACCGTTGTCCCGCAGGTAGAAATCGAATCCGTGGATAAACGCCAAGTGACTAATCTCACTAGTATTCTTTAGAAACGTGTACATACTGTCAACACCACCCGAGAAGAAGGCGAGAGTACCGTAATTTATCGGCTCGGCAGGCGATTTAATAGCCGCGTCTATAGAAATGATCTTAAACTGAGGGTTCCAGCAATTATGTATCTCCTGGAGACGGGATATATTGTCCAGAAGCTTCGGTGACACTGATAAGGAAGGATCAATCACAAGCTTTTCACCTTTTAGCATCGCTGGAAGGAGTGCTGCTGCGACAAAAGGGTCGCCTGTTCTTGCAAATTGGTATGCGCTGGGGCATCGATACCATAAGCGAAAACCATCGACCTCTGCGGAGACTTCCACCGTATTTGGCTGCTCTTGGATATCCCAGTTTTCAATGCGCATTGATTTTTTCTCCGGTCAGGACAAGTCAATTATAGAACGAGTCGGATTAAATCTTCCCTGCAGCTCTTAGTGTACCTTTAATGCCTTTTTCAGCTACTTGCTGCAACAGTCAGGACGGACCATATCCTCTCTCATTTTTAGCCTATCGAGTACTTACAAGGCATCTACCACTCCACTGCCGCTTACAACAGGCACTCTCGAATACTCTCCAGACCGGTATGCCCTTCTTTTTTCATAACGGCATAACCGACCAGAAGGATTAAGATCGCATTCATGGCCGCCCCCACTACTGAAAACAGCGAGATCGTCTGCAATGCGCTTAAATACAGCCCACCCAACACAAGTGCCAGGACCCTCAGGCCCAGCAAGGCCATATCGTAAAAAAACACTGCGCGCTGAATCCTGATAAGCCGGGCAAACAGTACGGCAGGAAGGTTACAAAAAACGACCAGCAACCATAGCACCAGGCTACGTGCGTATTCACCCGCCACGTACCACTGAGAACCGAAAATCCAGGTGAAAAGTTGCGGGGCCCAAATAAACAAAATCGACGAAGGCAATAGAGCCATTGCAAACAGCCCAACAGTAGTTTTCAAGTAGAGCGGCGTGAGACTGCCACCCTGATGCTGGGTTTCGGCGGCTTTCTGGAACAGCACCTGTCGTAGAGCACCCAGGACGAAACTCATCGGCACTTGCAACATACGGACCCCGAATGCATAGGCGCCGGCCACCAAAATTCCATAGAAGTGAGCCAACAACAATACGGGCAACCCGGAAGACAAAGCATTCAAGACATTCTGGCTCGCGGAATACATCGGAAAATCCCGGTACTCCTTGGCCAGCAGCTTCATCCGATCCCAGCGGATGGCCCCTTTAAGAGAAAAAAGATCCGGAAGAAGAACCCGAACCAAGTTGAGGCTGGCCAGCAAATCACCAAGAACGCTGGCTACGATGAGCGCTCCTGCGCCGCCCCTAACATAACCCAATCCAATCTGTGCCCCATTTGACGAGATGCTGCGCACGGCCTGAGAAGCGGATGTATGCTTGAAAGCCTTTACCCGCACGCACCATGCCTGGCAAGATTGATTTAGTCCGGCTACAATGGTGGCCAATACTAAGAGTGCAAGGGCCCAGGTCCCCCCCGTTTTCATCAAATTATTCACGGATGCCGCAGAAAAAAGACAGACAATAAGGCAAAGGAAGCCGACGATTATAGTGCATAGACAGGAAATACAGAAAAGGTTAAGAGCATCTTCTTTTTCTTTAGGCAGCATGATCGCCTGGGTGTATTGCAGGGTCACACCGGCGGCAACTATACCGGCGACGGAATTGAATGAGCCAAAAACACCGAAATCGGAAGGTGAGAAGAGACGGCTGATAATCGGAGATAATGCGAACCCAATAATTTGGGCTATCGCACTTCCCGACATCACTATAAGAACGTTCTTGACGAAAGACGATTTACACAGCCTCGACATCGCAGGCTGAAATTGCAGCCTATATGCTTGTATAGTTGACATTGCCTTAACAGGAAGCATCAGTCTTAGAAATCCCGTTTCTTGACCAGTTCGATCCCAAGCACGGCAAGTGACATGATCTCTGCCGACTCATCACCCTCCTCCGTAACAAACGGAAGCCCGCAGTGGAACGCGTCGACAAACGGCGCCGGGAAGGCAATAGACGTCAGCCGCAGAGAGCAGATCGAACTTTTCCTTCCCGTACAGGGGGCCGATCTTGTAAATGTTTTGCCTATCGATATCGCTCAGGATACCTTCAGGATCTGGACCAACCAGGATCAAACCAATATCTGCCCGATCCATGAGCGCGTGTGCCCCGGCAAGGTGGTTGAGCCGCTTACACGGAATCTCAATTGCTCAGAGCTGGAAGATTTGAGTTTGATTCGTTCTTTTCCACCCCAACGCATCTGACCGAACCCGAGTTCAACGATTCCAGCACCCTGAATGTCGCAGTTGTTACAGCGAATATTTCTTCAAAAGAGATCGGAGATCCATCCCCATTTTTCACCGCATTGATAAACGCATTCACCATTCGGGCCTGCCCTTTATCCTGAAACATAAGCCTCTTTTTTGCTTTTTTGCCAGCGCCGAAAAACTCAACCTCCTTGAAGTCCCTGAGGACAGCGACAGCGCCGGCCCTGTAAACCTCAAGGTATTCTTTCGGCAGCACTTTTGGCCCGTTGGCAAAATAACAAATCGTCCCGATGGAGCCGTTCTGAAAATTCAAATTTATGCATACCGTATCGCTTTTCCCTGCCGGATCGGGCATGCAGAATGCCTGGACCTTCTCGGGAAGCGAACCATTTAAAAAGGTCACCAAATCTATAAAATGGCATACTTCACCCACAATCCTTCCGCCCCCCACATCCTTGTCCTGAATCCAACTGTCGGCGGGAATTCTACCGGCATTGATCCTATAGATTATTGACATGGGGCCGACGCCAACTTTTTCCCGAACAAAATCGGTAAGAGGTGAAAATCGTCGATTAAAACCGACCATCAATATGTTTCCGGACTTCTTCCCCCGTCCCGTGTTCACCAAACCTGATATTCTGTCAAGATCGGCCTCGTTAAGGCAAAGCGGTTTCTCCACAAACACATTCTTCCCATTTTCAAGACCTTTAATTACATAATGCGAGTGTGAATCGTGTCGTGTCGCGACAAAGACAGTATTGATTGCTTCGTTCTGAAGGATCGTTTCCTCTTCGGAAGTACAGAATTCGAAATTGAATCTTTTGGCTACGCTTCGGGAGCTCAGCCCTGAAGCGGTCATTACACCCTTTCTATCTATCCAACTCTCCTTTGGCAAATTGGGAAGAAGGTGACTCATTGCGTAACTGCCGGCCCCAATAAAACCAATATTGACTTTACCAATTCCAACCGATGAACTCCGCTCATTGACAATTACTTTTGCGGCTGCGCTGGGTTCCTCATCGTACTCGATTAGAATGCCTAAATAGGGTTCCTTTTTTCCCATGATCAGTTCGTAAGCTTTAGCGGCATCATTCAAGCCGAATACGTGAGTCGTGAGGTGAGTAATATCGATCTTCCTGGAATGCACAAACTCCTGGAACATTTCCATATTGCGCCGCTCGGTCCACCTCACATATGCCAGCGGATAATCAATCCCTTTTTCCTCGTAAATGGGGTCATACCTGCCAGGGCCATAGGAACAGGACATCCTCAGATCAAGCTCTTTTTGATAAAAGTACGGCTCCCGGTCAAACCCGGTGGGAACGTCACCTACTACCACTACCCTGCCCTTTTTCCTAAGGATTTGCCCAGCGAAGTTAATTGGATCCGTGCTCTTTGTAGCGGCGGTTATTATCACCGCATCAACCCCGATCCCACCGGTTAGCTCATCGATTTTTTCGGAAAGTCCATGCTCGCCGCTCAAACTCGCAAGATCGATCGCCCCACGGGCAAGATTTACCACTTCAGGATTTACATCTATTCCAATTACCTTATTCCCTCCGGCTTTGAGCAGCAGACAAGAAAGCTGTCCCAGCAGCCCCAATCCGATAACCGCGCAACTTTCACCAAGCCTCAGGTCTGCCTGCCTGATTCCCTGCAGTGCTATGGAGCCCAAAGTATTATAGGCGGCCTGCTTCAGGTCGGCGTGAGCCGGAAGTTTTACGCACAGATTTTGTGGGACGACCACCATTTCAGAGTGATTGGCTCTACTGCCGGCGCACGCGACTTTGTCGCCGATTGAGAAGTTGCATACTTCCTCGCCGACATCTATTATGGTTCCGGTGCAACTGTAGCCAAGTGATGAATAAGAATCGAGCTTCTTGCTTAGAGTCCTGTAGGCTTGGAACGGGCCTGCCTGTTTCAGAAGATCAATCATCTGCCTGGCCTGCTGAGGCCTCTCCTTCGCCTTGCCAATCAGGCCTTTCCGCGCCGCCCTCAATGTGCTGCTCTCGGTCCCCGCAGAGATGACGGAATAAGCGTTTCTAACGAGGACGTAACCCCTTGAGAGGACAGGAACAGGCACGTCGATCACTTCAAGCCTGCCATCTTTGAGCTTCTGCGTAAGCTGTCTCACTACACCCCTTTCCCTAGCACACGACCGGAAGTAGAATGTTGCTCATCTCCTTGATGCCCCAGAGAGTGCTTGGCCGTGCTTATCGACTGTAGTCATAAAATTCATAATGAGGTTGAATCTCCAGAACCATAACACCTGGAGACGCGCATCTTCGACTGCATTGGACGAAAGGAAATCGACAGGGCTAGCGACGTACGGATCACAGCCTTTTGTTCAAGTAAGCGAATGCGTCGAGGATGCCGGCGGCGGCTGTGTCGTAGTTGAACTCGGCCACCGTCCGGCGGGCGCACTGCGAAAACGATTCCCACTTCGACTGATTGGAGAGCAACTCGCTTGCAGCCGATGCCCAAGCCTGGACGTCGAGAGGCAGGACAAACCCGTTGCGCTCGTGCAGGACCAACTCGCCAGCAGCGGCAGTCCATTCCGTCGTGATCACCGGAGTCCCGGCGACCATCGCTTCGTTGATGACCACACCCCAGCAGTCACCCGATGTGGGGAGCAAAAGCAGGCGGCTCTGGGCATAGTATTCCGGCAGGGCTGCGTGCGGGATGAAACCGGCAAATTCGAAGTAGACGCCGTGTCGCTCGAAGATGTGGCGCATCTGTGCCTTCAGAGCTTCGTCACCTTCTCCGATAATAAGCACGCGACATTTTCCCAATCGGTTTTTGATGCCGGCGCACACTTCTGCAAAGAAGGCAGGATTCTTCACCTCCACGATGCGACCGGATAACATCACATCGAAACGCCGCTCCAACCCCTGGCCGGCAAGCCGGCTATCGAAGTAGTCGTTGTCCGCCACCAGGTGGCTGAGAAAGCACTGCTCGTCCACAATTCGGTTGTTATAGTGTCTTAACATCGCCAACGTCTGCCGGCTCGTTCCCACAAAGGCATCGCCAAACCGGTTATAAACCACGCGCCGTGCCAGGCCCTGAATACGGCCGATACCCCGATCCCGACCCAACCAGCTATCATCCAGCAGGGCCACTTTAGTTCCGAGCAGCCGGCATAAACCCATGGCCAGCCAACCGCTAGGGTCTTTGATGCAGGCAAATACGAGGGCCACGCGCGGACGTTGCCGAAGGAGGAGTGGCACAAGCCCCGGGTTGAAAAAGCGTTCGGTCCCGCCCGTGGTCAGCGTGATGGCTTTCAGAATCGTCTTCGGGTGGCTCCCCATCCTGAAGGTCCAGAGACGACGCTTCTCGTTGCCCTTGAAGTAAACGACATGTAATGCGCCCGCCAGCTTCTGGTAAACACGTTCGAAAACGGGTTCGCGCCAAGGGGTCGGAATGTCACTTATGATGAGGCAATCCATTACTGTAGTAACTCGCTGCACAGCCGTTACTTAACACTTTTGATCGTTACGGCATGGTCTATAACAGGTGTAAAACGAGGCCCGCCAGTCTAACCTTTGGGCATTTGCTGGAAGATGGCGTCCATGATTCTCGCGGTCCGGCGGATCTCAGCCATAGGAATCGGGTCGGGGCCACCTTCTCGAATGGCACTATAGAAGAGCTCCATCAGTTTCCTCATACCGAAGTCCATCTGGAACTCCTTCCGGGCGAACTGACGCATGTTGAAAAGTGTGTTGCGCGCCTGCTCACGGGCATGGGCCAGGGGCGCCAAAAAATAGCGCAGGTAACTTTTGTGCCGCGACGGCGGGATTCGGAGCACGGTGCGATAGGTGTTATCGAGCACGAGGTTGCCGGCCTTCCCAAAAAGGCGGAGCTCGTTGGATGCCGCACCGAACTGGGTGGTGAACAGGAAGAAGGCCGTTGTCCCCCGGTCATCCCGGAGCACAGCTCGCACCTCGTCCACGATGTCTGCGTGGTTGTGTTGAACCAGGTAAGGACTGGAAAAACTAATGGACAGGAGCGCCGGAGAATCGCCATCAAGGAACTCCGCAATTTTGGCAACGCCGTGACTGATGAGATTGTGCAACAGCGAGCCGGGCAGACGGCGGACCCAGTGGTTCGGGTCGCCGAGAACGGCCTTGCCATAAGTCGGTTCATCGTGCGAAAAGCACTGGATGCACTCCATATGGACTGGAGGACCGCTGAGGAAGCCGTCCCGGATAAGCCGGCGCAGACGCAAGGCCTCCGGACTGAACTGCAGGTTGTGACCGGCCGTAATGCGGAGGCCCCCAACTTGCGCCATGTGGCACAACTCGTTGGCCTCGGCCGCGTTCACGGTGAAGGGTTTTTCAATGTAAACATGGCAACCGGCCTCCAAACACAACCGGCCCAACGCAAAATGCGACTGAGCGGGTGTAGTGATGTGAACGGCGTCCACACCACCCGAATGGAGCATCTCAGCCGCATCCGTAAAGACGGCAGGAATCCGGAAGCGATCGGCAAGCTGGCGGGCCATCAACTCGTCGGTGTCACAGGCCGCGACCAGCTCGCAGTTTGGCAGATAGCGCAGTTGATCCGCATGCTGGTCAGCAACCATACCGCAACCGACGATCGCCACACGGGTTTTCCGTAGCTTAGCCATTAGTTGGATTCTCTCAGCCATTCTTCTGATAATCGAAGTACCGCCGCAATGCCTCATGCATGGGCACACGACATTCCCAGCCCAGGCGCTCTTTCAGTTTCCGATTGGAGTAATCGTGTCCCTTCCAGGCAAACACGCACATCCGGCGATTGAATACGGGCGGCAGCTGCCCCCTGGACCGTTTGGCATACCACTCCCAAAAGGCACACAGGGCGTAGGCTGTGGTATAGGGAATCGGCACCGACCAGAAATTTCGCACCTGCTGTTTGTAGGCTCTCAGGAAATCCCGACTGGTGGGCAGTTGATCGTCCACGACATTGAACACCTCGCCTTCCATACCTTCAATAAGCCCGGCCAAAACAATGGCCTCAGCGCAGTTGTCGACGTACGTTAGCGGGAGGCGTCCCCCACCGCCCAAATGCATGAAGAAGCCGAAGGTGTCCATACCAACAAAGCCGGGGATAGCCTTCTTGCCCGGGCCGAACACAATTCCGGGCCGCAGGATCGTAAACGGCACGCCAAAACGCTCGGAGTACTGCTTAACCATTTCATCTTGTTTGAGCTTGCCATACGCGTACGCGTCATGACGCTCATCCAGATTGACCTCCAAGGGGCAGGTTTCATCCCACACTGCGCCACGCCTGAGTCCAAAGTTGGAATAGACGGAAAACGAGCTCACGTTCACGAACCGTTTGAGCCGACGGTGCTCGACCAAGGCATCCAGTAGATTCCGTGTGGAGATGACTGATCCTTGAAAGCAAATCGGGAAAGACTTGCCACGACCGGCTACCAGGTGATAGACGACCTCGACGTCCCCGACCACCTTGCGGCATTCTTCCCGGGAAAGCAGGTTGGCCTCAATAATCCGGCAACGGTCTGCCTGCTCCTCCGGGATCCCGGCCTGCAGCAGGTGCAGATCACTGGACCTTCTCACGTTACAAAGTACACGTTCAAAACCCAGCCGCAACAGCGCCGCCACCACCCTGGAGCCTACGAAACCGGCAGCCCCGGTCACAAGTACGGGGGCAGCTCTATCCACAATCCATGTGCTGTCGGTGCCGGGCTTCTGATTTGCGTTATCGTACAAGATGAGGCTTCCCCGGCGGAGTAAGGGTTCCCGTCTCGAACTCGCTCGCCCCATAATCCGGGGCAGACCCATACAGCACCCGAGCCCCGTCCGACTTTTTGTAAAGCCAAATCGGAGCGTTGTTATTCCAGGTCATTGGCGATGCTAGGGTTATCGTGTTCGTCGAATAATTGATGCTGCTGATTTGAACTACATTATCCACCGATCCTATGGCTATCCAATCGGGAAACAGAGTGATCCCCTTCGCAAGATCTGACCCCCAGGTGCCATCCTGAAAATACATGGCATCATTAACGATAAGCGTTGTGGAGATAGTTCCTGATCCATTGGCCTGCGTGAGATAAGTGCCTCCGTCAATGGCTCCAGACGACGATTGGAGAGTTAAGTTCGGCAGTGTTGTGCTGCTCGGATCTGTGAGATTAGGATTGACAAACTTCGGATCACCATTTGAGGTAATCCAATTATTTGTCAGTACTGTTCCCGCCGGAACCCTTGAATCACTGCCACCATATCCGATGTCGAAACCACTGAGGGCGTAACGCCTTGAATCATAAATCAGGTTGTTTTTAAGCACATTATTGATGGTCTCTGTCTGATAAAACTGGACTGCCAACAAAGCCTCTGGTGATGTGGTCTGCCCCGGTTGAACATATTCATAATAGGCACCAAAGCCATACCCACAATGGTAAAGAGTATTATTGTACGCCTTTACGTAAGTACCGCCATGTCCTCCCGCACCCTCTACCCAACCATATTTGAACTCAAGGCAGCTATTCATCGCTCCAAAAATGTCATTGTAGCGGAATATTACGCGAGGACCGGCAATATCCATCCCAATCGCACCGTTATTCCCCGGATTGTTTGACCCAAAACCGGACCTGTTTCCTTCTACCAATGCGTAAATACCGTCCCTTTTATACCCGTCTGTTATCTGAAACGTCCGGTGGCCATACTTTCCGTCATAAGCCGGATTGTCATGCCCGATATCGGCATACCTGCACCCAGAACCGGTTGAAGACCACCAAGGCTCATTGTGCATGATATTGTTGCGAAACACAGTGTAAAGACCGTATCCATCAAAGGTTGTATGCCCTGCGTGGTAGAGAAGGTTATTTTCTATCGTGTTGTAGTTGTTCCCCTCAACGCTATCACCCGTTCCATTTCCTTCCCCAATCCTAATAAGATCGGCACCCTCGACACAAGTGTTGGGAACAGTGTCCGTATGAAGGGTATGCAAGGTGTTGTGATGAATCCAGTTGTGCGTTGACGGACAAAGGAAACTTTCTCCACCGATACAGTCCTCTATTATATAAAGTCCCTGCCAACCCTCGTTTCCCGTATCCCCATAAAAGGTGCAGTTGGTAATCTCGTTGTGATGAGAAAAATGCTGAAGGGTTGCCCACCGTGGCCAGTTCCTTATAGTAAAGCCGTCTAACTTAAAATATGAGATATTTCTGAGCAATACTCCCCAGCCGTCAGCACCGGTCCCTTTAGTGATAACAGGAGTCTCTCCAGGGGCGGCAGCAAAGGTGATAAGTTTCCCGCTTGAACCTGAATGGGTCGGTTCTATACCCGTACCGTAAGCTCCATCGACGCTATATGTCCCCCCCCTGAAGTAGACGGTATCGCCAGCAGCAGCATTTGTATTCGCGGTGGAGCGGGAACAGCACGCAGTACCATCGAGTGGTGTATCGCTTCGGCACGCAGTCCAGGCTGCCTGCCCGGCTGGGCTGATCCAATAGGTGGATGCAAAGGCGGTGCCGGGCAGAATGAGGCAAGCGCTGAGTGCAAGCATCCGCCAGAATTGTTTATTAATAGCGCCTAGGGGCATTGGTTCATCTCCTCCATGTGGTTGTCTACGGACGAATTGGATTCGGCCGGCCCGCGGTGTCCGGTGTTTCGTCCGGCACTAGCGAGGGCACGCTCCACAAGTGGATTGCAATATTTGGGCCATATGGGGGATAGAAAGCAGTCTGGCCACATTCGAAGATCAGCGCGGCACCTGCGCTGGAAGCCGAAACGGAGAGAGGGCCCTCGGATACACAAAACTGTAATCCTGTCGTCAAAACTGTAATAACGTCGCCAAAGGCGTGACATGACCATGCGGGCTGAACGCCCTTGCCCCCGCATCGCCAGCCGCTTTCAGACGAATCATTCGATCCATGGCTGAGGAAGCTCCAGCCGTCGCCCCATATCCCGCTGACAATAATCCGTATAGGTTTTGTTGATGCATGCGTTCGGTGTAAAGGTCATTTCACCCAGCACGGCCCGGCCAGCAATGCAGTAGAAGTCCATGCGCACGAATGGAAAGGGCGCAGACAGTCTTTCGGATGCGCTCAAAAATTCGGGTAGGGAGGATGGGCGCGGGGGCCTGTGCCCGCCCTCCTCTTCAAGGTAGCCTATCACTGGATTCCACTCCAAATCCAAAACGGTGCGGTGGCCCTTGTCGTTTGGAACGCGCCTAGTGTAACAGAGGATCCAGCAGGGCCGCCCGTTGAAGCAGAACACTTTGTAATCCGTGGGCAACAGACCGGTTCCATCTTCGAGGAACTCCTCACAGATGATGCGTGATTTCATACCCGCGTAATGCAGCTCCCCCAGCACTCTGGAAAAGTCCAAGGCCACCCATCGAGCCAGATCTCGCCGAGCCACCGCGAGATCCAGATCAGTCTTCTTCCAGCAAAACACATTGCATTTGCAGCCGTGCGTGCACTTCAATACAAACCGCTCCGGCAAGGCCTCAAAGTCAATCGCCTCCACCGTCTCATACACCCCGTAAACCCTCGGCAACAAATAGCCCAAACCCTGCCGCTCCACATAAGCTCGGAGCGTGTACTTGTCTGCACATTCAGTCTTCAATGGATTACGCCAGTATAAGTTGAGCCAGAGCAGTTTCTCGTCGAAGGTGGTCGGGTTCTCAAAATCCGGCCACCGTCGCCACGCCGCCCAGTAGCGCAACCGCCCCTGCAGTTTCGGTGAAACACGGCACAGTGACCTCATCGCTCCTGAGTGGAAAGTGCGATATGCGGATTTCAGCGGAGCGCACTTGGCCAGCGTCTCACGGCAGATTCCCATTTTATCCTTTCCTTTTCATTTCGAGCGAATTCCAAGCTTCCAGCGCAGGAGACTGCGACCGAACTGAACGGCAAGGACCTCTGCAGCAGTCAGATCGGTACGCTCCGTCGAGAATCGAGGCAGGTTATAAGGAAAAGCATGAGGAATGAGTCCACCTGTGCCGAAACAGAGCTTCAGTTCCCCTTCAGCAAACATCTCTTGAAAGAAGTCTAGTGTGACACCGCTGTCTCGGTAAGGAAAAGCAAAAGACTGGCAGTTGAAGTGGAAACGCTCTGAAAGCCAATGCATGCTCTCACGGGTCTGGTACAACTGCTCGTCCATGCTCAGTTCAGCATAGACGGGGTGGTCCACACTGTGTGCACCAACTGCGAATCCTTGCTGTACAAGCGATTTAACCTGTTCAGAGGTCAAATAAGGCCTTTGCGAAGCGAGATAGCCCTGGAAATCGCACTCCAAGACCCGCCCCAGATCATCCAAGACGTGACGCTGATGGTAGGAGACTGCGCGAATGCGTGACGCAAGCGCCGCGCTAGTTGATGTACCCCCCAATGAGAGCAACCTAGCAGCTTCATCCAGAGTAGCAGCGCTCTGTGGGCGAGTCAGTGCTTTAATAAGAAGGCTCTTCTTCTGTGGGGCGCACAAGATTAGGTTGTCAATGGCAGAGGTGATCAGGAAAAAAATGGCCGGAACACCTTTGGCTCGCAATAAAGGAGCAACAACGTCATGGATCTCGCGAAAACCATCATCGAATGTGAAAAGAACACACCGCCGAGGCAGGGGGTGGGCATCGTACAAATGACAGACAACCTCCTGCTCAGTTACTGGCATGTAGTAGCGAAGTAAAAACTCCAAATCAGCTTTGAATTCGCGAATGTTCCTGAAGCGGTAAAGGCCACTTACATGCGGTAACTCGAGGTCACTCACAACGTGCCAGTGTGGCACTACCAAACTGATGCCAGAGATCCTATGCCAGACGCCAAATGGTAAACTCGCGCAGATGCGAGGAAGCCAGCGGCCCTTAAATGTCTGCAGCATAGTATCCAAACTAGAAATCCCGCCTTTTCCACAACTCAACCCCAAAGCTCGCGCAAGCGCGGCTCAGGTGGTAGCAGCCTTTTTCCAAACAGATGATCAGGCGGTGATGGCCCAAGCAGGCGCAGACAGGCAGCATCAGCGCATAAATCGCAGCCCCCGCGGCAGACTTGAACGTCAAGACAGCCTGCCACGTCCTGCTCATCCCCCCCGATGCGTATCTGCTGGCGTTGAAGCCATTGACCAGCGCCCGTTTCATCCAGTACTTGCGGGTCCAGCGTATCGGCGGTACAACCTCAAAAACGGGTGCCTCTTCGATAGCAACGAACTGGCACCCTCTAGCTATGGCCTGTTTGAAGAACTCCTGATCCGAACCACCGGTGCGGAACCGGGGATCAAACGCCAGGCCGTGCCTGTCGAAGACGTCTTTCTTGACCAGCACATTGCCGGTGCGAGTCTGACTCCAATGCAGAAGAGTCCCCGTGCTGTACACTGGCAACTCACAGATGCCGGATTTTACCAGCCAGCCCGGAGACGCGCCGGAAAAGAAGGGGTGAACCGGGCCCAGAGCTCCATCCACGTTAAACGTCTGGATGCCCTCGTACATACGCAGGAGCCAATCATGAGGCGGGAACTCGTCATCGTCAATGATGCCTATGTAGTTGCCCCGAGCCAGCCGTAGTGCGTGATTGCGAGCTGCGGGAATGGTACGTTCAGGCTCAATCGAGTAGGTAATATCTAAGACCTGCTCCGTCTGAATTTTGGCCACGATCTCGCGTGCGTGACCGCCGGCATCATTATCCACCACAACGGCCGAATATCCGAACAGGCCCCCGGTTCTTTGAAGGGCAAGATTCCGCAGCAGCCGCTCCAAAAGCTCGTTGCGACGGTACGTGCAGATGCACACTGAGATGTGATCAGTGGGAGACACGGATGGGATCATATCGCACCAAGTTAACCAAGATAGTAACTAAGTGTTTAAAAAATTCTGCAGGAAAAGTTGCAACATGGGAGAGGGCTTATTAACGGCAACTCGATTTCTTCACCCATATGACTTATAGGGGTAAGTAAAGTAATTCACCTAGTTCATTTTGAGCTAATTCTGTATACCCCTTGTCGATACATCCGTTTGGCGTAAAGGTCATTTCGCCAAAAATCGCTTTGCCATTGATACTATAAAAATCAACACGCACAAAAGGAAATGGTTTTGTCAATATCTCTGCCGCTTCAATAATTTGATCATAGGCATCAGGCCTTGGAATATCTCTATTTGCCAGCAGGCTTGATTTGCTATAAGCCAATTTATTGCGCCACTCACGGTCATAGAAATCGAATTGTGTAGATCCGGAGCCTCTTTTGGCACACACCATAGTGCAGTGCACTTTTCCTTTGAAGCAGAATACCTTGTAATCATCGGTAGAGGCATCTGCCAAGTTCTCCAAGTATTCTTCGCAAATTATGTTTGGCGGAACAAGTGCATAATGAGCCTCACCTCCGAATTGTGCATAATCTAATTTTAGCCATGCGTCCAATTTGCGGTTGGCTTCTTTAATGTCCAATTTTCGTTTGTCTTTACAGATAATATTCATTCGACTCCCATGTGTGCATTTCAAAACGAACCGTTCAGGAAGGGTAGCATAATCAATATCAGTTGGATGCTTATAAATATCTATAAGTCTGGGAAGAATATTACCAAGACCATGATTTTTTACATAAGAACGAACAGCATATTTATCTGCACATTCTATCTTTGAAGGGTTATTCCAATAAAGCATCAGCCATATTAACTTCTCATCAAAAGTTTTTGGCTTTTTAATATTAGCCATTTTATGGTTATTAATAATAAATAGATATTGGATTAGTAGCACAGGTGAAAGCTTATACAAACATCTCCTGAATAAAATTCGAGTAGTTTCATAAACTTCCATTACTCTTTTATTTTTCTTAATATAGTCTTTGATTTTCGAAAATCTGGACATCTCCCTCCTCGCTTCTTGAAAGGCGCATGAGTTTGGTCGATTAAGTCAAGCTATATGATTTCATGCGGATATTCGGCTCGCCGACTTTGAAACCTGAGGATGTTGGGATTCTGGATCACGCCATCGCGAATCTCAATTGCTCTCTTGATTGTTGGGTTAACCTCCCAAGCGGATACTCCAGCCGCAACGATATCCAGATACGGCAGGAGCGCTCTGGAGATTTCTCTCGATGCAGCATTCCATAGGTAACTGGGGGTGTGGTCCACAGAGTAATAAGTAATCTGCTCTCCAACACGAAATATAGGCTTTGCAAAAGAAGTCGGGCGGGCGAAAGCAAACCCCATACCCTCGTCACAGCTAATATCAATGATAAGTGATCGAGGCTTCAATCTGTAAATGTCCTCGTGTTGGACAAAAATGACAGGCTTGTTTGTATCCTGCAGTATACCATTACATATGATGTCGGCATCCGACAACTGATCAATTAGTAAGCCTGCCTTACCGTCGGCGTCTCTCACCATGAGAGAACCTTCTGATTCGAAATAATACTGCCCATAATAAACGTCGGGGTTCTGGTCGGCCACCAAATAAGGAGGACGACGAGTAAACACATGTATGTTGTTGAACCCCCTGCCTTGCAACGCATAAATGGCACCTCGGCTGACCGATCCGTAGCTCAGAATGACCAATTTCCTTCTTGGACCATAATGGCCATCCAGTCCGAGCAACTGCAAGCAATGCAATACAGAGGCATATCCAGCAATTTCATTATTCTTATAGAATACATGAACCTTCTTTTCGCCTGATTCACTCCAGTCATGCATCGCCTCCCAGGCAATGATGGTAAGCCGGCGATCTATGGCCAACTGAGTAATTGCCTTCTGCTGGACGCAATGGACCCATCCAAACAATACTTGGCCGGGCTTCATAGCAACAAGATCCTCCGGCATCGGTTTTGGAAGTACAATCAGGTCACACTCAGAAAGCAGGTACTCGCAATCGCAAATGGCCACTCCATGACCTACGAAATAACTCTCAGAAAATCCGTATTCGCTGCCATAATTCCTTTCAAAGAACATTCGCGAGCGCAAGGCACCCGACAAACGAGGCAGGTGCTCAGGATAGATAGGCACTCGGGCTTCGTTTTCCTTTAAGGATGTCTTAAATATTCCAATTTTCACTATCATCTCTTCGTAAAATACCGAGCTCGCACCAATACAGGTGTGTGTATCAGGCTATTTTTGGAACACACAGCAAGAAAGAGCAAGATGGATACTAACAGGTTTTCAAGAGATGTAATCGAACTTTCTGCTATATTATGAACCGCAGCCATGAGCAAGAAACAAATCCAAAGAATGCTCCAGTCGAACTCATACGCCATTATACTGTAAGCCTTTTTGCATGAAGACACGAGGAAAACCGAGAAAAATATGACTCCTATAATTCCCAAATCAAGTATTGTATCGAGATATCCATTATGAGCATGGCTGGAAGTTTCACGGCGCATCTTATCATTCCAAAAACCGCCGTATCCGTGACCCAAAAGGGGATTCTTCATGGCATATGGAACAAGAGACGCCCAAATAACAGTTCGCTCAGTCAGCGTTTCATCCCGGCCAAATGCAGATGATACGTCTATGATGCTCAATTTGCCCACAAAGGGAGTGATTGTTCCGTAGGAAATAACAAACACGATTATGACCATTAATATTCCTGCACCCAAATATCTACCATGCTTTTTCATCCACAGAAACCCGGCGAATGCAGTCAATCCAACAGTCAGTGCGATAGTGGAAGTGGCGGAGTATGTAGGGGTATGATTCGGTCCGAGAAAAATCCATATTGTTAAAAGGAGAAGAAAGACATCGATATAGGTCTGATACCGTGCAACAGGAATATCACTTTCTCGCCATCTCCTGGTAAGGGTCCATATAAGGAAGAAAAACGAGATCAGACACACTAGGGCCAAACCATTCTTCTGACTTGCAACGCCGATCCACATCAAGTCGCCAGACCACCGCCCGTATTCAACTCCAAGGTTTGGATAATATTTGATCAACATTAGCGAGAAGGGAATAAGTATATAAATTGTTCTTGTGAGAACGCATTGAAGCGCGTGGAGCGGTTTTTTTTCACTGGAAAGCAGGAAAGCCATGGTCAGGGGAACCAACTCTCTTACCCAACGCTTGAAGGATGAAAATGGGATATCTGACCAAAAAATACTAATGAACATGTACCCAATCAAAATTGTAATCCAGGGATTCTCATGGATGGCATGGATCAAACTGAACTGTCTTTGGAAAAGTATCACGATACTGAGGCAGAGCATCACACTCAGTACAGCCCGATCCAGGGGGCTTCCGGCCTCCATGTCCACGCCACCAATTCCAAACCAAATACCTAAAGGCTTGCTGGAGATCATGAGCATGTAAATGGTGGGGATCCACAGAGTATAGGACACCTCGGGGAACTGTTTACTGCTGAGCCGCAGCAGAAAAAGCACAAACGCTGTACAAAGAACTAACGCAATCTGTGGAGGCATATAAATCGATTACCCTGGAGATTTGGAGTAGGGCGCAAGGTCAAGCGCAACATTCTGGGAATACTGTTCGACCAAACTGGTGAAAAGTCTCGTCCATGATCCGGGAACTCAAGTGCATACCAGTAGTATGCAAAGGGGCAGAATCTGGCGAACCTCTGCCCTGAGGACCTCTGCTATCTTTGCGCCGCACGGCGAAGAGCGGGCGTGTGCGCCGCCACGGTAATTCTTCCTGCATGCCGGTCTCTTTCTGATGACGGGAGTGTCACTGTATTGAGCAAGCCTCGTTAGCAATGGACGTCACAGGCGTGAGTTGTTGGTAATGTGTTTGATGCCGTCATTTAGACATTGAGAAATATACGAGACCATACCAGGTTCGAGCCTGTGGTGACTGGGGATGACAAGCACCCTCTGTGCAACTTGTTTTGCCGTTGGGCAATCTCCCGTATAACCATAGTGCGCTGCCGCAACGTGTGCTATGTTTTTGTAGGGTTGCGATGTATCGATTTTTCGGTGGTAAAGATAAGCTGCGATCCGATCTCGGATCTCGGGAGAAGGCAAAAGAATAGGGAACATAAACCGGTTATAAAATACAGAGGGCTTTTCCAGGCAAAGCATCGCGGGGTCCAGATTCAGACTGCGTAGATAATGTTCTGCATTTGCCCTTTGATGTTCAATTGCAGAATCAAGACGCGCCAGGCGGGCAACGGTGTGAACGAAATCTGCCCTGTAAATCTGGTTTAAAATAACGGGAGATTGGGCTGTAAAGTCAACGCGGTTGTTATAGAGACGCCATATGCGGTGACCGATAATGCCATAGAGAGGTGTGCTGCGAAGGAGAGAGCGAATGTAGGTCACTAACACATGTACACACTCCGCTCTCAGATCATGGGAAGGCATTTCGGCAATTACTTCGCACAGGCGTGAGTAAATGTGAGGGTCACTTGAGAAGACCGCTCCACCTTCTCCCACTGACAGGTATTTACCCAATCGGAAACTGAATACGGAAACCGTGCCAAAGGACCCTGCCATGCGGCCGTCAATCATACTCCCAAGAGATTGCGCGCAGTCTTCAATGAGTGGTTTGCCCTGCGCTGCATCTTTCAACCCGGACATGTCGCACATATTACCAAACATGTGAACGGCAATTACAGCATCAACCTGAGATGATTTTGCACGCAAGTCTTCAGCCGACATGCAAAAGGTTGTAGGTTCAACATCGATGAAGCGCAAGGAAAATCCCGCAGCTTTAACTGCCTTAAAAACAACTGGACAGCAATAGAGGGGGACAGCTATGCAAGCCCCGGCAGGCAAGTCGAGTGCTTTCAAGGCTGCGACAATACCGGCTCTGCCGGACCTGGTTGGGATGCAGTCCCCGATCTGGGGCACGTGAAGCGATACATTCATTTTCTCCCGCCCCAGCGCGGCGGCCAGTCCTTTAACCACATCGGTGAACCCATATTCCCAGTTCTCGGTGGGTTGTAGAGTTGGCATGAATGATCCTCAATATTTAAAAATACGTGCCGGAGTGTGCTTTACAGATATCATTGCCTTATGATGGCACCCGTTGAGAGAAGCACCATCTGAACACCTCTGTCATCGGGTTAATCCTTTGCATGTTGGAAAAAAGCTGGCTTCGCCTCGATGTGCCGGTCTTCTTGTCCAATGTCCCAGGAAATGCTACCATCAACCACTGACTCAGAATCTTAGGTCGGCGCAACCTTATGGCTTTCCATCTTATGACGTTCATTATCTACAATATCGCCCCCTCTAAGAAGACGAACGGCGAGATTATATGCCATAAAACTGACAGGGCGAAGGGGATATTTCCACATATAGCCTTGCTTGAGCTTTGCTCCAAACCGCCGCTTCAGGGAATTGATTCCATCCTGTTTTGATCCCTTTTCCGGGGCAATTCTTGCTCCCACGAAGTCATAACGCTGAACCCCAAGTTCTTTAAAAAAGCGTATTGCTTCCCAATAAATCAGTTTATTGGCTCCCTGGAATTGATTGGCAAGGTTCCCCGCGTAAACCGCATATGCGCAATATTCGCTGTAAGCGAAAAGGACGAAGCTTTGGGGAGCCCCTTGATAATCAGCAACCATGATCTTACAGTTTGCGCCCAAGCCATCCACATATCGCTCAAAAGCCGCATAGCTCATGAAGGATACCTTGGATCGTTTGAAGGTATCCCTTATCCTCTCATACACTGCATCAAGGCGCTCCCCCCCGTTTCGGATAGTAACCCCCTTTTTTTGAGCAGTCTTGATGTTTTGACGAGTTATTCTTTCAATATTTTGCCAGAGAATGTCTTCAGATTGTGACAAATCAATGACATAGCTGCCGTATGGGGCGGCATCGGCCCCATCTGGATACGTTCGAAAAATCGCATTGTTGGTTCCCGGAATGATCAGATCCGCACCGATGGAGCGGAAGTATCCTATTGCACTGTTTAAAAAAGATTTTTCATTGATCTCGTCAAGCTCTTGGTCCAAGAAAATAGTCTCAACCCGGAAGCGAACCATACGAAAAATCGCTTTCCGAATTATCGTGTATGGCAGAACACAGCATAGCTTTCCAGAATCGTTAAAGCCACCAATCCACCCATATTCGTCACCAACAGACTTCAAGTGCGACTCACAGGCAAAAATCGGGAGTCCAGGATGCCAATCTATATCAATTGGTGCTGCTTTCATCTCAGTTCTTCGAGCTTTCTCTGGCTAAACTTCACGTTTGCACCGACGGTACACATCGGCGAAGTCAGTCACGCTGATACCTTTATTGTTTAGGAGTGCTAAAATGGATTCAACCTTGTCGGAATCAATGAGATCCTTGGTGTGCCCAATTGCCACAATAGGCCGAAATATTGAAGGATTTCCCATATCTTCCAGGATTACCATATTCACCATTCGGGTCAACTCTTTCATTGTCATCTGACCCAAATCGAACTTCAATGGGTATCTGAGCCGCAGGAAATCCTTGAGGCGGTTATGCGCCTTCTTGCCGGTCTGGACTGCTGAAGAACTGTTTCGCTGCATGCCAACCCTCTTGAACGTGAACATTTTCCACGTCGGAACCATTCGGGTATATATGGGTAACTCAAGCAGGACACCTTGGGGGTCAGGAAAATTGGCGTTCTCCGTGAACCTCCAAAAATATCCATTCTTAAGTGCAGGGCGATAATCCAATTTGTGCTGATGCCAAAGCCCACCTTTGTAGACGGATGAATCCACCTTCAATCCCCGTTCAGCCAAGACTGTCACCAGAGTGTGCGAAGGTTCAAACAACAAATGACCAGCCCGGAAGGAAAAGGGTGTGAAATCCGGAGAGTCAAGTACGTACCGCAGGTAATTGATTGAGCGATCAACAACCTCGATGATCCTACGTCGCGGCAGAGCGCACAAATTGTACTCGCTCTGGTTCAGCAGCCATTTCCCTTTCTCGTAGCGCGAGTTGTACCACCATGGGTGAATGTGCAAACCCAGCTCAAATCCGTCAGCGCATAAATGCCGCAATTGCTGTTTCACCAGGTCAATGCATGGATCCGCTGCATTGGCTTCCATCATATCCAGTTCAGCGACTTCAGCAAAAACCACAAAGCGTGCATTCCATTTTCTAAAGATGGCAGCTAGTTTCTCGGCTGGATCGTAGACCAGCTCCTTGAGGGGCCCTTGGCCGTTTCCAAATATTTCGTAGTCAATGGTAAATATGCATTCAATCATTCTTTATCAATTCTACAACAGACCAGGAAAGTCACCGAGGAAATCTGTGCAGTGAAACTATACTAATTGGCAGAATAATTACATTCTTTCAATGAGGATGGAAAGAGCATACAGCATCCAGGCCTGAGACCATCTCATGTAAGAAATTTTCGTGGTATGATAGGGAAGCTTTTGATAATAAAAAGACCCTTGCCCGTCCCACATGTTATTGATTGCCCACCTGAAGACGTCTCGTGCCAGGGTCAAATTGCCCTCGCCAAAATCCGTGAAGGCAAGCAGCGTGACTATGCTTTGTGCGACACTGTGAATATCGATAGGATAGGTTCGATTGTGGAAATACCTGGGCGCGCCGTCTTCCCTGAAAAAATGCTTCCGGTAGAAATCAAACCCGCGGTGTATTTGTGGTTCGAACTCCGATGTCCCGGCATCCCTGCAAATGGAACGCAAGGCACACAGGTTATAGCCGGTGTGGAAATTGTCCACCCAGCGCTGCGTGGACATCTCGCCGTAATCCCACGAACCATCCTCATGCTGCATGGCCGCCGAGTATCGCGCAGCTTTAAGCGCGGGGCCGAGAAACTTCTCGTCGCCGGTGTGTTTAAAGGCCCTGAGCAGGAGGGCCGATCCGAGAAAGTTCGCGTTATGGACTCGCGATCGCGATGACGGCAGCGGGTAGCTGAAACAGGCGACTGAACCGCCCTCTTCCCAGTAGAGTTCATTTAGCAGATATTCCGCCGAACCGACCGCAATACTCCGATACCGGGATTCACCGCTCGCTTCGTGCAAATCAAAGAGCGAATTAGCGACAAAAGAGGTGCAGACGAGGTTCGGGGCCCACTTGGGAACCAGGACAGTCCGGGTCTGCCATGGGAAACTATAACCCCAGCACCAGTAGGCGGAGTCCGGAGAACGAAGCTCTATCAGCCTTTCAGCCAGGCTCGTGATGATTTCCCGATTTTCGAGGAGCCCTGATTTTAAGAGCTTGAGCGAAGCCGTCAGGAAGAGTGCAATCGCCTTCGGGTTCTGTTCTTTTGGAATTTCGAGTATTGGTCTGAAGTTTATCGGGAGACGCTTCAGTATCTGCGTAAATGCTATCCTGCACACTTTGCTTTTGGAAAAAGGCGTTGAGCCAAACATTCGGCTATTCAGAGCATCATAGGGGTCATATCCGGCCCAACCATTTCTTTTGCAATAATCGAACAACTGCATTGTGTATCTTTGAATATCGTCCAGCTGATCCACTTATTTGTCTCTATTCAGTCAAACAGTTCGGAAACGCTAAGCCAATTACGCAAATTGCTTCAGTATGGCATCAAGTATCCGGACAGATGCATTGCCATCCCAGAATCTCGGCACTGAACCGCCTTTTTCCCTGTTCAGCTGCGAGTTCGTTGCACTTACAATCGCATCCGGTTTCACTCCGCTGATAACGTTTGTACCCTCTGTCACCGTAATAGGCCTTTCAGTGTTCTCCCTGATAGTCACACACGGCACTCCAAGACATGTTGTCTCTTCCTGGATACCGCCTGAATCAGTGAGCACCACTTTTGCGTTCGCCATAAGGCATAAGAAATCAATGTAGCCTACCGGCCCGGTTACATGGATTCCGGAGCCGTTTGAATTCAGGCTGTCCGTACCGGAACCGGAAGCAGCAAAAGACAAATTCCGCAGTTGAAAGGTTGAAATCTGCTTTTGGGTGCGAGGGTGAGCGGGAAAAACTATCGGCAGCTTAGTCGCTATCGTCTCCAGGGCCTTCAGAATGCCCGAGAACGTATCCTTGTCATCGACGTTTGATGGACGGTGCAGGGTAAGCAGGACATAAGGAACGGCCAGATCGGTCCCGTCTTTGTGCTCAATTAATCCCATGGATTGAAGCACACCCGACCTTGAAGCCCTTTCACGGAATAACAGCAGAGTGTCTATCATCGTATTTCCGACAAAAAAAATCTTATCCTCCGGGATACCTTCTCTTGTCAGGTTTTCGATGCCGCTCGGCTCGGTCACAAAAAGCAAATCGGAGATATGGTCGGTAACAACCCGATTCACTTCTTCCGGCATTGTACGGTCAAACGATCTCAGCCCGGCTTCCACATGGGCAATCAGCGGCCGCCGGCCATCCGTATCATACGTTATCTTCGATGCGACCAAAGCACAGGCCACAGTTGAATTGACATCACCAACAACAATCATCACATCCGGCTTCTGTTCCAAAAGAACCGGCTCGAACCTTCTAAGAACCTCCGAGGTCTGTACGGCGTGGGTCCCCGAGCCAACCCCAAGAAAGATATCTGGTTTTGGAATTTTCAAATCTTCAAAAAAAGAGTCCGACATTGCCTTGTCATAATGCTGCCCGGTATGCACCAAAACATGCGAAATCGCTGCCGGGCAGGATGAAGCACCTTCGGATAATCTCCGGGATGCGCAGTTGTATGCATCGATGGCCCCGATTATCGGAGATATCTTCATGAAATTGGGCCTGGCCCCTACTACGCTTAATATCTTCATCGTATGGACATCCAAAGGTGATTTAGGTGGACTGACGAACTATTTCGCTTGAGCGATCCGGGAAATGGATTCGACTATGGATGCGGTGGTTTCACTATTTCCACAATTATTCTTATTAGTTATCTTCCTCTTGACTATTCGTAACTTCGTGTGGATATCATCGGTTGATCTTAACAATATCAACCGGTTCGTATTTTCCAGGTATTTGTCCACAGCACCGATTTTTCCTCTGAAGAAACTATAAACAGGCACATTCAAAGCTGCTGCTTCACGATTCATCGTGCCGCCGCCGCTTACGACCAAGTCTGAATACCAGATCAGGTTAAGTCCATCCACCACATGGTCTGGAATAGAAATTGTATTATTATCGAATAACTCAGACCATTCAGCTCTTATTCGTTTTGCCTGCTTTTCGTTGCGAGGCAGCATTACAATCTGGACATTTTTCATATGCCCAAGGTGTTCTAAAATGGCTCGAAAGAGAGCCTCGCTTTCCGGGTTGTGATAATGGGCTTCTGTTGCCGGTGGGCGTATAGTAACTATTATTTTGTTCTTACCAAAATTCAGATCCTGTCTTATTGAAGGGTCCGGTTTAAAGCTGGGTGCGTAAACGTCCTCTTTAATCCCGGGATACCTGAGGAAGCCCTTCTTGACCAAATGCATGTCTACCTCGGGGATAACCTCCGGAGCGATTGCCCAAGTCGGTTTGGTAAGGACTTTCGCAAATTCATAGTCCAGTATTACGACCGAAGGCAATCCCAGTAGTTGAGCTAAAATGACCTGGGAACGAGAGCCATGGGAAACAGCAAGATCGGGCTTCTCCCTGAGCACGATAGGCGCCAGTTGCATGCTTCTCAATAACAGTCCGCAGCCTTTTAAAATCACATTTTTCCCGTGATGACGCCCGATTCTTTCATACTTAAGGCCAAAAAGATCCGCGAGACCGCACACCTGGAAGCAGTCCCGGGCAGTCAGCAGCACAGAATACCCTCTCTGCTTCAATTCTTCTATGATTGGCTTGAAGAACGGCACATGTGGCGTATTGTCCAGATCAATCCAGATTTTTTTCTTTCGTGGTTCAGTCATATCTCACTTCCGATCTTGTCGTTGCTGTATTTGTATTCTCACCCGAGGTCTGCATTCAGTTGCCCATGTGACCAGAAGCTTGCCATTTCGCGTGGCAACGGGTGCCAGTACTGGTCCAGATAAGCGGAGTGCACATGCTCGAGCAGTTCACGATAAAAATCAGCCGGATATTCGGAGTAAGGACATCGGGACTCGCCGAAATGCATCCAATCCGGATGAGTCAAAAAAAGAGCCATGCCCCCATGGCGAACAACCCAATCCAGCTTTTTCTTCCAAATGTCTATATTCCGGTTTCGCATCAGGATGAAGAGAGTAAAATCCTGCGGGAGGGTGTAGGGCAACTCCACATAGGACCTGTTCTTGCTCCCATCGCAGACATTAAGCGGAAAAATTGTATGCAACCCATCGGGCTGGGGTTCGAAGGGATCCGTATCAAAAGTGGAGGAATCGTACTCGATGTCCAGGTCCTGCAACCAGTCGAGATGATGATACATGCAGGGGGAGCGGAACCCGACGGCATTCCACTCTTTCAATACCCGATTTATCAATGGTACCTGTTTCAGGAATTGGTCTCTCGTATGGTAGAGAGTGCTGTCATGATAAAGGCCGTGAATCCCAACCTCGAACCCGCGCCTCTGCAGTTCCTCGCGGAGTTGAGGCGACACTTTGTATTCGCCGGCTACGAAATTAAATGAGGACCTGAAGCCGAGCCGCTCTTCGATCTCGGCAAGTTTCAGGCAATTATCAAGGCCTTTTTTCGAATCGACATCATGGGTGAGGACCAGGGCAAATTTCTTCAGGCCCGGCCAGCCCGTCCAGCCTTCAGGCGCACTGCCGGCGGATTCACAGATGGGCCAGACGCCGGAATGTTTGCTGAGCTGGATCTCCACGAGCTTTCTGCGAAGCCCGATCTGCACCCTTCGCGGGATGATGCGTTTGGCGTAATGATATAGGCGGATCTTGAGAGCTAGCACTCGGTTCTCATCCCGTATGTTTGTATAAGACGGCGCCGACAAGACGGAGAAGCGGGACCGGCATTCGGCTGAGAATGGAATTCATCGTACTGCCCGGCTTTGATGACTCTTTCATGAATGCCGAACGGCTGAAATCGTACCGATAATAATGAATCGTTTCTTCCCGCGCCCCCCACCCTTCTTTGAAACGAATCAGCCCGGTATTTTCCAGGTCTGTGCGCCCGAAACAGAGCTCATCGAACCCGTTTTTCGAAAAGTGCCTGATGGCTTCCCACATGACCAGGTTGGCGGGACGAAGGTGCTGGTATCTCAGGTCGGATGCTCCGAACTTGTAAATCGCTTTCCTGCCGCAATGGAAATAGACCGCTCCGGAAACCGGCCTGCCCTGGCATGTGGCCAAAACCGTAAAGCCTTTTCCTTTCGAGATCACGTTTTTGTAGACGGCCCTGAAAAAACCGCGCGGCTGCGGTGGGACCCCGTGGCGTTTCCTGGTCAGGCAGTGCAGCCGGTAGTATTCATCCAGGTCCGTTTCAAAGCTGGAGATCGTGATTCGAATTTCAGAATTTTCAGCCGTTCGGATATTGCGCCTCGTGGCGGGGTTGAGCCGCTTGAAAAGTTCGGGTTCCCGGTCGTGTAAGGCCAGAACATGCCTCGCGTAGCTTCGATACGGGACCGCACCGTTGAGCAGGTTCGCACCGCCTCTTAGTTCCAATGATTTCCAGCCGGCTTTTTTCCCGTAGAGCAGGATTTCATCTAAAATCGACGAAAAACAACCCGCCTCCGAGGCAATCGGCTCACAGTAATCCGTAAAAGGAATGGAAACCCCTCTTTTGCCGGTAAGCAAGCTGTCCACTTCCATTACGGGAATCATGGCGGATACTTCGGCCCCTTCCCGCCTCGTGAAATACAGGGGCTTATACGAATAGGAGTCCATGAGGACCCCGGCCCAGTTCGAAGAATGGAAAAACGAATGTTCCGGGCTGGACGCAATCATCTCATTCCAGTCAGGGCAGACGATCGGGTCTATTATTTCAGTGGGCATTCAAAAAGACTCACCGCAGAGAAAAACGCCTGTTCACCACGAAGAGCACGAAGATCACGAAGGGGTCAATGGATAAAACCATGGAACCAGAAGAAGCTATTTCAACTTACAGAAGAAACAAGAGAATGCCGGACAAGTTGTACGAAGGACACGAAGAAGTTACAGGACGAAGCGCCTGATCCCGTCCCTCAGCATTCTGACATTGAAATTAATGAGTAACCCGGCATCTATTCGGGCAAGTTTCATATATGTAAGAAGCTGTGCTTCGTGGATTCTCTCGATCCGCTCCACACATTTCAGTTCCAGGATAAGTGCGTCCTCCACTAGAACGTCCACCCTGTACCCGCAGTCCAATCGGACTTCCTTGTATTGGACAGGAAGCGGCCACTGCTGCCTAAAAGCAATTCCGTTCAACATGAACTCATGGACCAGGCATTGTTCATAAGTTGACTCAAGCAGCCCAGGGCCAAGTGCACGGTGAACCTCAATCGCGCAGCCAATCACTCGGTTTGAAAGTTCGTCGAATTCCATCTTCTACCACGTGTGCTCGATGTGGATCAGAAATACGCAATATACTGTAAGCCCTTTTCTCGCCACGAAGACCACTAAGGGACTACAGGACGAAACACGCAGGCAAGTTTCATAAATGTAAGAAGCTGTGCCTCGTGAATGCTCATATGCGTCCTCCACGACAACTGCCACGCTATGTAGTCCAAGGAATCTCCTCTTTGTAGCGCCTCCGCCAGGCTCCCATTTCCTTCGTGGTCTTCGTGGTCTTCGTGGTGAGACTTGTTATTGCCCTTCCATAAAGCGGCAGATCAGGTCCGATACCCTCTCCACCTGCGATCTGGTGAGAGTCGGTCCCATGGGCAGGGAGAGTACGCTGGAGGCGGCCGTTTCTGTTGCGGGAAAAGCGCCGGCGGCAAGATCCATCGATCTGTAGCAGTTTTGCAAATGCAGGGGCACCGGGTAATGCAAGCCGGTCGCCACCCCGTTTTCAGCGAGATACTTCTGAAGGGCGTCTCGTTTTTCGGTACGGATCACATAGAGATGATAGACCGGCCTCGTTCGAGGGTTTGCAAAGGGAACGGCTACTCCCCGGGCATGCCCCAGTCTGTCGTTGTAGCAGGCAGCGCATTCGCGGCGTTTTTCATTCCAGCCCGGCAAGTGATTCAGCTTCACCCGGAGGATGCCGGCCTGAATTGCATCCAACCGGCCGTTGTAGCCTTCGAGATCATGGTAATACTTTTTAGCCTGGCCGTGATCGCGGATCATACGGATTTTTCGCGCTGCTTTCTCGTCGTTGGTCGTCACCGCCCCGGCCTCGCCACAGGCGCCCAGGTTTTTGCCCGGATAGAAGCTGAATGCGGCGGCATGGCCCATCGACCCGGCCTTTTTCCAAGTTTTTTCGCGATCCGAATAATACTCGGCGCCGTGGGCCTGGCATGCGTCTTCGACAACCACCAGGTTGTATTTTTCGGCCAGGTCCAGGATGGGGTCCATATCGGCGGGCTGACCGTAGAGGTGCACGGGAACCACGGCGCTCACCGGCCGCCCCTTTTCACGATGCATCAGCCTGCCTCGCCCGTCTACAACGCACCGGGTTTCGAAGTATTCGCGAAGTTTTTCCGGGTCCATGTTGCAGGTCGATTCATTTATGTCAACGAAATCCGGGACGGCGCCCGCCTGCGAAATTGCTTCAACCGTGGCGATAAAAGTGTTTGGGACCGTGATCGCAAGGTCGCCGGGTTTTATGCCGGATGCAATCAAAGCGAAACGAAGGGCATCCGTTCCGCTGCCCACACCGATGCAATGTCTTGTCCCGCAGAACTGCGCGAATTCGTTCTCGAATTCTTCCAGCATGCGGCCGCCGATGAAACCGGCGGTTTTCACGGCGGACCGGAAAACGGACACCAGTTCCTCTTCGAGTTCCAGGTGAGGGGTCACCAGATCGAGAAAAGGAATTGCATCATGAGTTAGTGGGGCGTCGATCCGGTCTTCTTTCAACGGTGTCCCTCCAAAACTCTGAGCAGTGAACAGATCAAAAAAACAGGGAGCAAGAAGCAAAGAGCAGATCAAAAAGACACTGGACCCCGGCTTCCGAGACTGTGTCGCAAAGGGACTATTTTCCATATTTGCCCTCTTTTCTTAAAAGGGGCAGGGGATATTTTGAGTCTCCAATGCTATGTAAGCCTTTAAAATCCCCCTCGATCCCCCTTTACGAAAGGGGGAAGCAAACCTGGTCCCTTGGGATTTGCACCGAGCATTTCTGAATTACGACACAGTCTCTTCCGCCGGGGTGACGGGCACTGAGGGTTTGCGCAAGTACTATTGACGCCGCGTATAGTTAAGAAATCCCCCTAGATCCCCCTTTTGAAAAGGGGGACTTCAAACCTATTCGCCCAAGAGCAGTATCGGCATTATTCGCGTCTTCGCGTGAACCAGGCTTCTAATTTATGAGACCACGTTTTCCGGTGAACGATTACTCATCAAGAAACCTCAGGGGCTTGGAGGGATTTCCGGCGACGACCGCCCTGGGAGGGACGTTTTTTGTGACAACGGCGCCGGCCCCGACGATTGCATTCTCACCGATCGTAACATTTGCCAGGATGGTAGCCCCGGAACCAATCGATGCGCCCTTTTTCACCAGGGTCGGTTCGACTTTCCAGTCGGCTTCGGTTTGGAGTTCTCCGGCAGGATTCGTTGCTCGCGGACAGGTATCGTTGATGAAAACCACCCCATGTCCTATGAAGACATCATCTTCGACGGTTACCCCCTCACAGATGAAGGTGTGGCTGGATACCTTGCAGTTTTTACCGATGACGGCGCCCTTTTGGATTTCGACAAAGGCGCCTATTTTTGTGTTGTCTCCTATCTGGCAGCCGTAAAGATTGATGAACCTGGCGAGTTTGACATTTTCACCCAGACTTACGCCATCCATACAAACATAATTCATAGGTAGACCAGCTTTCCTCTATCTTTGAGGGATCGATCGGAAGACTCCAGCATTTTGACAACCCGATATCCCGCATGACCGTCGTTCACCGGTGTTTTATTGTTGGCGACGCAGTCGACAAAGCATTCCGCCTCGAGCTTCAGGGCTTCGGTCTGTTCGACCTTGGGCGCCCACATGTCTCCGGAACGATACCCGACCAGGAGATCGTAGACGCCGTCACGGCTTTCGATCTTCACCCCTTTGTCGTAGACCTTTATCTTTTCATCCGCGTTCAGGTCGTTCCACACGAGCATTTTCTTTTCCCCGCCCAGAAGCGTGGTTCGAACTTTGACGGGTGAGAGCCAATTGACGTT
Organism: Syntrophobacteraceae bacterium; assembly: GCA_050008735.1. GTDB lineage: Bacteria > Desulfobacterota > Syntrophobacteria > Syntrophobacterales > Syntrophobacteraceae > SbD1. The sequence goes on from JBEKMB010000025.1 coordinate 60,333, forward strand.
GAGATGGCCGATTATGTGATTGTCGAAGTAAATAGTGGTATAGGCAACGTAAACGTGCTCACTGAAGTGATTTTCTCCCGTCGTTACGATTGCCTGCGGTTTCTCTTTTATTATGTAGTCCATTATGGATAGGTCGTGAGGCGCGAGGTCCCAGACCACGTTTACATCGTGTTGGAAAATACCGAGATTGACCCGCATCGAGTCATAATAATAGATAGTCCCCATGGTCCCGTTGTCCACGAGTTCTTTCATCTTCCTGACGGCGCCGGTATAGATGAACGTATGGTCGACCATGATCGTGAGGTTTTTTCTTTCGGCTGTTTCGATAAGTTCTTCGGCCTGGGCGCAATTGGCGGTAAACGGCTTTTCCACAAAAATGTGTTTGCCGTTTTCAAGCGCCGCCATGGCCACTTCGAAGTGCGTCGAAACGGGCGTGATCACTCCGATTGCATCGATGTCGGGAGATGAAACCAGGGCGCGCCAATCCGAGGTGACATTCACGCCGGGGAAAGCTTTCTTTGCTCGCCCGAGGGCCCCCTCGCGCTCGTCGCAGATTGCAGCGACTTTGCAGCCTTCGACCGCGTTGAAATTTCGAGCGATATTCGGTCCCCAGTAGCCGTATCCAATAATCCCAAACCGTATCATATTCCCCTCCGCAGCAACCGGCAAAACTCCTGGACGACAGCCTTGAGACTCACCAGCATTCGAACCATTATCAGTAGGCTCCCTTGCCCGTCACAACAACCCATGGAGTCCGGAAGAGAAGCTTTATGTCCAGCCAGAGCGACCACTCGCTTATGTACCGGATATCGAGCCGGACCATGTCGTTGAAACTCGTCCGGCTTCTGCCGTAGACCTGCCATAACCCGGTTATTCCGGGTTTCATTTCCATGATGCGCCTGCGGTGCCAAATATCATAGCAATCGAGCTCATACGGGATAGGCGGTCTAGGTCCGACCAGGGACATATCTCCCCATAAGACGTTCAGGAACTGAGGAAGCTCATCGAGACTCGTCCTCCTCAAAATCGCGCCAATGGGCGTGATCCTTGGGTCGTGAGTAATTTTGAATACCTGCCTGGTTTCATCGGAACCGGGGAGTTTGTCCGTATCGGCGCAGCTAATGAGTTTGCTGACATATTGTTTATGGATTGACGGGTCGTTATTTACATACATGGACCTGAACTTTAGAAAAGCGAACCTTTTGCCGAACCTGCCGATTCTTTCCTGCTTGAACAATACGGGGCCTTCAGAGGTAAAACGTATCAAGAGTGATATGGCAATAACTATGGGAAGGAAAAGGATCAAAATTGAAATGCTGCCGACAATATCGATAGCCCTCTTGAAGAAAAGCGACACCTTCTTCCTTGAATTCCTGTGTGCGATATCCGGGTATAATACCGGTTCGGGACTGGAGTTGTCTGAAGAGTCCCCAGATTCTTCCGGGTAAAAAAACAGGGAAATTCGTATTGAATTGGCCTTCTCAGGACTGAAACTGTTAGAAATGCCTTCTCTGACTCTGGCGATAATTATATCGGACGCAATCTTTGAGGAGCAATCCCCGATTTCGGTATAAATGATTCCTATTACTTTGTCGTCGAGGTACCACCCGATCGTATCAGTGTCTCTTATGGATGATTTCAGGTAAGTGATCAGTCTTTTGCGCAGGACATGCCCGCTATTATTGCCGTTCGGGAAATCGGCAATATTGAGAAGCATCAAGATGAATGGTCTTTTGGACCTGGCAGTCCTTTTTCTCTCGAGTCCGAGGACCTCGTTAAAACCTTCCTCGGAGAGACAGGAACGGTCAAGTTCAAGGAGATGGTCGCTTTCCCGGGCTATTGCCGAGCCAAAGCTATTGAGAAATGAAAGCTCCATATGAATGGCCCTTTTCTTCTACCCTAAGAACCTGTAAATAAAATTGGGAATGTGATAGTTGCGCTTGTTGAGCACCATCCCAAGAAGGTTTCCACCAACGTGCTGGATTTGCTGCTTTGTATTCTCAACAACCGTCCATTTGGTCTTTTCCGCTTCAACCACGAGGATTACGCCGTCGGTTCTCGGAACGATGCCAAGACCGTCGGGAGATTTTGTGATCGGAGTGGAGTCGATCACGAGCAAATCGAACTGCTGTCTGATCGCGCCGAGGAAAGGGTCCATGACCCCGATGTCAAACAGTTCAGGGGTAAACTTGGTAGTATTCGAAGATGGGCACAAAAACAGATTGGAATTATCGAAACAGTGAATCGAGTCCTCGGCAGGATGCTTGTTCCGGATGATTTCCTGCCACCCCTCATCATATTGAATTCCAAAAAAATGATGGTGTGATGGATGGTAGCGGTCGGCATCTATGAGCAGCACCTTTTTACCGATACTGAAGGCCGCGGTCTTCGCGAATTCCCTGGCGATGGTGGAAGCCCCTTCGCCCTGTTTTGAGCCTATAAACTGAATGACTTTATTACTAACATTTGGAAGCAGGGCCTCCATTCTTTGAAACAGGAGCAGCATTCCCCTTTCCAGGGAGGGCAGTGGCGGAGAGTAAATCATCTTCCTTTCCACCTGAACGGCATGTGAGAAAATCTTCAACTGTTCCGTCTTCCTCATTTTTGAGGCCTCGACTAACGCCTTATATATTTTACCCATTGCGACCTCCAAGGTATAAGCGCCGGCATTGGATCGATCCAGGCAATGCCGGATTCAAAAGATGCCTGTCAAAGTTCGGGTTGCATCAGCTGCGGATTCTTCGATACCGGTAAAGCTGTCAGCTGCGCTACATTCGTATCCTTGTCGATTAGATCCCTATCTTTCGGGATTACGAGCAAAACAGGTAAATTCAGCCGCTTTTCCGCTTTTTGAGCCGACATCAATCCCTGGCCAAGGGACTCCAGCAAAAAGGCAATCACTATACCACCGCCAAGGCCGGCAACCGCTGAAAGTGCAAGAAAAAATCCAAGGGGTTTGCTGGGGCTGACAGGCGCAATAGGAACCGATGCCTTCTCGACGATATTTATACTCGTCATCTTTTGCCGGTCCATATCATCTGTAATGCGAGCTTCCTCCAGCCTTTTCGAGTAAGCCTCGTACATCTGCTCGCTTGACGAAAGCTCGCGGCGAAGATCACGCACGTAATTTTCCTGGAGGTCCAGCGCCTGTATCTCTTTGTCTAAAGACTCGAGCTGCTGCTTCTGCTGGGTCAACCTGACTTCCTGGGATGCCAGATCCGCTTTTGCAGTAATGATCTCTTTTTGCAATTCCTGAGAGATGCTGTTTGTTAAAAGTTTGGGGTTCTTCTTTCTTTTCGCCATGAAGTCTTCCACGACTTTCATCTCCAGGCGGACATTGGCCAGCAGTGGATTGCCTTCCTTGTATTTCGATAGAAGCTCCTGCTCCTTGCGCTTTAAAGTCAATAACTGGCCCTCGGCTTCGTCCCTTACTTCCGGACCGGAGCTGTCGGGAAGCACCTTGGCGATTTCCTTTGCCTCGTTTCCGAGGACTGTGAGCTTTTCATGGAGCTCTTTTATCTGCGTCTGGCAGGCGGAGGCGCTCGCATTCAATTCCTCTCTGGTGTGAAGAAGCCCCGCACGCTGGTCTTCAAACGCATAAACGCGATTTGTCTGTTTAAAGGATTCCAGTTTTTGTTCCGAATCCCGGAGCCGATTGTAGAAACTGGCGACTTTATTTTCCAAAAACAAAGTAGGTTTTGGATCGCTGAGTACCTGGAGTCTTTTCTCCTGGTAATTATTAATCAGAGTATTTACCACGTCGGCCGCCAGTCTTGGGTCTTGGCTCCGATAGCTGACCGAAATGAGATTCGAGTTTTTGCTGGGCAGAACCACGAGGTCCTTTTCCATCGAAATTAGCGCCACTTGCGTCGGATCTATCAAACGGGCCGAAAAAGCGCTCGCCTTTGGGACAAGCCTGTCCACTCCGATTTTGCCGATTACCGTCTCTTTCAGGTCCTTGCTGGACAGAATTGCAACCTCTGAGTTCAGGATTTCCGCCAAGCCGATCCGGAGAGGGCTCGGGTCACCGCTTACATTTGGGGTTGCGTATTCCCGCCCATAACGCAGCATTAATACGGAGGTGGCTTCGTAGCGCACCGGGGTAATCTCGTAGATGATGAAGGCGGCAAGGATGGTGAGAAGAAAAACCGATAAAATCTTATATTTGTATTTAAACAGCATGACAAGGATGTCTCTTATATTGAATTCCTGAGAACCGGCGCCGGAGCTTTCGATTCCCAAATCGTAGTAAAGAGGTTGCTGAGCAGCAACCTGTGGAATCGACGCAAGCTTTTTCGTTTCGTTTGGCTCACTATTCATCGTAAGTCCTTTAAATCAGGTCTAAATTCGTGGTTGGATATTCAGGCCCACACAAACCAGGCTTGCGTTGAATCCTCAAATCGAATCATTCGGTAAGGAAAGAAACGGTACCCAGGGTTCCCGAATCTCCACTCCGACATATCGATGAATCTACGGATGCGTTCATAAAGCTCCGCCAACTCGCTTACGTGTATCCGAAGCGACTAATCATCCATACCACCGCTCAGGAACGCATAAGAATTCTATTTTCCACAGAATTCATGCCGGCAGGGTGGCAAGGCCAAATCCTTTTGCTACCTTGGGGACGAGGCACTCTACTGTGGCAGAATCTGCATGTAAAGGGCTAAAATACAGGGGAGGAATTGGGATTAAATCTACCCAATATCCCCCATTTTAGCTTAAATATACTGTACATAGACTGTAGTGACATAAATAGGGACCCACGAAGCCTTCCGGCCGGTCAAATCGGGCCGAAACCCTTACGCCCACAAACTCCGGCAGCGCCTGGAAATTAAACGAATGTCTCCTGTCGCTCTTCACGACCCTACATGCCCCACCCCGTCAGCCGTGGAAAATACTTTATGCCCTTTATCATAAAAAAAGGGCGGCACGCCTGGGCCGCCGCAGCGCCGCTGAAAAACCCCGGCAACAGCGGATTTCCACAAACCGCGGGGTGTAGCGCCTCCGGCAAAGCGCGTTCATTTCCCTTTGGCGCTTACCGTAGTTTGATGCACACCGCACCCTCTGTGTATGTTATATGTGTTTCTCTTTATACAATCGAACAGACCCCCCGTAAGGCCTGGAAATCAGCTCCCAGAAAGGACCCGCTGAAATTAAGCCGACAATGTAACGGGCTGCGGGCCGGACCACGATACATAATCGGCGAGAGCCCGGGTTTTCATTAATCTCATGAAATCTGAACCTGCCGCGGACCCCCGATCATGGCCTGATCGATATTTGTCCGGGAAGGGCTGTAGCGCAGGGAGAAAGAACGAAAAACATCAGCATGCCTTACATTTATTCTTGAACCGACCCCGGGTCGGGCCCGGGCGAGAGGACCTCGGCCTTTGCCGGCGACCTCGGCATAGTTTTTTATGAACCGATTGAGAGACATTCATGGATAAGAACACCGCCCTGACCCCTTATATTTATCTAAGCCTCCTCGCTCTTTTGGTTGCCGCAGTGCTTCGATGCGCAATCGAATACCTCGAGACCGGCAGAGTTGGCTTTCCGGCAAATGACCCCCTCTTCCCGGCGTTATGGGTTTGTTTTTTCCTGGCACTGAGCGTCTTCAGGTATTTTGCATCTCGTCTTCTCAGATGCTCGGTCTGCGGCAAGTTATCCCAGGACACCCTGATTTTCGAGGAAGGGCGAAGCGGACGCTTTTGCCGGGAACACCTGATCGAACGGTTCAGACAGGAATTCACGGCATGCACGGAGAAAATGGTTGTCGTCTATCCATCCCTGGAGATGAAAAGAGGCCCGTACGTTTATGAATACAGGGCACTGGAAGATATCCCGGAAAAATTCCTGCAAAACCGGCTTGGGCGTATGTTCACAAAGGCCCTCTCCGCGGTTGAAGGCAGATGCGCCCGATGTTCGCGCAACGCCACGGTGGCCTATTTCGGTCCCGGCAATACACCCTGGGAATCTGTCACGACGAGAGGCAAAGAATGCAATGATGTTCGCAACGGCGGGATTCCGGCAACATTTCAAGTTACCTGCCCATTCTGCATAGCCGATGAACTTTGTTTCTCACTGGGACAATTCGAAGGCGTTTTCTCAGAGGGTATCGTTTTGCCGCATAACGGAAGCGGCATCTTTCTATCACGACTACGGTAAGGATTATGGAGCAGCGCTGCTTTTCAATGGATTGCCGCCGCTAAAACCGGAAAGGGCTCTAAGTTGAGATATATGACAGAGGCTTTCAGACGCTGCACTCAGGCTGGTCTTTTTTCTTATACTCTTCGGAGATAGCCTCAAAGAGGGCATTGTGCTTCGAATTAGCAAATGTTTGCATTACTTCCGATAATTCTTCTCTCATGGCTTCGAATTTTTCCTGGAGTTCCCGGTCAAGGTCCCTCCAGTTGCTGAAATAACTCGTCTCCCCATTGTTCCGGCTAAAACAGACAAATTTTCCCCGAATAATTTCGAGTTCACAGCCTCCTATTTTCAGCAGCATATTTTCACCTCCTCCAAGAAAGGGAATGGCGACTATTAGCCCCTTTCGAGAAGGCGGTCAACCCGGCGTTCACTGATTCACAAAGAGTTAAGCGAAACCGGTCCCACTACGCACGGCAACCTATTGAGGGGGCCTTGCCTTTTGCTGCTGTGCTCTCATCCTATCCGCCATGTCGGCCCTTACCTCGTCTTTCGTGATGAATCCGTCGCCGTTTCTGTCCAACTGCCTGAATTGCTTATCGTAGAACGCCATCCATTCGCTTTTGCTGATCTTGCCGTCATGATTGGTATCCATGTCCTGGAACATCATATCGATCATTTGCTCCCTGTGGGGGTCCTGCTCCGCCGACCTTCCTCCCTTGGCCGGAGGCGCTTGTTGAGTCTGCGCAAAAAGAAAACCTCCATAGACCATAACGATGATACCAACCACGACAGGAATCGCTTTCCATCGAGCCATCAAAATTTCCCTTCATCACGCGGGCAAAATGGGGCAGATGATCAGGCCGCCACATTTCCCATAACCGCGTAAAATCAAAAGTTGTCAAATAATCGGGGTCTTTGTCGCATCCGCCCGCGAATCCCCACTTTTGCCCGAACGCCCTGCCACACCGAAAATTCCCGAACCCGTCGCCAACAGGTCCTCCCCCATTTGGCATGAGGCGTTCAATCCGTTTGGAAAGGGGCGCTGCGAACCTCGGCTGAGCTCCATTCGGCAAGAGTGTTTCTCGCGAAAGGGCCCTCTTACCTTTCGGCCTCCCCTCAGCCCTCCGTGCCGCGCTCACTCAGCATTTGGACCACTGCCGGAACCGAAGGCAGCGGTCTACCTGAAATTGGTAGAAATCCGGGCGACATCGGCCGCCCGATCAATAGTAATAATAAGGACCGAGACTGTCACCAGGCTGATAGGGGTAATAGTACCTGTAGGGATAATAACCCGGATACCCCCCGTAGTACGGATAGCCCCAGGCGCCGTAGTATGGCCACCCCCAGCCGCCCCACCAGTACGGGTACCCGCCGTGTCCCCAATATCCACCATGCCAGCCGTGACCGTAATACCCGCGGCCACCGTAGTAACCGTGACCACCGTAGTAACCGTGACCGCCGTAATAACCGTGACCTCCTCTGTACGAATAACCGGGAGATGCAAGCATCAGGACAGCAACTACCACCAGTAAGACCGCAATCACCTTAAAGACGCGCTTCATGGCTTTTCTCCTTGAAACCGGCCAATTTTCGGCACTCGAGAATAATCGCCTATTGGTTCGAAACACTCAGAGCGACGGGACCGGGAGATAAGTCCGCCGACATTGTCTCTATATCAAAGCCGCTTTGTGCCGGTTTTGTTTAATTCAGTGACGCGGCCGATCACCGGGTTCAGGCGCCAAACCGGTTTTCTAACCGACTATGACGCATGGCTTGGCGCTTTTGTCTACGAAAAATCACCGAAATATTTCCCCGTTAGGGCCGTCCGGAGACCTCGAATAATACATCGGCAATCTTCGATACGGAAAGGAGGTTTTATTGCACCGTCAAATCGAGGTGTTATACGGAGGCGCGTTCAATAATGTATCAAAGGACGCTTTTTAAAAACGTGGGGAGCTAAGCCCCCCACACCCCCTAGTATGGCGCTTTGGCGGCGGCCTTTGGCCGGCGCCGAGCGCTCGGCCTCGCGCGCTTTCGCGCGT
>JBEKMB010000026.1:0-54264 GCA_050008735.1 Syntrophobacteraceae bacterium
GGGGTTGCAGTTGATCCTATCGACAACCCGCACAATCCTGGGATGTGCATGTGGGGTTGCAGTTGATCCTATCGACAACCCGCACAATCCTGGGATGTGCATGTGGGGTTGCAGTTGATCCTTATCCTGGGGGGTGCGGGGATCTTTATACCGAGAAATCATTCCACCGCGTTCTTAGAAATATCTTGAACGCACTATTTGGCATTAGTTCCCCGGCCGGACCCGCCAATCGAATCGAGTCTCGCTACAACAGGCTCAACTCGCTAAGCAGATGTGCCGCTTCGCTCAACGGCGCATTCAGGTTGGCCCTGTGGTTTGCGAAAAATCCGCCGTAATCGGAGTTCAAACATATCCAGGGCTCGATTTTCTCCGCGATAAGAAGCTCGTGCAGCACCTCGTCCATTATATCAGTCCCGTGCATGGTGGCCAGCTGGTTCTTGAATCCCACCCGGCAGACTTTCAGAAGCTCGAAATAAACATGTGCCACGCCTTTTGCATAATAGAATCGATCGTCTGCCTGGAACCACCCAACCGGCATAACCAGTGTTCTGTTCACATTTCCGGCCTGGTCCTTGTAGGTGGAGAGCAGCGAAACCAGTGTGTCGCGCCGGTAGTAAAAACTTCGCTGGCCCTTCTCCAGTTTGGTTTTGAAAGTTTTCAGATGCTCGATTGCCTGGCCGTATGAACTTTCCGCCGACGGAAACCACCATGAGGTGGCGCTGTTCATAAAAAGATTGACCGCCTGTTCAAGATCGGTATCGTATGTATCGGCCTCGCCCAGTCTGGTAAGACTATCTTTGAGCCGAAGGGTGGTGAACCGGACGGCTTCGAGGACCCCGAGCTGGTAATTGTTTATATTGTCGGTAAGCCGGCCGATTATGATGTCATTCGGCCTCCAGCCCAGCGTTCTGACGTTGAGTTCGTAGTCCATCAACTTTATCAGGGTATCGACAAAGGTCACCCCCGGTATAGGGGAAATCTCGGGGAGTTGAACGTGTTCCTCCCGGCCTTCGCCCTGAACCCCTTCATGTCCTGGCTCGTGCTCCGCAACTCCAGGGGCTGCCGCATGTTTTCCACCAGGCTCTTCCTGTAGTGCATGTGGCAGGGTTGGTGCGGCAGGTTGGTGCTCTTGGACAGCAGGGGCTTTTTCCTTGGCCGGAGCCTGCTGGTCCGGATTCGGCTGCTCCGCGGGCGGGGTCTCCACAACTCCCAGCGTTGGTTTCTGGAGAGCAAACCCGGCTGTTGCCGCGACGAATATCAGGACCAGGGTGACAAAAAGAAAAGGGAAGAATACGGGCGGCCTCACAGCCATGCGTCTACAATGGCTTCGGGTCCTTTGTTCGAAAACTCCCATCGGCAGGCTCCTTTTTCATTCGGCTCAAGCATGTCTCAGAATTCCATATATGTCGCGCAGGCATCGGGGGATTCCCACGCGGATACACTGTGCAGCCAGCTCTTCTCGGTATTAAACTTCCCGAAGAGCCTTTCGAAAATAAAACGGGCGATGTTTTCGGAAGATGAATTGTTCTGCAAAAAACAAGGCAATTCGTTCAGATACTTACGATCCACTTCTTCGAGGGCATCTCTGGTTGCGGCTTTCATTTTTGCGAAATCGACCAGTATGCCATTTCTGTCCAGAGATTTGCCCCGCAGAACCACTTCAACCTTCCAGTTGTGCCCGTGGAGATTTTCACACTTCCCGCGAAAGCATTTCAAGTTATGAGCGGCAGCAAAACTGCGTAGTCTTTACTTCAAAAAGCCTTTCGCTCAAAACTGAGCTTCTCTTCCGAATCCCGGCCACAGCATGGACAATCGAAATCCACCTCGGGCACGGGATACATTAAATTGCCGAAAAAGCTCTTCTCATCAATGACTTAAAAAATTTACCCGAAGGGTTTGTTTTTGTCAAACTCAATCGGGGAACCATGCAGGGTCCAGGGGGCAGACCCGGTTTTGGTATTGACTCGGTTCCGGATTTCACTTACATATTACGGGTTCTAAGGCGGTGTAGCTCAGGTGGTAGAGCATACGGCTCATATCCGTAGCGTCCGGGGTTCGAAACCCTGCACCGCCAATTTGTGTGATACATTCAAACGCTTAGCTCCTTGAAGCCAGTCAGGTTGACCCCACGGTAACACTTTTAGGTAACACCTGTGGGGTCAACGATGGCAGCTTACCACAAAGTCAGCAATTCTTCCTATCCGGTTATTATTCATTTTTCAAAGAGCGGGCTGGATGCGATGCAACCCCTCGATTTCACAGGCAGATGGGTAGTTCCATTGTAAATACAGGCCAAATACAGGGGCCAGTCCCGCAAGCCATTGATTTCATTGACAGTTGGAATTTCATTTTCTGGGAAAACAGCGAAAAATGCAGCGAATTCGAATTTACCGCAATTTGCCGCAATTCCCAAACACGGATGCACAGAGATGGACACGGATAAGAACCTCAATTACTCAATTCCAGCCATTTCGCTATAATCCTACAATGTTATAGCAGGGGTGATTTGTGTCTGCAAAACGGCAATAGAAGCGGCAATAGAAGCGGCAACCAGAAGCGGCAAAAAGCAGTGAACTGAGGAAAGTGAAGGACGAATACCGCATTCCACAAATGAATATTGCCAAAGGTTCACCGCTTGGGCGCATCGGAAGCCTTTTCTAGAGATTTTTTCACGCGAAGAGGCGAAGGCGCGAAGAAAGACAAAGCAGAGGGAGATTACGGAAAATCGCCCGCGAGGGCCTGCCTTGGCTCGATCAGGAGCGTGTCGCATACCCCATACGGACTCCGGATTCTGGGTACAAGGCGCCGGATTGTCAACAAACATTCGGGCTTCGAGTCTTCGCCTGCAAGAAAACACGTTTCACTTATTTCCCTCAAGTCATCGCTGCAAGCCGGCCTGGGGTTCGCGGAGCGTGGATTCGACATCCGTTCTGGAAAACCGGCGCCGCTTCGCCCTCGCCCCGAGTCTGCCCTTTATAGTCTCAACAAAGTCCCTGCTCCCGACTGCGCACACCTGGAGTATGGTTATTCCTTTGCGGATATTGGGAAGCATGCCGGGCTACATTAAGCAACACTGAGTCGAATAATGAGGGGGAAGTGATTTTGTCATGTCATATTATAAAACTTGACCCCGAAGATACACTCGCAGGGGCAGCCGTAACGGTCAAACGGAGACTTGACCCCAGTCCCCTTGACCCCAGTCCCGAGGATTCTGCACCCCAAGCCCCAAAGGTTAAGCTTTTTGGGGGATTCCGCACCGCAAACCGACTGGACAAAAGGAACCATCTCATCTATTCTTTAAAGTTGATGACAGCACATCTTAGCGATCTTGGATGGATGCAGTAATATGTGTGATGTATCAAAAGCTCAACAAAAGTTGACTGATAAGGAAGTTATTGACTTATTTGTCAAATACCTTGCTAACGAAGGCAATTCTGGAATCAAAGTAGACACCAAGCCTGATGAAGAAAATCGGCAATCAACCGAGATTGATGCTATTGCAGGACCATTTGCAATCGAGCACACTAGTATCGATACCATACCTAACCAGCGAAGAAATACAGCATATTTTGTACAAGTTGTGAAACCACTTGAGGATGAGTTTCGCTGCAAACTACCATTTAGACTTGTTGTGACTTTCCACTATGAGGGAATCCAGACTGGTCAAAAGTGGTCACAAATCACGACCGCATTGCGAAAGTGGGTCTTGGAGGAAGCCCCGAAACTTTCTATTGGGCGGCATGTAATTAACGATGTGCCTGAAGTACCATTCGAGTTTCACGCTGATAAAAGAAGTAGCAATCATACTGGATTGCTATTTGGCCGCTTCGCACCTAATGATGATACATTTTCAGATCGATTGAGGGACCAGCTTGACCGCAAGATAGAGAAACTATCACGCTATAAGGTTCAGAATAAAACTACAATACTTCTTCTTGAGTCTAGCGATATGGCATTAATGAATGATGAGATCATGAGGATCGGATTAAGGTCAGCTTATACAAGTGGGTTGCCTCAAGGGTTGGATCAGATTTGGTTCGCAGACACTTCAATCCCTGAAGAGATTCTATTTACAGAAATGACCCAAGCGGTGGTCAGATAACAAGATCATGAACCAGAAGGGCAAAAAAAGTGGCCCACTGGTTATTCTCCCGCCCCAACCCGTTGATCACCTACCTACCCCTCCAGAATGCCCTACGATGAACTATCTCCGCTCAACCCATACCGGAATACCCTTCATTTGACGGAATCGATGGAGCCATATTGTCCTCGTGCAAGAAGATCTCCCCTCTCTGTCTCCATCTGTTCAATCCCGGCCCGTTAAGCCAAGCCAATACTTGAATTTTCAGTATTTTCCTTCACATTCTGCCTTACTTGAGATATTCCAGAATAGAAACCCAATCTTCTCAAAACAGCACCAAAAGGAAGCCCGATGAATCCAGCATCCATTTTGGATCGGCTGAAGCCCAATGTCAAAATCCGTGGCCCCTTCTTTGCCGAAGAAATTCAGTTGATCGTGATGGTCCAGATGGGGGATTCGGTCAAACTAATCGGAAAAGGTCTTCGGACAGGACAGGTCCACGAGCCGATCCTTTCACTAGAACAGCTTGCCGCTCTTGAGATCGGTGCGGAAAAACAGCTTTTCGATGGTGATGCCAGACGATTCAGGCTTGGGGTTGAAGCAATGCGCTTGGGATTGGCCTACGAATACGATCCCTACTTTTCGCTTTCAATTGCCCGAATCGATCCTCTGCCGCATCAGTTGGAAGCGGTTTATGATTATTTTTTGAAGCTGCCCCGCATACGTTTTCTGCTGGCCGACGATCCCGGCGCTGGAAAGACAATAATGGCGGGGTTGCTTGTAAAGGAATTGAAGATCCGTGGACTGATCCAGCGTATCCTCATCGTTGCCCCGGCAAACCTCACATTTCAGTGGCGGCGTGAGATGCTTGATAAGTTCCGTGAGGACTTTAAGATCGTCCGTGGGGATGTCCTTCGGATGAATTACGGCTCAAATCCTTGGATGGAGACAAACCAAGCGATCACATCGATTTCTTGGGTATCCCGCATAGAAGATGCCAACGAGAGCTTACTTCGAAGCAACTGGGATCTCATCATTGTTGACGAAGCTCACAAAATGAGTGCCTACTCCACAGAGAAAAAGACCCTCGCCTACCGGCTTGGTGAGGCGCTCTCTGAGCGCACCGATCATTATCTTCTGATGACAGCCACACCCCACAAGGGTGATCCACAAAACTTCTGTCTATTTCTTCGGTTACTCGATCAGGATGTTTACGGGGATATCAAAAGCCTTGAAGAGGCCATTAGAAAGCGGGAGGCACCTTTCTATCTTAGGCGCATCAAGGAAGCCTTGGTAACGTTTCCTGATCCAGAGACTGGGAAAGTCAAGGCCATTTTCACCAAACGGAACGTCAAAACCGTAGACTTCCACATCGATGATGACGAACTTGAATTCTATGACATGCTGACCAAGTATGTTGAGGACCAATCGATCAAGGCTTCCGAAGACGATTCTGCCCGTGGTCGGGCTATGGGCTTTATAATGGCGATGTTGCAGCGGCGCTTCGCATCGAGCCTCTATGCAGTCAGGAGAAGCCTTGAGCGGATGAAGGCAAAGCGGGAGAAGATCCTTGCCGATCCAGAGAGATACCGCAACGAGCAGATCCAGAGCAAGCTCCCCGATGATTTCGATGAATTACCCGCAGACGAGCAGGATCGGATTTGGGATGAACTGGAAGGCGTGGTCGCATCGGTTGATCCCATTGCACTCAGGGAAGATATCTTCCAGCTTGGAAGACTCATTGACCAAGCACGCAGCCTTGAGGGTAGAGAAATCGAATCGAAGCTCCGTAAGCTAAAAGAGATCATTGCGGAACGTGGCGTCTTTACAGACTCGAAGATGAAGCTCCTTGTCTTCACGGAACATAAAGACACTCTGGATTATCTGGCTGGAGATGGCAAAGATGGAAGGCCCTTGGGGAAGCTAAAAGAGTGGGGACTTGAGCTTACCCAAATTCATGGTGGAATGAAAATCGGTGATCGGGACACTCCATTTACCCGTATATATGCTGAGCGGGAGTTTCGAGAAGCCTGTCAGGTGCTGGTTGCAACCGAAGCCGCTGGAGAGGGTATCAATCTCCAGTTCTGCTGGCTCATGATAAATTACGATATCCCGTGGAATCCCGTTCGGCTCGAACAGCGCATGGGCCGCATCCACCGTTATGGGCAGGAAAAAGACTGCCTCATCTTCAACTTCGTTGCCACCAACACCCGTGAGGGTCGTGTCCTGTATACCCTCTTCGACAGGATCAAAAAGATCGAAGAGGATCTTGATCCCAACCAGACAGGGAAAGTTTTCAACGTCCTTGGTGATATATTCCCAGCTAACCAGCTTGAGGGGATGGTTCGTGATATGTACTCACATAACCTCACCGAAGAGGTCATCTTGAGCCGTATCGTTGAACAGGTGGACACAGATCGGCTGAGGCGAATAACCAACTCCACACTGGAAGGGCTTGCCAAAAAGGAACTGAACCTGTCCGCAATCATTGGTAAGTCAGAAGAGGCCAAGGAGAGGCGGCTTGTTCCTGAAGTGGTTGAGGATTTCTTCCAGCAAGCGGCACCCGTTGTCGGAATATTTCCCAAAGTAGCCAGAGGGAAGGGGCAGATATACCGGATCGGTAAGGTTCCGAAAAACCTTCTCCCAGTTGGGGATAGGCTTGAGACAAGGTTTGGCAGACTGGGCAGAGAGTATGCAAAGATCGTCTTCGATAAAAAGTTCCTAAGCGATGATCCCACGCTTGAATGGGTAACGCCGGGGCATCCCCTTTTCGAGTGCGTCCGTGAAGCGGTCTTGGAAAAAGTAACGCCCGACCTTGACCACGGAGCGGTCTTTTTCGATATAAACAGGAAAGAACCTTGCCGACTCGATGTATTTTCCGCAGCAATAAAGGACGGTCTTGGAAACATACTCCACAAGCGGCTCTTCGTAGCACAGACCGAAATGGATCGTTCGATCACCATCCGTCAACCGACTATTTTTCTAGATATGGTCCCAGCAAGTGAAAAAGTGGATACCCCTGCCGATGATGATTTGCCTTTGAGAGAAGAGGTAGAACATTCTCTGCTTGGAAATGCGCTCCATTCCTTCCTTGACCAAGTTCAAGCTGAGCGGGAAAAGGAAATCCGTACCATATCCTCCCACATGCAAATAAGCCTGAACGAATTGATCGATAAACAAAATCTCAGGATGGCCGAACTTCTTCAGCGTCAGATGGCCGGGGATACCACCCCACTGATGATGGCGAATCTCAAAACCACGGAAGATCGGCTGGATGAACTCACTAACCGGCTTGAGCGGCGAACAGCGGAGTTGGAGAAAGAACGGCACTGTACGATTGCAGAAATAAGGCACCTTGGACGAGCGTGGGTACTGCCACATCCTGAGCGGGTGCATCCTGACATTGCCCATATGGTGCAGGATGAGGAGATCGAGCGTATTGCCGTTAATGCAGTGATCGAGTACGAGAGATCGAGGGGCTGGGAGGTCGAGAGTGTTGAGACAGAGAACCGTGGTTTCGATCTCATCTCCCGCAAGCTCCATCCCGAAGATCCTAAAACCGCCGTTGCGGTCAAGTTCATTGAGGTCAAAGGGAGAGCGTTTGTGAGCGGCGTTGCTTTGACAGCCAACGAGTTTAAAACTGCCGAACGGTTGCAGAACGACTATTTCCTTTACGTAGTTTACAACTGCGCAACTCAGCCAGAGGTATATGTCATTCAGAATCCTGCCCTGTTGGGCTGGAAGCCCGTAGTCATGATTGAACATTATCAGATTGGTTCGGAAGCCATTCTCCAAAGGGCAGTCAGATAAGGAGCATATCAGGTGGGCAAATACCCCAAGAGGCTAGTTGAGGTTGATCTTCCCATCAAACGCATCTCAGAGCATGCAAGGCGGGAGAAATCCGTCAGGCATGCGCACATATCGAGCCTTCACATCTGGTGGGCTAGACGACCTCTTGCTGCTTGTCGTGCTGTATTATGCGCCGCAGCATGGCCCGATCCCGCTGATCCACTTTGTCCTGAGCGGTTTCGTGAAGCAGCAAAGGAAGAAATGCTGAAATGGGTTAAAGCCCACTTGAAATTATTAAGCAGCAACAGCTTGCCCCGCTTCCTAAATTTTCAAAAAACCCCCGAATTGCTCTGCGACAATATTCAGCTTCGCAAAGCTCTATTAGACTTCATCGCTGACTTTGCAGACTGGGATAATTCAAATTCACGGGAATACTTGAGCACTGTTCGTACTCTTACCCAAACTGCCCATGAAGTGCTTGGTGGCATTGTGGGAACAAGACCACTCGTGGTTGATCCTTTTGCGGGTGGTGGATCTATCCCCTTGGAGTCTCTCCGAATAGGAGCAGATTCATTCGCCAGTGATGTAAATCCGGTGGCCGTACTGTTAAATAAGGTACTGCTTGAATATGTTCCAAGATACGGGAATCGTTTGGCTGACCAAGTTAAAAAGTGGGGCGATTGGATCAAAGAGCAAGCTGAGAAAAGCCTAGCTGCCTATTATCCCAAAGATCCTGATGGTGCTAACCCCATCGCATACTTATGGGCAAGGACTATCACCTGTGAGGGGCCTAATTGTGGGTCGATAGTGCCTCTAATACGGTCACTCTGGCTGGCGAAGAAATCTAATCGCTCTGTAGGTTTGAAAATTATACCAAATATTCCTAGAAGGAAAGTTGATTTCGAGATCATTATAAACCCCAATGCCAAAAATGGCGATAATGGCACAGTGCGTCGTGGAGCAGCTACTTGTCCATGTTGTGGTTATACCACTCCGGTGACATCGGTGAGAAAGCAGCTTTTGGAGCGTCATGGTGGTGCGAACGATGCAATGTTGGTTGTGGTTGTCACCACGAAGATGGGGCAGACGGGAAGATGCTATCGACTGCCCAACGAAAATGACATCCTTGCAGTTGAGAATGCGGCAAAAAAATTGAAAGACTTAGAAGCTGAACATTCAGGGGCTTTATCACTGGTTCCAGATGAAACTATATCACTAAATGAAATTCGCCGCATAAGCATACCGCTATACGGCATGCTGTCATGGGGCGATCTTTTTTCAAATCGCCAAGCACTCGCTTTGGCTACTCTATACAGCCAGATAAAGCGAGTGATCATTAAAGGCGACAGCCTTTTTGAAGAAGCAGTTCGTATCTGCCTTGCTTTAGCAGTCGATAAACAAGCTGACAGAGATTGCTCTCTATGCCGATGGATAAGCCAAAATGAAAACATCGGGTACACTTTCAGCAGACAAGCACTTGGTATGATGTGGGATTTTGTTGAAGCTCCATTTATATCGTGGGGGGGAGGATGGACAAGCATCATAGATGATATCGTCCTTCTCATCAATAACCATTCAGTTTTCAAACACACTGGAACTACAGGGTGTTTCTCTGCAACAAATCATGCTTTGCCTAATGACTCAGCCCACATTTTCTTTACGGACCCACCATACTATGATGCGGTGCCATATGCCCATTTATCAGATTTTTTCTATGTATGGTTAAGACGTAGTTTAGCTAATTACGATAACGTGTGCCTCAACGAGAGGTTGGTGCCTAAACAACACGAGATTGTTGTGGATCGTCCACACAGGCTGAGTAATTCTAATAAGGATATCAGCTATTATGAAAACGAATTAAAAAAGGCTTTCATAAAAAGTCGGCAAATCCTGCAGAAACATGGTATCGGAATTATCGTATTCGCAAGCAAAAGTACCGCCAGTTGGGAAGCTATATTACAAGCCGTTGTTGATGCGGATTGGATAATTACCGGATCTTGGCCTATTGATACAGAGCGAGAGGCACGAATAGCCGCACAAGGACAAGCACGTCTTGGATCTTCGGTTCACCTTATCTGTCGCCCTAGATATGAGGCGAATAATGCTTCAACACTGAGCAAGGTTGGAGATTGGCGAGATGTTTTACAGGAGCTTCCTATTCGCACTCATGAATGGCTACCCCGACTCGCAAAAGAGGGAATCGTTGGAGCGGATGCCATTTTCTCCTGCCTTGGCCCAGCACTAGAGATTTTCTCCAAATTTTCAAAAGTGGAAAAAGCCAGCGGTGAACAAGTATCATTAAAAGAATATCTTGAGTACGTATGGGCTGCCGTGGCAAGAGAAGCCCTTACCATGATTTTCGAAGGGGCCGATGCTACGGGGTTCGAAGAGGATGCAAGGCTCACTGCAATGTGGCTATGGACTCTTTCGACAGGCGCAAACGGGAATGGAACTATCAGCGCCGAATCAGAATCCACTAAAGCGGATGAATATGATGAAGACGAAAAAACACCAATTAAGATCAGTGGTTTTGCCCTTGAATACGATGCTGCCCGCAAAATCGCCCAAGGTCTTGGTGTGCATCTGGACAACCTGACCAATCTGGTTGAGATTAAAGGTAGTGATGCTCGACTGCTTCCGGTATCTGACCGTGCCGAGTACCTTTTTGGGACAAAAAAAGAAGAGAAGAAGGTCGAAAAACCGAAGGCAAAGATGGGCAAACAGCTTAGCATTGCCGACTTTATCGGCAAAAGCTTAGAAGATAGCCAATTTTCTGGAGGGACTAAAATCGCCCTCACTTATGGCAAAACAACTCTGGACCGTATTCATCAAAGCATGCTGCTTTTTGGTTTGGGAGAGAGTGGATACTTGAAGAAACTCCTTATCGAAGAAGGGGCTGGGGCCGATCCACAATTCTGGAGACTTGCACAGGCCCTCTCAGCACTTTACCCATCAACTACAGCAGAAAAGCGGTGGATCGATGGGGTACTGGCACGCAAGAAGACTTTGGGACTTTAAGACTCGTTTTGAGGGAGTTCAGATATGGCTCTAAAGCCTTGGTATAAAGTGGTTACGCCACGTGAGGATCTTAGGAATGGAAGACCTCTGGACGCATCAGAATTTGCAGTCAATTTGGGTCTCGTTCGGGATGGAAAAGCTCCCCCAGTCTACCAGAACCCTCAAGAATTCTTCGAGCGAACCTATCTTACAAAAAACCTGCTCTCCTTGGCTTCGGAAGTGGTAAGGCGGCTCTCAGGGGAAAGAACAGAAACCTCTGCCGTATTCAACATGACTACTCAGTTCGGTGGAGGGAAGACCCATAGTCTGGCCATGCTCTATCATTTGGCCCAAAATGGCTTGAAATCCGAAAAGTGGCTTGGAGTTGATAGAATACTCCGTGAGGCCGGTATTGGATCAGTACCGAAGTCGAATGTCGCTGTTTTTGTTGGAACCGAATTTGATTCCATCACCGGCAGGGGTGGCGACGACGGAACACCATTGAGGCGCACCCCTTGGGGCGAAATAGCCTTCCAGCTTGGCGGGAAAGAGGCTTTCGATGTTGTCGCCCAACATGAAGAGCAATTAACGGCCCCCGGTGGGGATGTGATCCGCAAGTTTCTTCCCAAAGATGAGCCATGTCTCATCCTGATGGATGAACTAATGAATTACTTGAGCCGCAGCCGAAAGAGCGGACTCTCAGGCCAATTTTATAATTTCCTGCACGATCTTTCGGAAGTCATCCGAAGTCAGAACAACATGGTTCTTGCTGTATCGATCCCAGCCTCAGAACTGGAGATGACCACGGAGGATCAGGCCGACTTCGAGCGGTTCAAAAAACTTCTTGACCGACTTGGAAAAGCCCTTTTCATGTCAGCAGAAGCGGAGACATCCGAGATTATTAGAAGGCGACTCTTTGAATGGGACAATGCCGCACAAACACAAGATGGTCGAGTGCTCCTATCGCAGGACGCAATCAAAGCTTGCAACGAATATGCGGATTGGGTGGTGGATCACAGGCAGCAACTACCCCAGTGGTTTCCAATCGATCATGCCCGTGAGACTTTTTATGCTACCTACCCATTCCATCCAACAGTGGTATCTGTCTTTGAGCGGAAATGGAGGGTTCTACCACGCTTTCAGCAGACTAGAGGCGCATTGCGGCTTCTGGCCCTGTGGGTTTCCAGAGTGTATCAGGAGGGGTTTAAGGGTGGGTACCGTGATCCTCTGATTGGGCTTGGCTCTGCCCCGCTTGATGATTCACTATTCCGTGCGGCGATGTTCGAACAACTTGGGGAGGCACGGCTTGAGGGGCCGATCACAACTGATATCTGCGGGAAGAAGGACTCACATTCACTTCGGCTCGATAGAGATGCAGTGGATGCCATTCGGAAATCGAGACTCCATCAGAAAATAGCGACTACAATCCTTTTCGAGTCAAACGGTGGACAATCCCGCACAGAAGCAACCGTTCCAGAGGTCAGGCTTGCTGTTGGTGATCCCGAACTCGATATCGGAAATATCGAAACAGCTTTGGAGGGGCTTTCCCGTACCTGTTACTATCTTTCGTGCGAGAGAAACTCATTTCGATTCAGCTTCACGCCGAATCTAAACAAACTCTTTGCTGACCGGCAGGCAAACGTCCAAGAGCCAAAGGTTCAGGAGCTTATAAAGAAAGAGATCCAGAAGGTCTTTGCCAATGGCACGGGTATGGAGCGGATCTTCTTTCCAGAAAAAAGTTCACAGATTCCTGATCGGCCTGTCCTCACTATGGTGATCATGGATTCGAAATACTGCATGGAGGATAAAGGTTGCCCCCAACTGCTTGAATCGATGATAAGGGAATATGGAACCTCTGCCCGAACCTTCAAGAGTGCTTTGATCTGGACAGTGGCCGACAGCAGTGCTCCACTCAAAACCGAAGCTCGTAAATGGCTTGCGTGGCAGGAGATCGAGACTGGTGACCATGACCGGCTGGATGAAAAACAAAGAAGGGAACTGGCTGAAAACCTGAAGAAGGGCCAACGAGATCTCAAAGAAAGTATCTGGCGCACCTACAGGCATGTTGCTCTTCTGAACAAAGACAACACGCTCCGTATCATGGATCTTGGATTGATCCATTCAAGTGCGGCCAATTCCATGCCTGAGCTAATCCTGATGAGGCTCAGACAGGGAGGCGACGTTGAGGAAGGTATCAGTGCTAACTTTCTTGTTCGGAATTGGCCCCCGGCCTTCAAGGAATGGAGCACCAAGTCCGTCCGTGATGCTTTCTTTGCATCCCCTATTTTCCCACGGATTCTTAAACCAGACGTGATCAAAGTCACCATAGCCAAGGGAGTCAGCGGCGGAACTATCGCTTACGTGGCCAAGAGGGGTGACGGCTCATACGATCCTTTCTGTTACGAATGCGCTCTCAACGCTGCCGATGTCGAGATAAGTGACGATACATTCATCATCACACGAGAAACCGCTGAAGCCTACAAGAAGGCTCAGGAAGAATCTGTTCCAACGCTGAGGCCAGAACCCGTTCCAACGCCAGAAAGTGGTTATTATCCGAAAGGAGAACAAGGCGGCTCTGGTGGACCGGAGCCAGTCCATCCACCCGCAGAGGAACCACAGGCCAAGCCAACAATCACTTCGAAACTTCAGTGGGGAGGTGAGATCCCATCACAGAAGTGGATGAACTTCTACCAGAGGGTGCTTTCCAGATTCGCCACTGGTGGGGGAAAACTCAAGATACGAATCGATATCGAGTTCACCGAAGAGAACGGCATTTCCACTCAGAAGATAGAGGAAACCAAGGTTTCGTTGCAGGAACTGGGGCTGGGTGATGATGTGAAACTTAGATAAAAGGTATCTGAGCTGAATCTTATCTTGCGAGTATGAGAGGCTGTTATGCTCAATTTTTCAGTTTATAATCTGGCACTGACTGGTTTATTTGCGCAGGAAGCTAAAAAAACGTCATTTAAAGATGTTCTGCACTCCTTGATACAGCAGCCAGCAAAAATTTATAAGGAACATTTAATTTTCTCCCTTATAAATCCAAATCCGATTGATGACGAATGGATCGCCTTCAAGTTCCTCAAGGCATATCCTAAGCATGAGGAGATTTTTGACGATCAAAAGGATGAAATAGTAGACACAACACTTCCTAAAGCCGCTCTGTATCTTTGGATTTTGTTCAATATCACTTATCATATTGTTCTCGTTGAAGATAAAAACGACATTCCGACAAGCACAGTCATCAAGCATCTAATACCAATATTGTCCACAGGCTATAAGTCTTTCAGATTGGCTCCAATAATTGAGCTAAATCCTATACTGACAAATAGAGAATTCATTCAGGCACTAAAAAGGTTTAAGAACATAACCACTGTAAAGGCAACAATTATAAAGCCAAATCCGAAATATGGTGATACGTGGAAACCTCTTAAAGATGAGTTAGACGATGAGAATATAGAGAGACTTGATATTAGGGCACAATCACGTAATATCCGTATTACTTCGGATGGATTATTAAACAAAACTTTGCATATGGTGGAAGATGGTTACGGAGAAGCAATCATTCATGGAAGTGGAATTGATGATCATGCGAAAAGACTTCGATCCAAGGACATAAAGCGAGAGACCGTTTCTCTAACAAGTGACAAACCGGAGGACTGGCAAAGGGAGTTGATGGAGTTCATGGATGAAGTTAAAGAACGATTCACGAAAGATAAATAGGCCATGTCGATGAACCGTGATAACATAAAGGATATAGTGGGCTATGCCAATAGCTGGGAGCTTTATGTATCCTTTGCTCTAACGGGTTTCTATTATGTAATGGTTGACAAACCAGTCGATGTGAAAGATATAGTTAGTATCTTCATACCAGTAATAACGATGTTTTTGACAATTACATCCCTGAGCGTGATGATTGTTCTTTCTGCAACATCGGAGAGATTTGCTCTGTACATCGAATCTAAAACCAATGCTTACACTAATATGGTAAACATCAACATATTGGGTCTGTTCATTTATCTTATCACCATTGTATCAATGATAATGTGTAAACTTACTGAAAACACTAAACACCCATCCATTTCATCAATCATTTATTGGGTCACTATTTTTGCAATAATTTACTCATTTATGTATACGTTTGAGCTTCTTAGACATTTCAGCATCTATTTAAAATTAAAAATAAAATACGGGAAATTACCCCAGCATATCAGAGAATATCTGGAACAGCGTTCGAAGAGCGAGGATGAATAATAACAATGGTGACCGTCCGCTTGCTGTTCTTCTTCTTACTGGAAGGAATTTAAAATGAAGCTCTTCTGTTTTGCCTCTCGGAATATCGAAAATATCTGGATCGGTGTTAAGGCCCGCAAGTGGGCAGTGGCTACCACTTCAGCTAGTGACATGAAAGGTCGCCGTACCAAAGCCGAACGGTACCTTGAGGTTGGCGACAGGGGGGTGCTTTACTGCAACCCAACGCATTCCTTCACAACACCATTTATTATCCAATCCAAAGTAGACTATCAGGCTGTAGTCACCGATGTATGGAGTACCTCGTGGGTTTTCCCATTTGACATTCTGCCTCTTGGGAATCCATCACGGCAACTGAGCATGGATTTTGCGAAAAAACGTTGGCCTATTTTGATCCGCTCAACACAGGCGAGTGTGAGCGCAGCCATGAACATCACCGGAACCACTGTGTTTGTGCCAAATTATATTGATGATGAGCAATGGAAGCAAATCCTTGCTGATCTTGGCATCACGAACTGACAAGCACTATTATTTTCCTGCTTTCAATATAGTGTGCTGCGAAAAGTAAGTTGCCGAATCCACCCACGCTACGCCACAATTGGATGGTATGGCCAAACGTATTCCTCCTTCTCTACTGACAAGCGCAATTTTAATTTCAGACTTACAGAAAACTGGCACGGCTATAATCCTCTCGGTTGCCCGTTGGAATTGGGCGGAATCGGGAACGGCAACCCAAAGTTCATCATCATTGCCAACACTGTTTTCGCATATTACTTGTCCGACAGCGGTGGCAATGATCGCATTCGGGCTTTTCACCTTAATCGGTTCAAGAGGGCCACCCTTGCATTCAACCTTAATCGGCCTGCCAGCCACATTGACCTCAACATCAAATCCCTGTCGAGCCTTTATTTCGAAACTTGAACTGCCGCAAGTGTAATTTTCTTGCCAACCATCTTGGAGTGGCCCTACGGGAGTGCAACCATGGTCTTTTAAAAATCCAGCGATGTCAAAAATAATCCGCTCTGCGATCCACTGACCATTGGCTTTGTGAGCCTTTATTCGGACATGCGCTCCATCGATGGCAATCTGAGCAAAGGAGTCAGCATCACCCTCTCGCAATAAAGCCAATGCCAGCAGCAAGGTCACTTCAGCTTCAGGCATCGATTTGGTAGGAAGTTCAAGATTCATGGAGTTTGCCTTGATTCGCTTCGAAGCACATGGAATCTCCGTGTCCATTCTTGACTTGGACGAGTACTTATCGGAAGACAATCATTTAGATGACCGAGTATTTACCTTGGAGTAGTGTAATATTGTAATCTTGAGCATTTTAAATTGAGTTTTTGCTTCCAAGAGCCTCTGCCTTGGCGACTTTGGCTTTAATGTGTTCTTCCACCATTTTCCCCAGCACCATCAGAAAATACGGCTGCACCAGCCACTACCGCCTCTTCGTTTTAGTGATCGGATGTTTCTCTGTTTCTCGATTCATATTGTCCCTCAAAACCCATGAACATTTGAACGTGACCACTTTGCGGGGCGGTAGGGTCATCGGTTCCCCACTTTGAGGGTTTCTGCCATTTCGCTGCATCTTCTCCCTAACGCAGAACTTTCCGAACCCGCTGATTAGGACTTCATCGCCTTTTTCCAGCGATGCCTTGATCAGTTCGAAAAGAGTCTCAATGACTTGAGCAGATTCACCTTTCGTGAAGAGGTTCTTGGAGAAAAGAGCCTCAACGATCTGAGCCTTCGTCAGTGTTGCCACAGAGTTTCCTTCCAATTCCTGATTCTGTCCAAGTTCCATTCTTTCGCTTGCAATCGTCCGCAAACTTTTTTTACGGTATGTCTCAAATCTGGTCAACCAAATCTACTTTATAGTACCAAATCGGAATTGCACTTGGACTTAGGACTGGTTCATGCTTCTCCAAGGATGGTTTGAAGGTGAGGCGGTGCGTTGTGGGCTGGGTATTGGTTCAAACAATCTCCAGCGCATAAAAGAATTTTCCATCATCCAGAAAAAACATCCTACCGGATACGCACTTCAAGATCGGCGACTCTTAAGCGGAGTTCTTCGAGTTCTCGGATGAGTTCTTCTTTCGATAAAATCCTTATCGCTCCTTCAGAATTCCATCCGCAGGAAATTCGGGAAATTGTTCGGTTCGGTGGATCGGTGTTACCGTCCCCAAAATTGGGAACATCACCTTCGGGAAAACCAATTTTTGAAACCAACTGGCGATTGACATTGTGATACACTTTGGGTATACACCGTGGCCGAAGGGGTTAACGCCGTGCTTGTCGTATCAAGCACTTACGGAGCATGGGGGGGTTCGGTGTTAGAAACCCTGCACCGCCATTTTCTTTAAAGGGGATTCCGGTGGAAATCCCTTTTTTTAGTACTCGACATACCGATCCTCGCGATTGCTCTTCCGGCCTCCCAACTCAGAAACTCATAGAAATAGATGCCGGCCGGAATGACCGCGTGCAGGTAGCTCCCGCAGACTTCGCCGTCGCCTCGGAGGGATCGGTGCACCGGCCGTTTTCTGATAGAAAGCCATTTTCTCTTTAAAAATGCGGGGTTCCATTTCGAAGTGGCCTTTTTTTCTTGAAAAACGGAGAACAATCCTTTAATAATTTATGAGAACTCAATAAAACTGAAAAATCCAAGCCCGCACCGATCATACGGTGGCGCGTAAGGAAAGGGAACTTTATGACACTGACAAAGGCCCACATTGTCGAGAACTTGTTTGCTAAAAACATTTTTACTAAGACTGAATCAGCCCAGATTATCGAGACCCTTTTTGAGATCGTGAAGAACACCCTTGAAAAGGGTGAAGATGTTCTGATAAGCGGGTTCGGCAAATTCAGTGTCAAAGAAAAAAATCAGCGCCGGGGCCGAAATCCCCAGACCGGCGATCCCATAATTCTCTCGCCTCGTAAAGTGGTTACCTTCAAGTGCTCCGGTGTTCTGAGGGAGCGAATCAATGAGGGTAACGGCTCATAGCGGAAAGCAGACCTTATTGAAGAGAGACCCCCTTTTCGAAACGGGCAATTCCGCCGAGGGCGAACTTGTGGTTGCCTTCAGGGTGTCTCTGACCTATGAAACTGTTGCTGAAATCTGGCAAAGCCTGAGCAGCCTTATTGCTCGAAAAGAAAACGCCTCCATCGTTCTGGATTGTTCCCGGGTCTCTAAGATAGACGGCGCCGGGGCGGCCTTGATGCGCTCAGCTCAGCGCCTCTGCGAACGAAAAGGCGCTCGTTTCCGTGTCGAATCCATTGGACCCTCCGGCAAGCATTTTCTTGACTATCTGGAACGCGACGAGCCCAAACCCGCCCCCACCCCGCCCGCAGGTTCCGCGGTCACGCGTATCGGAGCTTTCCTGATAAAGCAGATATCCGAGTGGAGGGATTTCGTTCGGTTCTGCGGATCTTTTTTTGAAGCCGCGGCCGGTTCCATTCGCCATATCGGGCGGTTTCGCTGGCAGGAGACGTTCTATTATATACAACTGGCGGGATCGAACGCCATGACTATACTGTTCCTGATCAGTTTTCTCCTTGGGGTGGTCATGACCTTCCAGGCAGCGATCCAGCTCAGGCAGTTCGGGGCCAATATCTATGTCGCGGATCTTGTGAGCCTTGCCCTGGCTCGCGAGCTTGCGCCCGTGTTCACCGCGATGCTTCTTGCCGGACGCTCCGGCTCGGCTTTCGCAGCCGAAATAGGGACCATGAAAGTCGGCGAGGAACTCGATGCCCTTGCCGTAATGGGATTGGATCTAACTGAATACATCACTGTGCCCAAAGTAGTCGCCCTGATGCTGGCGGGGCCGCTGCTTGCCATGTGGGCCAATTTTGCCGGGATTCTCGGAGGCATCGTCGTATCAGCGGCCTATCTGGACCTCACGGCCTACAGTTTCATGTCCGAAGTTTATACGGCTATCGCCCCAAGTGACATTGCGGGAGGTCTGATAAAAGCAGAGGTTTTCGCAATTCTCATTGCCCTGGTCGGCTGCTTTCGCGGGTTCCAAACCGGCCTGGGAGCCGACAGCG
Organism: Syntrophobacteraceae bacterium; assembly: GCA_050008735.1. Lineage (GTDB taxonomy): Bacteria > Desulfobacterota > Syntrophobacteria > Syntrophobacterales > Syntrophobacteraceae > SbD1. The sequence goes on from JBEKMB010000026.1 coordinate 19,157, forward strand.
TGGGACGGCAGACCACCTCGGCCGTCGTAAGTGGACTCTTCCTGATTATTTTTGCCGACGCCATACTTACTATCCTATTCAATGCAATAGGGTGGTAAATTTCACAATTTATTCCTCCACTTTTTCGAATCAAAATAGTTTCTCCGGTTTACTGATACCTTTGCTGACTTATATTCATTCTTGCCGACTGTAGTGTTCCCGTTTTAATCCCGTTCAGGATGAAATTAGCACCCTCCTGAATTGCATCCTCAGTCAAACATGAAGGCATCCAGCCAATCACCTACGCGTATGACAGACGAGCCGAGCCGGATGCCTTTCCGCGCTACGCGAGGTACGCCGCCAGGTGGTGCCCCTGCGCGCTTAACGAAGTGATTGCAGTGTTGTTAACGAGTCTGTCATACGAGAATGACTATGCCCGAGGCGCCATCCTACTATTCCAAGGCCGAGCATGCGCTATGCGTTCAAAATATTTCGCTGGGCTATGAGCAGAAGACAATATTGAAAGGAATAAGCTTTTGCGTTGACCATGGACAGATAGTAACCATCCTTGGAGGCAGCGGCAGCGGGAAGAGCACTCTCATGAAAGGCCTGGTCGGGTTGCTCAAACCGGCGGAAGGCACAGTCACACTCTATGGAATGGATATTTCCGGAACCGGCACTGAAGAATCGCTCGAACGGGCAAGGAAAAGGATCGGCGTACTGTTTCAGTCCGGGGCGCTAATCGGCTCGCTCACTATTGCGGAAAACATAGCTTTGCCCATCCGTGAGCTTTCGAATATTCCAAAGGAGATCTTGCCTGAGATAGTCCGGCTCAAGTTGGAAATGGTAAGGCTTGGCGGTTATGGAGACTATTATCCGGCGGAACTGAGCGGCGGGATGAAGAAACGCGCGGGTCTGGCCAGGGCGATGGCGCTCGATCCGCAGATTCTTTTTTGCGATGAGCACTCATCAGGACTCGATCCCGTCACTGCCGCCGAAATGGATCAACTTCTACTGGAACTCAACAGCGCACTGGGCATCACGATGGTTGTCATTACTCATGACCTTCCGAGTATAAAGGCCATATCAGACTGGTCGATTATGATCGATGGGGACGCCCAGGGGATAATCGCAACCGGTCCACCGGATGAGTTGGAAAAAAGCCCCGATCCCAGAGTCCACGATTTTTTTTACAGGCGGGCCCCTGAGGGGTATGCCTGATGAGGGAGAACCCAGGTGGCTCGAAAGGTTAGTCCATTCAAAATCGGCCTCTTTGCCCTGATCTGCCTGGCATTGATAGTCGGGGCAATTATCTGGCTCAAAGCGGCCTTTTGGTTTCAAAACACAAAAATCTACGCCACCTATTTCAATGTCTCCGTAAAGGGGCTGCAAAAGGACGCGGTGGTCAACTACCGGGGTGTCCCGGTGGGGCGCGTCGCGAGCCTCGGGATTGCTCCCGACGGCAGGTTGATCGAAGTGTTGATCAACCTGAGATCCGATTTCCGGGTCGGTGGAAACATCGCGGCCCGTTTGCGCGATCAGGGTCTGACCGGACTCCGCTACCTCGAACTCGACTCCGCCCCGGAAGAAATCGACCGGATTACCCCCAAAATTACCTTTCCGACGAAATATCCTATCATCAAATCGTATCCATCGGAGTTCGAGCTGCTCGAGATTTACCTGAACAACCTGTACGAGAAATTTTCATCGCTGGATTTGGAGGGGCTGACGACGTCGTGGCAGAGGACCTCGGCTCTGTTCAACAACGTCCTGACTCAACTCGGCGGGGAGTCCCGTGAGGGAGACCTCAAGGATACGATTGCTTCACTGAAGAAGGCTTCGCAAAACGCCTCCGTGCTCATGGAAAGGGTATCCAGAGCGGCATCCAGGGAGCGCGTCGACAAAGGGATGCAAGACTTCACGGCCACTCTTGCGTCGGCCCGCAAAGCCTCGGACCGCCTTGCGCAACAGCTGGACTCCCTGCCTCCCGGCACCTTGAAACGACTCTCGGATCAATTTGGCGAGACACTTGAGTCCGGCGGGCATGCCTTTTCGAACCTTGGGACCAAAATCAACGAATCCGGCGGCCTGCTCGAGCGCGACCTTCAGCAGTTGAGCACCCTGATTTCCCAGTTGAACTCGCTTGTCCAGAGCATCAAAGAGCAGCCCAACCGGCTGATCTTTCCGATCAAGCAACAGCAGGAACCATTTAAAAGCAAATAAAAGGAGCCGGAAGAATGGATAAACCGGAAGCAAGCCGGCGCGAAGCTCGCAATAAGCCTTTTGCCCCATGCTGCTGGAGATTCTATGATTAGACGGAACAACCTAAGATTGATTGAAGCAAAACCGGAAACAACCACCGGTTTGAGGCTATTGCTGCTGATCCTGGGAACGGTACTGCTCGCCGGCTGCTCAGGTCTGTTTTCCAAGTCCGTCGCGCCGGACTATTACCAGATTGACTATCCTTTCCGGCCCTCCGGCTGTGCCGAACCGTTTCAGGGGGCGGTACGAATCTGGCCCTTCAACGCCCCTGCCCCCTTCGACGGCGAACAGATGATTATGACGTCTCCATCCCTCCAGGTCCGCTCTTCGTCACATTACAAATGGGTCAATGCTGCCGGAAACATGATCGCTGACAATCTGATGCGCGATCTCTCGCTTGGAATGGTATTTGCCGACACTGTTCCGGTGGGAAATCCCATGCCTGCGGCATACGAGATAAGCGGACAAATCTACCGGTTCGCTCTCGAAGAAAACGGTGCCTCCCCTCATGCCCTCCTGGACCTGGAAATCAGCCTTTGGCAGGAAAAACCTGCACGCACGGTTCTTTTTCGTAAACATTTCCATTATCAGAGCCCCCCCCTCTCTGCAACCGGTCCCAAGGAATTCGCTGCAGCAATGGCAGGCCTTGTCTCTCAGCTCTCAATGGACCTGAGAAACGACCTGTGCGCAATCAAGAAAGACAGCTCGCATCCAGCCGGCGGCTGACATGCTCGACCTGCCGCCTGATCTTATTATCATTCTGCAACGCATCGGTAAGATTGTTTATCGCGTACAACACGGAGCTGTGGCTTCGCTGGAATGACCTCCCTATGGCCTCGAGCGACTCGGTCGTGTAGCGCCGGCACAGATACATTGCGATCTTCCGGGCTGCCGACAACTCTTTTCGCCTTTTTGAAGATCTGAGGTCTTCCAACGAGATCTGAAAATTGCAGCACACAATCTGCTGAATATGGTCGATGGTCAGTTTCGGCAGCCGGTCGAGCATAGTCTCAGTAAGCTCCCGAGCAAGATCGAGCGTGACCGGAATGCCCTGGATATTTGACTTTGCTATTATGCCTACAAGGCAGCTTTCCAGCTGCCGAATATCCCCCGTGACCCGTTCGGCCATGAAATCGATCACTTCCGCGGGCAGATTGGCGTTTTCCATCTGGGCCTTCTTTCGAAGGATATCCCTCCTGGTCTTGAAATCCGGAGGTCCGATGGGCGCAACCAGGATGCCGTTCAGCCTCGACTGCAACTCATTGGTAAGTTTCGGAATGTCTTTTGGAAAGGTATTTCCGGTGTACAAAATTCTCTTTCCACGATCCATCAGCTCATCCAGAGTGTAAACCAACTCGTTCTGGACTTTTTCCTTGCCGCTCAGAAACTCCACTTTTTCGAACAGGAGAACGTCGCACTCGTCACGAAACTTCGTTTTAAAGTTTTCTATGCTTCCGTTCTTGAGTGAATAGATCATCTGGTTTGCGAATTGTTCCGCCGTCACGTAATGGACCCTCAAATCGGGCGCTTGCCGGCAGATATAGCTGCCTACCGAATGCGAAAGGTGACTTTTGCCCAACCCCGTCTCGGAAAGAATATAGGCCGAATTGTTGTAGAGCTGCCGCCCGATCGCCAACCCCCTGGCCGTGGCAAACGCCAGTTGATTTGAGTCCCCCACTACAAACTGGTCAAAAGTGAATCTGGGATTGAAAACCGGCCCCACGCGCTTGATAAGATCGCTCATTGCAACTTGCCGTGGAACCTCTGCCTGCAAGGGGCCCTCATCGAATTCCTCCGGCTCGGGCCCTCCCTTGATGATCTGATAATCAAGGCGCCGCACCAGAGGAAAAAACTCCCGTATGGCTGCCAGCAGCTTAAGCTCCAACTTTTCCCTTATCCACTCGATGTGAAACCGGTTCTTGCACCCCAGCGCCAACGTTTCATTTTCAAGCCCAAGGATTTCAATTGATGAAACCCAAAGATCGTACTGCCCCTTTGACAGGCTCGACTGAAGCTTTCTCTTGATTTGTTGCCAGTTCTGCTCCATAAGTTTTCGCCCGTTCCCCGAAAAGACGAGACAACCCCGTTGCAGGACGCATGCACCCCCCAGCGCATGCGCCCCATATTCTGAAAACCCCTGTGCTGAAATGAAATTGGAATTAAAAGATTTGTGCCCCGGAAAGAATGTTACTTAGCCCCCATAATGTGTCTGCCTTTTTAGCCAATGTTCGTTGACTCGTCAAAGCTGATCTTCCGAGTTTTGGGCAAGAAACGCGAAAACCACGAGAAGCAAAAAATACGTTAAGATGAATGGATGTTAGACCGCACGAACACCTAAGTCGCTGAAATGAAAGGAAATCTGTCCGCAAAATCTTTTCCTTGTAATATCAAAGGCATCCGCCAATCCTGTTCGGCATTCGCAAAAGCCGATCCGGAGGAAATCTCCCTTTTTCTCTCTTTTTCGCAAGAATTCATTAAAAGCTCGCCCGTCAGGTTCGAACCCCGCGTTTTTGACAACCCCTCAAACAGAATGGGAGCAAAGGATGTCACCCCATCAGCCCTTCTTATTTGAAGGCCGCTTCTTTACTAATTGACGCATGCACACATGGTTTTCTATAATCCAGCTTAAAATCGCACTTTGGAATTTACCTCGATTCCACCCTTCTTGTTCGAACTAAAAGGCGCCCGATCATCTGGAGGAGAAGAGCCATGCCTGGAACATTTCCCGGATTTCGCCGGTTTTTTCCGTTTTTAGCCATTTTTTTACTGATACCCGCCACGAGTCCCGGCGGCTTGAAGGCCGGGCAAGCGGCCTCAGCCCAGATCCATGATCCCGTGGTTGCCGGGACATGGTATCCGGGAACAGCTTCGGAATTGAGAAAACAGGTCGAAGATTTTCTGGCACGAGTGCCTTCACAAGATGCAAAGGGCCGGATAGCAGCTCTCATTGCACCTCATGCCGGATTCGTCTACTCCGGCCAGGTCGCCGCTCATGCCTTCAAAGCCCTTCAGGGGCAAAAATTCGATTCGGTCATCGTAATCGGCCCCAGCCACTACATGGCGTTCGGCGGGGTCGCAACTTATGACTGTGCGGGGTTCCGCACTCCACTCGGGGTCATTGCGCCGGACAGCGAACTGATAGCCGCTCTCATGAAGCGCGAACCGCGCATAATGAACCTGCCGGATGCTTTCAAGCAGGAACATTCACTGGAGGCCGAGCTTCCTTTCCTTCAGGTAGCTTTGCCCGGATTCAAGCTCGTTCCGTTGATTATGGGAAATCCGGATATCGCCACATGCCGCTGGCTGGCCGAAGCAATAGTCGAATGCGCAAAAGACAAATCAATCCTGCTAGTGGCCAGTTCCGACCTCTCTCATTATCACTCTTACGACGTTGCGGTTGAAATGGATCGGCAACTGCTGCAACAGGTCCGGGCAATGGACACCGAAGGGCTTTTGCAGTGCCTGCAGAGCGGCAAATGCGAGGCCTGCGGTCGAGGACCGATAATTACGGCGATGCTTGCCGCGGGAAAGCTCGGGGCCGACCGGTGCGATATTTTGAAATATGCAAACTCGGGGGACGTCACGGGAGACAAAATGTCGCCCAGGGGCGTGGTCGGCTATGGCGCGGCCAGCTTTGTCAGATCTTCCACAAACAGGGACAGGGACAGCGGTGAACCGGAGAAGAAAAAGGCCGGCATCGACTTGGGCCTGAGCAAAGAGGAGCGGGCTGAACTGCACACAATTGCCAGAAAAGCGATAGAAGCCGGACCCACCTCCGGCCCATCCTCTTCGCTCCGCGTCGAGACTGCATCCAAGAAGCTGAAGGAACCAAGTGGGGCCTTTGTCACTCTATACAAGAAAGGGGTGCTGCGGGGCTGTATCGGGCAGATCGTCGCCAGGATGCCCCTGGCGGAGGCAGTCTCGGCAATGGCTGAACAGGCCGCGTTCCATGACCCGCGGTTTCAGCCGGTCCATGCCGACGAGGTGGACGATCTGAAAATCGAGATTTCGGTGCTCACCGCCCTGAAAAAGGTCGACTCCAAGGATGACATCGAAGTGGGGAAACACGGGATCGTGATAGTCAGGGGTACATCCGTGGGCCTCCTGCTGCCTCAGGTTGCCACGGAATACGGGTGGGACAGGACCGAGTTCCTTGAAAACTGCTGCCTGAAAGCCGGCCTGGCAAGAGATTCCTGGAAAGACAAGGAAACGGAGATCTATATTTTCTCGGCGGATGTCTTTTAGATTCTTAATTCCTGAATCGACCGCCCAGGAATGAGAGCAGGGACACAATGGATGAAAAAAACGGCGTTGCCGTTCCGGACAATTTGAACAGACGAGGCTTTCTGAACGGGTGTTTTCGTTGCGCCCTGCTGTGTGCGGGGTCGCAAGTCCTTCCTTACAGCATTCTCGCCTCCCGCTCACAAGCCCAGGAAATCAGCAAAGGTCTGCTCGGGCGAAAGCTCTCACCTTACTTTACACCGCTTGCGAATAAACGCGTGCGTTGCGAGCTTTGCCCCCGGCGGTGCGAAACCGGGGACGGAGAACGCGGGTACTGCCGGGTCAGGGAAAACAGGGACGGACAGTATTATTCCCTTGTTTTTGGAAATCCCTGCGCAGTGCATGTCGATCCGGTGGAAAAGAAGCCCTTTTTCCACGTGCTGCCGTCCACCCTGTCGTTTTCCATTGCCACGGCCGGATGCAATTTCGACTGCAAATTTTGCCAGAACTGGGAAATTTCGCAGGCCCGGCCCGATGACACCATGAACTACGATCTGCCTCCCGAACAGGTGGTGGGAGGCGCCTCCCGTTTTGAATGCGCCTCGATAGCCTCCACTTACGTCGAACCCACCATTTTTATGGAGTATATGATTGAAGTCGGGAAGCTGGCCAGGAAAAGCAAAATCCTCAATCTCATGCACTCGAACGGCTATGTGAATCCTAAGCCGCTCGAGGACCTCTGTGGCTGCCTGGATGCGGCATGCATCGATCTGAAGGGTTTTACCGAGGAATACTACAAAGGAGTTACGGAGGGGGCCCTCGGACCCGTCCTGGACACTCTCAAGTATCTGAAACAGAGAGGAATACACACCGAAATAGTGACCCTTCTGGTTCCAGGTAAAAATGACGATGCCGATCAAATCGGGGCAATGAGCAGATGGATCCGGGATGAACTGGGACCGGATGTGCCCCTGCACTTCAGCAGGTTTTACCCTCTATACAAACTGAAAAGCCTGGAACCCACTCCCGTTTCCGCCCTGGAGGCGGCCTGGAAGAAGGCCAAAGACGAAGGTCTCAACTTTGTCTACATCGGCAACATTCCCGGCCACCCGGCGGAGAATACCGTATGCCCGGGGTGTAAAAAGCCCGTGATCACGCGTTCGGGATACAGCGTAACTTCCATTTCTCTCAAAGAGGGCAAATGCGCCGGATGCGGCCGACAAATACCGGGAATCTGGCGCTCTGCCTGAGTGAGGGCGTGAGTCCCGGCGGGTCGAGCGTCCGATTCACTTCGGAGGGCTAAGCAGCATGGCCGCACTCTCGCGCACGGCTTCCGACAGTGTGGGATGGGCGTGAATAATATGGCTCAGGTCTTTGACGCTCGCATGTAACTCGACCGCAACTACGCACTCCGCAATCAGCTCAGAGGCCCGCGGGCCGATGATGTGCACGCCAAGAACGCGGCCGGAGCGGCGGTGTGCGAGGATCTTGACAAATCCATCGGTCTGGCCGAGACACCGGGCCCGCCCGGTCCCTGAAAACGGGTAGACAGCCGATCGGTAGTCTGCGCCGAGATTTTTCAGCTCCTCCTCGGTTTTTCCCACTGATGCTGCTTCAGGTGAAGTGTAGATAACGGAGGCAATGGCATCGTAGTTGACCTCGCCGGCAAGTCCGGCGAGGCGTTCGACCGCGGCGCGCCCTTCGGCCGAGGCCTTGTGGGCGAGCATCGGGCCGGGTATCAGGTCACCAATGGCATAAACGCCCGGAATGTTTGTGCGGTAATTTTCATCGACTGTGACAAAACCCCTGGGGTCCAGCCGGATTCCGATTTCATCCAAGCCAAGGCCTCCCGTCAGCGGTCTTCTGCCGACCGCGACAAGCACGCGGTCGAATTCGGCCTCCTCCCGGCCGCCATTCGAATCGAGAAACAGCCTCACGCCGTCTTCGACCTTCTCGGCTCCTGTCAGCTTTGTCAGGAGGCGGAAATTGAAGCCTTCGCGCCGAAGCATCCGTTCGAGGAGCCTTCCCACCTGGCCGTCAAGCGTGGTCGCGATTCGCGGTAAAGCCTCGATCACCGTCACTTCAGATCCAAGCCGCGACCACACAGACCCCAGTTCGAGGCCGATATAGCCCCCGCCAACGATCCCGAGACGTCTGGGGGCCGATTCGAATTTGAGCGCTTCGGTTGAGCTTACAACCAGTTCGCCGTCGAAGGGCAGAAACGGGAGCGGGACCGGCTCGCTTCCGGTGGCAAGCAGCAACGCTCCAGCGCCGTAGCGCTTCGAGGCAATGGCCTGGCCCGGATCAAGCACCTCGATTTCCTCGCCGGATATTATGCGCGCGGAACCTCGAATCAGCCGCACACCGCTTTGCTCCATCAGCTTGCCGACGTTGTCCGTCAGACCTGAGACGATTCTTTCTTTTCGCTCCATCAGGGCAGCCAGGTCGATTGAGACATCTTTTGCATGGATTGCGTGCTCGCCGAGACCATCCCTGGCAAGCCTGTAATATTCGGTAGATTCCAGAAGCGCCTTGCTCGGAATGCAGCCCACGTTCAGGCAGACCCCTCCAGGGCGGACATCCCTTTCTATGCAGGCCGTCTTCATACCGAGTTGCGCCGCGCGAATAGCGGCAACATACCCGCCGGGACCGGCGCCGATCACGATCAGATCAAATTTGTCCTCGCCAGATGGACCAACCATAAAGATATCCCTTTTAACCGATGTGACAGATGCGCCGGCTGATGCACTCTTCCGTCACTGAAAAAGCCCAGCCGCGCCGGCCCGCGCAAGATCTCGACGCTACGCGAGTCGGGGGCCGGCATGCGGGTGGCCTGCATCTATATTTCCATCATGATGCGCTCAGGATCTTCGACTAAATTCTTGATCTTGCGCAGGAAAACAACCGCCTCCCTGCCATCGATTATCCGGTGGTCATAGCTGAGCGCCACATACATCATCGGCCGGATGATAACCTGTGAGCCGATCGCGACAGGGCGGTCCTCTATTTTGTGCATGCCGAGAATGGCGCTCTGCGGCGGGTTCAAAATGGGCGTGCTCAGAAGCGATCCGAAAACTCCTCCGTTCGTAATCGTGAAGGTGCCTCCTTCAAGATCGGAGACGGCGAGCCGGTTTTCTTCGACCTTTTTGGCAAAATCGGCAATCGCCCGCTCAATAGCGGCAAACCCAAGCATGTCCGCATTTCGGATTACCGGCACAACCAGGCCGCGCTCCGCCCCGATCGCCACGCCTATGTGGTAATAGTTGTGATATACGATTTCATTTCCTTCGATGAAGGCGTTGATCACCGGCATGTCCTTCAGGGCCGTGACGCCGGCCTTGAGGAAAAAGGACATTATCCCGAGCCGTATTCCATGTTTTTGCCGGAACTCCTCCCCTAATTGTCTTCTGAGCCCCTGCACCCGGCACATGTCGATTTCGTTGAAGGTGGTAAGCATTGCCGTGTTTCGGCGCGCATCCAGGAGTCTTGCGGCAATCCGCTGCCGAATGGGGGACATGGGCTTGCGGATTGTTTCTTCGCCGGTGGCCTTCTCCACGCCCCGCGAGGTGGGTTCAGCCGGCGGGTATTCCGGCTTTGCGGCCCGTTCGACTGTTTTTTCCGGGGCTTGCTGCTCGGCAAAGAGCAGGACGTCTCCCTCAGTAATTCTTCCACCGGGGCCGGTTGGAGCGACCGCCGAAAGGTCGACCCCTTTTTGTTCAGCCAAAGCGCGCACGACCGGGGAGATAATCGGCTTGGCAGCCACCGCAGCTTCGGCGGCGGGCCGTGCTGCTCGAGGCGGTGCGGAGGGTTCCGGGGCGCGCGGTTCAGGCGCCAATCCTGGCTGCGGCCCTGCCGCTTCGGGCGCTTTTTTCCCCTCCTCAGCCCCTTTCCCCGCGCCAGTCTCCTCGATTTTGCCAACAATGGCGCCAATCCTAACGGTCTGCCCCTCCGGCACAACAATCTTCAAAACACCATCAGCCGGAGCTGAAATCTCAAGGGTGACCTTGTCGGTTTCGATAACGAACAGGACGTCGTCCTTGCGGACCGTTTCTCCGTCCCGCTTTAGCCATTGCGCAAGAAGTGCCTCCTGGATTGATTCGCCAACCTCGGGGATCTTGAGATCGATCATGGTATCTCCTGAAACGGAAAAAAGAAGTGTGAAAAAGGAAGCCGGAAGGAAAGATTTCAGTTCTCCGTCCCGCTCTCCGTCCTCAGGTTCTAGTGCCTGAACGCCATGTCCAGCAGCATATCCTGCTCTTTCTTGTATGAAGCCAGATAGCCGGAAGCAGGGCTGGCCGCCGGAGCTCTTCCGATATAGGCCGGATCATGACCGGTCAGGGCCTTTAGCCTGAACCGCATAAAGGTCCATCCCCCCATGTTCTCAGGCTCCTCCTGGACCCAGTGGAAACTGACAGCCGCGGGATATCCGGATAGAGCGTCCTTGAGTTGCGCTTCCGGATAAGGATAGAACTGCTCCACACGGAGGATCGCGGTATCCTCCACGCCCAGGGCTTTGCGCTTCTGGATCAGTTCATAGTATATCTTTCCGCTGCAGAGATAGATTTTCCGCGCTTCTCCAAAACCCGGATCGTCAATTATCTCCCGGAAATGGCCTGAGGATAGTTCCGGTAGCGTGGAAGCCGCCTCCGGAAGCCTCAGCAGGCCCTTTGGAGTCAAGACGATCAGGGGTTTGCGGAAATTTCTGCGCATCTGCCTCCGCAGCAAATGAAAATACTGCGCAGGCGTGCTCGGATAGCAAACCTGCATGTTATCCCCGGCGCAAAGTTGCAAAAACCTCTCCGGACGGGCGCTCGAGTGCTCGGGTCCCTGTCCTTCCAGACCGTGAGGCAAAAGGATGGTCAGGCCGCTTAGCTGATGCCACTTGGACTCTGCGCTGGAGATGAACTGATCGAAAACCGGTTGAGCGTTGTTGGCGAAATCGCCGAATTGGGCTTCCCAGATCGTGAATGAATATGGGGCCGCCAGTGAATAGCCGTATTCAAACGCAAGCACGGCTTCCTCAGACAGCATGCTGTCGTAAACCTTGAACCCGGCCTGAGAGGCGGAGAGACTATTCAGCGGGATAAAGTGTTCACCCGTGTTGACATCGTAGAGGATGCTGTGCCGCTGGCTGAACGTGCCGCGGCCGCTGTCCTGTCCGCTGAGGCGAACCGGAACGCCTTCGGCAAGAAGTGAGGCAAGGGCAAGGGCCTCAGCGTTGGCAAAGTCTATGCCCTGACCCTGTTCGACACTCCGCAGCCTTCTTTCCAGTACGCGGGCGAGGCGAGGGTGAACAGAGAATCCTTCCGGGAACGAGTTCAGTTTTTTCGCAAATTTCAGCAACTCCTCAGCACTCACGCCCGTAGCAGCGGGTTCGTGGGAATACTGCCTGCTCATTTTCTCCCAAACCTCGTAGAATTTGTCTTCGGGCATTCTGCAAAGCCTGTCATGCGCGGCCGAGTAGGCGGTCTCCATGCACTTGTCAATGCCTTCGGTGTACCGGTTCATGTCCTCCTCAAAGGCAACCCCGGCTTCTCTAAGCCTTTTGAAGTAGATTTCGTGGAGAGGCGGCCGCTCCTTTATCCTGGCGTACATTGTCGGCTGGGTAAAGTAGGGCTCGTCTCCTTCGTTATGCCCGTACCGCCTGTAGCAGACCACATCGATTACGACGTCTTTTCCGAACTCCGCCCGATAGTCCAGGGCAAGCTTCACCAGGTGAAGCGCCGCCTCGGGATCTTCGCCGTGCACGTGAAAGATCGGCACCATCAGCATCTTGGCAATGTCCGTGGCATACCGTGTGGAGCGGGCATGCTCCGGAAGCGTGGTGAACCCGATTTGATTGTTGACGACGATGTGAAGGGTCCCACCGGTTGAATAACCTTCAAGCTGCGACAGGTTGAGGGTCTCGGCCACAACTCCCTGCCCGGCGAAAGCGGCGTCCCCATGGATCAAAACCGGAAGGAGCTGTTGGCGGCCGCTTTCCCCGAGCTGTTCCTGCCTCGCGTATGCCAGCCCCTCGAGGACCGGATCGACCGCTTCCAGATGACTCGGGTTGTTAAGGAGATATACCCTCAACTGCTGAGCGTCTCCCAATTGCAGATCGGTCATGTATCCCCTGTGGTACTTGACGTCCCCCGACCCGTAGATCGACTCGGGATCGTAGTGCTCCTCGAATTCGCAGAAAAGATGTTCGTAGAGCTTATCGAGAACGTTGACCTGTATGTTGAGACGTCCGCGGTGCGCCATTCCAATTAGAATTTCGCGGCAACCTCCGCGCGAGGCATGCCTGACGAGGGTTTCCAGCATCGGGATGACAATCTCCGCTCCCTCGATTGAGAAACGTTTCTGTCCGACGTACCGGGTATGGAGGAAACGCTCGAAAAGGTAAGCCTGACAGAGTTTATTGAGGATCTGGAGCTTTTCGTCCCTGCTGAACTGAGGCGTGTTGCGCGAGGGTTCCATACGCTCCTGCAGCCAGCTCCGTTCATGAGGGTCCTGGAGGTGCATATACTCAACGCCGATCGACCGGCAGTAGGTCTGGCGAAGGGCCGCTATGATCTCCTTCAGCGGGGTCTCTTGCCGGAACAGTGTGACTGGGGCATGAAAAGGCCGGTCCAGGTCCTCCCCGGAGAGATCAAAACTTCCAAGAGCGAGCAGCTCATGGGTGTCGAGACACCTTTCCAGTGGGTCGAGGCAGGTCATAATGTGCCCCAGATCGCGATATCGATAAATGAGCTCCTGAACTCTGGACTGCCTCAGAAGTTCCTTCTTGTCGCAAAAACCGGCGCTCACCTCTTCGGGACGGCCCCCAAGCTCGAAGCCGTCGAAGAAAATCCGCCATTCGCGACTGACGCTCTCAGGGTTGGATTTCCATTTTTGATATTGCGAATCTATAAAGTCTGCGTGGAGGCTCAGGGAGTAATTCATGGGCAAATAATCCTCTACGGCGCAGCCCTCGAAAAATCATGGAAGACCGGGGCAGGGTTCCTGCGTCTGTCCGTCATAAGCGCGAAGCTGCTTTTTATCCCAGGTTGCGCCGCTCAAGATATCTCAAAAACGCGGGGCAATGACTTTTCGGCTCAAAGATGCCCCGCGGCGATCTCCAGGCCCCGCCAGGGGCGCGTGGGGGCTGTGCCCCAACGCTCTTTTGGCTTTTCCAAGAAGACCGTACTTTCATGAACGCTACTTTGTATTAATTGTTGAAATCGTACAGACTAACAGATAGCTATCATGAAGTTGATGTCAAGAATGGAGGACTTTTTAAGGCCGGCTTAAAAGGCTGGGACCTGCGGCAGATAAATTCCGCCGGCATAATACCGAAGAACGAAAACCACAGTGTGGGCCGCGATTACCGGGACGCTGAATCAGTCAATTGAGCTTTCCGTTTGAGTTTCATCGAAAGCAAAATGATCCATGAAATCCTGGATCATGGACAGGTGCTTGACAGACAGGTTCTTGAACTCCACCCCGCAACGCCTCATGCTGATCTGTTCCCAGGAGTATTCGGGAACTTCCTGATCATACACGATTTTGCATTCGACCCTGTCCACGTGGATAAAACGGTCATTGCTGCCGAACATTTTTACTTCTGAGTACTTTTCCTGGTCCCCGTCTATCGACAAATACCGGACGCACAACCCTCCCAGGCTGATGTCCTGGACCTGCCCCATGTTAATAAGCTCATTGGGTCCTATGAAAGCAGCGAATGCCCCCTCTTTGCCTTTGAGCCTCTTGAATTTCCTTTTTTCCTCGAACATTCTTTCCCGCTTTTCCAGGTATGAAGAGCACTCCAGTGTCGAAATGTGACAAAAACCCCGAAAACCGGCCGATCTGTTTATAAGTCAGCCTGGCGCCCATCCGAAATCAAGAGTTGCGTGGAGGATTGAAAAAGACCCACTTTCGGCGAGATCCGGATTTTGACACCGCCAGGGCCTGTCCCGAACCTGATCCGGGGGCGGAAAAAGGGGCCCTCTCGAGACGGAAACCAACCTGAATCTCAGTTACGCATTGATTATTTACAGCATTTCGATTGATTGCGAAAGGGGGATTTTCCGGGGTAGTAATTGGGTATCCAGCTCGCTCCCATTCCTGAAAAATCCAATTAAGTCATTATCATAGACTTCCTTCGAATCGTTGCAAAATAGAGCCCCCTTTGGAACGCCAGGGGAACCGGTCAATTAAGTCCTTGAAAACAAACCAGTTAAGGTCCCGGTCCCTCGAAAAGGCCGGTGCGAAATAATTCACCGAAAGGCCGACTCATCGGCCCCCACAGCCCAATTGCGGCGTTGGCCCGATTATATTTTAATGTATTCATCCCCGGAAATATTTCAGACATTCCTGTAGACATTTTGAAAAGATTACGATTCACTCTATAGTACGCCAACTTACGAGCAAAGTCGGGGTACTCCGTTTTAGACCTGGAGGAGTCCAGGTCCAGGCCCGAAAATAAGATGGACAGGCTATGGAAAAAACAGATGAGAAAGAAAGACTCGTCCGGGAATACCTCGACCAAGGCAACAGGGAAGCTGCCGTAAAGCTGCTTTTCGAACTTGTGGTGCTCTACGCCAGGGCGAAGAATTTCGAAGCCGCGGAAGCCGCGAGGTCCCGCATCTTCGACATAGACTCGATGGCGCTCAGCGAGATAGCCGGTTCCGGCGATATCATCGAAGAGGAGAAATACGAAACCATCGACAGAGCCCACCTGGATATCTGGGCAAGACTCTATCGGGACCTGAGCGTCGTGGAAGCCAACGCACTTTATTTCGCGCTCAAAAAAGCAGTCTGCCAGACCGGAGAGACGATCTCCCGCCAGGGGGAGTTTAAGCCTCGACTCTATTTCATTGACAGCGGACGAATTAAGATAGTCTATTTCAAGGACGGCAAAGAAGTCCTTTTGAAAAATGTCGAGACAGGCCAGTTAGCGGGAGAGGACACATTTTTCTTCACTACTCTGTGCACGACCAGCATAGTGGCGCTTTGCAGGACAGAGCTACGCTATCTTGATTCGGACATTCTGAAGGTATGGACGACCGTTGCCCCGCTGCTTGAGTCCAAGCTGCAAAGCTTTGCATCGAAAACAGAAAATATCGCGGAACTGCTCAAAACCAAGGCTGCAGACCGCCGCCGCTTTAGGAGAATCCCCCTGGCGGGAAAAGCGGCGGCCCACCTGATGAATCTATCCGACAATCAGGTCGGCAAACCTTTCAAAGTGAACATGGGCGACATATCCAGGGGCGGGACATCTTTTTATGTGAGAATTCCAAAAAGAGAAACAGCAGACTTGCTGCTTGGCAAAAGGATTCGCATCAGCTGCCTTCCTCCGCAGTTGAGCCCGTCGCACATGATCGAGCAGAACGGTACAATCGTAGCACTCCGTTTCAATCCCTTCGAAGACTGTACGATCAGTGTAAAATTCGATTCGCTTCTGCCCGAAGCGCTGATAGAGCAATTAGAACGAATTCCCCCGCCGCCTCAAGATTTTGATTGAAGAAGCACGGGGGATGGGGGACGTGCGCCGCCGAGCGCTCGGTCTCCAGCTCTTTCATTGCCCCGATCTTTTCTCTGGTCGCCGGAGCAGGCAAAAACCTAACCGGAGACCACCGGGAAAGGGGGATTATTTGGCGAAGGGGTCTGCGAGAACAATCGTTGCGTCACGGCTGGGGCCTACGGATATTATATCGACGGGGACCCCGGAAATTTCCTCGATCGCTTTCAGGTATTTTCTGGTATTCCGAGGAAGATCATCCCACCTGCGCACATTCCCGATATCTTCATCCCATCCGGGAAATTCTTCGAAAATGGGATCGCATGCCTCCAGGGCGTCAAGTTGGGCTGGGATATAATCGACCCTACTGTCCCGGCAGTTGTAGGAAACCCCTATTTTGAGTTTCGGAATTCCGCTGAGAACGTCAAGTTTGGTGATCAGCAAGCCGGCGAGGCCGTTCAATCTGACGGCGCTGTTTACGACTACCATGTCGAGCCAACCGCAACGGCGCGGCCGTCCGGTGGTGGCCCCGAATTCCCCTCCGATTTCCCGGATTCGCTCTCCAGTCTCATCGAAAAGTTCGGATGGAAACGGCCCGCCGCCTACTCGCGTGGTGTATGCCTTGACTACGCCCAGCACCTTGTCTATGCGGGTCGGCCCGATGCCGGCCCCGCAGCAGGCGCTGCCGGCGACGGTATTGGACGACGTCACGTAAGGGTAGGTCCCGTGATCGATGTCCAGGTGAGTGCCCTGGGCCCCCTCGAAAAGAACGTTGCGGCCCTGAGCGTCCGCCTTTTGAAGTTGCTGCGATACGTTTCCGCCAAAAGGCCTGAGCCGCTCGCCGTAGGCGAGATATTCGTCCTCGATCTCCGATTGATCCAGGGCCTTCTCTCCAAAAAAGTCCCTGAGGACAAAATTTTTCTCCTCGAGGTTGCGTGCCAGCTTTTCTCGAAAAACCGCACTGTCCAGAAGATCGTGGACCCGAATTCCGCCCCGGCCCGCCTTGTCTTCGTAACAGGGCCCTATCCCGCGGCCCGTGGTGCCGATTGCGGTCCGGCCCTTCTTCTTTTCGCGGGCCATGTCCAGCGCGCAGTGATAGGGCATGATGACATGCGCGTAGAGACTGATCGACAGGTTTTGCGGCGTGACGTGCAGGCCCGCTTTTTCAAGGCGGCTCATTTCGCCCAGCAGTACGCCGGGATCGAGCACCACTCCGTTTCCGATCATGCACATCTTGCCCGGATGAAGTATCCCGGAAGGAATTACATGGAAAATGTGCTTATCCCCGTTTACGACCAGAGTGTGCCCTGCGTTGTTTCCGCCCTGGAAACGGACAATGAAATCAGCCTTCTCCGCAAGCAGATCGACAACCTTGCCCTTGCCCTCATCGCCCCACTGGGTGCCTACTATAATTACTTTCGCCATATTCTCGTCTTTCCCTCAAGATGCATAGTCCGCCCGTATACCCGATCCAGGCGCAAGGGTACCTCTACAACATTTCCATAAAGAGACAGGAGGGATGATTGGCCCGGTTGGATTTACGGGACCGGGTTCCTCTTCATACCTGTAGCGAAAATTTACGCCTGTGTCAAAAAAAAGAAGCTTATCGGGGAAGAATTCTCACCTCAGGCGGAGCAATAACGCCATAAAACAGGGCAAGCGGGATTCGAATTCTGCTGATACGGCTCAGCCCGACACGATTGGGCGGGCAACTATGACCCGGGCCCCTGCTCTCTTTGAGGCAGAGAGTAACCTGTATGGGAAAAAACGCAAAATTATCTTCGACATGGGTGACTGTGGCCGAGGCGTTCCCATTAACCAGCGCTTAGAAATTTTTTCCCATACTTTACAACCAAAATAGAGGGGTAACAGGCCTGGGGTTGCCGATGGTCAAAAGGATTGTCGATGCTCACAAAGGCCGTGTGGAAGTCCTGGATAATCTTGAGGCTGGGGCGAGTTTCGGGGTCGTTCCAGCGATGGCGGCCTGAAAAGCATACGTGCAGCACTCAACCCTGGCCTGTTACCTCAGAGAGATGTCAAGGCAATTACACTCTTAAGCCGCCTTCCTCCTTTGGGGGAAGCCGTACCATTTCAAACCGGAATTTTTCGAGAGAGAAAATCGCGTCTTCCACTGCCCTGCTTACAATGGTGCCTGGCATGATCCGCTATGCTATGAGGCCAGCTTCTCCGTTCCCCGATCCTCGGGCGCCAGAAGGGTCGAGATGGTCTTGAGCAGATCTTTTAATTGAAACGGCTTTTCAATATATCCGTTGCTGCCCATCTTCATGGCTTCATGTTTCAGTCGAGAACTGAGAGACCCTGTCATCAGGATAAAGGGCAATCCCGGATACCGTGATTTGACGTGACTCAGAAGATCAAGACCCGACTCGCCCGGCATTTGGAAATCCGACAGGACGGCGGCGAACTTCGAGCGCATGAGGCAATTGCGAGCCTGCGCTGCATTGCCTGCAAGTTCGGGTTCAAAACCATTGGCACGCAAATATTCGCCGATAATCCTCACCAGTCCCTCATCATCATCCACAATTAAAATCCTGGACATCAATGCACCCATCCTTTTCGATCAGGCGCCCGTGAATTCAAACGAAGACATCGAACGCGCCGAAGAGACTCCGAATTAGGGCTTCCGCGAGTGCCGGCAAAGGCAATTGAACACGATATTTTTTCCGGCAGGCTGACAATGCCGAAATAGTACTCGCGAAGAGATCCCATTATATTAATCATTTCGTCCAGGCCGCAGGGTTTAATGATGAAAGAATCCGCTCCCAGCTTGAGTCCGCAAGACATAGACTCCTGCCTTGTCGACGAGGTGAGCAGCACCACGGGAATTTCCTTCAGGTATGGGTGACCTTTTATCTCCTTCAATGTTTCAAGGCCGTCTTTTCGCGGCATTATAAGGTCCAGCAGAATGAGATCGGGGCGCGGGGAAGTCTCGTGGGCCATATACTTGCCCATGTGCAGGAGGTAATCCATAGCTTCCTGTCCATCTTCAACCCAGCGCAAGTCCACTTCGATCGGGTTTGCTTCAAAGGCGGTTTTAACCAGGATGTAATCGTCCTCATCGTCGTCGGCCATCAAAACGATCAACCGTGGATCGTTACATCTCTTTTCCCTAATGCCCCACGCAACGTCCTCAACTGATGCAAGGTTTCCTGAAGAAGCCATGACCGCATCCCCTTTCGGACAGATTGTTGGTTGGCACTGATTATTGTCGGTCTGCACTTCTTGTAAAAGTAGCAAAGTACTGTATTTTAAGGTACTGTTTCTGCCCAGGGCTATGCATGAGTTAAAGTGGAATTTGTTGAGAAGCACGGGGGATGGGGGACATACGGCCCCACGAACTATCGGCCTCACGCGCTTGCGCGAGTGCGCCTGGAAACCGGTGCGGGGCATCTTTAAACCGAAAAATCATTCCCCCGCATTTTTAGAGATTCTTGTGGATTTCGTTTTGCAGGTTGAAAGGGATGTCCGAAGAACTCATCGCCTGCGTCAGGCACATGCCGGTACTCTTCAAGGACCCGCTAATCGGAGTGACCGGTCTTCTCAGGGACCGATCCGGAGGATAAGGACCGTGAGCGCAGCGAGCGGCAAGGTCTCCCTCATTGTGCTTCCGATAATACCGGACACCCACGATTCGTGAGGAAAGGACGTGCGCTATTCAATCTCGTGCACCTCGATTCTATGCGAGCGGCACCCTGGGGAACTCTTGGGAACGCTGATCCTTAACACACCTTTTTTGAACTCAGCTTGAATTCCGTCTTCATCCACCGGGCAGGGAAATTTGAAAACCCGCGAAAACGCGCCCATGAGTCTTTCGACTCGAAAAGCTTCGCCTTCCGGAAGGTCGCTTTTTCTCAGTCCCGAAACCCACAGCCGGTTGTCTTTGCACTCGACCTGGATGTCATGTTCCATGACTCCGGGTAAATCTAACGAATAAACCAGGTCCTTTCCCGAATCAACGATGTCGCACGTTGGGACCCAGCCATCAGAACCCTGCGGTTCGTCTTTTTCGCCTTTTTCAGTTTCGAAACTATTCGTAAACAGGTCGTCCATCCGGTCTTTCATGGCCTTCAGTTCATCAAGGAAATCCTTCATGCCGCTCTCCGCCAAAGCGCCCTCCCTTCAGTAATGGTTCACAAATCCGCAGGCATGCCCACGACAATAAAACTAATATAATTAATCAAGCCAGTCAGATAAACGAGATCTTAAAAAATCGCAAGGTGCTTTTCAATAAAACCGCCGGCTCTTTTCCCGGCGCAAAACAACTGTTGAGACTCAAAAGGAATAAATGATAGTATCCACACCTCGCGGAGCGTGGAGATCGGGAAAGCACAGGCAGCACCAAACACGACGGGGTCCAACGATGCGTTACTCGCAAGCTTTCATTCATACTATTTTCGAAGCGCCCAAGGAGGCCGAAACTGCTTCCCATGTTTACCTGCTTCGAGGTTCCTACATATATCCGCTTGCCGCGGGGATCTATTCGCTTCTGCCGCTCGGAAACCGTGTAACATCGAAAATCAGGCGGATCATCCGTGAAGAACTGAACGCAATCGCGGGTCTGGAGCTCACCATGCCGATTCTCAATCCGGTGGAGCTTTGGAAGAAAACGGGCCGCTATTATAATATCGGCGACGAACTGATACGGTTCAAGGACCGCAGGGACCGTGAGTTTGTCCTGGCGATGACTCACGAGGAAGTTGTAACCGATATAGCGAAGCAGTTCATACGCTCCTACCGTGACCTTCCGGTGATGCTGTACCAGATCCAGACGAAGATTCGCGATGAGGCCCGCCCGCGCGCGGGGCTGCTCAGGGTCCGCGAATTTTTCATGAAAGACGCTTACAGCTTTCACCGTGATTTTGACGACCTGGATGCCTACTATCCGAAGATATTTAACGCCTATCTCAGGATATTCGCCCGCTGCGGGATCAACTCGGTCCCCATAGAGGCCGATTCCGGGATCATGGGCGGCACGGGCTCACATGAGTTCATGCTCGAATCCCCCAGTGGCGAGGACCGCTTCGTCCTATGTCCCGGCTGCGGCTACAGAGCGAATACTGAAAAAGCGGTTGGAACCAAGCCGGAGTTTGACCTGCCCTCAGACAGGCCTTCGCCCATGGAAAAGGTCCACACTCCGGATGTTAAAACGATTGCCGATCTGATGCGGTTCTTCAACTCCCCGGAGCAACACTTCCTGAAGACCGTAGCCTATGTTGCCGACGAAAATCTTGTGCTGGCGGTCATTCGGGGAGACTTCAACGTATCGGCCACAAAGCTGGCCAACCATCTCAAGGCAGTCCATCTGGACTATGCGCCCGAGAATGTACTGTCTGAAAAGGGGCTTCACCCCGGTTTCCTGGCCCCGGTCGGCCTAAAAGGGGTAAGGACCGTGCTGGATACTTCGATATCGGACCGGGTTGCCTATATTGCCGGCGCCAATGAACCTGATATGCATTACACCAGCGTGCTGCCCGGCCGGGACTTCGAATGGACCGATGTCGCCGATATAGCCGAAGTACGGGAAGGCGATCGATGCGCCGCATGCGGGGCCGCTAAACTTGAGATACGGCGCGGTATCGAACTTGGGCACACATTCAAGCTCGGGACTAAATATACGGCCCCGGACTCAATGGACGTAACCTATCTGGACAGCTCCGGAGCGCAGAACCGCGTGGTGATGGGGTGCTATGGCATTGGGGTCGAACGGCTCATGGCCTCCATTGTCGAACAATGGCATGATGATTCCGGAATACGGTTCCCTTTTACAGTGGCTCCCTATCAGGTAATAATATCTCCACTGGGCAAAAAGCCGGAGGTCCTGGAAATAGCCGAACGCATATACTCCAACCTGAGCGCCGAATATGAAGTCCTCTTTGACGACCGGGACGAATCGGCGGGCGTGAAGCTCAAAGATGCCGACCTTTTAGGGGTCCCGGTGAGGATAGTAGTCAGCCAGAAACTTCAAAAAACCGGGGAAGTCGAAATAAAGGTAAGGCAAACCGGCCTCGTGAAGATTTGCCCCGAAAAAGACCTGCAGGCAACGCTCGAAACGATAGTCAAAGACCTTCAGCCCTCAATGGAAGCTTTGCAGTATATGCCCGAATAGCGGCTTTGGTTTCAAGTCTCAAAACTTTATCAGCCGCAAACCTTTGAAGGGGCCCCGGTAGCACTGGCCACCGAGCAACCTAACCTTCCGGCCGGTTCGGGAATTACCCTGGCCTGCGCTCTCAGAGGGTCGGACACTCCGTAAAAGTCACTGTTCGCATTGAAATCAAACGACAGTACGGAACCTTCCACCGTTGCTCCGATGAAGGCCCCGAAGCTCCGTACGTAGGAATATACCTCAGGGATATCGGTCGTGACCGCAAAGTCTCCTCCGACAGGACCCGCTGTCACTGAAGCGTCGCCGCCCAGCTTCAGACGTCCGTTCTCAACAAGGTCCACGCTCCTTGCCGTGTTAAAAATCAGTACTATATCCCTGGCCTCGCCCCCGATCTGCAAACCGAAGCTCCCGCCCGCAACCGAGATAAACGCCGGCGGGGACCAGCTTCCCTTGGGGGATCGAGTCATCAGGACCCCCTGCCCGAGTTCACCGCCGAAGATGAAACCGGCTTTGAGTTCGCCCGGTATTATCGCTATTCCCCTGGCGTTGGCCAGAACAGGGGCCGGAATCTGCCCCATCACCCCGTTGAAAACCCTGGTCGCGGCTTCAACCCGGTCAATTTCTCCGGGACTTGGCGCCGCCTTGGCGACA
Source organism: Syntrophobacteraceae bacterium (assembly GCA_050008735.1). Classification (GTDB taxonomy): domain Bacteria; phylum Desulfobacterota; class Syntrophobacteria; order Syntrophobacterales; family Syntrophobacteraceae; genus SbD1. The sequence continues at coordinate 41,878 of JBEKMB010000026.1, forward strand.
ACTGGTCCAACAATAACAAAAAGACCGATCAGCACCCGTAAAAGAAAATATTTCATCTCGAACTCCTTTGTGTTCAGATCAAATAACTTTGGCAACACGATTTTCGGGTGAATGTTTCCTTAAATGTAATCATCTCAAATATATGCAACAAATTCAGCGCGTGACCGGCCGGTGCGGAAAACCGGTTACAATCCATACAATTTCCACCTTTGAATTCCGATGCGCAATTTGTCAGGCCAGTCGCAATTTTTGTCATCGTCCAGTCGTCAATTTAACGAAATATCATCAAATTACAGATCGTTTTAATTTAGTGTCGAGACTCCATAACAGGGCCGAACCCGTCACGTTTGACCCGCTGAAGCAAACTTGAGAAAATACTATCCATATTTTCAACAGCTTAGCGTGAAATGGCGAGGCTGGCACGTCCCTGCGATGATTCGGAGCCATACCTGGAATAGAATTTGCTCATCCCCTCCAGACAAAGGAGGGGTGACATGCGCGGTATATTTCAGATAGTTTCAGGGCTTGTCATTGGAGGCGCCGGGTTTCACCAGATCGCCATACATCCTATCCAGGGAATCTGCGCCCTGTTTCTGGCAGGTTTTTTAGTAATGACCGGTTTTGAAAAAAAGCTGGGCGAGGAGCACGAAGAAACTGGAAATTGACTTCCACTGAAATCGTCACGGAGATGGCGCCCACCCGGTCCTTGATATCTGCGGCGCATCTTTCGCCTTCCCAGGTCGGCTTTCCAAAACGTTTCGATAACGCTCTCGCCTGCAAATGCCTCAACTCAGAGTGTCAAAAATTCTGCAAGTCCAACTCCGGGCCCTGCAAGGTGTGGCGACATGCGCCCTGCACACCCCCATCGCCACCGCGGGGACCCGATCCGGGGGATGAGATCACTGGGGACCTTTAACTGAAAAAACATTCCCCCGCTCTTTCGAACTTTCCGAAATTGCAAAATTTCGCGCACACGCATCAAACAGGTCCTTTTCGGGGAACTAAAACGGTGCCCCCAAAAAGCTTATGTGATAACGTTTATACCAGGTTGCGCTCAGGATATTTCTAAGTGCGGGGCTGTGCCCCCCGCTCTTTTAGAAAGATCGATCACGTATGGCGGTCCGGATATCTGTTCTAATCTTCATGGTTGGTTTTGCCGCTTCAATCGGGCAGATACTGGTGATTCGTGAACTGCTCGTAATCTTTTACGGCAACGAGCTTTCAACCGGGCTCATCCTTGCGTGCTGGCTTTTGTGTACGGCGGCGGGCAGCGGCCTTACCGGGCGAATATACAGTAAAAGGCCGCCAGGGTTTAACGGCCTGCTTACAGGGTTCGCTGTTTTCTGCGCCGCTTTGCCGGCGACAATCGTCTGGATACGCGCTTCAAGGGCGTTGTGGTCGATCCCTTCGGGAGAACTTCTTTCCCCGGGCATGATGCTGGTAGTGGCGTTCTGTGCGACGGCGCCCATCTGTTTTTTGTCCGGCGGCCTGTTTGCACTCGCATGGGAACTTTCCCGCCTTGGTGGGGTGTCCATCGTGGAGCGTCGAGATCACCTCGGGGCGACTCACAAGTCCCCGCCGGCGAAGCCGGAGGCAATCCCTGTTGCGGCCCAGCCGCCCGTCTACCTGGCTGAATCTCTCGGGGGCGGCGTCGGGGGGCTGATATTCTATTTCATCCTTCTTCCTCTTTACCCTTCGTTTGCCGGAAGCCTTGTCCTGGTTTTTTTCCTGCTTGCCTTCGCCTTCGCGGTCGGCGCCGGGTTGAAATATCCGGGGAAGGTGTTCTCCTCTTTTGTTCTGGCGTTATTTATTACGGCATCATGTGTTTTTTTCGGCTACTCGGACAGGGTGGACCTCCTGACCCGGCATCTGCAGTGGGGAAAGAACTTCTTCCAATCGAGGGACACTTCTTACCACAACCTTGTGTTTCTATCCGATTTGGGTCAATTCTCGCTTTTTTCCAACGGATTATGGCTTTTTTCCAGCCCGGACCCTCAGAGTGCCGAGCCGGCGGCTCATGTTCCGCTCCTCGAGCACGTGCGTCCGGGAAAGGTCCTGGTGCTCGGGGATTATTCGCCGGAGCTGGTGGGTGAAATTCTGAAACATCCGGACGTAACGAAAGTTGACTGCGTGCAGCCCGACGCGGAGGCCGCGGCATTTACGGAGGCGGTTCTTTCCCCCTTTAGTGAAAAGATCCTGAAAGATTCACGCGTTCGCATCCTGCACATGGACCCCAGGCGTTTTATGGGCATCGCCGGAAGCGGCTACGACGTAATCCTCCTTAGCGCGGGAGAGCCGGTAAATGCGGAGATGAACCGGTTTTACACAGTGGAGTTTTTTTCCAGGGTCAAATCCATGATGAATCCCGGCGGCCAGTTTTCCTTCGGGCTCCCTTCGGCCCCGGACATAGTCGGACCGAGGGAGGCGGCGCTGCTGAAATCGCTTCACTCGACTCTTAAGGAAGTTTTCGGGTACGTCCTTATTCTGCCCGGCGAAAACGCCCGTTTCATCGCGTCACGGGACGGCACGGGGCTTACCCGAGACCCGAAAGAGCTGATCGAGCGCATGCGTGCGCGGCGCCTGGACATCAGATACGTACGTGATTTTTACTTTTTGGACCTTTTCAACCCGCTCCGCCTGGCCTACATTGAGTCGATCATCCGCGAAGGGCCTCCGGCGAAGATCAACAGAGATTATGAACCGGTCTGTTATTTATATGGACTCGGTTTGTGGGGCGCTCAACTCCATCCGGCGTTTGACCGCCTCCTGGGTTTTGTTTCGCGGGGTCCCGTTTTTCCCGCTCTCGCGGGCCTCGGAGGGGCTTTTTTAGTGTTCGTTTTAGTGTTGAGGCAAAGATGCAGCCTCAGCTCGGCGATTTTTTTGAACGCGGGGGTCAGCGGGGCGGTGCTCATAATTGTCGAGGTGACACTGTTGCTTGTCTATCAAATATTGGAGGGCGCCGTTTACAGGCAGATGGCCCTTATCATCTCGCTTTTCATGGTGGGACTGGCCGCGGGCAGCGCGCTTTGCCAGGCACGGATAGAGCGGGGCCCGCCTGTCCACTCGTGCTTTATGCCTTCTCACCACACGTTCCCAAAGGGGGTTCGGCGCCTGTTCATAGTCCAGGTTGGCCTTGCCGCTTACCTGGGCGCCCTCTATCTTTTGTTTTCCGTCTTCCGGGGCGCTCTGCTCGATAATCTCGGGCACGGCTCCCTGTTGTTCCTGTTTTCAGCGCTTGCATTTGCAGCCGGGATGTTTGGCGGCGCACAGTTTTGCGCGGCGGTTACGGCCGGTGAAAAAACCCGGGGCGCCGGCCTTTATGCGGCAGATCTTATCGGGGCCTCGGCCGGGGCCGTGGCCGGGTCACTTTTCCTGCTGCCCGCGCTTGGAATTCCAAAAACCCTTTTAATACTCGGCGTCGGGTGCCTGACGGCCTCCATTTCCCTTATGAAAAATCGGACAGGGTGACCCGGATATGATCGAGCCGCCCTCAGGGGCAAAGGGCGGTTCGATCAATAATATTTCTGACAGGATTTCAATGAAACTTCCATATATCCAATGCCTTTTAAGCCTGTTAATCCTGTTGTCTCTTGCGATTGCGGCCGGGGATTCCGGAAATAACCGGGGGAGCTGCTGGTCCGAGGCGGACCTCAAAGGCGAAATGAGCGATAAGATAATTGTCGCCTCTCCCCGAGGCTCCAGAAACGTTCCTCCGAAGCGCACCCGGCCGACCCTGATAAATTCCCCGTTGCCGCCTCAAACGGCAAATTCCATTCGCAGCGTCAAACTGCCTGAGGACAAACGGCTCCTTGCACTGACATTCGATCTTTGCGAAGTGGAAAGCCAAATCAGCGGCTACGATTTTGAAGTTGTCAACTATCTAAGGGCAAACAACATAAAGGCCACTTTTTTTGCCAACGGTAAATGGATGCGTTCTCATCCCGAAAAAACGATGCAGTTAATGTCCGACCCGCTTTTTGAAGTGGGAAATCACGGCTGGAACCACAAGAATTTTCGTTTGATGGACAAAACCACGATCCAGGACCAGATACTCTGGACCCAGGCCCAATATGAACTGCTTTGGGAACAGATGCTTCAAAAACCCTGTTTTAGGCAAAACGGCCTGGAAGAGATTCCAAGGGTTCCCCAGGTGTTTCGTTTTCCTTTCGGAACATGCAACTCAGAAGCCCTCGGGATGCTTCAGGAACTTGGATTACCCGCGATTCAATGGGACATCGTATCCGGGGACCCGGCAAAGGGCCGGTCCGCGAAGGCCATCACCGAACTCGTTTTGAAAAAAGCCCAACCGGGCTCCATTATAGTTTTCCACGCAAACGCCAGGGGGCACGGAACAGCGCAATCGCTCCCGATGTTTGTCCCGAGGCTCAGGGAGAGCGGGTTCGAGTTCGTAACGGTGAGTGAGCTGCTGGCGGCGGGGACCCCGGTTGCCAGTCCTCAATGCTATGAAAACAACCCCGGCGATAACCGCAGGTACGACAGGCCCTCGAAGAGATAAGAAAAGAGCGGGGAAAGGCTTCCCCAGCACCCACGCAGGGTTTCAGCCAGCGCGCGGCCGGGCGCCAACATCCGGTAATGCCCCTAACTTCTGTAGGAAGCGTTTATCTTCACGTAATCGAAGGAAAAATCGCAGGTTAAAGCGGTAAACGAGGCGTCTCCCAGCCCCAGGTCCAGGCGGACGCGTATCTCTTTCTGCCTGAAAATCCCGGACGCCTTCCGTTCGATCTCTTCCCCCGGGATCGGAGCACCGCCCGCAAACACGCAAAGATCTTCGAAGAAAAGATTCACCCGTTCGGGAATCAGCCGCACGCCCGACCTTCCGGCAGCCGCGATTATCCTTCCCCAGTTTGCGTCCTGGCCGAAAAAGGCGGTTTTGACCAGCGGAGAGTTGGCCACGGTAAACGCAACCTGCCTGGCGCTTTCACGGTCCTCGGCGCCGGTGATCTCGATTTCGACCAGCTTGGTGGCGCCCTCCGCGTCCATCACCACCTGTTTGGACAGGTCCCGGAGAACCGCTGCCAGAGCCTCGCCAAAAGCACGGCTTCCACTGGAGCCGATATCCGTTAGAGGCGGGTTTCCGGCGGCTCCGCCGGCGAGCACGATCAGCGAATCATTTGTGCTGGTATCGCCGTCAACGGTGATACAGTTAAAGGAGCTGTCCGCCCCGGCGCGGGTCCAATGATCCAGGACCTCCGGGCCCACGGCGGCGTCCGTGCACACAAACACCAGGAGGGTCGCCATATCCGGCGCGATCATCCCGGAGCCTTTGGCAATTGCGCCGATGGTGATCATGCTTCCGCCCAAATCGATTCGCGCGCAGGCCATCTTCTCGACGGTATCCGTCGTCATTATCGCCCTCGCGGCATCATGCCACCCATCGGGCCTTAAAGAACTGACAAGGTTGGGCATGGAGCGGGCTACCGAGGCGACGTCCACCTGCTGTCCGATCACCCCGGTCGAGGCAACGAGCATCGAATCGGCCTGGCAGCCGAGGGCTTCGGATGCAATTCCGGCCATTTCAACGGCCCTTATTTTGCCTTCCGCTCCGGTGCACGCGTTGGCTATTCCCGCGTTGGCAAGGACGGCTTTCGCACGGTGTTTTGCGAGGCGCTCCCGGCACAATTCCACCGGGGCGGCACAAAAAACGTTCCTGGTAAAAACGCCCGAAGCGGTGCAACCCCCGGGGTTTTCCGCACAGATCAGGGCCAGGTCGAGCCTGCCTGAGTAGCGCATTCCGGATTCAACCGCACCTGCAAGAAAACCGGGGACTTCGAAGGGGCCTCTACTTACCGTGACATTTCTTGTATTTTTTGCCGCTTCCGCAGGGACAGGGGTCATTTCTCCCAACCTTTCCTTCTTTTCTAACCGCCTGTCTTTTCGCAGGCGCTTCAGCCGGGCCATAGAACATGGGCTGATCTTCCTGTTCCGCCCGCATTTCCTGTACCTGCTCCTCCCGTTGAATCTGGATATAATAGAGCTTCTGGAGGGTTTCTTCCTTGACGCGGTCGATCATCTGCTGGAACATCTCATGGCCCTCGCGCTTGTAGGCGACCAGCGGGTCCTGCTGGCCGTAGCTGCGAAGGCCGATGCCTTCCTTGAGATAATCCATGTTGAGCAGGTGATCTTTCCACAGTGTGTCTACAGTCTGTAAAAGTATATAGTTTTCCAGGTCGCGCATGATCAGCGAGCCGAATTCCTGTTCACGGGCTTCGTAGCGTTGCTGCGCGCGCGCGAGCAGATCCTCTCTCAGGGCCTCCCGATCCATGTCTTCGAGAGACTCCACCGTGAGATCGGCCTGAACGCCGAAGATCCGCACCATTTCCTTGTCGAGCACCTCCAGGTTCCAGTCTTCGGCATAGGTCTTATCCGCCGTGTTCTGCTCTATGAGGGAGTCGAGAATGTCATCGATCATATCGAAAACAGCGGGCTTGAGATTTCCGCCCTGAAGCGCCTCACGCCTCTGCCGGTATATGATCTCGCGCTGCTGGTTCATCACGTCGTCGTATTCTATAATCTGCTTGCGGATGCTGAAGTTGTGCGCCTCGACCCGGCTCTGGGCGTTTTCAATGGCCTTGCTGATAAGCCGGTGCTCTATTGGTTCGTCTTCAGCCATGCCGATCCGTTGCATAAGCCCGGAAAGCCTGTCAGCGGCAAAAATCCGCATCAGGTCGTCTTCGAGCGACAGGTAAAACCGTGACGAACCAGGGTCCCCCTGACGCCCGGAACGGCCGCGCAACTGATTGTCGATCCGCCGGGCCTCGTGACGCTCCGTGCCGATGATGTGCAGTCCGCCCACTTCGACCACACCCGGCCCAAGCACGATGTCCGTACCGCGGCCCGCCATATTCGTCGAGATCGTAACGGCCCCCGGCTGTCCGGCCTTTGCAACTATCTCGGCCTCCTGTTCATGATATTTGGCATTGAGCACCTGGTGCGGGACCCCGGAGCGCTTGAGCATTTCGCTCAATTTTTCGGATTTCGTGATACTGATCGTTCCGACCAGGACCGGTTTCTTTATGCCGTGCAGGTCCTTTATTTCATTGGCAACTGCCCTGAATTTCTCCGCTTCGGTGCGGTAGATGCTATCAGGATAGTCCGCGCGGATCATATTTTTGTGGGGCGGAATGACCACGACCTCCAACTTGTAAATCTTGGCGAATTCGGCCGCCTCGGTGTCCGCGGTCCCGGTCATGCCCGCAAGTTTTTTGTACATCCGGAAATAGTTCTGAAAGGTGATGGTGGCAAGAGTCTGGTTTTCGTTTTCGACCTTCACGGCCTCCTTGGCTTCCAGGGCCTGGTGGAGTCCCTCGCTGTAGCGCCTGCCCGGCATGAGCCGGCCGGTGAACTCGTCGACAATGATTACCTGGCCGTCTTTAACGATGTAGTCCACGTCGCGTTTGAATAGAACATGAGCGCGAAGCGCCTGCTGTACGTGATGGTTGACTGTCATATTGCGCGGATCGTAGAGATTGTCGAGCCCGAGCAGCCGTTCGACCCTTGCCACGCCTTCTTCGTTCAGGGCAACGGTGCGGGTCTTTTCTTCCTTGGTGTAATGCGCCTCTTCCCGAATCTGCGGAATAATGCGGTTTATCTTGTAGTAGAGCTCGGTCGATTTTTCCGCCGGACCCGATATGATGAGGGGCGTCCTCGCTTCGTCTATCAGGATGCTGTCCACTTCGTCCACGATGGCGTAATGCAGATCGCGCTGGACAAGCTCCTCCCGGCGGAACTTCATGTTGTCCCGCAGGTAATCGAACCCGAACTCGTTGTTTGTCCCGTAGGTTACGTCCGCATTGTAGGCCACCTGCCTCTCGGCGTCGTCCAGCCCATGGACGATACAGTCTACCGTCAGCCCCAGGAATTTGTATATCTGCCCCATCCACTCGCTGTCGCGTTTGGCGAGATAATCGTTTACCGTAACCAGATGGACGCCCTTGCCGGACAGCGCATTCAAATAAATCGGCATGGTAGCCACCAGGGTCTTACCTTCGCCGGTCTTCATTTCGGCAATTTTGCCCTGGTGAAGAACGAGGCCGCCTATCAACTGGACGTCGAAGGGCCGCATCCCCAGACTACGAATAGATGCCTCCCGCGACACCGCGAAGGCCTCAGGAAGAACCTCATCGAGTTCTTCCCCGTTTTCCAGCCGCTGCTTGAACTCGGTCGTCTTATCTCGAAGTTCGGCGTCGCTCAGTTTTCGAATCCGGGGCTCAAAGCCGTTGATTTCATCCACAATGGGAGCAAGCTTTTTCAGGTCGCGCTCATTCTGGCTGCCGAATATTTTCTTGAGAACACCGCCTATCATTTAACAATCCTTTCGAACCGGATGAGATAATCTTAAAACAAATAACAGGAAAGGCACGCCGCACGTGCCTCAAAATAAATTCAACCCGAATAGTACAGCCGATATTAGCTTTTAAACCGGCGCCTTACGTCAAAGGCCGCCAGCGCGTCCACATACAACTATATACTGCATGAGACCGGGATTTGCAATCCCGCCCATGGATTCACGCCGCCCACGGCGGGAAAAGAGCACAGGCAATGATTCCCCGCCGGTTGCGGATATCTGAATGGAATGCGCTATGCAGAAAGGTCCAATACCAAAGCGGATTCGTCGCAGTTGGGGAACTTCGAGCAGTTGTGGCAATCCCACCACACCTTTTGGGGAAACATGTTCTTATCAACCGCGCGGAAGCCCAGGCGTTTAAAAAAGTCCACTTCATAGGTCAGGGTAAAAACTCTGCTGATCCCCAGTCCATCGGCTTCCGACACGCATGTTTCCACCAGCCTGCGTCCTATGCCCTGTCGCTGATAGGGCTCGAGAACGGCCAGGGAGCGAATCTCGGCGAGATCTTCCCAGAGGATGTGCAGACCGCAACACCCGGCGATCCGCCCATCTTCGCCTTCGTAGACAACTATGTCGCGCAGGGTCGTGTAAAGCTCGCTCAGGGAACGGGCCAAAAGGCTTCCGGTATCCGCGAAATCCCGGAGCATTTTTTGAATCTCGACTACATCGGCTATCCTGGCCTTACGAATCATAAGCAACCCTCAAATTACAAAACCGCGGCCGGCTTTAAGGCAAAGTCAAACCGGCTGCATCGAATCATTCGATATTGACACCCGGCAGCGGAAGCCTCCTCCGTTGCCCATTCAATGACACTCAACAAATTATACCCGGCCCTCAAGTGATTCAGAATAGTCTGAGAGGATCAAAGCGTGATCGAACGCAAGATTTTCCGGCAGCTCTTCGAGCCGAAATATCCGCAGGTTTTTCGCATCATCGGCCGCTTTGGGCACCCCTTTGCCGACCGCCGTGAAAACAACGCTCACCGTATGCCCCCGCGGATCTCTTTTCGGGTCCGAATATGCATGAAACTGCTTCAAACCCACGAGATCCATTCCCGTTTCCTCCTTCGCCTCCCTTAGCGCCGCAGCCTCCAGCGTCTCGCCGTAGTCAACGAACCCGCCGGGAATGGCCCAGCCGAAAGGAGGATTTTTTCGCTCGATCAGGATTATTCCCTTTCCGGGCGCCTCAATAACGATATCCACGGTCAGGAGCGGATTGCGGTACAACCGTACGACCTCTCCGCACCCGGGGCAGCGCACTTCTCCTGCTCCGCTCATGGCGTACCTCCTTTACCTGCCGGCTCGACTCCCACGCATGACCATGCCTTCCCTCGCAAGCGTTCACCACAGAGACACAGAAAGCGCAGAGAATTGCTAAGGAGCTTCTATTGCAAATACAGGGGAAATGCAATGGCCGATCCAGCAGCCCATAAACGTTCACCGCAGGGAAACCTTGACAAGGATTTACAGGATCGAAGCAAGAAGGCAGGAATCCATCGCTTGTCATAAGGCGCTGAAGAACTTTGACAGGATTCACAGGATTTACAGGAAAAATATCTAAATAAAAGAAGATGATATCCTGGACTGTGAGAGGCCCTTTTCAAGTCCTGAAGTCTTTCTTCGTGTATTCTTCGTGTTCTTCGTGGTGAAAAAAGGCCCTTCTTTCTTCGCGCCCTTCGCGTTTGATCCAGTCCGCCTTTATCACGAAGAGCACGAAGGCGGCACGAAGAGATCACTGCTTTTTGATGACCGTTTTGACCGGAAGAAGGTGTGTGTCCCTCTTGACAAAACCGATCAACAATCATTACCTTCAGAAGAAGTATCAAAGAATTCAGTGCCTTATACCCTCATATATTCAACGATGCACGTTTCAGATTGATAGAGATTGAAATTAAAACTGAAGAACCTTTTCTGCGAACGCTATGAGCAAAAAGTACTAGTTCGAACACGATAGAGGCTGGATTAATGATCAATCAGAGTTGGGAAAGGGTCAGCAGTGGCGATATAGATTCAGCATGGGTAACTCCTCGCAATCCTAAGGGGACATGGACTGTTCAGTGCGATACCGAGCGCGTTGGACAGCATAGCCCCCTTCCATACCCCGAGATTTCGTATTTTTGCCCGCCCGGATCAGGCGCTTTCGAAGCCTTTTTCAGAAGGAGATTGGAATGAGACGCTCGAACTTTAGATCATCGCTTCTGGCATGCCTTATCGCGATTTTTGCCGCATCTTTGGCCGGCGGCGCCGAAGGAATTACCGTTATCAGTAAGGATCAACTAAGAGAAGAGCTCACGAAACCGGATGTAATCGTAGTGGACGTGCGAACTGAGCATGATTGGACTTCCAGCCAGTGGAAAATACAGGGTGCACAGCGGCAGTTACCTGACGAAGCCAAAGAATGGGTGGGCAAATACCCGAAGGACAAGACGATCGTTTTATACTGCGCCTGACCCAACGAGGCCACTAGCGCCCGTGTGGCGCAACAGCTTATAAGCGCAGGCATCGATAAAGTCGAAGTACTCAAAGGTGGCTGGAATGAATGGGTTATGAGCCAATATCCGGTAGAGAAGAAATAGCGTTTTCCTGCGATCTTCTCCACTTTAACGCGGTGGTGGAAAGGCATCTTAGCATAAAAAAGCAGGTTTTTCTGGTTGCTACAGGCAACTGCGCCTAAGAGGAGGGGGTGATTTCAGCACATTACTGTTCCATAGTGCTGTTTGATAACAAAAGTCAGAGATCCATCATAATGTTTTTACTTCCTATCAACATGATAAAGGAGATATTACAATGAAAAGTCGAAGCAGGTATTTCGCAATTTCTATAATCGTTTTTCTGTCAATCGGCATTTTTGCCGCAGGTGGATACTTGTATGCTGCACAAGGAGAAAATGCCCATGATAAGGCGGCGATAGTGGAAGGTGCAAAGCAGATGATGGATGGGAACAAAAAGGTAGTGGATATAATGACGAAGAAAGGAATAAAAGACGCAGACTTAACGGCGGCCGAGAAGATGATGACGGAAGGCTATAACCTGATAGCTAAAGGCGAAACCATGATGACCGGCAGCACAATGGCGGAAGGCAAGGCGATGGTAACACGTGGTGCAAATATGATGATGGATGCGGAGAAAGCGACCATGGCCGCCGTTGAGAAGCACGGAATGACTCAAGAATGTTCGGCCGCTCTTAACGAGTGCACGACTGGAGAAAAAAAGATAAAAGCAAACTTTCAAGCCTACGGCCTTCAAGGCAACTGGGAGGGCCAGCAATAAAGTGAGCAAATAATAGTAAAGCTGAAAACTCTAACCTTTAAAGGCAACCAAAAGCCCCGGCACTTCGATGTCGGGGTTTTCCTTCTTATATAAGAGGTTCATCCGGCAAACGAGTACCTCCAAAATTTTTCACGCAAAGACGCGAAGCCGCGAAGAAAGAGAAGCAGAAGAACAGCGGCAGGGAGCAGGGGCTTTCTTGTGCTTCGGCTCCTTCGGTTCCCGCTGCAAGCCCAACGCGCGATTGGCAGACCCTGAGAGGCGGGCGCCTTCCTCGCTGCGCGAGGTGCATCGTTGAGGATGGGCCGCACAACATGCCATTTTTTGTTCACAGTGTTGTACATAAGTCTGTCATGCGAGAAGATGGAGGGGCAAAAACCAAACCATGTCCTCGCCCCAATCCTGCCAGCTTCTCAAAGACTAAGGGAGTGTGATAACCAATATTCGGTTTTCAAAGAGGCGGAAGTTGCCAATGCAACTATTGTAAATACAGGCCAAATACAGTGAAGAGTGAACAGAAGCCCTCAATTCGCTTTCCTGCAAATACAGGCCAAATACAGGATTCACTGTTGCGGATGGCGGCAATTCCCATTCGTCCACTCACCAGCGCTTAGTGGTTCGGACACAGACACCGCCCACGGCTCAGCGGATTTTTACTGCTCACTGTTCACTGCTGACTCAATCCGAAAGCAGGATAGCATGAATAGTTTCGGCCTGCAAAACGGCAATAGAAGCGGCAACCAGAAGCGGAAATAG
>JBEKMB010000027.1:0-54055 GCA_050008735.1 Syntrophobacteraceae bacterium
GATTATTCCATGCCCTATAAATCCTCTTGGGGATCGAGCAATGTATTCCCAATGAACCTCGATCTTTGAATTTTCAGCGGCTTTTCCTTATCATGAAAGGAAGGTATTCTGAATATGCCGGTGGTTTTCAGGTACAAGGGATATCGCTTTTTCTTTTTCTCAAATGGGGGCGATCCACCTGAGGCATTGCATATTCCGACGAGGTGAAGTCATAGTAAAGTTTTGGCTGTTACCGCAAATCAGCCTTGCGGAATCCTATGGGATGAATGCCCCCGAACTCCGTGAACTTATGCGGGAGGCTGAAAAGAACAAGGAATTAATCGAGAGGTTTTGGAATGAACACTTTAGCTTTTGAACCACATGCCAGGAAAATATCATTTGATGCGGATAACATGTGGGTGGAGCTTACGGATGGACGTCAACTCGGGGTCCCTCTGGCTTATTTCCCCCGACTTCTAAGGGCAACCAGAGTACAGCGAGAGGGTTTTATCATCAGCGGTGGGGGCAGTGGAATCCACTGGGACGATCTAGATGAGGACATATCGGTTAGAGCCCTCTTGCTTGGTGCAGGCGACCGGACCCGACCTGCAATGCAGGCGTCTTGACCCTTAATAAAGGCTGACTCCTTCCTCCCAGTGCCCGGTTCGGTCCTTACTATAGACTCCCCGCTGCCCATGATCTGCTGCCACGGCTCAAGAATGGAAAGACAGCAGTATAAGGCGCATGAGTAACAACAGGAATCATAGAAAAAGATGCCTGCTCCTGGTGACCGAAATTATGCCCTTGAATTACTGCGACGTGCCCTGTCGGACCCTAAGGCTAAGTTCCGCGACGGCCAGTGGGAAGCCATAGATGCCCTGGTAAACCAGCGCAGGAAGCTATTGGTGGTGCAGCGAACCGGCTGGGGGAAAAGCTCGGTCTACTTCATTGCCACCCGCATCCTGCGCGACAGGGGACTTGGTCCCACGCTCATTGTTTCACCTCTTCTGGCGTTGATGCGCAACCAGATCGAGACGGCCGACCGGCTGAATATCAGGGCACTCTCAATCAACTCAACCAATCGGGACAACTGGCCGACTCTGACGCAAGCCATTCTGGCCAATGAAGCCGACGCCATGCTGATCTCCCCCGAGCGACTCGCCAATGATGAATTTGTCAGAACAATCCTGCTCCCCGTAGCCGGCCGAATCGGTCTTCTGGTCATTGACGAAGCGCACTGCATTTCCGACTGGGGTCACGATTTCCGGCCCGATTACCGCCGTCTCGTGTCTGTGTTGCAGCATATGCCACCGAACATGGCGATATTGGGTACTACCGCTACGGCCAACAACCGGGTACTGGACGACGTCACTACACAACTGGGAGATATCGAGGTACAGCGCGGCCCTCTCCTTCGTGATACCCTTGCCCTGCAGTCTTTGCAACTTCCCGATCAATCAGGACGGTTGGCGTGGCTGGCTGAACATTTGCCGCAACTTCCCGGTACCGGTATTGTGTACGCACTGACCAAGCGTGATGCCGATCAAGTAGCGGAGTGGCTAATCCAAAATGGCATAACTGCCCGTGCCTATTACAGCGGTGTGCAAGCTTATGGATACGAGAGTTCCGACTCATACCGGCAGCATCTTGAATCCGCGCTGCTCAACAACGAGATCAAGGTGCTGGTAGCCACTACGGCGCTGGGGATGGGTTATGACAAGCCGGATTTGGGCTTTGTCGTCCATTACCAGGCGCCAGGTTCCATCGTCGCCTATTATCAGCAGGTCGGCAGGGCCGGTCGAGCTATCGACTATGCTGTGGGTGTACTGCTTGCCGGCCGGGAGGACGAGGAAATTCAGAATTACTTCCGTGTCAGTGCCTTTCCCGATGAATGCCATGTGAACGGCATTTTGGAGGCGCTTGCCGAGAGTGATGGTCTGTCGGAACGCCAGCTGGAAGTTAAAGTGAATCTTCGAAAGGGTCAGATAGATAAAGTCCTCAAGTTTCTGTCGGTAGAGAACCCCTCACCTGTTGTCAGGGACGGTTCGCGTTGGCGGCGCACTCCCGTTATCTATCAGCTCGATCATCAGCATATCCAGCGTCTGACACAACAGCGAGCCGGCGAGTGGAAGGAAGTCCAGGAGTATATAAACAGCCGGGAGTGCCTGATGATGTTCCTTGCACGTGCCTTGGATGACGAGCAGGCGCAACCCTGCGGCAGATGCGCACGCTGTCTCGGGCGACCGGTCATATCGGAGGAGTTTTCGCACGACTTGGCCGTTGCGGCGGCATTGTACCTGAAACACGCCGAGTTTCCGCTGGAATGCAAAAAGCAGGCGGCAAGCGGCGCGTTTGAGCAGTATGGATTTCGCGGCAACCTGCCGGAAAATCTGCGTGCCGAGACCGGACGGATTCTTTCCCGTTGGGGTGACGCCGGCTGGGGGCATATTGTCGCTGAGGACAAGCGCAACAACCATTTTCGCGACGAGCTGGCCGCAGCCGTGGCGGAGATGATCGAAGAGCGGTGGAGTCCGGCACCGGCGCCTGCATGGGTAACCTGCGTTCCATCACGGAACCATCCGGAACTGGTGCCCGATTTTGCCCGAAGCCTGGCTGCAAAGCTCAACCTGCCGTTTGTCGAGGCGGTCAGCAAGGAGCGCGACAACCCACCACAGAAGCTACAACAGAACCGCTATCACCAGTGCCGCAATCTGGACGGTGTCTTCGCCATTGCTGACAGCATTCCAGGTGGGCCGGTGTTACTTGTGGACGACATGGTGGATTCGGCATGGACGATGACCGTCGTAGCGGCACTATTACGCCGGGCGGGCAGTGGGCCTGTCTGGCCGGTGGCGTTGGCAAGCACGGGTACCGGGGATTGATATGAATATTAGTGAGCAAACACAGGCAGTGCTGTTGCTGACGGCCTATTTTTCAAAACCGGTCAAGGGCGAACCTCGTCCCCTGTCGCCAACCGAGTGGGGACGATTCGCGTTGTGGTTGAAGGAGCACGATACACCTGGAGCCTTGTTGAGGAATGATCCCGGTTCGCTCCTGTCCGGCTGGAGCGATAAGACAATAACACTGGACCGTGTCCGCTATTTGCTGGCTCGCGGCAGCGCTATGGCACTTGCTCTGGAAAAGTGGCTGCGTGCCGGTCTGTGGGTCTTGACCCGTTCTGACGCAGACTATCCTGGTCTTCTGAAGCAACACCTCAAGACTGATTCTCCGCCGGTAATGTTCGGCTGCGGCAACCGCAATCTGCTCAACAAAGGGGCGATTGCGGTCGTCGGCTCCCGCAACGCGACAGATGCTGATTTGCAGTTTGCATCATCCCTTGGTAAGGATGCCGCGGCACAGGGTTATTCGATCGTGTCGGGTGGAGCACGCGGTATTGACGAGGCTGCAATGCAGGGGGCGCTGGCGCATGAAGGGACAGCAATTGGCGTACTGGCCGACAGCTTGCTCCGTGCCGTAACCTCGGTCAAGTATCGCAAGGCCCTCATGGCCAATCATCTGGTGTTGATCTCACCGTTTAACCCCGAAGCCGGTTTCGATGTCGGCAATGCCATGTCACGTAACAAGTATATCTACTGCCTTGCCGATGCGGCCGTCGTGGTTTGTTCCACCAAAAACAAGGGAGGTACATGGAACGGGGCGGTCGAGAATCTACGGCATAAATGGGTTCCACTCTGGGTCAAGTCGTCTTCGGAATCTTCATCCGGCAATGCCGAACTCGTTCGGAAAGGTGGGAGTTGGCTACCTGGAGAGTGCTTTGACCTCGCCGTATTGGTAAAAGCTTCTGAACAGGTTTACAAAAAGCAGATGGTATATGATGAGCAAAAAGCCCAATCAGTTGCATCTGCTCAGATATCCTTGCCGGAAGATAAAGAGCACCCGCCGATGGTGAGTGAACCACCCTCGACTGACGCCTCGGGCAAGCAGCCGGATTCTTATACGCAGTCTCCGGCCGCCGCAATTGTTCCCGAATGTGGTGGTTTTTATGACCTTTTCTTGCGTCGGTTCCGCGAAGTGACGACAAAGGCTCCCCTCACCGTTGATGAGATGCTGCTTTACCTGGATGTTTGCAAAACACAGTTGAACGACTGGCTTAAACGCGCCCTTGAAGATGGTCAAGCCAAGAAACTCAGCAAGCCTGTTCGCTATCAATGGCAATCTCAGAAGCCGCGGCAGCCTTCGATCTTTGATGATAAAAAGCAGGTGGAATATTAGGTTCATCCGGGCAGGGTGGGCAGATAAAGTCCGGCCTGTATGCCGGGCCTTTCATCATCGGTACGCCGTGCTTCGATGCCTGATGCGAAGAACCAATACGTTTACATCTGCCACGGGAACGGACAGCTTTATACGGGAACGATGTCCCTCAAGACCCTCTAAAGCGTTGTCCGGAGGCGTTTGTGGAGCGTGTTTTCCGCCCGAAGGCGAAAAGAGCTGGAGCCTTATCCGTTGACATCTTTCTTCTGATCGATCTAATATGTTCTTATCAAAGGGGAGTAGCTTCACAGGGCAAAGTCAACATCCTGGCTGACCGCCTGGCTTTGCCGTCGAGATTAGACCGATAAGCGAGACCTTTGGCATGAGCAGGTTCATGCCGGAGGTCTTTTCGTTTCCGGGGGCTTCCGGCGGGATGCAAAAACATTAACCGCCGAGATCAGCAAATGAAGCTTACCATGCGGGGTGCTCTCGTTCTCTTCGGCCTGTTCGCGATCCAGTTCCTGGGCCCACCCCTTGTGGGGTTTCTGCCCGTTACGGCATGGACACCCGATGGCGATCAGGCGCATGTGGCCCTGTCGTTTGTCTATATGGGGCTTGCAGCGATTATGCTTCTGGTTAACTCTTTAAAGGTGAAACCGCTTTGTGCGGGCGACTAGTATCTTCCATGGCCGCCCGGGATGGGCGGCCGGAGGGGTGCAGAGGATGGACCGCCTGCTTTTTCACAAAAGGCGCAGCGGCTAATCGGTCTTGTGCTCCTCAACCATCCGGATGGCTTTGGCCGGGCACTCTTCAGCGCATATGCCGCATCCCTTGCAGTAATCATAATCGATTTCCACCGGAATGGACTTCTTGACGATCCCCTCGGGGCAATACATCCAGCAAAGAAAGCAGGACTGCCGCCCTGTTTTTGACGGAATGCATTTAGCACAATCTATCTCGGGCCGCGACGATCTCCAATCGCCGGTCTTTCCGGCTTCAGCCTCGCAAAGTTTGGATCTCGCAACTGTAAAGGGGTCTTTATGAGCTTTGTTGTATCCCATGGTAACCTTTCCGAATTCTATTCGACGGCGCCCGGTGGAGATCGCCGGGATTTTCAGACCGTGTTCCCGCTCGGGTGAAACTCTCCCCGGGCCGGCCGGAGGTCGAAAATCATGCGCAGGCCTTGCCCTGGGCCCATGACGTCATGGTCCCTTCGTAGGCCAACCTTGCGCCTAAAATGTTCTTTTCGCCGGCATCTGCCTTGAAATGGCTTCTCAGGGCCTTTTCGATGCTCTCCATGCTTACAAGTCCGGTCGCTTTCGAAAAGCCGCCCAGAATGGCCGTATTGAACATGACCGCCCCGGAGATGATAAGGCCCGCTTTTGTGGCCCACTGAGTTGCGTCAGTAACCGCAATCCGCGCCGATGACGCCAAAGCGATCTGTTCGGGCGATTTCGTGCTGTTTACGAGAACGATGCCGTCCGGCTCGAGCCCGGCCAGGACGTTCACCACGCGCAGTATTGTCTCGTCCAGCACTACCACCACGGCGGGCTTCTTAACCAAAGAGAAGGTCCTCACCGGCTCGCGTGCAAACCTGTTTGTGGCGATTACAGGGGCGCCTCTTCTTTCGGCCCCGAAGAACGGAGCGGCTGTCACTCCCTTGTATCCGTCAATATATGCGGCTTCAGCCAGGATCTCGGCGGCCGTGACCGCGCCCTGACCACCGCGGCCGTGCCATCTGACCTCGATATATTTGTTGTTCATTTTGCCGGCGACCCCGTTTTCCCCTGATCTATCGTCCGATTAGATTTTTGACTCGGAATTAATAGCTTTTTAGGGGCCCGGAGTCAACCTCGCTCTTATCCGATATCAGCCGTTTCATTCTTGGATCTTGCTTAATGGTTCAGGTTTTATTACACGTAGGGCAGGCGTCGAGATTTCAATATCATTCTCGTTACGCTTTATGGCCGACAATCGCCCGAGTGCGGGCGCCGGTTTGTGCATGCCGGGCGGACCGGCCGGTCATGGTAAGGCTTTCTCCCCTTGCTTCCGGTCTACACAAACGATGCATGAGGGACATCAAAAATATCTGGAGCCGCAATCTATGGAGTCTCAAGAGCGAACTATCGGCAGTCTGGATATCGAAAACGGACTGACCGTCTATTTCATTGACGGGTCCAGTCCGCCGGTCGCAGGGCGCTGCCAGGTCCGATTGGTGATCTGGGTGCCCATGCAGCCGATCGAGGACCATTTCAGCAACTACCCTGAACCTTCCCAGGCCCTCAGCCGGTTTATCTCTCTAGCCGGCCCCGGTCCGGTTGGGTTTCGGGCCGTTAAAGTACGGAACTTCATCAGCCGGGAAGAGGTCGAAAATAAGTTGGACGAAATCAAGAATGATTTTATCCAGACGAGTCTCGAATACCTGAAGAAACCGTGCTTCGCGGCAAAGTTCATTGCTCGAAGGTATGAAGAGCTTTGTGAAAAGGCGGCCCTGCGTTGCGAATACGAGGCGGCCCTTAAGAAACACGAATCGAAATGAGTCACAAGGCAAGATTCATTTCGAGATGTTCTTTCAAGATGTAGTTTGACAACATCGCGGATTAGCGTTACGATTTTTTGTACTGACAGCCGTTAGGGGTGTCCGGGTAGTGCCGGACTGAGAAAAAACCCTTAAGACCTGATCTGAAAACAATTTCAAGGGTGAAAAGCGCCAATTTATCCTGCAATATTGAATATTTATCCGTTTTCCAATCCTTTCATAAAACCTATTCTCTGCCATTGCCGCCCCTCGGCAAATATCAATCCGCCGCTACTTCTTTCTGCATCGGTTTGGTAGCCCGTGTCGTTTACAAAGGCCCGGAATTCAGCACAGGGCCTTATTTTGCCCTGGTGCTTAGAACCTTACCTAATATTTCATAGGCATTATCGGCTTCTTTCTTGCCGACTTTGGCAGCGAGCACGGATATCAGGCTCTTCATCTGAGCCTCGGTCAGGCCGGTATTGAACCCGATGTTAAAGTGGGCCTGCAACTGGGGGTTGACCCCCTCCATACTGGCCAGGGCGGATATGGTCGCGATCTCCCTACTCTGGAAATCCAGGTTGTCGCGCCCGAAGATGTCCCCGAACAGGTGGTCTTTCAAGAAGGCATCAATTGCGGGAGCGAATGTATAAATCGCCCCGCTGGCCGGTGAACCTATTAGCCTTGTCTGAATTTCCGTTCCAAGTTCGAGCCTGCTTTTGTTAGCAGGCAGGGGGCTTGCTTCCCTGCCAAGCTCGTCCTTGATGCCTTTTTTCTGCCGTTCTTCCATGACGCTCAAAAAGCTGCCGAGGCCGTTCAGGCTACGCGGAAATCCTGCATAGGCATACATCTGCACGAGGACCTCCTTGATTTCATTGACAGTCAAACCGGCATCCAGTCCTTCGTCCAGGGCTGCTTTCAGCTTGTCCAAATCTCCGTTCGCAGTGAAGGCCGCGATGGTGACGATTTTTTCCTGTTTGGCGTTCAAGCCTTCGTTTTTCATGGTCTGCGCCTCCGAAATGGCTGCTATGCTAAAAACTGAGATAAAAATGGCTGCCAAAATTACTGTCAGTTTTTTGTTCATGATATCAACCACTTGATTTGCGACCGGCGCCGAGCGCCGGGAGGTCAAACGCCCAGAACTTCAGGGTCATACCGTGACCATCACCTTGATGGCCTTACGCGTATCCATCGCCCGGTAGCCTTCGGGCACGCCGGCGAGGTCGACGGTGAGGTCCAGGACAGGGGAAGGATCGAGCCGACCGGCCAGCACATCGGCGAGAAGCTCGGGGATATAGGCGCGCACCGGCGCCACGCCGCCTTGCAGGGCGATGTTCTGGAAGAACATTCTTTTGAAGTCCATCGCCGCGCTGTGATGGGGCACCCCAACGAAGCCCACCCTGCAACCGGGGCGGCAGATACCGATCGCGGTGTTCAGGGAATCGCTCGTTCCCACGCATTCGAGCACGGCTTCGGCCCCACCTTTGGTCATTTCCAGCACCCGGCCGATTGCTTCATCACCGCTGCTCATGACGAGGTCGGTTGCGCCGAATCTTTGGGCCAGTTCCATGCGTCCGCCCCGATGTCCCAGGACGATGATACGCTCAGCGCCGAGCCTGCGCGCCGCAAGGACGCCACACAATCCCACCGCGCCGTCTCCAACAACGGCAATCGTCGCGCCTTTGCGGACACCCGCGCAGACGGCCGCATGGTGCCCAGTCCCCATTACGTCGGTGAGGGGCAATACGGCCTTCAGCATCGCGGCATCATTTTCGATGCGTTGGGGCAAAACCACCAAATTGGAGTCGGCATAAGGGGCGCGAACCATTTCACCCTGCCCCCCGTCGTTTTTCGTTCCCCAGAAACCTACGTGAATACATGAGGTCTGCAGGCCTTTCCGGCAGAATTCACAGTCTCCGTCGGAAAAAGCGAAAGGGGCAATTACCCGGTCTCCCTTCCTGATGGTGCGGACCCCGGGACCGACCTCCTCGACAATTCCCATCCACTCATGTCCCGTTCGCCAGCCCGGCTCATAGGGCGTAAACCCCCTGTAAAACCACAGGTCCGATCCGCAGATGCAGGCGTGGGTCACACGAACAATAGCGTCGGTCGGTTCCTTAATTGCCGGGTCGGGTACTTCCTCAACGCGCACATCCCCAGGTGCGTGAAAAATGGTTGCTTTCATCTTTGGACTCCTTCATTCGATTCTTTCGGGTTTTGTGCGTCCACTATATCGGTTTTTTTCCGCCGAACTGTGCCAAATACTTACCGTGCTGCCTCCGTAAAAGGCGTAAGATCACCTGCGGTATTGCTCGTCGCTGACATTTTCCATCCACTCGACAACTTTTCCGTCGAGTTGTTCCTGAATGGCGATGTGCGTCATTGCCGTAGTTGCCGTGGCGCCGTGCCAATGTTTCTCACCCGGCGGGAACCAGATCACGTCACCCGGCCGAATTTCCTCTATCGGACCTCCCCAGCGCTGCACGAGGCCGCAGCCAGCCGTCACGATCAGTATCTGACCGAGCGGGTGGGTGTGCCATGCTGTCCGAGCGCCGGGCTCGAACGTGACACTTGCGCCAAGCGCGCGTGCCGGATCTTTTGCCTGGAACAGGGGGTCAATGCGCACCGTGCCGGTAAAATACTCGGCCGGTCCTTTGCCGGAGGGCTGTGAGCCGCTTCTTTTGATTTCCATTTTCTGAATTCCTTATTTAATGCTAGCAGTCGTTTGTCTCGCGTTTGTAGTGTGCTGCGACGACCGGAATGCAACCAGAGAGCATATTTTTTCGCTCAGCGACCGGTCATTTGCTCCAGGTTTTCGGGGTACCGAGCCCCTTGCACCGTGATCTTTGAGGAGGAGGCATCGATCTCATGGAGATCGTTGGACGTGAGTTCTACTGCAACTGCTCCGATGTTCTCGTCCAGGCGCTCCAGTTTCCGGGTGCCTGGGATTGGAACAATCCACGGTTTCTGGGCAAGCAGCCAAGCGAGTGCTATCTGAGCAGGTGTCACCTTCTTCCGTTCTGCGATTTTGCGAAGCAGATCAACCAAGGCCAGATTCGCCTTCCGAGCCTCCAGCGTAAATCGAGGAACGATGTTGCGGAAGTCGGAACTGTCGAAAGTCGTGTTTTCGTCGATCTTTCCCGTCAGGAAGCCCTTACCCAGAGGGCTGTAGGGAACAAAGCCTATCCCGAGTTCCTCAAGCGTCGGTAAGACTTCTGCTTCAGGGCGTCTCCACCACAGCGAGTATTCGCTCTGAACCGCAGTGACCGGCTGGACTGTGTGTGCGCGACGGATCGTTTGCACTCCTGCTTCAGAAAGGCCGAAGTGCTTAACCTTGCCTTCCTGAATCAGGTCCCTCACCGCCCCAGCCACGTCTTCGATCGGCACGCCCGGGTCAACACGGTGCTGATAGAACAGACCGATGGCATCGACCTTGAGTCGCTTGAGCGAGCCCTCGGCGACCTGCTTGATGTGCTCTGGACGACTATCCAGGCCCACCCATTGCGGCCCGCCGTTCGGATCAAGTTTGAACCCGAACTTGGTGGCTATCACCACTTGCTCACGGAAGGGGGAGAGGGCTTCGCCCAAGAGCTCTTCGTTTGTGAACGGACCGTAGACTTCGGCGGTGTCGAAGAATGTGACGCCGCGTTCGACGGCCGACCGAAGCAGTGAGATCATCTCTTGCTTGTCTGCAGCCGGACCGTAGCCAAAGCTCATCCCCATGCAGCCGAGCCCGACAGCCGAGACTTCCAGATTGCTGTTCCCAAGTTTTCGCTTCTGCATTTATTGAACTCCTGTCTTTGAGTTAAAGATAGGGACTATCTTGTTTTTTCTCTCTTCGATAAGAGGCCATTTCAAAAGCGTAAAACGCTATTTTTCTCGCAATTTGCTGAGCCAGGAATCGAGAGCTTTATCTACCTCGCCTTCCTCGGCTTGCCCTGGCTTGTATAAGTCGAGACCTTCAAGGACAACGGCGTTTTTGGCCTGCTCCTTGAAATGCGGGAAAAATTTCCCGACCCCTCCCTCGTGGGTACAAAAGGCGGAAACTTTCTTACCCGCGAAGTCCGCCTGTGTAAAAAAACGCATCACCGGGGTTGATACCGTGTACCACCATACCGGGCTGCCAACCAATATCAGATCAGAAGATGACATATCGGGTGGGCTTTTCTTCAATGCTGGCAATTCACCTGTCTCCAACTCCCTTTTGGCCTCTTTGATAATTCCGGGGTAGTCAGTTGGATAGTTTTTTACTGTCTCAATTTCAAACACATCGCCCCCGGTTTTCTCCCGTATCATTTCCGCAATGCTTTTCGTGTTTCCAGTAAGAGAGTAGTAGACGACCAACACCTTCGTGTTGCCAGCGCCCGTTGCGGCAGAATGGGCACTTTCCGGATTGCGTGCCGTTGCGCTTGCCGCGCCCAGGCCCTTGTTTGCACCCGTAATGAACCGTACTTGGTCATCTTTCTGAGTCATTTCTTGTGCTCCTCGATTTCGGATCTTCCATAGCTCAACATATAGCGCTGGCCGACTCCGAACAGAAGATACGATTCTACCCAATTCTTGCCTAATTCTATCACAGGGCTATCCAAGTAGAGGGAATTGTGATATCAAAGGGCTGATGTGGAGAATCAAATGCCGCTTGGATGTTAATAAAAACAATGGGTTACTCTAATATGACAGAAAGCGACCGTGCAGGCCTGGCGAGAACAAACAATCTGCTGAAAGAGAAATTGCTGCGATGGATGCCTAAAACGGGAGACTACCCAACCGCTATTGAAGGTTTTACGATCTTCCGGCGAGATGAGGCAAATCAGCCCGAAAACTGCTTTTACAAGCCACTTGTCGGGGTGATTGTCCAGGGGTTCAAACGCTCCATAATAGGCTCTGAGGAGTACCGCTATGGGGAGAATCACTGCCTCGTTACCGGGGTGGACGTGCCGAGCGTAAACTACATCACTGCCGCATCACCGGAGCAGCCGTTTTTGGCGGTGTCGCTCAACCTGGATAAATACCTGATCACCCAACTGGCGGCGGAGATTCCGCCCTCCCCCAGACTTGGAAATGGTTCCTACAAGGGAATTTCCGTCGCGGATGTTGATCCTGACGTGCTGGATGCATTCCTGCGCTTGGCTGAGCTTCTCGAAAAGCCGGAACAGATACCGGTTCTCGCACCGATGATTATCCGCGAGATTCATTACCGTCTGCTCATCGGCCCTCAGGGCGAACGCTTGCGAATGGTCAACACGCTTGGCACTCAAAGCAACCAGATTGCCAAGACCATCACATGGTTGAGGGATAATTACAAAGAGCCTCTGCAGGTCGATGCATTAGCTAAGAAAGTGAATATGGCGACTTCCACCTTCCACCGGCACTTCAGGGAGGTAACGACCCTCAGCCCTTTGCAGTTTCAGAAGCGGTTGCGCTTATATGAAGCCCAGCGGTTGATGCTGGTGGAGAACGAAGATACCGCCATTGCAGCACTGGCGGTCGGGTATGAAAGCCCGACGCAGTTCAATAGGGAGTACAAGCGGCTTTTTGGGGAGCCCCCACATAGGCATGTGAACCGACTGAAGTAGCCCATAGCCATGGGTCTCTCATTTCTATTTATGAATTATGAAAAAAATCGGTCGCTAGCTCCATTAACGACCGGTTGGCCCGCCTGAACGGAATCACACTTTATTTTCTACTGGAGTAATGAAGGTGCCCATTCCAAACACTGTTTGACAATCAAACTGCCCTCAGCTAATATTTATGCAAATAGCCGTTAGGGGTGTCCGGAGAGCGCCGGACTGAGAAAAAACCCTTATGCACCTGATCTGGGCAATGCCAGCGTAGGGAAATGGCTGAAAAGGCGCTTCGTTTTTTCAGACCGTTTCCCAATTCCGGGAGCGGTCTTTTTGTGTTTTGGGGGCTCATGTAATGTGTTGGTCCTTCAGTCTGGCTGCAGGTTTTTTGTCGTGGCAAGTATTTTAGTGTTGGCTCACCATTTCCAGACTGCCATGCGGGTGTGGTCGGCGGCCTCACTTTCGGCGCTGTCGATGGCATTCAGGGAGATAAAGCTTCCGTGGAATTGCAGAAAGGCGGGCCCGTGAAGAGGGCCATGAAAGGCAAAATCAAAATGGACGAACCACTGGTAATTGCCGGACGGACTTTTCGATCCCGGCTTCTCATGGGAACCGGCAAGTTCTCATCTGCCGAGGTCATGAAGAAAGCTATTGAAGCCTCCGGGGCGGAAATCGTTACGGTCGCGCTGCGGCGAGTAAATCTCGAAGACCCTCATGACACCATTCTGAGCGCGATAGACTGGAGCAAGTACCTGCTTTTGCCTAACACTTCGGGGGCAAGGGACGCAAACGAGGCCGTCAGGCTTGCGCGGCTAGCCCGCGCAGCCGGATGCGAACCGTGGATCAAACTCGAGGTGACTCCTGATCCCCGTTACCTTTTGCCCGATCCGGTCGAAACGCTCAAGGCCGCGGAGATACTTATAAAAGACGGCTTTATCGTGCTGCCTTATATATATGCCGACCCCATTCTGGCAAAGCGCCTCGAAGATATCGGGACTGCGACGGTAATGCCGCTTGGCTCTCCTATCGGCTCGAACCGGGGGATACGCACCAGGGACGCGATCGAGATCATAATAGATGGAGCAAATGTTCCGGTGGTTGTGGACGCCGGCCTTGGAGCACCATCCCATGCCGCGGAGGCGCTTGAGATGGGGGCCGACGCCGTTCTGGTCAATACCGCGATTGCGGTGGCCAGGGACCCGGCCGCAATGGCCGGTGCTTTCAAAAAAGGCGTCGAAGCGGGCAGGGAGGCTTTTTTGGCCGGGCTCGGAAGGGCTCGCAAAGAAGCGGAGGCATCCAGTCCGCTCACTGGATTTTTGAGATAGACATAATCCGTGCCGAAATCCGGCGGAGCCTGAAATTTCAAAAAGTCCCTCCGTTACCCCGTGAAACGTGCGAGATCCGGCGGGCCGGCCACCACTGAGGTAAAAAAATGAGTTTCTACGACGAAATAAGGCGGACGAACTGGACCGAAATCGAAAGAGAAATAGAAATTCGAACGGCAGGGGATGTGGAGTCGGCTCTCGGGGCAACGGCACTTAGCTTCGACCAGTTCATAAGCCTGCTCTCCCCGGCGGCCGAAGGCTATGTCGAAGAAATGGCCCAGCGCGCTCACCTTTTGACCCGGCAGCGGTTCGGGAGCACCATTTCCCTTTTTGCTCCGCTATACGTCTCGAATTTCTGCACCAACAGGTGTGTCTACTGCGGGTTTAATTCGAAAAACCCGATTAAGCGCCTGGCGCTTACGCCCAAACAAGCCCTGGAGGAGGGCGAATTCATTCACCGGCTTGGCTTCAGAAGCCTGCTGCTCCTTACAGGTGAGGCGCCCCAAATAGCTTCTCTCGATTACTTGGCCGAGATCTGCGACATGCTGAGGCCACTGTTCCCATCGATCGGCGCGGAAATCTACCCCATGAGCGTTGAGGAATACCGAACTCTGATCGCCCACGGCGTGGATGGCCTGACTGTTTTTCAGGAAACTTACAGCGAAGAGCTGTATGGCCGGTTCCACCTCGGAGGCAGAAAGCGAAACTACCGCTGGAGGCTCGAGACACCGGACAGGGGGGGTGAGGCCGGGTTGAGGCGAATCGGGCTGGGAGCCCTGCTCGGTCTGGCGAACTGGCGCGTGGAAGGCTTTTACATGGGCCTTCATGCAATGTACCTGATGCGAAAATACTGGAAATCACAGGTTTTCATCTCGTTTCCGAGACTGCGGCCCGCAGCCGGCGCATTTCAGCCTTTGCATGCGGTATCGGATCTCAACCTTGTGCAGTTGCTCACCGCGCTTAGGCTTTTTTTGCCGGACACCGGTTTTACCCTCTCCACAAGGGAAACTTCGGAACTTCGCGACAACCTCATCCCGCTGGGTATAACCTCGATGAGCGCCGGGTCGAAGACGGACCCCGGCGGCTACACTCACCCGCAGGGAACGGAGGCTGAAGCCCAGTTCGAAATAGCCGACGACCGAGACCCCGAAACAGTGGCTGACGTCATTCGGCAAATGGGTTATGAACCGGTCTGGAAGGACTGGGACGAGGCTTTTCTACAATGACCCCGGCGGGCGCAGGCGGTGAGCCGCCCGCGGCAGGTCCCGGCAGGCTGGAAAGCCATGCCTGTGGGTCCGGGCATTGGATCTTTCGACGAATCTCCAGGGGCTTGATAAATGCTTATAACGATCAACGGTAAAAGCAGCGAATACTCAGGGCCGCCTACCTTAAGCGAACTACTCCGTTTTCTCGATATCGATCCCAAAAAGGTGGCAGTGGAGCGCAACCTCGGGATTGTTCCACGAAGCCGGATCGAAGATGAGGCCGTAGAACCCGGAGATGAATTGGAGATAATCAGGCTGGTCGGCGGGGGTTGATCGAGGGGGGCTTCCTTGACAGGGGAGAGTTATCGAAATGAATACGAGTTCGGTTGCCGGCAATCTGGCCGCTATCCGGGAGAGAATCGAGGCCGCGTGCGTTCGTGCAGGGCGCGACTCCAGTGGTGTGAAGCTTGTCGGTGTTACCAAGAGGGTCCCTGTTGAGAAGGTCCGGGAGGGCATAGAGGCGGGCCTCGAGATCCTCGGGGAAAACTATATCCAGGAGGCAATGACAAAAAAAGAGGCCTTTGCGGGGCTTGACGTTTCCTGGCATTGCATCGGGCACCTGCAGACAAATAAGGCAAAGATGGCCATCGAGTGTTGCGACTGGATCGAAACGGTTGACCGGGAAGCCATCGCAACCGAACTCAACCGGAGGGCAAAGGCCGCCGGCAAAAAGGTCCCGGTCCTGATTCAGGTAAATATAGGCGGCGAAGAGGCCAAGAGCGGGGTTCGGCCCGACGAACTGAGTTCTTTTTTTAAGCTTGTGTCCGGTTTGGAATCGCTGGAGGTATGCGGGTTGATGGCCCTTCCGCCATTTTTCGACCAGCCGGAGCGGGTTAGGCCCTACTTCAGGCAAATGCGCGGACTTCTGGAAAAGCTGAAGCGCGAGGCCGCCGGGCCTGAAAAGCTGGTCGAGCTTTCGATGGGTATGAGCGGTGATTTTGAGGTGGCGATAGAAGAGGGTGCAACGCTCGTTCGAATCGGAACGGCCCTTTTCGGGGGCCGGCTCGGATAGGCATTAGCCGCATCCACCGTCACGCCGGCGAAAACCGGGGTCCGGGAATCAAATCTGACTTCCGGGCAAGAACCAGGGATATGCGGATCATATCTTGGAAAATCCGAGAGTTTACATTGCAAGAAAGAGAAATTCTACATGATGCCATAATCCGCTTCAGGCTTTTCTTGCTTTATCAAATACGGAGCCTATAGCTTACTCCCATAACGGAATGGCATCGAGTCAAAGGAATCTCCTGGTCGACACCACCCCCGGAATGGGCTGTATCATGCCAAGAACATTACAAACGCATAGGAGATACGGGGCGATAGAGCCTACCCCTTTGTCTTGGCTATTTGTGCCGAAGACGTATTGCAAGTACTTTCCAGGGCTCGGTGTGCTTGCAATGGGAACAACCTGCTAACACCTTGCCAGGAAGGACACGAAGCATGGGCCAACCACATTTCTCGCATGGAGACTGCAGTTTGGAAAGGGTCTCAAAAAGTGTTTGGTAAGGAATTTCTCCCATCTCATCACATTTCGAGCATTTTAGATAAGGGCCGTACATCCCGAAAAGCAGAGCCATTCTGTCATGACGAGCTGGGCAATGTTTCCGATCATCGGGCAAAAGAGTCATGACAGTTTCCGAAAATGGATCGGCTACTGACCTGTAATCAACAGGTTGACGAAAGGGTGAAATCTTTGGAATATCAGGGTCTTTCTCTTTCTTCTCAACCTCCTTGCCTCTTAGTGGATGCTCCGGAACTGGCTTCTGGTGGATAGAGTCAGGATTGATGACTTGGGATTTTTGGGGGTGCGCAGGGGACGCTACAACCGGCTTCTTTTCAAAGTTAGCCCTTAACTGTCCCAAACCGCTTTGTTCCACTGAATAGCCCTTTCGCTTTTCTCTTGTTTCAACAACAGTTTGCCCACGGATGGGGAGTTCTTCGTTCTCAGTCGAAGGTTTCAATTTATCTTGTACTTGAACCGCCTGTTTGGGCTCTTCTGTTTTCTCGGCACGGCGAATGCGTGCGGCACTTAAAAGTCTTGTCAATTGCTCATGTAGTCTACCTACAGCCCGTTCACGGCTGGTCCACCACTCCGTTGACCATACACGCAATACCTCCCACCCAAGGCCACGCAGCACCCGTTCGCGAAGCTTGTCACGGTCCCTGGCTGTGGCCGAACGGTGGTAAGTTGCACCATCACACTCAACAGCGGCGAGATATCGCCCGGGGAGATCCGGGTCCAAAACGCCCAGATCTATTCGGAAGCAGGAAACGCCAATCTGTGGATGCACTTGCCAGCCCTTCTGGCAAAGAGCTGCCGCCACAGCCTTTTCAAGGGGGGACTCGAAATCGCCGCCATTGCCGTGTATCTCTTCCAGGAAGGCCCTAGGTCCTCGTTTGGCAAAGTCCAGAAAGAGCTTCAAGTCCTTTACGCCCACTGCATTGGTTCGGGTTATATCGATCTGATCAGGCAAAAGGGAGGTAAACACGCGTAGCTCATGCCGAGCACGGGTGACGGCAACGTTGAGACGCCTCTCACCGCCGTCCTTATTGAGTGGCCCAAAGTTCATGGAGACGCGACCGGTCTGGTCAGGACCATAGGTGGTGGAGAAGTAAACTATATCCCTCTCATCACCTTGAACGCTCTCCAGATTCTTTACGAATAGCGGCTCCTGTAAATCATCATCGAAGAAGCGCTCCAAAGACCCGTTCTTGCGGCGCTCAGCTTCCAGCATATCGTCAATTAGTCTTTGCTGCTCGCTGTTGAAGGTCACTACCCCGATGCTCAACCCTTCAGCAACAAAGGCCGGATCCATCAGCCTCGAAACGATATTCGAAACCACGGCGCGAGCCTCTAGAGGATTCGTGCGTGCACCTCCCCTTTGGTACACGCCAACAACATGATTGTAAGACACGGCTTGGTCCTCGGAGTGCGGCGACGGGAAAGTAACCAAGTCCCCTTCATAGTAGCGGTGGTTGGAGAAGGTGATGAGGCTTTCGTGACGGCTGCGGTAGTGCCAGCGAAGTTGAAGCTCGGGAAGATTCGAACCAAGGCATTCGTCCAGGATGCTCTCCATGTCGGCTTCCTGTACCACTTCGTCGTCCGCTTGTTCGTCTTCGGATCGATTAAAGAAGTTGGTTGGGGGGAGCTGCTTGGGATCGCCCACGACTACCACATGCCTTCCTCGCGCCATCGCTCCGATCGCATCCCACACGGGAATTTGTGAGGCCTCATCAAAGATAATCAGATCGAAAAGCCTCATGGCCGGTGCAAGGTACTGAGCAATAGAAAGGGGGCTCATGAGGAGACAAGGTGTCAGCTGTGTCAATACCGTGGGGATGGCCTTGATGAGTTGGCGCACTGGCATATGCCGCTTTTTCTTCTCCATTTCACGCTTGAGCACACCCCATTCTCTCTCTGCCCCGTTGTCATCCTCCAAATTACCGGAGCGAAGGCGCATGCGAATGCATTGGCGGGAGAGCTCACGGAGGCTCTTATCCAAGGCTTGGAAATCACAAATCTTTCGCTCGTGCTCAATGGCTACAAAAGAACGCATAACCGGCAGTTCCTCAGATGCAGCGATAAGCCACCAGCGACAATAGTTGACCTCGAACGCTTCTGAGATTTTCTCAGTTTCGACCAAACCAGATGTGACCACCTCCACCAGAGGAACGAGTCCTTCCGCGCATGCTTCGTTTTTCACTCTGAGCCACGCGCACCACTCATGAATAGAGGATTGCTGAACCACAATCCCTTGGCAGGTATCGGTAATGGAGGTGAGGTCTCCATGGAGCCAATCGGCCTCTGTGTCTTCGGAAAGCCTTGCGATGGTGTTCGCTTTCAATTTGAACTTCTCGAGGACGGCTATGTAAGTGGCCATGGCTTCATCTGCGCCACCCTGCTGACTGAGCAGGATGTTCCCAGGGCCGAGGAGAAATTCCAACGCCGTATTAAGGCTGAGAAGCGTCTCAGGCCTATCGACAAAGCGCACTATGGCAGTTTGCAGATTTTCGTAAAAGGTTGCAGCCAGCGAGATTTCCTGTACATCTGTACCAATGCCTGCCCAAAAACCCGCCGTCCTATCCCGCAGATCATCATAGGATGCAATCCGATCACGCTGGGAACGCATGGAGGCCAGTGCAGGTAAATCTTTTTCAGGATCCGGGATGGCACCACCGTTCACCTCGGCCACTCCCTGTAAGGTTCCGATAACATGGTTCCGAAGGAGAAAGGCAGGATCGCTCTGATTGGACAGAAAAACCGTTGAACTAGTCTGTGGTATCGTAGAAGGCTCACCGCCCCCGAAAAGATGCTTCAGCACACCCGCGAGAGTCACCGGCGAATCCGGAACATCGGCAAGATGAGCCATGGCATGGTGCACAGCCTCATGGAAGGCGGCGCACTTTTTAGCCGGCAAGGTCGGTGTTCCGCTCCAAAGCAACGTTGCTTCCTCTCCTAACGGCTCCAAGGCCTCCAGCCGATTCTGGATCTTTCGCATGGCGGCCAGAGCGGCCAGGTCGCCCTCACAGTCCGGCTCAATTTTCCCTTTCGAAACACCAAGCAGTGCCTTGCGAACACGCTTCTCCAAGGTAACTCGCCGCAGCCACCAACTGCTTTTGGATTGCTCCCATGTGGCCTGAAGAGTCGAAAAGTCAAGGTCATAGGCATCCGATTTATACGGTATGGAAAGCCTACCGGCCTTCTCCCCATATTCATGGTAGAGATCGAACGCTTCTTTAAGCCTGGGAATCCATGCCGTCGAGGCAAGTTGCCAGATAGATTCTAGGTTCGCATGATCCAACTGAAAGGCTTCGCTGTGGTAGGCGACGGAGAGGAGACCGGAGTGCTCCTTATGCTCTTTCAGGAGTGCCACACCTTCTCGCAGACGGGCAAAAAGGCCTGGGGCATCGGGGCGCAGGACGAAACGATAATCCCTGCAGGCTGCCTTTGGCAACAATCCGGAAAGCCCTTCCAGGCCATCACGCCCTTTTAAGTCCAGCGGCAGTGCTGGGATCCCTGTTACCTTTAGCAGGGCTGCTGCTGCGCTTTCAAGCTGGGTGCAAATGGTGGCCAGTCCCCGTGCCGCATCTACCAACTCAGCAACCCAAACCGGTGACCATTCCAAACGCTTAATCTTTCTTAGCGAAGTGGCCTCAAGACTCCTGGCTGTTGAACCGTGGAGACCGATCCTGGTTACAATATCCCGCAGTCGGGTAAGAGCGACCAGATCATGGGTTCGGGGGGAAGGCCAGCACAGATTCACGAGCGGCACTTCTGTGTGGCCCACTACCATGCCTATGGCTTGAAATGCATTAAGCCCGTTAGGATATGATCGATGAACTGTTTCCACGTACTCGTTTAGCTTGTCCCGAAGATCGGTAAGCCGCATGGTTTCCAAATTCCAGCGATCCTCGATGGAATCTCCGCTTGCTTGGCTGGCGTTCCGCAACTGCCCTAGTACTTCCAGTTTTCGCGCCTTGTGCGAATGAAGTTCGAGGCAGAATTCACCGAGTCCGATATCTTTAAGCCTTCTGTAGACCACATTTAGGGCTGCCGTCTTCTCCGCAACGAAAAGGACCGTTTTACCTTCAGCCAGACATTGGGCGATCATGTTAGAAATGGTCTGGCTCTTGCCCGTGCCAGGCGGGCCGATGAGGACGAAGTCTTTACCTTGAGCAGCGGTCGCAACTGCCGCCAACTGCGATGAGTCAACCGGAAGTGGGCAGTAGACATTCTCTGCCGGGAGCTTTGTATCGAGTTCCCTCGGATCGAGGAAGTTCACTCCGTCGCGATATCTTTCTGATGGGGTGTCCAGCAAATGTCGGACCACCGGACTCTCCTTGAGAGCATCCGTATGGTCCACAAGATCCTTCCACATGAGGTACTTGGCGAAGGAGAACAATCCTAGTGAGACGGTGCGTGAGACCTCCCAGGCCGGGATGTCTTTGATGGCCTTTTGCACGCTGCGCCAGATCAGGTCGATATCCAATCCTTTGCCGTCCTTGGGCAGGTCCTTCTCGAAGACATCGAGTTCCGAGATTTCGAAGTCCTTCCGCAGCATCTCGATCAATGTCAGATTGAAACGCGGTTCGTCATCATGCAAAGATAGGAAAAACCCGGACTGAACGCTTTTCCGCTCAAGTTTAACTGGAACCAGGACCAGCGGAGCCTTGCAGGACTTATCCCGATCCTTAGGTCTCCATGAGAGAAACCCCAGAGCCAGGAACAGTGTGTTGGCGCCGCCTTCCTCAAGGGCACTGCGGGCGGAACGGTACAGCTCTAATAGTCGGCCAACCAATTCCTGTTGTGGGAGAGGAGCCAGCAGTTGGTGGCGCTCCAGCGCATCTAATGCGTGGCTTTTGATAAGATCTTCCTCGTGTCGATCTTCGTATATGGAATATTGGCGAGGGTCGCCTTCCTGCTGTTCGATACCGGGCAGGATGCGGAACCGATATCCACTGGCCAGCATATCTTCCAGTGTGCCAGGATCGGGTGCGATCAACTCTACGACTCTCTTGCTGGCTCGGAAATTAATAAGGTTGTTGCGCAACGAAAGGTCGAGAAGCCGCCTTTGCCAACGTTCAAGGCGCGTCAGCGGTCCTTTTTCTTCAACGGTTTCAATGCAATCGTTATCGATAATGAATTCCGGTGCATCGTCGAATTCAGGCTCGAACACCTGGGTTGAAGGTTCTTCCGATGGTCTTTGTGGTTCCACAACCTCAGCCAATGCCAGTGGAAGAATGCGCTGCATCCTAGCTCTGTGAACATCCACGGCCAAGTGAAAAGAGTGTTCCTTTTCTTCAGCTATCTGTGCCTCGCCTCGCTCACAAGACCACTTGAAAGAGGGGACACCGTCCTTTTGCTGTGCTGCCAGTGTGGTTTCAAAAAGGAGCAGTTCCTGTAGATGCAGCCGCTTTCGCAGTGCCGTAACGTCATCCGCCACTGCCGTAGAGAAGGTTTCATCAGCAAGCCAGCATCCGACGAATGCATGGTCATCAGTGAAAACCAGGAGGGGATTGAGGCTGCACTGTTCCATACAGGAAGCGAAAAGCATGGTCAGGTCGAGGCAGGTGCCAATCCCTGTCTCAATCACTTGTGACGGATGCCGAACCTTCTGCCCCGTTTGTTCAAAACTCGCAGGGGGCAGCACATAGCCTATCTGCTGGCTGCAGATGGCATTCCACAATGCTGTGAGCTGGTCCCAGACACCTTTCTTGCCACGTTTGTAACCGACAAGTGCAGGCTCCTTGCCATGCAATCGCAGTACATCGATGGCTTTGCCAAGCAAATGCTGCACGGCTGGGTCATTCGGTTGAACAAATGCGGCAGCTAATTCAGGAAAGGAGCCCATGCCGCCCCATTCATTGCGTGCCAGGAGCTCTACGGGAACACTTAGGCTTGCCAGCTCATTCTCACCTTTTCGCAGAACGAACTGAATGGAACCCTTCTCGACTTCGTTCAATCGCGCTAATGCTCCAGCGTCCATCTGCAAATCCAGATTAGGGACACGGTAACGCTGGCCCGCTGAAACTTGGGCGATGCGCCACAGCCCATTGGTGAAAAAGGCTGGTGCAGAACTGGCAGTCAACTCTATTCCCTTAAGGTCATCATCACCTTCATTGATGATGGTGAGTTCCCGAAGTACTGGGACAGAGTTCTGTTGCGATGCAAAGGAGACTTTGGTGGTTACAAGGGCCTCGATTCGGAAGGGTGAATCCACGGCATGCTCCAGTTGAAAGGTCTATGTTTTCCGCATATATGGCATGGCATTATAGAACTTAAAGAAACTCAATCCTATTGTATTCGTGAAGGAAGGCAAAATCCTTGGTTGGAAATGTTCATAGTGTAAACCCTATGCCCCTTGAGACATTTGATGTCGCAAACCGATGTCACGACCACGGCATCAGGAGCGGCGGCTACCTATGCCAGGCGTTGTCAATCACCAATCTATTCGTAGTACCGAGAGGATTCTCGGAGTTAAGACAGCTCATACTTGAGAAAGTGGAAGTCAAAATCCTCAGGAAGTCCATTTCATATTTGAAGGAAAACCCGACTGACAGAACGTTCAAAGTTCTGGCAAGTAGTCTCATTCCTCCCCCGGCCATCAATTTCAGAATAAGCCGGTTCTTCGATTTGGTTGTCCTGAAGATGATCTCGTCAATGGTTTCCTTTTCAACTATGTTCCAGTGGTTCGGCTTCCCTGGCCGATAGAGCTTACTTTAGCATCGGTGTATAACAGGGATTGTGAAGGGTTGAATCGAAGTTGATATTGATAAAGTTGAAGAAGGCTTTCAGGTGGGAGGAGCGGCCATGCCGGGTCTGTTGCTTTTCTCCTTTGGTTATTTTGTTCAGAAACGACAGGATCTCTTCCGAACCGATCCCGTTGAGCCGGCGATCCCTTCCAATGTGGTCAACGAATTTGGAAAGCGTGACGGTATATGACTCGATCGTGTTTTTTCCCTGAATTCGTCTTGCGGTACATGAAGTAGACTTGCATTGCTTGATCGCCTCTCATTTTTGACCGCTCTGTTGGATTGTAAATCACTGCCATGGGGCTGCCGGCTTAAATTTAAGTATGGTTTCCATACGTGAACGGAAACGGCCTGTTGCCCAAACCAGATGAAGACATAAAGAACCCGGTCAATCCCTGGCCGAGATTATAGACCGTCGGTGGCAAACGCCATCCCTGCCCGCCTGCACTCCTCAAGGGCCGTGGGGTTGCTCCGGATGGCTCCTTTTTCATCTATCCCGCTAAAACAGGCTTCTCCCGCATATTCAACGCCAATTGCATCGAAGAAGTATCTCACAGTCAAAATTGCGCCATCGAACAGTTTTTTGCCTCGGGTCGCCCCCGCACACAAAAAAAATCCCTTTCTCCCGACGGGGGTTGCCGGCGTATTGGCCTCAGCTTTCCGTTTGTGTCTTCGTACGTATGTAGCCTGACTGCGGTCCACGAGCAGTTTCGCCTGGCCGCTTAGCCCGTAAAAATAGATGGGGCTTGCTATAACTATCCGTTCCGCCTTATCGAAAAAAGGATAGACCATTTGCATGTCATCCTTCTGAACGCAGGTCCCATGTTCATCACAATACCCGCAGGACCGGCAACCCGAAATACTGAGGTCCCTGATATAGATTTTTTGCAGTTCGAAATTTGCGGCTGATAAAGCTCCATCGAGAAAACTATCCATCATAAGATCGGTATTGCCGTTTTCCCGCGGTGATCCGTAAATCGCCAACAATATCATCTTGTCCTCCTGGGCCTCCATCGCCGCGAGGGCTTTTCCTCATCTCCCCCCGGCTTTACGGAAAAAGGCTTGTCTGCATCTTTGTCTCCGAGTATCCCTGATCTCAGTAAACCCAAGGGGAGCTTGTCGCGTAGAATTAAAAGCCCCATCCAGCTGGAGGGGGAGCTGGATAGGGCTCCATGATTAGGAGAAGGCGACATAACGCCACCTTTGAGATGCAAGGTAAGCACCTGGATTCAAAAATCAATCAAGAT
This sequence comes from Syntrophobacteraceae bacterium, assembly GCA_050008735.1. Taxonomy (GTDB): domain Bacteria; phylum Desulfobacterota; class Syntrophobacteria; order Syntrophobacterales; family Syntrophobacteraceae; genus SbD1. The sequence continues at coordinate 24,364 of JBEKMB010000027.1, forward strand.
CGAGCGCTTTCGCTGCAAATCCGCTGAGACCCCTTCAAATCGACATTTGCTGCCTATCATACCACTGCACGCAAAAGCACTGAATCGGGCAGCGACGTATCAAGCCGTCTCCATGCCGAATCACAGGACGAAGACCCTGAGCCGTAAGTGCAAGTCGCCCCTAGATGTTCAGCTGCTTGACCCATCCGAAAATATCTTCTTTTTCCCCGTACTGAATACCGAGGATTTCATCGTAGAGCTTCTGCGCCCACTCGCCGACTCTTCCGTCAGCAATCCTGTACATCCGGTCACGGTAAGAGATTTCGCCGACCGGTGAAATTACCGCGGCAGTCCCCGAGGCAAACATATCTTTCAGTTCGCCGGACTGGGCGGTCTCGACAACTTCGTCAATCGTAATCTTGCGTTCGATGACTTTGATTCCCCAGTGCCCGGCGAGCTGTATCACCGAATCGCGCGTAACTCCGGGCAAGATCGCGCCGGTAAGAGGCGGGGTAACAAGCTCATCGCCGATCCTGAAGAAAATATTGCTCGTTCCCACTTCATCTACATAGCGCTGCTCAACTCCATCAAGCCAGAGGACCTGGGTAAAACCTTTTTTCTTTGCAATTTCCGCTGCGTATAGGCTTGAGGCATAGTTAGCCATAGTTTTAGCCTCGCCGGTCCCACCCCGGACCGTCCGAACGCATTCCTCCGATACATATATCTTTACCGGGTTGAACCCTTCGGCATAGTAAGCACCCACGGGCCCGGTGATTATGTAATAGAGATACTGACTGGCGGGACGCACACCCAGGTGCGGTTCTGTCGCGATCATTGTCGGCCTGAGGTAGAGCGATGACCCCACGTAGTGTGGGATCCAATCCTTGTCCAGCCTTAAAAGCTCTTCGAGCGCCCGGGCCTGAACCTCGACGTCGATCTCGGGCATGCACATCCTTCGCGCCGAACGGTTCCAGCGCTCCCAGTTCCGGTCAGACCTGAAGAGGCATATCCGGTCGTTGGGCCATCTGTAGGCTTTGAGTCCCTCGAATATTCCCTGTCCGTAATGGAGCACCATCGCCGCCGGGTCCATCTCCAGCAGATGGTATGGTACTATCCGGGGATCTTGCCAGCCCTCCTCCGTCTTATGGTCCATCATGAACATGTGGTCGCTGAAAATTCGACCGAAAACCAGGTTCTTTTCATCTGCCGGCTTGGGACGCCTTTTAGCCGGGTCCAGTGGCTGAAGGGCAATTTCCATCTAAATACCTCCTGATTTCAGCAAATACCAAAGAGTAGCACTATGTGAGCAAGTCAATCAGTGTTTAAGCTCTTATTGCAACGTAAAATGCGGTGAACGCAGAAAACGACTTATCTGCTTGCTGTAGAGCTGAATACGAGTGCGGCTTTCCGTTCCAGGGCGCAATAATTCCTCGTTTTCCTTGTCTCCGCCAACGTTTCTTACAATTATGTTCTTTTCGACATAGAGCTTCAGCGCATTGTCGAAAATTATCTTCGATACGCACTCTGGCCTCTCGACCAACTCCAACTTCAGCGCTCTCTGGCCAAGGCCGAGGATTTTCTTAATGAATTCCTTCTCCGTAAAACCGTTTTTTTGAAGATAGCGCAAGCCGCGCAAAACCAGCCAATAGCCCTCGAAATAGTTCCGGATCAAACCGTGAAATGCATGCGAAGCCCGAAGACCCTTGTGAGCCAAAATGAATGGCTGGTCGCCCTCCCCGATACGGTGCAGGAAACCCAGGTCCTCAAAGATACGGAGCACCTCGCCCACAAGCTTTTCGTCACTTAGTTCGTTATCGTAAACGAACTCGAACTTAAAAAAGTTTTTCATGAAAATTACGTCTTGAAGCACCTGGCTCACGCTGAACCGGAAAGTCTCCTGGGCAAGGATCGAGGTCGAAACGTAGGCGGCCGGAAGCAGGAAGTGGATAATATTGTTTTTGTAGTATTCCAGGGCAAGCCGCTTGCTGTCTTCCAGGGTGAAAACTTCTTCTTCCAGATCATCGTCATCGTCTTTGAGCTTGCCGATGATTTTGCCTCGCTCCATGCTGCGCAACGAATCCTGCAGGCTGAAATCGAGATTTTTCATGGTCTTGGAAAACCCGACTCCCAGAGCTGCAATGAAGTGGTGAAAGGTCCCGGATATTTCCATAAACTCGGCTTTGGAAACCCCGTGGCGGGGCAGCGCCAAAAGGGCCGAGGCGGCCAAGGCGTAAGGTGTCACCATCGATTCCTGGTTAATGCAGTTAATTATGCGGTATGCAAAATTGCGATACATCGCATGCCGCTCCCTGGGGGGCATTTTGCCCAGATCGTAGTCGTGGCGCTCCAGGTAGCTCCTGACGGAGAGGGGCTCTGCGAATTTGATATATGCACGCCCGTAGCGTTTCCGCAAAACACGCCTCACGCGCACGAGTTGATGGAGATTTTCCTCTTCCTTCGGGTCCCCTGTAATCTCCTTCAGATATGATTCTTCCTCTGGAATACGATCGTAGCAAATCGAGGTGGGCACAAAGACCAAATCGTCGCAAAACCCCTCCTCGACAGCCTGAATCAGGATGGCCAGCAGTCCAAGCTTGGGCAGAACGAGCTTGCCGGTGCGGCTCCGGCCTCCTTCTATGAAAAATTCGATGTTGTAGCCCAGCTGGACCATCGTCTTAACATAGAGAGAGAAGACCTCCGCGTAAAACTTCAGTCCTTTGAACGTGCGGCGAATGAAAAAGGCCCCGCCCATCCGAAAAATCGCCCCCAGAGGCCAGAAGGAAAGGTTTTTCCCAGCAGCTATGAATGGCGCGTAAAGGTTGTTCGCATACAGAAGCTGGGTGAGCAGAAGGTAGTCCATGTGGCTCTTGTGGCAGGGGACATACACAAGAGTATTGTGGCGAGCAGCGCGTTTTACTCTCTGAAGACTCTCGGAATCAAGCTCGACACCGTCGAACAGATTGGTCCACGCCCAGTTGAAAATCCTGGAGGCGATCTGAATGAAGGTGACGTTATAGTTTGCCGAGATCTCCTCGAGGTATCCGTCTGCCTCCATTCGTATTCTCCAGATTTCCTGGGAGGCGGCGCGGGCGCGGCGCTGCATCTGCGCTTCCAGCCTTGGGTGGTGGAGGATGATCTCTTTCATCTCCAGCTTGCTCTTGATGATTGGGCCGACGACTGCCCTCTTGATCTCGTCAACCGAATCGATCAGGGTTCGGCGCAGCTCGAAAATCTGTTTGCGTTTCCACCACAAATCTTTCGACAGCTCAGGCTGGATTTCCTGGATATTCAGCGGCTCCCCGGTCTCCATTACCGCATAGGGATTCCCGCTTATAAACGAAATCATCTTTCGTAAAAAACCCAAATGCCTCTTTTGGCCCAGGAAAAGCTCGAGCGGACCCCATCTATGCTGCGCCTCCCGACGCCTGCTGTACAGAAGGACGATCGGAACGATAAAGATCGGTCGTTCGCATGTTTTCTGGATTTCTATGAGGTGCTCCAGGGGATCGTTTCCCACATGGACCGTACTGCGGTAATAGCCACGTTTGCCCACCAGAGAGAATATCCCGGACTCGCCTCTCTTGATCTTTTCGCCGTAGTATCCTCCGGCATAGGCGTCCGGAAAACGGCGATGGCGCAGCAGATAGCCGCAGTGGCACAGGAGGGTCTTCAGCGCATACCATCGGGGCTGCCAAATGTACGGATGTTGGTCGAACATGAATGAAGGCGATGGCAGACCCAGTTGATGCAATCGCAGACTTACATAGGCAAAGTCGATCTGCGACGACTCCTTTATGGCATAAACGATGATGCCTTTGCTGGACAGCTCCTCGAGGGACTTCTGCTGGTCTTCGAGTACGCTGACATGGCGCACCGTTCGTTCGAACCATTTCTGAAGAGGAAATCGGGGTTTTATATCTATCGAATAGCCGTAAGAATCCCTGCAGAACATGTCTGAGGTTTTTCCACCTATTCGTTTCAGCCAGTCAATCACGGTCTTTCAATTTCCCTCCTGAACCTTAATTTGCCAATCGTGCAGACTAACAAAAATAATGTTCAAAAACCAAACTTTTTTCAAAGAAATCGAGGCCGAATTGAAATGCCGGTTACTTCGGAAGGGATTGTGCGTGTCCACTTGCCCAAGGTACAGGTCAGGTGCCACGCCGCCGAAGTATTGAAATCGCGGGGAAAAGCGGCGGCCCGGAATGAATGGTCAAGACCCCTGGGGGCGGGATGCCGGATCGGATTTGTCGATTCACCCATTCATATGCTCGGCTCCGGGGCATCGGGCACTGCGGCTCTCCCCCTTCCGTTCCAGGGCGCAAAGCGAGTGAGGAGCACCAGGCCGGGAATGGCGCCAAGGATGCTCAATGAGAAAAAACCCGGCCATCCGACAATCTGGGCGATAACACCGGTAGGCGCTCCAGCAACAATCCTGCTCACTGCCATAAAACTCGTTAGCAGCGCATACTGCGTGGCCGTAAAACGCTTATCGCAAAGGTTCATCATGAATGCGACAAACGCAGCGTCACCCATGCCTACACAGATGTTCTCGATCCCGATGGCGGCAACCATCGCCGGATAATTTTTTCCGATCAGCGCAACCCCGGTGAACGACACGTTGGATATGGCCTGCAAAAAACCAAAGACCCAGAGCGAGCGGTTAATACCGATCCTGGACACAATGCTCCCACCCACCAGAGTTCCAAGAATCGTGCTGATCAGCCCGAAGACCTTGTTCACCATACCGACATCCGAGCGGCTGAAGCCGATGTCCAGGAAGAAAGGGGTAGTCATCGCCCCGGCTATGACATTGCCCAGTTTGTAGAGCATTATGAAAAGGAGCATCTCGACTGCTCCCGAGCGTTTGAAATAGCCGATCAGTGGACCCCATACGGCCTCTTTCAGGCTCTTGGGGGGGATGACCCTGGTTTCCGGCTCGGGGGCAAGGAGTGTGAAAAGAGTGTTCAGAAGCATTACCCCTGCCATGATGGTATAGACCGAGCGCCACGAAATGTGGTCCGACAGGATCAATGCAAACGCCCCGGAGACCAGAGCGGCAGACCTGTACCCGACGACGGCTGTTGCTGCCCCGGGGCCGAGTTCCTTTTCACGCAGAACGTCTGCCCGGTAGGCGTCGATAGCAATATCCTGGCTGGCGCTTAGAAATGCCGTCACCAGGGCCGCGAATGCGAGGAGGGCCGGAAAAGAAGACGGAGAGGAGTTACCGAGAACTAAAATTGCGATGGCCAGCAGAAGCTGGGTCAAAATGATCCACCCGCGTCTTCTTCCGAGCCAGGGCAGGCTGAATCTGTCCATCAGCGGCGACCAGAACACCTTCAGGGCATACGGGAGGCCCACCAGAGAGAAGGCGCCTACTATGCTCAGATCGACCTTTTCCGTCACGAGCCAGGCCTGGAGCGTCGAAGCCGTGAGCGCGAGGGGAAGTCCCGAGGAAAAACCCAGGCCGACCAGGTTCAGGACGCGCCTGTTGCCATAAATTTTGAGCCAGTTGCTCATTTTTGAACCCGTTTGAACTTAGCTGAGCTTACGTGAAACTGCGGCAATGTATCTGATATGGCAGGCAGGAACAATCATTATTATGTTCGCGCACGGCGAACAGTGAGCGGTGAACGGGTCCGGCTAACCGCTCACTGTCGAAATATCCATTTACCTAAAACCTCCTCGGGTTTAATTTAATTTCCACGCGGAAATAACATTTCCTCCACGCTCCGAGATGCGGCTCCGCCGGGCGAGGCTCGCCTGAAGAAATTAACTGCTTCGCGCCGCATGAATTACCGGGTGGGCGCAAGTTTGGCGTTTTCGCAATACTTTTGGAGGTCCCATGCTTTCGCTCGACAGCTTCGCCAAAAAATGGAAAATCGACCCCGCGCCCCTGGGACCCGTCGCTCGTGAATATCCCTTCAAATTGAATTCTCACTTTGAGGCGCTCATCCGAAGCCCCGGTGACGCCGTCTGGAACCAGGTAGTCCCGGATACAAGAGAGTTATCGGACACCTCCGGTCTCGAGGACCCGCTCTCAGAAGAGGTCTTATCACCTGTTCCAAACCTGGTCCACAGGTATCCGAATCGTGTTCTGTGGCTGGTTAGCGACCAGTGCGCCGTCCACTGCAGGTTCTGCACGCGCAAGAGAAAATGGCACAGCGGCCGTCCGGAGGGGCTCGAAAATACGGCCACCACTGATCTTGGGCCGCCACTGGACTACATCGCGAATCATGAGCAAATCCAGGACGTGCTCCTATCGGGCGGTGATCCTCTCCTGCTTCCACTGGAGCGTCTCAGAGAGATTCTAAGTAAGCTCCGCGAGATAAAACACGTCCGGATAATAAGGATCGGCACCCGGGTGCCCTGCACACTTCCCCTCGCGATCACCCCGCGGCTTGCGGGTATGCTTTCACGGTTCCACCCCTTGTTCGTAAATATACATTTCAACCATCCCGCCGAACTTACTGCAGACTCGGAACGGGCCTGCGCGATCCTGGCCGACGCAGGCATTCCCCTCGGCAGCCAGACCGTCCTTCTGCGCGGCGTAAACGACTCCGAAGCCGTTCTTGCCGAGCTTTTTCACCGGTTGCTCTCAGCCAGGGTCCGCCCCTATTACCTGTTGCAGATGGACCTGACCAGAAGCACGGCCCACTTCAGGACCCCAATCGGCACCGGCCTCCGAATTCTTCGCAAACTCCGGAACTGGATTTCCGGACCGGCCATGCCCCATTTCGTCATCGATCTGCCGGGCGGGCGAGGGAAAATGCCGCTTCTGCCAAATACGATCTTGGAAGTTGGCCAAGGGGGCATAATCGTCCGAAACTACCTGGGAGAATTGTGCCGTTACCCGCTTCTTGAAGGAGAGGAGGAGGAGTTGAGAGCGGAGATCGGATGACGGAGGACACCCACGAGGGCTGTGCTACAGCTCATTTACGGACATCGGCTTTAAACGGGCAAGCCTGCCATTGCCATGATTTTCAGGGCGTTGGTTGTCGGGCAGGGGCCGGGTCTTAATTTGTAGTCGAAGAGCATCCGGCCTTCCTCGACATCTTCCCTGAAGTGATAGTTGGTGATGGCTTGATTTTCATCGGCGAGTTTGACCAGCTCGAGATCGTGAGTGGCAATGGCGCCGACTGCCGGGTGCTCTGCCAGGGCACAAATGTAGGCACGACTGCCGATGAAGCGTTCCTGGTTGTTGGTTCCTCTGAATATCTCATCGAGGAGGAAAAGCACCGGAAGACCGTGATGCTGCTCCACGGTTGAGAGCAGCATTTTCATGCGCTTGACCTCGGCATAGAAAAAAGAGAACCCGTCAGTCAAAGAGTCATTGATCCTCATGCATGCGAAAACTCGGAAAAGGCCTGTCTGAAGACGCGCGGCACACACGGGTGCCCCTGCATAGGCAAGACAGAGATTGACACCCAGTGTCCGCAGAAAGCTGCTCTTCCCCGACATATTGGAGCCGCTGATCAGGGCGATCCGGTTGCTTTCATCAAGACAGAGGCTGTTGCAGATCCTCTTGTGGCCGGCAATGAGCGGGTGCCCCAGGTGCTCGGCGCTCAAATGCATGGGGGCAGCGGCTCGCTCATTGTGTTCATTCGAAGGCGCCGCGCCGTGAGTGGCTTCGGTTTCAATCTCCGGATATGAATAATCAGGGTTGAGGGTTGCAAAGTTGGCCAATGAGCTCAGCGCCTCGACCTCGGTAAAGACGTCCAGCCAGGCAGGCAGAAGGGCCGATATGTCCTTCCTGCACTGCTCCAGGCGACGAACGAAGTAGATATCCCAGGGCAAGACAGCATTCAGCAACAACCAGACGATCGGATTTGACCTCACGCTTATCCCGGATACGATTCGGGAGATGCGTTTGAGTTGGGTGGAAGGCCGGTTCGCCGGGTCCAGAAAAGGCGCGCAAAGTCCTGCCAGGTTTGGAGTATGTGCGTACCCGAATTTTTCCAGATGCTGGAAGACGGCATGGAGCCTGTCCAGAGTGGCCTCCAGATTCATTGCATCCCGAAATGCCTTCCCGATTTCGATCTGGAGGAGCAAAAGCGCCGCGAGATAGAAAAAGAACAGGGCGTAAAAGTACCAGGGCAACATCCCCAGGACTGAAAGGCCAAGGCCGAAGATGAGCAGGTTACATCCTGCAACAAGAGTGAGCGGAAACAAAGCCCTTCCCGCCGATACGCTGGAGCCGGGCTTTTGAAGCCATTGGAGAATGCTTTTTGCCTCCAGTCTATCGTGCGAAGTTTCGCGCGCTTTCAGAACATTCACAATAAGCTTATCCCTGAAAAGTGCGAGCGGGCCCAACTCTTTTACCAGCTTCTGTCGTTTGAGGATCCCGTCCAAATCGGGCTCGGCAGCCATCAACCAGCTCCAAACCTTCCTGCTGCCCTCGATGGAGACGGTCGTGTCGATCAGGTGATGCACAGAGCGCTCTCCCATGATGTCCAGGTCGATTCCGAAAGGGTGCTCGGCTTGCACGGGCATGGCGGATACCCGTGGTATGCGCTCCCAATCCAGTCGCATGCGTGCAACCTGAGTGGACTTCAAGTCGAGCAAAATCCGGTGCCGGTTAATGCTGTCCTTAAGGCGCCCGTGGCGGTAAAGCACGAAGAAAAATGCCGCTACCACCGCCACCGTGATGATCCTCCCCGCCCAGTTGCCTGCAAATTGAAAACTGGCCCAGACCAATGGAATCCCGAGCAGAACATGGATCAATCGGATATGGGAGAATTGTTTGTTAACCCCCTGCAATTTCTCGATTCGAAGCGAGAGGTGTTGAATTTGTTTTTCGAAAGTGAGTTCGAGACCGGGCATGCCATGCTATCCTTATTGCCTGCCTGTTGTTTGCTGAGGGCCGGGATCGGGTTTCCATATCCCTGGCTTTCCCACGGGTGATTCCTCCCGTTCAAAAGCTCCCAATTGAGAATTGGTTCTTTGTTACCGGCGCAACTGCTTTTTCCAAAGCCCGTGCCCAAAGCATCAGCACGTTCAATGCCCTTGCACCGCTCGCTGTTGTACCGCAGAGGACGGAGGAAGGGCGGATTGTCTTAATCTTTTTTGCCCCATATTTTTTCCAGGAAGGAAGCCCTGCCCGATCCAATCTTGTAAAGAGTGTAGCGCGTCGGCTCTTTAAGATAGTACTCCTGGTGATATTCCTCTGCCTTGTGGAAAGGCTTGGCCGGCTCGATTTCAGTTGCGATCCTTCCCGCGAATCTCCCGGACTGTTCGAGTTCCCGCTTCGAAGCCTCGGCCTGAAGTCTTTGATCTTCATTTTGATAAAAGATAACCGGCCGGTACTGCGGGCCCTTATCTGCAAACTGGCCGTTTGCCTGCGTGGGGTCGATGTTTTGCCAGAATGTCTCGATCAGTTCGCGAAAGCTGATTCTGGTCGGCTCAAAGACAATTTCGATAGCTTCGACGTGCCCGGTCCTGCCGGAACAGACCTGCTCGTAGGTGGGCTTTTCCACCGTACCGCCCGTGTAGCCCACCGCTGTCGATATCACACCATCCAGCCTGTCGAAAGCCGGCTGCATGCACCAGAAACACCCACCGGCAAAAATGGCCCTTTGGAAGCCGCCATCGCCGCCGCCAGGTTCGCCCTCACGGCCCTCCGCCACGCAGATAGCTAAACAAAGCAGAGCCACCGCTCCTGCAATCAGAGCAGCATACATAATATTTTCCTTTCAAAGTGGTGAGCAATTCAAACCCTCACTTTGCAAGATAAGTCTGGAAACGGCTTCATATTCAGAAGTTATTCGGTAACCGGCCAATCGGCCGGTACCGCAGCTTCAAAGGTGAGGGGTTTCCCGGAGATGGGATGTTCGAGCGTGAGCCGCCGGGCATGCAGGTAAAGACGCCTGTCCGGTTTAGCGCCGTAGGCCAGGTCGCCGACTGCCGGATGGCCGGCTTCGGCCAGATGGATTCTTATCTGGTGGGTCCTGCCCGTAAGAGGGCTCGCCAGCAAGAGGGCGCGGGCCTGTTCCCGGCGCATTACACGGAAAACGGTCTCGGCCTTCTTGCCTTCGCCTTTTTTTACCGCAGTGTATTTGCCGCCGACTTTGCTGATATCCGAAACATGTGTCCACGAATCTTTTTCCGGGACACCCTCAACCCACACGAGATATTCCTTTTTTACCCGCCTTTGCTGGAAAGCCCTGCCGAGGGGCTCATTTGCCCTTTTGTCGAGCGCAAAGACCAGTAGACCGCTCGTTTCCCTGTCGAGCCTGTTGTGGATGGCGGCATAGCGGCCGGGGGGGGTCTCCCGTGAGAGATAGCGGAGCAGGGCCGCAAAAACATTGTTGTAGCCGTCGTAGGGGGTCTGCTGGCTTGGAATGCCGGCTTCCTTGTCATATATGAGAAGAAAACGGTCTCGGAAAACCACGCGGACCGGATCGATTTCGTAGAACCTTCGAACCCCGTAAGGAGGAAAGGAAACACAAATCTCTTCTCCTCCGCCTAACTTCGTTGAAGGATTGCACTCTTTGCGGCCTTGGACATAGACCGATCCGAATTCGATCAGGTCCGCCGCTTCCCCTTCGGCTACCCTCAGATAATCTGAAACAGCCCCGCACAGCCCGAGACTTTTTTCCCCGGCTCCAACACGCCACCGAAAAGAGGAAACCGGCCCGTAAGAAAAAGAAGGGGCCCGATCGTCATCAGTCATCGCCGCCGCCAGGGGTAGGATCGGCGATTCCGGAGGCCCCGCCTTCCACGCCTTCCTTTCCTTCCATGGCCTCCTCCATCATGGCGTCAACATCGAAGTCCTCACCCAGGTCGTCTCCCATCTCCCTGCCCATGTGCTTCATCCATTTCGCCATGCTTTTCGGGTCGTTTTCGTCGAGTCCCGAAAGACGGGAAGGATCGGCCAACCGCTCCATTCGAGTCTCTTCGGACATGCGGACTCGAACCCGAGATGGAATTCGTTCGACCTCGATGCTGCCGCAATGGCTGCATCTGACGGAAACGTCCTCGGAGATCCGGAAAGTTATTATCTCCGATCTGCGCTTGCATTCCCGGCAACGGTATTCGTAAATAGGCATTGAAAAGCCCCTCCATCAATCAGACTATTACATATTTCTTGATCGTGTAGACAACTTCGTCCGGATCATCCAGGAGCGTAACAAAATGCAGGTCCTCGGGCGAAATGTATTTGCCCTCAAGGAGCGTACCGCGAATCCACTCCAGCAGGCCCGCCCAGTATTGGGTCCCAACCAGGATTACCGGAAAAGGCTTCATTCGCCTGGTCTGGATGAGAGTCAACGACTCGAAGATCTCATCCATTGTTCCGAACCCTCCAGGCATCCCGATATATGCCTGGGCGTATTTGAGAAACATCACCTTGCGGACGAAGAAATACTGGAAATTAAGCTTCAGCGTGGAATAAGGGTTCGGGCTCTGTTCGAGCGGCAGATGGATGTTGAGCCCAACCGATTTGGCTCCCCCTTCCTTTGCGCCCTTGTTCCCGGCCTCCATAACCCCCGGCCCCCCGCCGGTGATAATATGATATCCGTTCAGGGCAAGTTTCTTGGCGATCTGGTATGTTCTTTCATAAGTCTCATCACCGGGCTGCACTCGAGCCGACCCGAAAATAGAGACAGCCGGGTAAAGATCTCCAAGGGTTTCGAACCCATCGACGAATTCAGCCAATATTTTGAAAAGGCGCCAGGAATCGCTGATGGTCATCGCATCGATCAGGTACTGCTTCTCTGTCATGGAATTGGTCCCTCTCCGAAAAATTGAGTGCCTCGCGGCGCGTAGAATAATGGTTTTTTGTTCAAACCACCTATTCCGGGTACAGGCTCGTAATTATATTGAAGCCCTGTAAATTGAACAACAACAGAGTTTGAAGACATCTCACACGTTTATGTATGAAGAGATAAATAGGGTTGAACGCGGGGCGCCAATGAGCTATTTTACCCAATTGGAATTTTTTTTGAAGGTTTTCAGCCGCTGATTTTCCGATGGCAACAGGCCGTCTGCATAAAGGGAGGGCATTGAATGGAGATGCAGGAATTCGTTAGGGCTGCCCTTATTAAAGTTGGACAAAAAGTTCGCGATGGCAGCCTCGATACCCGCGAAGAAGGTTATGGCGATGCCGAGGAGATGCTTCTCGACTGGATCTGGATCGAATTGAAAGAGGAGTCCCCCGACAAGGATGCGGTCGTAAACATGGATCTGGACGACCTGTATGAATTGATAGAGAGTTCGGCTGATACCCATGAGGACTATCATATACTGCTGGAGTCCATAAGAGCCGGGTTGGAACGCTGAAAGCAGAATATACCGTCAGTACAGGCGCTCTTCGCGGAGCGCTTTTTTTATTGCCGTCTGTCGATTGTTCAACTCGAGGGATCGAGCCAAAAAAGTCCTGCGGCGGAAGATTTGGGGGGGATCAGCCATGAATACCTTGACACTGCATCCAGGGCGCGAACGGCGCATTCTTCAGGGACATCGCTGGGTTTTCAGCAACGAGATAGCAGATCCGATTCACGATTTCGAGCCTGGAAGCTGGGTCGACGTACTCACGGCAAAAGGTCTGTCGCTCGGTACCGGCTATATCAACCCGGCATCGCTTATTGCCGTGCGCCTCGTCTGTCCTCCCGGTAAAAAGCCCGATGAAAACTTTTTCCGACAGGCGCTGCTCGATGCGGCAAGTTTTCGCCAATCCATTTATCCAGGTGCGGAAAGCTACCGCATGGTCTTCGGTGAATCGGACCGCCTACCAGGTCTCGTGGTCGACCGCTACGGGGACGTTCTCGTCTACCAGGCGGGGACCGTTGGAATGACCGGAGTGGAAGAGTTGATGAGGCAACTGCTCATAGAGCTTTTCCGGCCCGCTGCCCTGGTATTCAGAAATGATTCACCCTCACGCGCCCTCGAAGGCCTGGCCCCTGAAAAAGGGGTGGCCTACGGAAGCGTATCCGGCGATATCCCCGTCCGGATAGATGGAATAAGGTACCTGGTAGACGTGCTGGACGGACAGAAAACCGGCATGTTTCTCGACCAGCGCGACAACAGGAACGCCGCGCGGCAGTGGATAAAGGGGAAAAGGGTACTCGACCTTTTCTGCTACAACGGGGCATGGGGCCTTTCCGCGATTGCGGGAGGAGCTGCCGAGGTCACAGGCGTCGATCAGTCTTTAAACGCTGTCGATCAGGCGCGCCATAACGCCGAAGTGAACGGATTTTCTGACAGGTCAACCTTTATTGCCGCGGATGTTTTCGATTACCTGAAACGGATTGCGCGGGCCTCTTTCGACGTAGTCATTCTGGACCCACCCGCATTCGCCAAGACTAAATCGGCCTTGCCGGAAGCCAGGAAAGGCTACACCGACTTAAACCGCCGGGCGCTTCTTGCCCTGAAACCGGGCGGGACCCTTATTACCTGCTCCTGTTCTTATCACATGAGCGAAGAGCTTTTCCGGGAAGTACTGATCTCCGCCGGACAGGCCAGCGGCAAAAGACTGCGCTTGCTCCAGGTCCGCGGCCAGGCATTCGACCACCCTGCCCTCCTGGCCATGCCCGAAACGAGATATCTGAAGTGCTTTATAGTTGAAGCGGCATGATACAAAATGCCGGATCGCGAATGCACTGTTTGCGCGCGAGGCTGACCTCGCCGGACTTGGGTGCACGACCGTCGGGGCTCAGGGATGTATCTGTGTACTGTATGGGTAAAAATTGCTGCGCTGGGTCCAGGTGCGCGAGCGTCAGCATATTTGTGGCTTCAGGGGAAAAGTGAATGATTTTCTAAATATGGACGCAGGATGAAGTATACACCCAGCAACCCGATTCCAACTCCGGCACATCTTCTGAACCAAAGCCCCCCTTCGTAGAAAGAGCTGCTTTCCAATAGTCTTTTCACAGTGGCCGTCGAACTTCCCGCAATGGCGATAGGGATGCAGTGGCCAATTCCGAAAAGAACGATAAAAACTATACCTGTCACGACCTTCTGCTGAATTGTAATGATTGCCAGTATCGGAGCGATAAACCCAAATGTGCAAGATCCCGAGAGTACCCCGTAGGCCAGCCCTAGAAGGAAAGCTCCAGGAAGCCCCTTAATCTTAATTTGGCCGAGGAGTCCACTCGACATCGAGCACCAGGCAATTCCCAACATATCGAGGGCGACCCAGATGAGAATTGCTCCAACCAAAATGGTCCAGTAAGGGCCGACCTCCCCCAGCATGCGCCCAAGAAGGGAGCAGATTATGCCCACCATGGCAATTGTGATGAATAGACCTATAGTGAATACTGCGGCGTAGTTCGCCGCGTGTCTGGCTTTAAGCGCCTTGTCCTGGCCTGCCACATAGGTCACGATCAGGGGGATCGAAGCCAAATGGCATGGGCTGAGTGCTACACTGATAATTCCCCAAACAAAGCAGCCCAGGGCGGCAAGGGCTGTCCCGGTCATCATCCATGAATTAACCGTCAACAGAATTTGATCAAACACTCGGGCTCCAGTTTATCGGCTTGAATCGACAGGTTTATCTGAGGGGGCGGATTTCACGCCCAGTTGTTCCAGCTTCGTTATGATGCTGTTTTTATCGAGGAAGCCTTCGTGGCGATAAACTTCTTTCCCGCCCTGGTCGTAGAATATTTGGGTAGGTATCGAATGGATTCCAAACCTTTGCCCCTGTCCCTGGTTTTCCCAGACGTCTATGAAAATGATGGCAGCTCTTCCCTTGTATTCCTTTTCAAGTGATTCCATGATGGGCGCCATCATCTTGCAGGGGATACATTTTTTTGCTCCGATATCGACCATGGTTACCATATCTTTTGCCGGCACTTCTGGAATCGATGACGATTGGCCCGAAGAAAGAGAAAAACTAAAACCTGTTATGAGAATGGCAACGCAAACGAGAAAACCGATTCTTTTCACCTGAAACCTCCTCCGATTTACATTTTGCACGTCACGTGACAAACCCCGGTTGGGGTCTGAACGGCATGGGGAAAGTATTTCCCCTTAAACCACAAGGCTACATTAACCAGGGCAATCAAAACAGGAACTTCCACAAGCGGTCCGATGACTGCCGCGAACGCCTGCCCCGAATTGATTCCAAAGACCGCCACCGCCACTGCGATCGCAAACTCGAAGTTGTTCGATGCGGCGGTGAAGCTCAGTGTTGTGGACTGCTCGTAGGTCGCCCCGACTTTCATCGAAAGAAAGAAAGAAAGAAACAAAAAACATGATGATGAAGTAAATGCAGAGCGGGATAGCCACCCGAATGACATCGAAGGGCAACTGGACAATGTATTCTCCTTTCAAGGAGAACATTACCAGTATAGTGAAAAGCAGGGCTACGAGGGTGATGGGACTTATCCGGGGGATGAACTTTTCCTCATACCACGTTAGACCCTTGGTCTTCAGGCCGACGAATCTGGAAATCATCCCGGCAATGAAGGGAATACCCAGGTAGATAAAGACGCTTTCCGCGATTTGCCGCATCGAGATATCGACAATCGCCCCTGTCATTCCAAGCCAGCGGGGTGCCAGGGTAATGAAGATATAGGCATAGACCGAAAAAAAGAGAACCTGAAAAATCGAATTGAAGGCCACAAGCCCGGCGCAATATTCCCGGTCTCCCGCGGCCAGATCATTCCAGACGATCACCATGGCGATGCACCGGGCAAGGCCGATCAAAATCAATCCGACCATGTATTCATGATGACCCGACAGGAAAGTAATGGCCAGGGCGAACATGAGAATAGGGCCTATAATCCAGTTTTGGACAAGCGAGAGGGCAAGCACCTTAACATTCCGAAAGACCTGCCCAAGCTGTTCGTACTTCACCTTGGCAAGAGGCGGATACATCATGAGAATCAGGCCGATTGCGATGGGGATATTGGTTGTCCCCACCTGGAAATAGTTGATCGCGTTCCGGATGTCCGGGTAGAGGTAGCCTCCCCAACTCCGATAAACATCGCGAGAAATATCCAGAGGGTCAGAAAGCGATCCAGGAAAGATAGCCGTCTGGAGATTGATTCAAGCTTCATTGCTCGCTCCTTCCAAATAGGCAGGCAGGGTTTCGATAAATTTCTTAATTTCGTCGCGCACGCGTCTGTAGTGAACCAGCGCTTCTTCTTCGGTTCGTGCGTCTCGGGCAAGCCTTGGAGGATCGTCAAATCCTATATGCAAAACCCTGGTCTTGGCCGGGAAGAACGGACATGACTCATGTGCATTGTCACAAAGAGTGATGACGTAATCGAATTCGAGATGCTGCAAAGAGGCGAGGTCCTTAGAGACCTGGCCGGACATGTCGATCCCTGCTTCAGCCATGGCCTTGATTGCTCTGGGATCTACACCCTTGGGTTCGATACCCGCTGAATATGGCTCAATCAGGTCTGCTTTTAAATGGCGTGTCCATGCCTCGGCCATCTGACTGCGGCATGAATTCCCGGTACATAAGAAAAGAATCTTTACCTTTTCAGGCAGTCCTTCCATGCTTTCCTTCCTCAGTTCTTAGTCGAACTGGAAGCATTCCAGGTATTTGCCGAGCTTTTCTCTGCTATCGGCACTCAATGTGGGGCAGTCCTCGGCAGCTCTGCCTCCCTCCGCAGCCTGCGAGGCGAAAACCATACATGTGGGCAGGCCGCACTCACCACAGTTAGTCTTGGGGAGCAGTCTCAGGATTTCGATAACCTTTGGTTTCGGGGCACTTTCGAAACGAGGCTGAATTTCTCCTCGACGCTCCCAGGCATCGTTGATTTCCTGTTTCAGCCATTCAGCGATTTTTTCTCCCTCCGCTTGGTCCCTGAGAGCATTTACGCAGATTTTCCGCGGATGAATCGCGATGAGCTTCCCATGCAGCTTGAAGGAAACGCAAGGAGGGTCTTTGATGTACTGAAAGCCCCCGAGCACGGCATTCAGATAGGGAATCACCTCACTTATGTCCTGATCGAGATGGGCTATCAGGTGTACCGATTGGGCCTCGGGTCTGCACTCAGGGCGGACGAATTCCCTGGTGTAACTATTGAGTAGCATGCGACTCCTCCTTCATGGCCAGACAGCGACGAAGCTCCTCACTGAAATCATTTTCCCAGCCAGCTTTTCACTTGAGGCTTTGTAGGGACTTTACCCGTCAGCTTTATTTGACCATCAACGACGACCGCGGGAGTACTGAAAATACCCAATTTTGCAATTTCCGCTATATCCGTGACATACTCCACTACAGCATCGGAACCTGTTTCAGCGATAACCTCTTTGACCAGTTTCTCCGTCTCGTCACATTTCTTACATCCGGGACCAAGTACCTTAATGTTCATCTTACTCTCCTTGCTCGCGCCGGCTCTGCGAAAGACGCCGAGTATTAAATCAGCACATTGAACAGGTATCCGACAATGATGATACCAAAAGCGACCACACCCGTAAAAACCAGAATGAGCCTCGGTTTGAGTACCTTGCGCAAAATGACTGTCTCGGGAAACGAGATTGCCACCACGGACATCATGAATGCGAGCACCGTTCCCATCGCTGCGCCCTTCTCTATAAGGGCGGATACCACCGGTATGATTCCGGCCGCATTGGAATAAATGGGAATGCCGACCGGCACCGCTACGGGAACCGACCACCATGCCCCCTTTCCCATAATCGAGGCCAGATAACCCTCCGGCACATAGCCATGTATGCCTGCCCCCACAGCAATACCCAATATGACGTATATCCAAACCTTGCCGACGATATCGCGCACGGCTTCAAGACCAAAATGGATACGGTCTACCAGACTTTTTCGCTCCTCATCGTATACGCCGCTTTCACCTACCTGGATTTTATAAACCCAGTCTTCAAGATGATGTTCCATCTTAAGCCGACCGATAGTCCAACCGGCAAGCATGGCGATGACGAGTCCCGTGCTCATATAAATTGCAGCGATTTTCCAGCCGAAGAGCCCGTAGAGCAACACCAGCGCGATCTCATTGACCATCGGGGCGGAAATGAGAAATGAAAAGGTTACGCCGAGGGGCACGGAAGCGGTGAGAAAGCCAATGAAAAGAGGCACCGCCGAGCAGGAGCAAAATGGGGTCACGATTCCAAGCATAGCAGCCAGAAAATTTCCTACAGATTCGCGCTTGCCGGCAAGGATCTTGCGTGTGCGCTCCGGAGTGAAGCAGGAACGAATGATGCCAACCCCGAAGACCACCAAGACCAAGAGCATGAGGACCTTGGGCGTGTCGTAGAAAAAGAACTCCAGAGCGCTTCTAAGATGCTCAGTATCCATCAGGGCAGAAAAACGCATAGGCAGGAATTGCACAAAGTGACGAGCCAACCAGCCGGCAAAGGGCTCCAGGCTCTTATAGACAAACCATCAGGCTACCAGCATGGGAACCCCAAGCAGGATGTATCCGGCAGTCCTCATCGTGCTGTTCGAGGAGACCGCCGTCTCCACCATCACCGGCGCTCCTATGCTGCAACCACCATCACAGGCACAGCTCTTTTCCCGGATCGCTTTCATCGCCTATTCCCTCGATTTGGTCCCAACATCCTTAATGTGGTGTCGGTTTTGATTGAACAATTGCTGCTATGATTTTCTCCCTTGCATATTTGGCAAAATAAGCAAGGGTCAGCCCAAAAAAAAATCTCGCCTATTTCGAAGAGGATACTTTGGATTGGCTCAGCATCTTGATCTGCTCTTCCAATCTCTTACCGACGAAATCTTCGACACAACCGAGAAAGTTTGACACACACTTCATCCGCAAAGAATAATAGATGTTGGTGCCTCTCCGCTCATCCTGCAGGATTCCAGCTTCCTTCAGTATGTTCAAATGCTTGGAAACCGTCGAAATATCAGATCCGACAATCGCCTGGAGTTCACATACGCAACGCTCCCCGTTAAATAGGCTTTCCACCATTTTGAGCCTGCTGGGATGCCCAAGAGCTTTAAAAATTTTCGCGCGTAATTCGAGGTAATAGGTGTTGGGGTCCATATCTTTTCCTTTTTGGCAGAATAGCAAAATTCATTGCCAAACGTCAACCCTTTTTTAGGTCATAGCACTTCAGGGACACGCCGGGTACCATTGTGGGAAAAAACGCCGGAAAACCACAAGCCCTCGCGGCTTCGCCCTTTGCTCCGGCTCGATCGGCGGGACTCCACTGCACGGGGGGCAAGGCGGTAAAACCAAGGTCCCACATGATCTGCGCCAAGCTATACGCTACGCTGGACCAGTTCGCCCGGCCGTTTGTCAATTAAGCTATCTTTCGTCGTGCAGAGCTTTTCTGCCGAGATCTAAGCACCGGCATCGCTCCCGCGCTCATACCCTTCCCAGGAGTTCGCCTCGATTGCCGTTTGCCCAATAATGAACGGCGTTTTCAGTCCGCATTCCCGTGGAGGCGAGGTTTCTGACTTTTCCTTCGCGTTCCAGCTCCAGGAACGCCCTTTGAAAATCGTCCACGAACCATCCGGTCTCTTCGAGCATATCGGCAAATTCGGCGACCCCGAACTGTTTGGGGACCTCCGAAAGTCTAGACAGCCAGTATTCTTTTATTCTCTTTGAATCAACTCTTGGCTCATCGGCGACGGATTTGTCCGCTGAAAACAGTTCAAGCTGCCGGCTGCGCTTGATTTTTTTGGCTTGGCTGGCCTGGGCGCTTGCCTTTCTCTGTTCCGCTTCGAATTGCTCGAAGGCCTCCATAAAAGCCACTATACTCGCGGGACTCCAGGTCAGATACACCAGGTCGTAAATCGTACGGCTTTTGTTGGGATAAAGGACCCTCATGTGCGCACAACGCGGAGTTGTTCCTTCAATCGTTGACGCGGAAGCCTTGAGGTCCCGGCAATACACGTCGAATAGAAACCTTTCTTTTTCTTCCTGCGGTACATGCGAAGTATCCGGCGCCTCGCTGAATAAGGCCTCCGCATGCTCCTCGGAACCGGTTTGAGCATGGCCGCGCAAAATGGAATCAAACGTTAATTTCACGAGAAACTCGGAAGAGGGCCTTCCCAGAAGTGGCTGAAGCGTTGGAACAGCTGCATCCCTCCATGATGCCGGGTCGATGAGGAAAAAACAGAAATCCCGATCGCCGCACCATGACAATATTTCGTTTCGAAGATCGTGGAAATCCCCCTTCAGGCAATGGGCGTCGACACCGCTCCAGGCATCGGATTTCAGGAAACCTTCAAGGCTGTCGAAACCTTCTTTATCTTTCTGGATGAACAGTGCCCGAAAGTGGACGTTTCTCCTGAATTTTTCCAATAAATCGTTGTGGCACTTTTCTATGATGTCCAGAGAAATGCCGATTGAAGTGTCGCTCGGGTCCAGACTGCCCTTCTGCCATGGTCCCGAAAAGCAGTCAATGAAACCGATCCTTGGTTCCTGCTGCCCGATAATCATGAAAAGCGGCTCCAGATAAGCCCTGAGCAGCTCCTTTTTGATGTATTCCGCTTCTTTCCCCGTGTAATTCGCTGTAATCATTTGTCCTCCCCCTCCGGTCAGTCAAATTCCTTCCCAGCCCAGCGCACGCGTCCCAGCACGTAGGACTTAAGGCTTCTTTCCGGATCAAGGGCAAATTCGAACGGGCGGTAGTCTGCAGTGTTATCGGAGAGGCAGGCCAGCATAAGGCCGTTCTCGTTCCCGCCCAGGACCAACCTTTTAATGGCTACGGTCCCGTCTGGAAGGATCACCAGGTATATTCGCCCCGTGAGCACCTCGATGCGTTCGGCCTCACCCGTGTCCACCAGGGCCATTTCACCCTGGTTTATGGTGGGCGACATCGAATCTCCCCTTACACGTATCAGAAAAAGGTCCTTTTGCCGCTCGGGGCCCTTCCCGACAAGCTTTTCGATCCACCATTTCTTGAAAGGATAATGATCCGAGATTTCCCCGTACAGAATTTCGCCTTCCGGTCCGGCGGTCACGCGAGATTCCAGGAGTGGAATAAAGATATAGTCCCGGGTCCCCTCCGCGGCCCATTTGTCCGGACAGGCACCAGTCCCGTCACGGGCCTCACCCAGGAGCAGCCATCCGGGATCGACTGAAAACTCCCGGCACAAAAACTTCAAAAATTCAGCGGCGGGTGAAGTTACCCCGTCGCGGTAGTTTATCAGCGTGTTTTTGGAGACACCAGCCTTTTGGGCAAATTGCCCCAGCGGTAAACCGGAATCATTGATAATTTTTCTCAGTCTTTCTGCAATCAATCTTTTAGTCACCTCATCTCAAACATTTGGTATCACAATCAACATCCGATCAAAACTTTTGGGAAACAGCCGCCTACAACCTCACTTTGGCAATTAAAGCCGCACTTTTCAAAGGTGGTATTTCGACGTGCTCAACGGCCCAGACTGCATCTACGGTAAATGCCCCATGTAAGCCGACATTCCATGGCCACACAAGCCAGAACCATTAACCTGGTAGATTCCCCGGTTCGATGGCGATTGAGACGTGTACCGAACCAGATTCCTGTTCCAGGATAGCCTGTTCGATGCAAATGTCAATCGAGAAGTTCAATAAAATGGTTAATTGGGGAAGTATTCTAAACGCCCTTGCAAAAATTTGTAATGGGAAAACGATTCTTATAACGTGGAAAACGATTTTTTATTTCTCATCCGGAGTATTTGCTGTATAGACAAATTGGACATCGTGAGAGGAGCCGGCCATGTTGAATCTCCTTTGCGGGAAGGACCCCGCCGAATTGGGGATAAAGACTTACGAGGGTTGGAACATTACGGCATTTCTGGACCATCTGAGTTCGTGCGAGAAATGCTCGAAGTCCCAGGAAAGCCTTATAAAAGAACTGAACTGCATCATAGGGGGAGGCGACCACAACGGGGACCTCTGAGCCCGCCTCTGACCTTTCTCGTCTGCTTTATCGGATGAGCCGGCCGCCTTGTCGGACTGTTCCGCAATAAGACCTTACTCACGCAAAATCCTTTCGTCGAATCGGCTGAGGCCGGGGCCCTCTCAATTGTGCCACGGTACCAAACCCCTGTGGTCCTCCAAAAATTCAGATTTCATATAATTTGCCGAACCAACGATTGAGCGCCGCCCGATATTCGGAGCGATGATAAGCTGCGGGCATTGCCACCCGAGAACAAGATATTTAATTTCTATACAGGCCCTTTTTGCTGACACCGGAACAGTCGAATGCCGGCAGAGGATTTTCAATACCCTTTTAGGAAATCTCAGGACAAGGAAAAACAAAATGGCTGAAAAAACAATGCCGCATGCCCATCATGAAGAGCATCTGTGTTACCTTCAAAATATCGGATTCGTCGAGTCGCATCTGGACGAGTACAAAGAGCTGGTGCGGAACCCTAAATACGTCTGCGGCAATTGCGGGCGCGCCGCCGCCGATGAGAAAAACCTTTGTAAGCCCGAGAAATTATAGACTCAAGCTTCGTTGGCGAACCGAACCGCTGTTGCGTGTTGTAGTGCCGGCACTGAACCAGTGAAACCCAACCGGTTCGTATTGTTTTTATACGGCTCCCGGCCCATGAATGCGGGTCCAACAGCTACATCGGACCTACAGCAGTCTGAATGTTTTCAACCACATGGGGCGTTCGACCAGGGCCGAGTCGATGGCCGCTTGTGATCCCAGCACTTTCACGATCCCGTTCCTGTTCACCTTCTCGAGTACCTCCGCAAATTCCCTGAAATCTTTTGCAGTGGTTCCCAGAACCTCGTCTCGCATCCTCTGGCGTTGCTCCTCGGAATCTCCGGTGAGGCTGCGCAGCATCGAGACATAGCCCTTCATATCCGCAAGCATATAGGAATCGAGGTCGCCGATGGCCCCGATTATCGCCTTTCGGATTTCATCATCGGCAAGATCCGCGGTACGCAGAAACCGCGCCGTACCGTCGAAGTTTTCAATGGTCTTAACCAGGTTCGGGTCGCGGTACGATATGAAGGTGAGCACTCCGGACATACGGTCGAAGAGGCAAAACCCGCCGTATGCGCCTCCCTGCACACGCACCTTTTCCCAAAGCCAGGAAGCGCGAAGATAACCCGTTATGACGTTGCTCGATCCATGCAGTTCGTATCCCTCCCGGTACAGGTCCGCGCCCTTTCCAACGTAGTTTACCTGTGAGGGAATCATTATTCCTTCGAATTCAGGGAAAAGACTTGGACGCCACGGTTCAATTGCGGCCGGCCGGTCCGGGAGGGCGCGGAGAAAACCATGCACGTGAGGCTCGATTGAGTGGAGATCTTTTCTCTCAGATGTCAAATTAAAAACCATCGCCGAGCGATTGGTGATCAATCTGCGCACATCCTCCAACTCTGAGAGCACTTTGTCCCAGTTTTCGTCAATCTGCCGGGCCAGTGTCCCCAGGAAGAGAAAATAGCTTATCCCGCCGGTCAACTCCCTTACCCAATCCGCCTGATTGAAGTGAGCGCGGATACGCTGATTGATTACCTGGTGGCCGCTCGGAACAATTTTGCGTTCCTGTCTGGCCTTTTCCTCCAGCACGATCTGCCGGAACCGCTCCCTGTTGCTCAGCTTAACGGCGCCGAGCGCCTCGGCAAGGATATCCACCAACTCCCGGACCTGTGTGGTCATGCTCTTGCCCCGAAGAAAAAGCCATGCGGCGGGGGTGCTGTCTCCAAGCACGGCTGAGCAGAATATTTCCGGGCGTATGCCTCCGGTCTTCCGACTGATTTTTTGCGACAGGGAGACGAAATCCTGTAAATCGGTACCCATCTCGAGAAGGACCCGGCCGAAAAGAGGCGCATAGGGCAAATACTTCGCGGGAAGCGTCTGAAGATTGAAACCAACGTCCAGGTAAGTTATCCCGGCGGTGAAAAGATCATGGTAGAACCCGGATAGCCCATCGGCGGGCACTTGTTCGATGGGGATCGTCCTGTTGCGCTTGTCCAGGTCCGAAACCCTCAGGACCGGGATAGTGGCCAGTGCTTCCGGTGAATCCGGACTCGATTGTATCCTTTGCAGAGTCTTGGCGTCTTCGATTACACGGCGAGTATCATCGGGGGAAAGCGAATTTTTGATTACATCGAACTTTGCGGCTTCCTCCTCCGTTTCCTTTGCCGCGAGTCCCGGCTCGGCTCGGAGTAAGACAACCGCCCGGTGCTGGTTTTCCAGGAGAAAGCGGCGTATGAGGCCTTCCAGATAACCGCCCGATTTCAAGTTCTCCTTTACCTGGCTCAGAGGCGCTTCGAAAGCCGGCAGCAAAATTGGGTCTGCTTCATAGAGCCAGGTGGAAAGAGCGCGCAGCATTGTCGCCAAACCCTGCGGAAAATTGCCGTAGTTGTTCTCGCGGAGTCGAAATTCGATCGTATTCAACCCGGCTTCGATGGTTGCCGGGTCGATGCCTTGCAAAGCAAGGGCTGACAGGGTCTCAAAGATGAGATTTTCAACCTTGGGGGCATCCTCAGCGATGATTCCCTTGAGACCGGTCGAGAAGAAAAGCTGGCGCAGCTCGGTCTCAAGGCCCCCCCCGGCAATATCTTCGCCCAGACCTGATTCTATCAGGGCCTTTTTCAACGGGGACCCCGGCATACCCAGAAGAACGTATTCCAGGATTTGAAGGGCAAGATTAAGGACGGCATCGGTAGTTTCCGGCAGGAGCCAGTTTACTGTGACCATGCTTTTCGGTCCGCTCTGGGCAGGCTCTTCGCTGCCGGATGCGAACGGTCGAACGACTCTGCCGCACATAGCCCTGGGCGGCTGAAGGGGAACGCCGGATGCTGGATCGGTCCGGGTGAAATCCTTCAGGTATCCCTCGATTATGTCCAGCCTTCGATCCGGATCGTCATTGCCGTAAAAATATATCCTGGCGTTGGAGGGGTGGTAGAATCTTTCGTGGAATGACTTGAATTGCTCGAACGTCAGGCTTGGAATTACCTTTGGGTTACCGCCCGAATCGAGCCCATAAGTCGTGTCCGGGAAAAGAGATTGCTGCGAAAGCTCCGAGAGCATGCTGTCGGGCGACGAATAGACGCCCTTCATCTCGTTATAGACGACTCCCTTGATTGAAAGCGGGCCCTCGGGATCGTCCAGTTCGTAATGCCATCCTTCCTGCTGAAGGACCAGGGGGGTAAGGCGCGGATAGAAAACCGCGTCCAGATAGACGTCGATCAGGTTGTAGAAATCCTGCACGTTCTGGCTGGCGACCGGATAGCAGGTCTTGTCGGGGTAGGTGAAGGCGTTGAGAAAGGTGTTGAGCGAACCCTTTATGAGTTCCACGAAAGGTTCCTTCACCGGGTATTTTCGAGAACCGCAAAGGACCGAGTGTTCGAGGATATGTGCTATGCCGCTTGAATCTGACGGTGGCGTGCGGAAACAGATGCCGAACACTTTGTTATCATCTTCATTTATTATCGATATGATTTCGGCGCCGGTCCGCACATGCCTGTAAAACCGGACCAGGCCTGTCAGTTCCGGAATTTCCTTTTCGAAAATCAGTTCGAATTTGTCTTTTGCCGTCATGGGCTTTCTCCAGGACAAACAGATTTAAGGGTATATTAATCGTGAGGCACGGGGGCTGCACCGCGCCTGATAAGAATAGCCGGCTCATCCCACTTGAAAAGGACTCCTTCCTTTCCAGACATTATAAGGTCAAGGTGCTCGGGTTTTAGAAAACCGAGAGAAATATTTCCTCCGCGCAACTCGCCGGGCAGCAGGTTTTTGTCCAAAACCAGGCGTTTAAACTTTTCGGGGTCCGGAAACCACACGATTATCTGGCGGCCCTCCATGTTTTTAACGCGGACCGGGTAAAAGCCAACTTCATCCTTTAGCGCGACATTTGCGAAAATCCAGTCCCCTGCTTCCAGCAGGCAGCATTCATATATCTGCTTCGCGTTTTCCGGACCGGGTTTCATATCGATGACCCTGAAGATACCTTTGTCTTTATCAAGCACTTCAATTCTGATTGCTTCTTCACCAGAGCAGTCCGGAGACCACTCTCCATCCCATTGTTCAGAATTGATGGCGTGAGGCTTTTGTCCGACCGGATATTGGCTTGATACGTATTCACAGCCGGAAATTAACATCAGGAGAATTAGAATCGCTAAAAAGTGTTTAGACTTCACGGTGCCTCCCCTTCGCCCCATCGCCCTGCAACCCAATGCCCGGATAATTTAAGACGCGGCCCTGCCGCAACAAACTCTTTTTGCTGAATTTAAATGCCTGATCTAAATTAGATAAAAAAAGAGTTTCTTACAAAACTATTTTCGTTCATGCTTCCATGCTTGGCCACGGACGCAAAAACCTGCATGCATAACCGCATGAGTTCGTCCCGTGGGTTCGAAGCCAGTTGAGACTTAGACGGGAGAGCGAGAAGAATTTTCTAAGACGCTCAAAATACAATATTTTTGTTGGGAGGCAAACGGTGCAAATAAAATTCATTGGGGTTGGCGAGGCGTTCGACGAAGACCTTTCAAACACTTCCATCTGGGTCCGTACGGCGGGAAATGCCGCTAAGAGTTCGATCTTGCTCGATTGCGGCTTCACCGCTCCCCCTTCATTCTGGAAAAGCTGCCCGAATCAGGACGATCTCGACGCAATCTGGATATCGCATTTTCACGGGGACCATTTCTTCGGTCTGCCGGCCCTTCTTACTCGATTCCAGGAAATGAAGCGGGCAAAGCCTCTACTCATCCTGGGCCAGCGCACGATAGACAAGATAGTGCCTCAAAGTGTCGAATTGGCATATCCTTCCGTGCTGAGCAAGTTTACCTACGATATCCGTTTTCTTACGGTCGAACCGGGCGAGACGGTGGAAGCGGCCGGCGTTACATGGCGAAGCGCTGTAAACGGGCATGCTCAAAAAGACCTTGCCGTTCGAATCGAAAGCTGCGGCAAATCCATCTTCTACAGCGGAGACGGGCTTGCAACCGATGAGTCGCTCACACTTGCGCGAGGCGTCGATCTCGTAATTCACGAGGCTTTTCGCCTGGACACCAATATCACGGGACACGGGACCGCGGAAAGCTGCATCGATTTTGCGCGCAGGGCTAAAGCCCGCTCGCTCGCCCTGGTGCATATAGAGCGCAATGAACGGCGCAAGAGGCGTGATGATTTTTTGAGGGTGATCGGAGAAGTCACGGATTTCAAGGTAATGATGCCCGAGCCGGGCGACGAGATTGAGATTTAAAGGTTTTACTATGGCATCAGCCGGGACCATGCTCTCCGGAAAAATGGTATCATAGGGTGCCGGCCAAAACAATTCGACACCTCGCGAGCCGACCCGGCCCCAAACATCCGGCATGATCCGGCTTTTCTTTATCTCGAAGGGGTTACTTTGTCTTGACAAGCCGCCGACCATCAATTAGGTTTGTCGCGCGCGTGGGAAACCATGGTTTTTCTGGACTTTGAGCAATCAGGCAAAACTCTGGGAAGGTTTTGACTCAGTATGTCTACGTAGTGTGAGCCTGAATCCGCCTTATCTCCGTTTCTTCCTAGCCCATCAGACTAGATCCGGATCCTCTACTATTTCCTGCTGAAACGAGACGGAGCAACCCGCGTAAAAAGACTGTTTCTTCGAGAGCTATGAGTATTTTTAGTCTGGAAGCCGATGCATTCGGCCATAGTGGATTATATTGTTTAAAAGAACACTTTTCAGGAAATCAGGCGAGAATCGAGGGGCGGCCCCTGCCTCTCAGCTGTTACTAACTATCCAAATAATTCCATAAGGAGGTTTAAATGAACGTAAGTGTGATCGCCATTTTTGCCCTGGCATGTGGTGGTCTCGGCGTCATCTATGCCTTGGTAACCGCAGCGTGGGTTGTCAAGCAGAGCGCCGGTTCCGAAAAGATGCAGGCGATCTCGGAGGCAATCCGGGAAGGCGCCACTGCATTTCTGAACAGGGAATACAAGACTGTCGCCGTCGTAGCGGTGGTCATTGCCGCTCTGCTGTTATACCTGGGAAAATGGACCTCGATCGGGTTCATCATAGGTGCGTGCGGTTCCGCCCTTGCGGGCTACATCGGCATGATGGTAACCGTAAAAGCCAACGTGCGCACGACTGAAGCCGCAAAACGCGGTTTGCAGGCCGCGCTTTCAGTAGCTTTCAAAGGCGGCTCTGTTACCGGGATCATGGTCGTAGGGCTCGGACTGATCGGTATTACCGGCTACTACCTGGTGGCCAAATCGTTTGCTCCCGTCGAAGACGTCTTCCACGCCCTTATAGGCCTTGGCTTCGGCTGCTCGCTCATGAGCGTTTTCGCTCGTATCGCGGGTGGTATATACACCAAAGCTGCTGACGTCGGCGCCGACCTGGTCGGCAAAGTGGAAGCCGGAATTCCAGAGGACGATCCGAGAAACGCCGCGGTCATCGCTGACAACGTCGGAGACAATGTCGGCGACTGCGCGGGCATGGCTGCAGACCTCTACGAAACCTACACCGTCACGCTGGTCGCGGCAATGCTGCTGGCAAAAACGGTTTTCGGCGCCGATAGCCTCTGGGTGGAATTCCCACTTCTGATCGGAGGCATATCGATCGTCGCTTCAATCATTGGGACCTACTTCGTGCGCCTCGGCAAGAACGAATACATCATGGGCGCGCTCTATAAAGGCCTCGCGGTTGCAGGCATCCTTGCGGCGGCGGCTTTTTATTTCGCATCTGAGTGGTTTTTGAAGCAACTTCCGAACGCGCAGGCGGCTGGCGGCTTCACGGCGATCAGCGTTTTCACCACCGCAGTCATTGGTCTTGTCCTAACCGGCCTCATCGTCATGATCACCGAATACTTCACCTCCAAGAGCTTTGGTCCCGTCAAGCATATTGCCGAAGCCAGCGTCACCGGCCACGGGACCAATGTTATAGCGGGCCTGGCGGTCAGCATGAAGTCCACTGCCGCACCCGCCCTGGTAATCTGCGGCGCAATCGCGTGGGCCTATCAGCTCGGCGGCGGTTTTGCCGGTAATACCGGTGGAGGTCTTTTCGCAATCGCACTTTCCGCCGTTGCCATGCTCTCGATGACCGGTATCGTTGTCGCCATCGACTCCTACGGCCCGATCACGGACAACGCGGGCGGCATCGCCGAAATGGCCGAACTGCCCGAGAGCGTCCGCCAAATAACCGATCCCCTGGACGCGGTAGGCAACACCACCAAGGCAGTTACAAAGGGTTATGCGATCGGCTCGGCCGCTCTTGCCGCACTGGTCCTTTTCGCCGAATACTCGCGCTCCTTCCCCGACACGGTCGCTTTCGACCTCTCGAACCCGAAGGTCATCATCGGCCTCTTCATCGGAGGACTCCTGCCCTACTTCTTCGGCTCGCTCCTGATGGAGGCCGTTGGTGTAGCCGCAGGCGGCGTTGTCGAGGAAGTCCGCCGTCAGTTCCGTGAAATTCCGGGCATCATGGAAGGCACCGCGAAGCCCGAATACGGCAAGTGCGTTGACATCGTTACCAAGAGCGCTATCAAGCAGATGATGGTACCGGCGCTGATCCCGGTGGCCGCACCGGTACTGGTCGGCTTCCTGATCGGTAAAGAGGCCCTGGGCGGCGTGCTCATCGGCTCGATCATCACCGGCCTGTTCCAGGCCATCGCCATGACGAGCGGGGGCGGCGCGTGGGACAACGCTAAGAAGTTCATCGAAGACGGCATGTTCGGCGGCAAGGGTTCGGATGCTCACAAGGCGGCGGTTACCGGCGACACGGTAGGCGACCCGTATAAAGATACGGCAGGCCCGGCAATCAACCCGATGATCAAGGTCATCAACATTGTGGCGCTGCTGATCGTGCCTCTGTTGAAGTAAGAACGCGCAAGCTCTGGTAGAGCCTGGAAGAAAAGCAACCGGCGGCCTGTGTTGGGCCGCCGGT
>JBEKMB010000028.1:0-52923 GCA_050008735.1 Syntrophobacteraceae bacterium
GGTAGTTATTTTAAACGCAATGGTTAAGCAGCACCAACCATGGCAACCGGGTGCCGTATAAAAGATCAATGCTCAATGGCGCCCTTTTGAAAAACACAGTTGCTGTCAAAGGTCTTTTTGCCACTCTGCGCCTCAGCGGTGCAAATTCAGCACCTGCGGCTCAGCCGTGCTGCCCCGATAAGGGCCGCATTGCCGCCGAGGCTGCTTCGCGTTACAAGGGCGAAACCGGGGCCGAGCATCGAAGAGTTTTGAGCCAACGTTTTTTCCAGCGAGCCGCTGAAAAGGTCCCAGGCCGCGCTGACGCCTCCTCCGATGACCGCGCGCCTGATTCCCAGAAGCGAAAAGACGCTTGCAAGGCAGGTCCCAAGCGCCCAGCCCATCTTATCGAAAAGTCCCAGCGCCGTGGGGTCTCCCATTGCCGCGCACCCATAGATGGTTTCCGCGTTTAGCTCTCCGCTGTCCTCGAGCCTGCGGAGCGGGGAGTCTTTTCTTTGTTTAGAAATGGCCCGTCTTGCTCCGGTAACGAGTGCACGCGCCGATGCGAACGCCTCCAGGCACCCTTTCGACCCACATGGGCAAACCGGCCCACCCGGCTCCACGATCATATGGCCGATCTCGCCCGAAAACCCCAGCCCATCCCCTTCCCACAATTTTCCATTGAGAAAGAGGCAGCCTCCCGTACCCGTGCCAAGCGTAATCCCGGCCCAGTTCCGGACTCCCCTGGCAGCGCCCGTCCAGCCCTCGCCCAGGCCGAAGGCGTTCGCGTCGTTTTCCATAAAAACAGGAATTCCCAGATCCCGCCCGAGCTCCTGCCCCAGGGGATATCCGTTGAGGGCCGGCAGGTTGGGAGAAAAAACCACCAAACCGCCGGCCCTGTCGATTTTTCCGGCAACCCCGAGCCCCGCTGCGCAAACCTCGAGCCCAAGTCCGGATGCCGCGTGAATGAGCGCCCGGCACTGGGCCGCCAATTCATTTGAAATCGCTTGAGCCCCCTTTTCCAGCGGCACCCGCGTCATACGCGATTCAAGGATTTTGCCGCGGCGATCCACCAGGGCCGCCCTGAGGTTGGTCCCACCAAGATCGACGCCGATATTGGCGCTTTTTTCAATATTTTTCATGATTTTCATGGTCCGGACGCTCTTGTCCGTTGGTCATTTGGACAGGAACTTTTCCGGTACGTAGAAGACGTAGCTGCCTGAAAGAATGTCGAACTGCGAGTTTGTCTCCTCTTCGATCCCGACCAGAAGTTCTTTCAGAAACAAAGCGTTGCCGGCAATATCGTTGAAGACGGATGAATCATAGTGCTCCGGCAGGAGCGGGAGCAAAAACTCCTGAACATTGCCCTTCCATGATACGTTGAGCTTTTCGCGCTCCTCGTTTATGATTTTAAAAAACCTTCTCACCAGGTCCGTCCTCAAAACCGGCGACGGGGCCTTCGTGACGCACTCCATCAGCCCGGCCAGCCTATAGAGGCGGCGCATCCGCTGTTCATCTTCCCGAAACCTGAAAAGCCACAGGGCCGTCCAATGATACCCACCGTCAAGTCTGACGTGGCTCGGAACAATCGTTATCGAGTTGCTGCACCTGGTTGTCTTCCTGCGCTGCGCTTCCAGTTTCGCGGACTCTTCCCGCGTACACAGAATAGCGCTTCCCGAGAGCCAACCGCCTTTTCGAAACTCGAGCGGCGTCGAGGCGATCAGGTTGTTTTCCGGTTTGAACCTTGCAGATAGATCGATGATGTCCGCCATGGTGTTTCCAAACGGTCGAAAACCAATTGATAGAGGGCCTCTATCTGAGCAATTACGTGTATCCCCGGAAGGTCAAAAGACCCGGCATCCGCGGCCCGCGTGGTAAAGGCGCCGTAGTGCAGAAGGCGATGAGCGAGATGAGGGATGGATAGTCCGCCGGGTCCGGTTCGAAGAAGTTCTTTTTCGCCCTTGCGGTCCGGGAAAAGCCCTGCTGCTCCGGCGAACCTGCGGCCCCCTCCAGGGTCGTGGGCGCTGCCGGACGACAGCGGTTAATTTATGAAAACGCCTCTGTAGAAGTCCAGGTTTTCTATAACGGAGCCGGCGCCTCGGGCCACGGCGGTAAGCGGGTCGTCCGCGATGTTGACCTTGAGCATGGTGTTTTCGGCCAAAAGCTTATCGAGGCCCTTTAAGAGCGCCCCTCCGCCGGCAAGCCAAAACCCGTTGTCGTGAATATCAGCGGCAAGGTCGGGCGGAGTTTTTTCGAGCGCGCGCCTGACGGCTTCCACTATCGCCTGCACAGGTTCTTTTATCGCCTCGCGGATTTCTTCATCACATACTGTAAATGTTTTGGGTATCCCGGATAGAATTTCCTTACCCGTAATCGAGATCGTTTCCGGTCTTTCCGGGGCGACGGCCGAACCTATTCTCATTTTAACCGATTCGGCAAGGACTTCGCTTATTATCATCTGTCGCTCACGCTGAATGTAGCGCAAAATCGCCTCGTTGGCCTCATCTCCAGCCACCCGGACCGATTCGCTGTAGGCCACGGCAAACATGGAGATTACCGCGACCTCGGTTGTCCCGCCGCCGATGTCGACCACCATGTTTCCATAGGGCTGGTCAATGAGGAGGCCGGCCCCGATCGCCGCCGCCATCGGTTCTTCGACAAGGTGTATGTACCTGGCCCCGGCCTGTTCCGCGGCTTCGATCACGGCCCTTTTCTCAACCGATGTAATCCCGGTCGGGACCGCTACGACAAGCTTGGGGCGAAAAAGCTGGCTCCTGCGCAAAACCTTTGCCAGAAAATACTTGATCATTACGGCCGTTACCTCGAAGTCGGCGATGACGCCGTCTTTGAGCGGGCGAATGGTAACGATCCTTTGGCCGTGCCTGCCGATTATGTTTCTGGCCTCCTGCCCAACGGCCACGACCTGGTGGGTATCCTGGTTTATCGCGACGACCGAAGGCTCGTTGAGCACCACGCCTCTGCCCCGCATGTAGATAAGGGTGTTGGCGGTCCCGAGGTCCATCGCGAGATCTTTCGAAAAATATGAAAAAAGCCATCCCAGCATATATGACCCTTCTGTCTGATCAGTTCGTTCACGGAGTCTATAGGCAATGAATCAACCGGTCAACTGTTTAGGAAACCGCTCTTTCCGGTTTCAGGCCAAAAGCCGAAAAAAGCCGCTGGCTGACCAGGGGCCAGAGTTCCTCCAATTTTGCCGCATCCTGCGGAAACCCGGCCGAAGATATGTAGGGGTGGAGTTTAACCCCCTTTATCCCCTTGAGCGCGATCTTCCCGTAGCGTACGAGTTCGGCAAGAAGGCTTTCAGCCTGCTGCACGGTCGTTTCGGCGAACAAGACGCCGAAGCGGTTCTGGGCAAGCTGCCCGACCAGGACTCCGGGCGGCAGGGCATCGCAAAGAGACGATGCGAGTTCGCGCTGGAGTTGCCGGATTCTTTTTGGCAGGACCTTAGTGGTAAGTATCTGCCAGGGTTCGAACTGAATGAGCCCAAGAGTGAAGGGGGCGTTTGACTGCATGGAGGCGTGAAAAAGGCCTTCGACCCTGGACTCGAAAGCCGGGGCGCTGAAAAGCCCCGTGCAGATGTCGTATGAGTGAAGGGCCTCGTTTTCTTCCTTGTAATAGATCTGTTCGAGAAGAAGCTGAAGAAAATGAAAGGCGTGAGCAACCGCGCGCTCCGAATCCCCGTCCCAGTCGATCATCTGCCGGGACAGGAAAACAAGGGCAAGTTCATAGCCCAGGGAAGTCTGGCCGGGCATTCCCCAGACCGTGCCCATATGAGGAAGATTTTCGCCGCGAGAAAACAGGAAATGGTCCAATGTATCCGGATTTAAGCGGATGATGAGCAGTTTTTTCTGGTTTTGCAGTATCCAGCCGATCAGCCCCTGCTTTACGGGAAAGCTCTGGGTGGCAGGGCCTCTTGGCGTGTTCGACGTGCAGCCGAGGGTGCGAAAAGTCTTCTTCTCGGGTTCCTTGAAGGCGAGAAAGCCGTAATCCATGCCAAGCAGCTTCGCCCACTCGGTCACAAACAACTCGCAGTAGTGATCGAGGGCGTAGCCCTTGAAGGCCACTTCATCGAGCCGGGTCAGCACCTCGAATACCCTGGCGAAGTTTTCCTGCCTTTTGCCCGCCTCCTCGCTGTTCAAAAGCCCTCCGAGAAGCGCGGCAAATTCCTTTATCCATTTTTGCTGCTTGTCGTTAAAACCCCAGCCGTACTTGGTATCCACGTAGAGAACGGCCGCTCCGCTCGCAACCGGAACGGCAAACAGCCCCTTTATGTGCGATTCGCCTTCACGGTAGAAAGGAAGGGTAAGAGGAATTGAAGAAGTGGCCTCATGGAGCTTATCGAGGTGTATGGTCTGCCCGACTTTTTGCACCTGGGACAAAATACCGCTGCCTTCCAGGGGCAATGAGATATCGGGCGGAATGAACTTGCTGAGGCTTTGCACCGCGGCCAGGTTTAACTGGCGGTTTTTGGGATCGAAAATAAAAAAAGCTGTAGTATAAGCTTCCAGAATGTTGGAAAGAAGACTCACCAGCGGTTGGTAGGGATTGGAAACCATAGGCCTGCTCGATTCTTTCGGCTCACTGGGAACCATTTTGCGGGGCACAGGCCGCATGCATGCAAGCGCCCCACAAAACCCTGCTCTCGCAGGTCTCTTAACGCCCGCTGAAATAGAAAATCCCTGGCGCTGTTTTTACCCGGAGATTTTACGGTATGATACAATGCTCAAGGTGTCTTTTTAGTACTGGAATGAGAGTTATCTGTCAATAGGCCTTTAGCCCCTGGAGAAACGAGTGAGTAAGATCTCGATTTTACCAGATATTTTGTGCAACCAGATTGCCGCCGGCGAGGTCGTCGAACGTCCTGCCGCCGTGGTCAAAGAGTTGATCGAAAACAGCATAGACGCTCAGAGCACCAGGATTTCGGTCAGCCTGCTCGATGGAGGAAGGCGGGAAATCCGGGTAGTGGACAACGGGTGCGGCATGAGTCCCGAAGATGCGCTCATGTCGATCGAAAGGCATGCGACAAGCAAGATCAGGTCCGTCCAGGACCTCGATTCCATATCTTCGCTCGGGTTCCGCGGAGAGGCAATCCCGTCGATTGCGTCCGTAAGCCGCTTTGAGCTGAGCACTCGAGAACTTGAAGCCCTTTGCGGAACTTGCATAAAAGTCGAAGGAGGCGTGCTGAAAGACGTTCGCGACAAAGGATGTCCTCCCGGCACCCAGGTGCTCGTGCGCGACCTTTTTTACTGCGTGCCGGCAAGGCGCAAGTTCCTGCGGACCGCGGAAACCGAGCTTGCGTACATAACGGACCAGTTTTTGCGCATCTCCCTGGCCAACCCTCAGATCCACCTGCAACTGCTGAACAGGGAAAAGGCCGTTTGCGAATACCCAAAGTGCGAAAGGCTGCTTCAAAGGGCCGCACAGGTGCTCGGGGCCGAAATCGCGAGGTCGATGTCGCCCATCGATTTCGAAAAAAACGCCGTGAGGGTTTCGGGCTTTCTTGCGCCCCCGGATATACAGAGAACGAACAGCCAGAACCTTTTCCTTTACGTAAACGGCAGGGCCGTGTGGGACAGGCTTCTCCAGAGGGCCGTCCTGACGTCCTACGAAGCCCTCATCCCCCGTGGAAAATTTCCCGTCGCTCTTCTTTTTGTGCACATTGCGCCCGCACTTGTCGACGTAAACGTGCATCCTTCAAAAAGAGAAATCAGGTTCAGAAATCCGGGGGAAGTGATATCGGTTTTGCGGGACGGCCTTTTTGAGGCCCTTTCGGCCATTCGCCCCAGGTCATACGGATTTGGACGGCCCGAGGGCGGATTTTTCGAAAAAAACCAGGCGCCGCATCGGGCCGAAACGGCGCTCGAAGCTCAGATGTCCTTCGGTTCAGGGGGCCCGTTTGCGGGTAACGCCCGCAGGACTGAAGCCGCTGAAAGCCGCGGCCCGTATTCATCCCCCGATATAGTGCGCCAGGCATCCGAAAAGATGGTCCCGGCGCCGGACGAAACCTTTTCTCCGGCTGAACCGGAGACGGATGCACCGCGGTTTGCCTTTTCAAACCTTAATCTCATCGGGCAGTTCGCAAACTCTTTCATCCTTCTCGAGGCACCGGACGGTCTCGTTATCATAGACCAGCACGCAGCCCATGAAAGGATCGTTTACAACAGCCTCAGCAAAAAGAGCGCAACGGCCTCACAGCTCCTTACCCGGCCGGCGGTCATCGATCTTTTGCCCAGGGAAGCCGTGCTGCTAAAAGGCATTCTCCCCTCCCTTCGCGATATCGGATTCGACATAGAGCCTTTCGGGGGCGCCACTTTCGCCGTCCACGCCCTCCCGGCGATCCTGTCGGAGATCAAACCCGAAGAGATACTCAGAGACTACCTGCGCTATGCCGAAGAGGAGTGCCCGGCAAATGAGGGAGAAATTATGCTCGGGCTCGCCAGGACAGCCTCCTGCCACGGATCGGTGCGGGCCGGCCGCAGGCTCAAAACAGAAGAAATAAAGGGCCTGCTTGCACTGCTCGATTCGGCCGATACCCCGTTTACGTGCCCTCACGGCAGGCCGCTTTCATACAAGCTGACACATGAGCAGATTTTCCGATTCTTCAAAAGAAGCTGAGCCGGGGCGCGATATTCCGCTGGTCCTTCTCGCCGGTCCGACCGCGTGCGGAAAAACTTCGCTCTCGCTCGAACTCGCCGCCCTGATTTCGGCCGAAATAGTAAACGCCGATTCTATGCAGGTCTACCGCCGCATGGAGATCGGGACCGCCAAACCAGCGCCGGAGCAACGGCGGATTGTCCCTCACCACCTCATAGACGTGGCCGACCCCGATGAGCCCTTCGATGCGGCAAGATACCTCCAGCTTGCCCGCCCTGTAGTCGAAGATATAAGAAAGCGCGGCCTTGTCCCCCTCGTCGTGGGAGGCACCGGCCTCTACATGAGGGTCCTGACCCGCGGCATATGCCCCGGGCCTCCCTCGGACCCCGAATTGAAAAAAAAGCTCATTGCCGATGAGAAGTCCAAAGGCCTCGCTCAGCTCTACGGCGATCTTTTGCGTATCGACCCCGAATCGGCGGCCAGGATCCACCCGAACGACCGGCAGAGAATTTTGCGGGCCATCGAGGTCTTCGAACTCACAGGCGTTGCCCTTTCCGTTCTGCAGAAGGGCCACGGCTTCAAAGAAAAGCTTTTCCCATCCGTCAAGGTCTTTATCAACCGTGAGCGGGAGGCGCTTTTTGAACGCATAAACCGGCGGGTGGACCTCATGATCGAATCGGGCCTCAAAGACGAGGTCGAAAAGCTCCTTGGCATGGGCTACTCCACGAATCTCAAATCGATGCAGTCGCTTGGCTACAAACAGATGAGCGCACACATCTCGGGCGCCTTATCGCTCGATGAGGCCGTCCGCCTGATAAAGCGGGAAACCCGGCGTTACGCAAAACGCCAGATCACCTGGTTCCGGGGCGACCATGAATTTCGACCTTTCGATGCAGACGATATCGATGGTATTTTTGATTATGTAATGCAGGAAATTTCCGGACCGAGAAATTGAACAGGCGGAAAATTCGGTAAACTTCCACCGCAGAGACGCAGAGAGCGCAAAGCAAAAAGATCTTTGACAGGATTTACAGGATTAACAGGAAAACAACAGGCTAAAGGCCAAACAGGAGCCGTCTCAATCCCGTTAATCCTGTAAATCCTGTCTAAATTATCTGTCATTCGCGGTGACATCTCTCCGGGCGGTGAACGGGTACAGGGATTTTACACTTTGATAGACGGACACGCTCACCTGAATGAAATAAAGGATATCGACGCCGCGATCTCATCGGCCAGGTCCGCCGGGGTCGGCGCCATAATAGGCGTTGGCATGGATATCGAGTCGAACCGGGCGACGATCGATATTGCAGGCTCCTTTCCCGGCATCGTCTATCCGGCGCTCGGATACCATCCATGGTCGATCGTTGCCGATGAAATCGAACAAAACCTCGCGTTCATAAAGGAAAAGCTCCCATCCTGCATAGCCATGGGCGAGGTCGGCATCGACTATAAGGCCAAGGTGAAAAAAAAGCTCCAGTGGGACGTCTACGAACGGCTCCTTTCACTGGCGAAAGAAGCGGGCAAGCCCGTGATCATACACTGCCGCTTCTCGCATGCCCGCACATACGAGATGACCGCGCTCGCGGGAATCCACTGGGCCGTATTCCACTGGTTTACGGGAGAAAAAGAGGTCCTGGCCAGGCTTCTCGACTCAGGCTATTTTATCTCGGTAACCCCTGCGCTTGCCTACAGCCCTTTTCACCGCGAGGCAGCAGCCTTTGCGCCCATGGATCGCATCCTGGCCGAAACCGACGCTCCGGTCGAATATCAGGGAAGGATTTCGGCCCCCGCCGATGTCATCCTCACACTTCGGGAGCTTGCGCTTATCAAAGGCATATCGATTGAGGAGGCTGGAAGAATTACGGAGCGCAATACGCGGTCGTTCTATGGGCTCGAATAGCCGGAAGTCGCATGCCTTTTAGCGCGGCGCGAAAATGCGGCATAACACGTCCGTCTACCACTAAAAGGAGGAGTTGATGCACAAGATCGTGTCCAGCGCCGCTGCATTGCTCGTTTTCGCCATCGTATCATTAGCATATGGTGAAGATTCGGACCTTGCAAGCCTTTTCAAGGACAAGAATCTTTGCGGAACAATCGTTATACAGTCACTGGATGGTGCTAAGACATACACCCACAATGACGAACGTGCCAATACTCGTTTCGTTCCCGCATCGACGTTCAAAATACCGAACACCCTTATCGCTCTTGAGGAAGGTGCGATAGCCGATGAAAAGGAAATCATAAAATGGGACGGAAATGACAAAGGGCTGCCGGTCTGGAATAAAGATCAATCTATCGAGACAGCCTTTCCATCCTCATGTATCTGGTTTTATCAGGAGCTGGCCAAACGTGTGGGGAAGGACAAATATAAATCCTATCTTGGCAAGATAAAATACGGCAATGAGCAGGCCGGCCCGGAGGTAACCACCTTTTGGCTGGAAGGGGATCTCAGGATCAGTGCCGTTGAACAAATTGCTTTTTTGAAAAAGCTATATGCAAAGGAGTATCCGTTTAGATCCTCCTCATACGAACTGCTCAGGGAACTTATGCTGGTTGAGCGGACTTCAGCCTACACCATGCGCGCAAAAACAGGATGGGCACAAAGAGTCACTCCACAGGTGGGTTGGTTTGTAGGCTACGTCGAGGCTGGCGATAAGGTATGGGTTTTTGCAACAAACATAGAGATTGTAAAGCCCGAGGACAGCCGTCTGCGGCAGAAGGTTACCATAGAGGCTTTCAAGTGCAAGGGCATCATTTAGAATGCCCCGACATCAGGTGGCTTCCGGCACCTTTTCCAAAAAAATCAACGTCAAGTGATCGCCCGCCTTTTCCCGCTTGTATACACGGTATCCGAGCTTTTCGTACAAATATAGATTCCGCGCACTGAGATGGCCCGTAAATAGTTCGAATCTTTTTACCGCACTATTATGACTTTCGATGTGGGCCATGAGCGCGGAGCCGATCCCCTGATTCCGATACTCGGGATGCACTATGAGCTTGCCCACGTAACACGTGCCGCCGCTAACCCTGGTTCGTACGGAACCCACCAGATTTTTTCCCCGGATCGCCTTGAAAACATCATGGGATTGAAACTCGCCCTTGAGATCTTCCAGCGTCTGCATCAGCGGCTGTATCGAAAAATCGTTGTAAATTTGCGCCTCGCTTCGATACGCCAGTTTCTGCAACGCCATGATCCCGGGAGCATCCTCGATCACGGCCCGTTCGATTTTCATAGTCTTGCGGCCCCAAACGCCCTAAGGCGGACCGGTTGCCAAATTTTTAAGTATCACGTGAACCGGTTCGGAATTGATTATGCCGGACATCAATTTTCAGGCCAAGCTCTATTGCAACGATACGGCCGGGCGTGTGGCCGACATAGGCGGCTTTTACCGGTTATGAGTTCAAGCGGGAACGGACCTGGGTCAGATCATGTAGTTGAGGCAGGATTCATTGGTTTGGGCCATCAGGGATTCCTGGTCGATAAGGTCCTGGAAGCTGGTGCCGTCGTAGACACTTGCCAGCGCGTCGTGGGCCCTTCCCCAAAGGGGGAGGAAAACACACCTTCCCTTAAGCGGACAGCAATCCGTATTGTCTTCACTGACGCAACCAACCGGCGCAAAGGAGCCTTCTATAAACCTCATCACTTCGCCCACCGTCAGTTCGCCGGCGGGGCGGGCCAGAATGCAGCCCCCGTCTTTGCCTCGAAGCGCCCTGATGAAACCGCCCCTTTTAAGTTCATTGAGGATGACCTCGAGGAATCGCAATGGAATGGCCTGCCTGCGCGCAATCTCCGCAATCTTTAGCGGCCCCGGGCCTCCATGCCTGGCCAACTCGTAAATTGCCCGAAGGCCGTACTGACATTTTTGAGAAATCGGCATTTCAGATTTCCTTTCGGATAGAGATTATCATTTTCTATACGAAATTGTCGCTTCATTTTATCAGTCTTTTTTGGGGAAAATAAGAAGAGCTTGAAAAGGGAGAGTACCGTTCGCAATCAAAAGGAGAGGAATTTGGCTTTCACGATTTTTTCAACAGGAAAAGCGTGGGGAACAGCGCCCCCCCGCACACACCCTTCCGCCCTGCGGGGCCTGCCAAGCCTGCCCCGGACCTGATCCGGGGGACGCGATCCGGGGGACCAGATCCGGCGGAAGCGTTCCCCCGCTCTTTCGAATTTTTAGAGATGCAGAACTTCGCGCGCACAATCTTTTTTTTGCCTCGATGCGCCACTCACGAACACTTGTCCGGCTGGCGATCTATGCGCAACAGGCCCTCAACAATCGGCTGAGAGACTCCGGCCCCGTTTCCTTCGGCGCGATG
The DNA here is from genome assembly GCA_050008735.1 of Syntrophobacteraceae bacterium. Lineage (GTDB taxonomy): Bacteria > Desulfobacterota > Syntrophobacteria > Syntrophobacterales > Syntrophobacteraceae > SbD1. Next base: position 10,909 of record JBEKMB010000028.1, read on the forward strand.
AACTTTTTCCCGTTCTTTTTACAGACCGCTTTGACAACGTCGAGCGCGCCGTGGCTGTTGACCGAAGTAATGAAAACGACAATGTCCGCCCCGCAAACCACGTTTTTCAGCCGGTATCTTCCATTTCTCACTTTACCGTCATGAGAGAGAAACTCTGCCCCAAGCTGCGAGACGATTTTGCGGTAAACGGGCAGCATACGCTGAAGCCCCCCCCACGACGGCAACCCGCAAACCTCCAAGGGGACACTCGGCGCAAAACCCACTGTCTTCCCGGCAAAGCTCCCCGCACGCGGAAAAACCGGCCTCATCCGTGCAGGAACACTCTCCCGGCGAGTGACACCCTGCAGTCACGGCATCCTCCGTGGCCGCGGCCTCGATCTGCGTGGAACAGGCATTCGATCCGGAAAGTTTCTCCGTAAGTTCTCTCACCTTTTCCCGCTCCCCGTTCAACTCATGGCCTAACTTTTTGATCTCCCTCTCCAACCTGCCCTGCCCCATCATTTCCCGCTCCGGGCGGCTAAAGCGCGGCCCCGGCAGCCTTGAAGCCCTTCTCATGCCCTCCACCTCGAATTTCCTTTTTTCCAGCTCCAACCTCAAATTCTCAAGTTCGACGGCCTGCGCCCTGTTTTGCTCCTGCAAAGCCTTAACGGCTTCCGAGGGACCGCTTACCGCTTCTTCGCCGACAAACGCATCGCGCAGAGCACGCCAGATCAGAGCATGGGCCAAATGACGCCCATGCAGGCGCACTTCCTCCCTTTCGTCACGCATAGTGGCCCACAGGAGCGGCAGCGGCCACTTCATCTCCAACTTCTTTACTTCCCCCGCGTCGAGTGAACGAACCCGGAGCAATGTGGATAGGAACCTTGCATCGAGGTCTTTTCCGATTTCCTTCGCGAGTTCGCCGCCCCAGTGAGTAATTTCACGAAGCCCCTGCAGGACTTCGCCCATGTCCCTGTTTGGGCCGTCTTCGAAAACATTATATTGCCGTGCCAACCTGCGTAGCTTATTCGGCCCCTGTGCGAGGGCGAGAATCATCACCACATTGAGACTGTCCTCGTGCCACTGCCATCGATGCTGATTCATCATGGCTTCTCCATACCGAGCAAATGTTGCATACCGCGTTCACCTGAGTTTCCAAGAATATATAAGAATGTCGATAGTATTAATGAACATTATCAGACGTAATACAGCATCTTCTTCCCTGTCAAGAAAAAAATCCGGCTCGTGCATGAATGTACGATCAGAGATGCTTGCGCAAAGCCGCTCTCGAATCTCCAGGCTCCGACAGGCCGCAGAAGTGTGAGGGGCCGAGTTTCCATAAGCGCTGACTTAATTGACCAGGGTTTCTCATTCGTCATTGCGGCAAACCCCGGATCGAGGTCCGGGAGCCGAAAAGGACTTTCTCTACGCCAAAGAGTCCGGACGCAAACCAGCCTGTCGGCGGCGGCATAATTTTTACCGGGTAATATTGACAAACTAATTTTACCAGGGTAATATTCGCAAACTAATTTTACCTGGGTAATTTAGTTCACTCACAATCCGGGAGGATATCAACAGATGGACGAAACAGATCTAAAACCATGCACCGCGTTCGAAGGCAGCCGCTGCATTGCCTCAGGAGACCTGGCGCAGGTAGTCATGAAGGTAAAAGAGGTCATCGATAAAGGAGAAGAGGAGCCGGTCCTTATTTTTGACGACATCACCAGCGAAGTTATCGAGATAGATTTTCGTGGCACAATGGACAACGTTCTCAAGAGGCTGGAGAAGCCGATAACCGAGGGCGGGTCACCGGCCACGCCGGTAAACACGGATCAAAACGTGCCGCGCGGGCCGGGTCGCCCCAGGTTGGGTGTGGTCTCCCGAGAAGTCACCTTGCTGCCGCGGCATTGGGATTGGCTTAACAGTCAACCCGGAGGCGCCTCTGTAGCACTTCGTAAGCTCGTTGAGGAAGCCAGACGCATTTACAGCGACAGGGACAAGGTGCGGCATTCTCAAGAGGCGGCATACAGGTTTATGTCGACCATGGCCGGTAACTTCCCAGGATTCGAGGAGGCGACGAGGGCCTTGTTCGCAGGCGATCACGAACGTTTCGACATTCTGGTGACTTCATGGCCCATCGATGTCCGAGATCATGCCCGAAAGCTTTCATACGTCGCGCTCCACACGCGAGCGAGCGGGAACGCCGCATGAGCGGCGCCTTCATACTCCGCCGCTTCTGCCGCAAGAGGAAAATCTTTCCAGTGTTAAAGAACTGCTAACCTTTGAGTCAACTGGACGCGCCGGCCATGTTTCGGTGATGCCCGAAATGTCCAGGCCGCGCGCCGGTTACGCTTTCCTTGGCAATCATGGGCCAATGCCCCCCACAGGAAAAACATCGGCATAAAAAGAGGCGCGACACCTTGGACAGTGAGAAGCTTTTTCCAAATCCTGAAGTCTTTCTTCGTGTCGTGTTTGATCCAGTCCGCCTTTATCACGAAGAGCACGAAGGTGGCACGAAGAGCACGAAGAGATCACTGGAAATCCCGTCAGGGAACTTTTCTTTGACATGATTATCACCCCGCTCTTTATCCTTCTATTTCCAAAGCTTTGCTTACGATTCGTTATTAATACGCCGCGGCAGGTTTGGGGGGGGGGCGATGCGATCCGGCACGGGGCTAAACCCGCAGATATTCGTCCGGGGCGAGGCTGGTTGCCAACATGACCGTATTGATATCGAAATGTTCCTTGAAGGTGCTGGCTTCTCTATTGGCGGGCTCAAGCCAGAATCTTTCAATGTCTTCGGCAAGACCGGCGTAGCCCATGAGCTTTTCAACCTGATCGGCAACTGTATCCTGATTGCTGAAAATACCAGGGGTTTTTTTAATGAGCCCCCGCAGTCTTTCAAGAGCGTGCAGCCCGATGGAAAGACCCAGTTCACGAAATGCAAGCCGGCGCTCAGCGGGAGCTTTAAGCGACTTCGTCTTCGAAAAGGCATCGAGCCCCAGCCTGGACGCTTCCAGCAAGGCCGATGGAAGACCGGCATATTCCGGGGTCTCGATCCCGATCATCTGCGCAGCCCTGAAGGCATCGGACAAAAGGCATCCGATTCCCAGGGGGTCGTCCGTGGTCCAGTCTTTTCCCTCGCAGATGGCGCCCATATCGGAGATTTCCGGGCCCAGGTCCGGCAAGCCTTCCGAATTTCCCATCAAGCCCGCCCGGATTTCCAGGCAGGTGATCAGGCCGTCGACGGGGTCGTGCTGCCCCATGGACGGCACGAGAGGATAGGAAAGATCGATGCTCATCTTCCAGTACATCCTCTTGCGGCCCCCTGGAAACGGGACATAGGTGAATGCGTCATGGGCCGTTTTGGCAAGCTCGGCGGCCCACCGCCTGTATATCGGATCATGGGTGACCGCGCTCACACGGCAAAGGGCGTGCATCCATTTGGTGAGGTAGTGGAAGTATTGCCCGTCGCGGTCCCATTCCAGCCGGTCGTCGAAGGGGCCATGGGGGCCGCGTTCGTTCATCGTCTTGCCAATCCTCAACCCTCCGCCGCAAGGGTGCAGCCTGCCCTCGTCTTCGCTCAGGCCGCTGATCCAGCCGGACCGGCGGTCGTCCCCGCGGTGCCTGCCAAGAAGTACGTGCACCTGGTCGACAAGCAGCAGCGCAAGTTTCCTGAAAGTCTCATCGTTAGTCCCGCCGTAGAGTCCCAGGAAGTTGCACACGGCAAAAGCATCTGTCCAAAGGTAGCGGCTTTGGACCTCGCCGGCCGGCCGGAGCCCGGTCCTGGCGGCAAATTCAATCATCATTTCTGAAACTATTTGCGCTGATGCCCTCGAGTAGTCAGGCTGTTGGTATCGACTCACTCCGTCCTCCGAAAAGCCGGCCCAGCTTAGTGTTTACGACTTCATTTCGAGGCGCCGGTTCAGGTACCACTCACGACTTAGCCTGCAGATATCATAGCTTCGACAACCGATTTCGGACAAGATTAATATTTTGCCCGCAAAGACGGTCATAATCCTCAAAGATGAGCACAGACCCCGGTGGAATGCCGCCCTTTTTCTATCGATTCGAAAGACTTTCCGAGAACACCTTTGTCGAGCCGCTCTCCCGTGCCCACCCGTTTGTCCATCAATTACACGTGAAACATTTGCCTTGACATAACACGCCCGGGATTTATACTGCGGGCCGTTATGCCGCATATAACACAATGCAGCTCGCCGCTCCGCAGGTGCATGGGCAAAGATGTGGAGCGCGTCTTTTGCGGTTTCTTCATTGTGGGACCCAGCTTTGCGAAATCGGGGCAAACATGCCTGGGCAGGTTCTCGTGCCGGTCCATGCAGGCGCCGGGTTGCAGCTTGGTCAGGGTACCGGAGGAGTGATTCCAATTATCATGCAGGACAAGAGTCAAAAGGGAAGTGATCTTATCACCCTGAGGGTCAATGGAAAGGATGTCAGTAATCTCCAGATCAGCGGGCGCAAGGGCCAGACTGTCCTGGAGGTCCTGAGAGACAATGGCGTTCATGTCCCGACCCTGTGTTACCATCCGAAGATGCCTCCCTATGGAGGGTGCCGCCTCTGCATTGTCGAAATCCAAAACATGCGCGGTCTTCCGCCATCGTGCACGACTCCCGCCGTGGATGGAATGGTGGTGAGCACCCACACCGACAGGCTCAAGAGGGTGCGCAAAACGGTCCTTGAACTGCTCCTGGCCTATGGCGATCATAACTGTTTGCTTTGCGAACAAAACGGAGACTGCGAACTGCAGGACCTGGTCTATGAACATGAGATAGACCGGGTTCGGATAAAGACCGAATTCAAGCCCAGGCCAAAAGACGAAACAAGCCCGCTGATTGTCCGGGACCACAACAAGTGCGTTTTGTGCGGCCGGTGCGTGAGGGCCTGCCTGCAGGTTCAGGTAAACGGCGTGATCGACATCTCGGCCCGCGGCTCAGACTCCTGCATATCCACATTCAACGGCAATTCGCTGAAGGAATCCAACTGCGTTTTCTGCGGCCAGTGCATACAGTCCTGCCCGGTTGGCGCCCTGACGGAAAAAAAGGCAAAGGGCCAGGGACGAAAATGGGAGATGGAAAAAGTCCGAACGACCTGCCCGTATTGCGGAGTTGGCTGTCAGATGTGGTTACACGTCAGGGACGGCAAAATCGCCAGGGTGAGCGCCGTCGAAGGCGGCGCACCCAATGACGGCCGCTTGTGTGTCAAGGGGCGGTTTGGATATGATTTCATCTATTCCGACGAGCGGTTGAGGACCCCTTTGATTAAGGAAAACGGTGCGTTTCGGGAGGCGTCCTGGGATGAGGCACTCAACCTTGTCGCTTCGAAGTTTCAGGAAATCATTGAAAAACACGGCCCCGATGCCATTGCAGGGGTGAGTTCTTCGCGAAGCATCAACGAAGATTCCTACCAGATGCAGAAGTTGTTCAGATCGGTCATTGGAACAAACAACATAGACAATTGCGCACGTACCTGACACGCTCCAACCGTCGCCGGTCTGGCGAAATCTTTCGGTTCCGGAGCAATGACCAATTCGTTTGCCGATTTTGCCGAGGCAAGGCTCATCCTGGCCATCGGCACCAATATGACTGAAGCTCACCCGGTGGCCGCAAGCTTTGTAAAAAACGCGGTTCAAAACGGGGCCGACCTGATCGTTGTCGATCCACGCCGCACGGGCCTTGCCGATCATGCGACGCTGCATCTGCAGATCCGCGTGGGCAGCGACATCGCCCTTTTGAACGGCCTAATGCACGTGCTGATAACCGAAGACCTCTACGACAGGGATTACGTGGCTTCCTGCTGCACGGGTTTTGAAGCGCTCAAAGAAAAAGTGATGGAATACCCCCCGGAACGGGCGGCAAAAATTTGCGGCATAGACCCCGAAACCATCCGCCGGACGGCTCGTAGGCTGGCCGAGATAAGACCTGGCATGCTGGCCTATACGCTAGGCATCACCGAGCACACCTGCGGGATGAACAATGTCCTTTCATGCGCCAATTTGCAGATGCTGCTCGGAAACGTCGGTTTGGACTGCGCCGGCGTCAACCCTTTGCGGGGGCAAAACAACGTGCAGGGTGCATGCGATATGGGCGCCCTGCCCAACGTATTTCCCGGCTACCAGCAGGTTGCCGACGAGGCGTCCAGGGCAAAGTTCGAAGCCGCCTGGGGTGTTAGCAACCTGCCGTCCAAACCCGGCTTGATGATGCCCCAGATGATAGAGGGCCTCGTCGATGGGAATATAAAAGCATTTTATATCTTCGGTGAAAACCTCGCAAATTCCGAACCGCACATCAAGCATGTGGAGCATTGCCTGGAGTCCGCCGAGTTCCTGGTCTGCCAGGATATTTTCCCGACCGAGACGACCCGCTTTGCCGATGTCATTCTGCCGGCCGCGGCCTGGAGTGAGAACGACGGGACCTTTTCGAACAGCGAGCGGCGGGTGAACCGGGTCCGGACGGTGAGCAAGGCCCCCGGGGAGGCTATGCCCAACTGGTGGATTTTCAGGGAAATCGCCGGGCGTATGGGGCACCGCTGGCAGTCCAACAGCGCGGAGGCGCTATGGGACGACGAAATTTCGGTCCTGGCCCCGGCGCTGGCGGGTGTGAAATATGCCCGGTTGGAAGGCGACGGGTTGCAGTGGCCATGCCGGACCACAGGCGATCCAGGCACTCCGACCCTGCACCGGGACGGTAAGTTCAGCTGTGGCCTGGGGCAGTTGATCCCGGTGGACTGGACCCCTCCCGCCGAAGTGCCCGACGAGCGCTATCCGTTCATCCTCAGCACCGGCCGCCGTCTCTACCACTACCATACGCGCACCCAGACCGGAAGATCGAAGGGGCTAAACGAACTGCTCGGCGAGGAAACCGTTGACATGTCGCCCGAAGACGGCCTGGCCATGGGTATCGAAAACGGCGAACGGGTCCGAGTGGCCTCGCGGCGCGCAGAGGTGGTGGTCAAGGCCAGGCTGACGGAACAGGTGCCCCGGGGCATGGCATGGATGGCTTTCCATTTCCGTGAAGGCTGCGCTAACTGGCTCACCAATCCCGCCTTCGACCCGGTCACCCAAACCGCGGAGTACAAGGCCTGCGCCGTGAGAATCGAAAAAATCGCGGCCTCGGCCCCGCAGCTCGCCTGAAGCGCCAGGCGGGGCGGTTACGGCCCCCCGACCCGGTCCGGCTTCGTTTCCCCTCCCCTTAAGTTTCACCGGGCAAACGCCGAAGCATTATCTTGAGATAAGTGCGGGACAATATACGGAATAAAACCAGCTGAAGCAGTACAGAGATCTTTGGCGGTGAAAATCTTTGGTCGGGGTCCATCTTCCATTGTCCTTCGGCATTAATTTTCAGCTATTATTGTAAGGAGATTAATTTCGTTACCGCGGATTTTAAAATTTAATTTTGAGAAGAGGTTGATGGGCCAGATGAACGAGGACAATGAAAAAGACGACGAGATAGTGGAAGAAAACTCCATGGAAGAGGAAAGCTTCGCCGATCTTCTGCGGGAGAGCTTTGTCAAGCCTGTCCGGTTAACTCCGGGGCAGAAGCTGAAGGCGCGGGTCGTCAAGATTTCGCCCGAGTGGATCTTCATCGATTTGGGCGGGAAGAGCGAAGGCTATCTCGACGTCAGGGAATTTGTCGATGAGCAAGGAAACCCTTCGGTGCGTGAAGGCGATGTCATCGAAGCCTATTTCATTTCGGCCGACGACACCGGACAGCGTTTTGCTTCCAGGATCACCGGCGGCCAGGCCGGACAATACTATCTGGAAGACGCGTATCGAAACGGAATACCCGTGGAAGGCCTGATTGAAAAAGAGATCAAGGGCGGCTTTGAAGTCAAGATTACCGGAGGGCTCCGCGGATTTTGTCCATTTTCACAGATGGGCCTGCAGCGTGAGGCTAATCCCGGAGACCTTCTTGGCCGCCATCTTGCCTTCCGAATCACTCAATACGATGAGAAGGGGCGAAACATCGTTTTGTCCAACCGGGCCGTACAGGAAGAAGAGCGCGAAAGGCAAAAAGAGGAGCAAAAAGGCCGTCTGCGGGAAGGGGCCAGGGTTAAGGGAACGATCGGCTCGATTCATGGTTTTGGAGCCTTTATTAAGATCGGCGCAGTTGAGGGCCTCATTCCAATCTCGGAAATCGGCTGGGACCGGGTGGAGGACATAAACACGGTGCTGACGGTCGGCCAGGAAGTTGAAGTCATGGTCATGAAACTGGATTGGGAGAAGGACCGTTTCTCTTTCAGTATGAAACGAGCCTTGCCGGACCCCTGGGAGAGCGTAGAGAAGGATTTTCCTCAAGGCTCGCGCCACAGCGGCGCCGTAGTCAGGCTGACCAATTTTGGCGCCTTTGTCTCGCTTGCTCCCGGCGTGGACGGTCTTCTCCACATTTCCAGGCTTGGGGGCGGCAAAAGGATCAAGCACCCGCACGAGGCGGTGACAAAGGACCAGGTTGTCGAAGTAAAGATCGACAACGTCGACAGGGAAAACAAACGCATCTCGCTGTCATTGGCAGACAGCAAAAGCGAGGGGGACCAGAAAGAAGCTGAGGGAGACTATTCGCAGTATATAAAGGAAAGTCGCCCCATGGGGACCCTGGCCGACCTCCTGAAGGCAAAACTCCAGGAGAAGACAAAAAAATAGGACAAGTGAATTAGTGATTAGTGACTCGTTTTTCTCTTTTTCTTTTCACTATTCACGAGTCACTATTCACTGCACTTTGTCTGCCGGCAAAGCTCTGAGCAATCGCTTCGCCCGTGCCGGAAAAGACAGGAGCAAAATGGACGGCCAACAGCGCAGTGACATTCGGCCCGGAAAGCGCGTCGAAATTATCTTAAAAAAGGACCAGCGAACCGGCAAACGAACAGTTGGGACTGTGAAGGATATCCTGACTTCTTCCTCCTTTCATTCTCGGGGGATTAAAGTGCGGCTGGTTGACGGACAAATCGGGCGGGTGCAGGAGGTCCTTTCAGATGAGCAATGAGAAAAGCTGAGCGACCCGCACAGGTTGTTTTCAGATGGTGCGTTTTCCGCTGTGGTATTTTTGAGAGGAGTAAGCGACAGGCTGTGCCGTCCTTTTGAAAATGAATGGTGGTTAGACTAAACAGAGGGAGTATCCTAAATACTTGCAGTATGATCCGGGAATGTTGCGTTTTTTCAAGCTCGATTTCTCGAGACCAAGGAGAGCTGTATGGGGGTTAATTAAAGAAGACCCCTCCGATTTCCCTACCCTCGACGACATTTCAAAATGAAATAATTCCCACTTTGTACCCTAAAACTGGGCGTCACTTCCCACATTACCGTGTTACGATATAAAATCAATACCTTACCATATTCGATAGCAGTTTCGACGGCCAGGGCTTTCAGGCCACGGGCAAAGGCCAGGTTTTCGACCACGCCAACGCTGCCGATTTCGTTAACGCTGGGGTCGATCACGTCAACGGCCAGGAGTACGGGCAAGGCAGGGCTGCCGGGCTTGGAGGCGGACGTGGTGAGGTATGGGGGAAGGCGGGAAAGGAGGGAAGATGAGGCGAAAAGCTACCCTAATCATCAAGTTGCATACTTTTAATTTAAAGGATTGCTCTTCCTAATTTCACACTATAGTCTTTCGAATAAAGAGAATACGGAACCTTTAATTCTATTGCAAAAACGAAATTCATACATGTGTAAAATGCTTCATCCGCTTCTCTTGAGCTGATTGCTTTTTTTCTATGAAGCAATAAGTTACGGTTGTTTAAAGCTTTTTCAACGTTGGCTGATAGATTATTCCAGTATTGATCGACACTAGTCGCATTAAGAAACTGTGATCTAATATTTTCTAAGTATTCTGATAGTGAATAGCCAGTTGCCTTTCTAAAATATACGTTTCTTCGTTGCTTCCCTGTAACGTCAGAACCATTAGTTTTTAGCTTTCTATACTCACTACTATCACGAGGAAGATTACTTAATAGTATATTGTCAATAACATTAGATATAATAACTCCAGCCCACACTACACATTCCCGATATTGTCCGTAAAGATGAGCCGTTTTTAAAGAGAACATAGCCAAAAAGAGGAATGGTGGTGATGGTTTGAGTAAAAGTGTTTGCATTTCATCTGCCATTGTGGAATAGTTCTTGTTAGCGTGCCTATTCCTAACACGAGCGAATGAATCTATATAGAAAGGGCTTCCAGTACTATACACACATTTTTCCCCATCTAAAAACGTAACAACTAAAGCAGAGGTGAGTAAATCAGCAATACCTATAGGTCGTGCTTCTGGATCATCAAATGAAATCCGATAGCATTCGATAATCTTGTTTGCGACGTGGATTGCGAATTTTAGACATTCCGTTTGAAGAATGCTTTGGATAAATACCGAAAAACCAGGACTAGGAACAGAAGCAAGGAACGCGGAAGTGGCTTTGTGAATGAAATCCGCATTGGGGTTCAAGGTAAAGCTTATGACCGAACGTTGCATTGGAGCTGAATATCCGCCAAAATCAAAATGGTAATCGATATGGTTGCCGATCTCACGAGTAAGCAGGACATCCAAATGAAGTCCATTTATGGCACAAGTATATTTGTTCTTGTCGGTGTTTAAATAAATAAATTTAGTCGGTATCATCAAGAGAATGTCCAAATGGCTGACATCATCTAAATTGAGATTGTGACACCGCTGCACGTGCTCTTTTGCTTTTTCGTCTTCAGTCATAGGTTCTATATCCCATTCGTTTTCCAGGATTTCCGGCTCTCTTCAGGATGAGCTTGTGCCAAATAAGTCCAGCCTTTTTTGGGTTTTTGCACATTTTGTTCAGTTTCAGAGGGGCTGGTTAGCACGCAAAGCCAAGCAGGGCGAAGAGTGATTTTCGAAATCGTGGACAGTTTACGCTCAATTGTCCAGCACAGCACCCGTGGAACGGGTTCAATCCTACAAGAAACTCTGTGTACGCCACCCCATCCGGCGAACGAGTTTCTTAGAAGAAGTTATTTAAAAAGGGGCGATTTTTTATTGTTGGAATTCCGATAGATTGGCTCTAAGAGTCACTTTAGAAGTGGAAGTCTCTGGAAAGTTTCACCCCCTTTTCGAACCCTTTCCAGAAAAAGTGTAGCGGGCTACACCTTGCCTCTAAAGCCGTCACCAGAGCCTGTCTATTTCAGGTTGTATTTTCTCCGGGCTTCTTGAATGATCCGATCAACTATTGGCATCATCGGCTCGCAATGCACACCGCTACCATGAAACACGGCAGATGACCAGTTACAACCTTCTGAGTCCGGCTCGATGAGTTTAAAGCCTATTGAGTCGAAACGATATCCTTCACTGTCTTCCACTTTCTTGAGTTCTTCGTTAAGAATTTTAAGCAGTTCTTCTTTTGTTTTCAGTTCTCTTTCCATAACATCCCTTTGTTATTTTCGTTTATGTTCTCCAGTTCGGATTTTCCGCTCAATTTGCTTTTTTACTTCTTCCACAAGCCGGTCCAAAGTACCGGGAAATTGCTTCTCGAAAAGACAATTAGTGCAGAGCATTCTGACCCTACTAGAACCTCCATACCCTATCATTTCCGCAAGTTGCAGTGGTTCTGAAGGAGGTAAGGCTTCCAAGCGCGTTTTGCATCTCGGGCAGAGGGCAACTATGGTTTGATTATAGATATCTCCATGGCCCCAATCCCATTCCCAAAAAAGTTCGAAAAACTCGTCTGAGGTATAAGATTCTGGGCCTTCCACATTCGATTTGAAAAGAGCCGAATAGATGACCAGTCCAAATATGACAAGGGCGCACAATGAGAGCAAAGAGAGAATGCCTAAGACCCAATTGGGGGTAAGACTAGAGGCAAAAAGTACGGAAATAAGGAACTGAAATTCTTGAGCAATATCGTGCCACCATCCGGCAAAATAAGACCCCGTAATTAAAGCTGCGCCGCTAATCGCCCAGGCGATCACTTTACTCCACACTGGATCATGCCAGATTCTTTTGAATATGGTAACCATCTCTAAGGCCCAATCAGGTTTTATCGATTCTTGTGACCGGAGCTTAGCTAGAGCAATTCTATTTTAGGTCACGATCACCGAAAAAACTTTCCGAGAAGCTAAATGTTATTGATGGAGTATTGGAATCCAATTCAATTTTCCTAATCGAACAAATCATCTTTTTTCCCATGACTTCGGACATTGATTTGGAAAGTGCTTCCTCAATCTCTTTCAGTGGCAAATCTTTAATTTTTTTTTCTTCGCTCATAGGACTCTCCTCTGCATTTGACGTTCTGCCATAACTGGACACTTCACGACAAACTGTCCAGTTTCCGTGGAACAAACTGCGGACTAATTCTGGACAACTGCTTCTACGGTGTCAAGAGATTCATTCCTTTCTGTCCCGGATTTCCAACCATCGTCATGATAAGTTTCCACACGATGGGGCTTGAAGTTGCTTGCGAACTCTTTTACGATACGGTTAATGTCCGAGTCCAGGGAACGGACCATAGGAATTATCCTCGAAGCGAGTTCCGGCATGACCTTGCAGACACCTTGCCGGGTCTCAAAAAAGTCCGACAGCCGAAGGGTCGTTTTTGCCACGAATTGATAAAGCAGCCGGTCAACGGATGGGCGGATAGGTTCCATCAAATCGTAAATAAGGCTGCTTCGATTCATGCGAGAATTCCCATGGAGAACGGGAAAATCCATGTCGTCTCACCGACGACATGGAGCTGCACTAAAACCGGCGGCCTGAAAGTGCTGTCTTATCCCCTGTATTTTCTTTCAAAAAATTCCGCATAATGCATGAACGTGCATGAACGGGGTCACCCATTAAAATGGAAATTGAGAAAGAAATTCATATGATAATTTTCTAATTTCAAGGGTGACCCCTTTCTTCTCACTTATGAGGCAGGATACTAGTCCCGGTACATTCAAGGACAACATCGCCCCTGGTCTTATCAGGGGTAACAGGAGTAATAAATGGTCCTTTGCAGGCAAAACTACCTTTAATTCCCTCGAATCGACCAGTCCCCTTCGTAAATTCACCCTTGGTCTCTATAAATTGCAATTTTTCTCCAACAGGTATTGACCCAGTATGTTGGAGTTTTGCCCAGGTTGTGGAACCATCCTTAAAAGTTATTTGCCAGTAACCACCACCTGTCTGGCCTTCCTTTGTCTTGTCGGTTGTAGATACTTGTAGAATGGCAGCCGTTTCTCCGCTTTCAAAGATTACCGCACCTCGTCTCTCATAGACCTGGAGTATATGACCTTCTTCATCTCCGACCGGAATCGGCTGATAGTAAGAAATATAAGAAATGATTTTCCACTTTAGTTCCTCTGCTCTCGTCTGGGTGGCAAATACCCCTAAACAGATCATTACAGCGGGAGCAAGCACCAATGTGAACATCTTTTTCTTCATTGTAATCCCTCCTTTTGGATAAACAAGTTCGCAATTTTCCTAACAAATCCGCCAAAAAATACTTTTCGTAGGGTACGATCAAACTCAATTGGCGTCAATCAGGAAACTCCCGATACTAATACTTGTCTAAGTTCGGGCGCAAGCGATGGCCAAAAGTGTGCTCTTTGGTTTTGTCTTCATCCTTCATTTCGGACTCCCTCGAAAGTTGAGGAATTTGGAGCCGGAAGGTCGACAGACCACCCCTTGAGGAGCTCAGCGAAATGGCGAATCAATGACAACCCGGAATGACTTTTAGCACACAATACAACGAAGTGGATTCATAATTATAATTGGAAATTAAACACCTTGCCACTGCACGTAATAAACCCCGAGAATCCCGATCAGCCAGTCCCACGGAAACTTGCTATGTCTTGCCACTGTACGTTACAAACCCATTGAGTGAGCTGATTTCTAAACAACGAGGAGAGGTATAGTGAGCTCTTCTTTATTCCGGATAACGAACTGCCTTCCCAGGCCAAGAAGGCGTGCCTGATCCCAGCGACTCTCAGAGACCAGCTTTTTCCTTCTAGTCTTTGAGGTTGTTTAACATTGTCGCTCTGAAATTTCGGGCATTTAACGTTGCCATTTGCATAAAGTAGCGATTGGAAAAGATGAGTCTTTATGCCGGGCTGTCCTGGAGGCTTGGAAGCCAAACTTACGATATTATGAGGGTTAAGTCGATCACGAAAATATCAATCATATTATGGAACCCTGCACTAAACTCTTATAAAAATACGTTTTTGCCACATGATCCATGAAGTTAAAGATATAGGCAGAAGAACCGAGATCGGGTAGAGTAGAGATTCGGCACCCAATTTTACAATAGGAACGGAGAAGGTTCCCAACAAGCTCATGGATGGGAGCATGGCACCAAGAATTTGGGATAGCACATAGAGAGCGATTGGGTTCAGGCCGAGGATGATAAAAGGTTTTGTCCAACTTGAAAAACCTGCGATATCGATAAACCAGTAAAAGAGTGCCTGACAGACAAGCGCCAGTCCTGCCATAAATATGCTAAAGGTGCTCGTCCATATGCTCTTGTTTATCGGCAGCCAAGTGCTCAATATCTGGCCGGCGATGAGCAGAAGCAGCCCGGAACATAGCATTCCGACTGCTTTTCGGCGCTCTGATGCAGAAGATCTCAGCCATTGTCCTGTGAGCACGCCAAAAAGAGTGGTGGCGATAGCTGGAATTGTGCTCACGATTCCTTCCGGGTCCCATTTCCCATCATAATATGACCACATGTACCCGTTCAGAAAAAGCGAATCGACCCATGCGGCAAAATTTTGTCCAGGTTCGAGCACGCCGGTGCCGATTCCCGGAACGGGGACGAACAGCATCATCACCCAGTAGGAGGCAAGCAGGGTTATAAGCCATAAAATGCGGCCTCTCAAGCCGGATTTCAGCACAATCAGCGAAGCAAAGAAATAGCAGACTGCAATTCTTTGTAGTACTCCGGGTATTCGGATATTTGAAAGCTGGAATGATGGAAAGCTGTTAAGAAGAAGCCCAAGCACGAACAAGATGATAGTTCGTCTTACGACCCGCAGCTCGAACGCCTTCTTGGAGGTGCGGTCTTCCTCACGCTCGGCAAATGAAAAAACAAGCGATACCCCGACGATGAAGAGGAAGGAAGGGAAAACGGTGTCCGCAAAACTCCAGCCATTCCAAACCGCATGTTCCAGACAAGAAAAGACTGCACCGGCGTCGCCGCGGCAGTTAACCAGAATCATCAAAGAGATTGTAAGGCCACGAAAAGCATCCAGCGAGGACAGCCGTTCTTTATTCGGAGCGATATTAAAACTGGTGGCAGCAGGAATTGACGCAAGGGAACTCAACGAATTATCCTCCTCCAAGTTTTCTTCCATCCCAATTGTCCAGGCAACAAAATAGGGATTCACAACGCCGGCTAGGTTGGAGCAAAGTTCCTGCCAATTGTGTTGAAAATGGCTTAAACACTGGATTATATGGCGGGATTGTATGCCAAAAGTTCTACAATTTGGCACAAATATGTTCCATGTTGGTAAGGCGATACCAAATTGTACCAGCACTGAGCCAATTCCCCACAGGACAGGGGAATCGAGCCCCGGACCGTTTCTTGCTTTATCCAGCCAAGACCTTGAAATCCAGGGATCTTAAGAACTCCGATGATAACATCACCAGAATTGACGCAATGCCCGGGGTCCATTTTATAACGACCTACTCATCGGGAAAACAGAGCCGTTTCAGTAGTAGCCCTCATGTGAGGTCTTCCCCCTGAAAAGGTAGTAGCAAAAGCCAGTATAGGCGAGAATCACCGGCAGGATCAGCAGGGTGCCGACCAGCAAAAAAGACTGCGACTCAACCGCAGCCGCGGCCTGCCGGAACGTGAAGGCAAACGGGACCAGCCATGGCCAGAGGCTGATGGCCAGGCCGAGGTAGCCCATGAGAAAAATGCCTATGCTAAGAAAAAAGGGACGCGTCTGCGCGCCGTTGTGCAAATCGCGCCACAGCATGATGAAAAGGCCCGCGGTCACCAGCGGCACCGGCAGAAGGTAGAACACGTTGGGCAGACTGAACCACAACTCTTTTACGCCGGCATTCATCATCGGCATGCTGATGCTCACGATCACCATGAACAAGCCAACGTAGCCCAGGACATACATTGAGCATCTTCGCGCCCAATCCTGGGTGATGCCGCCGGTTTTCATCACCAGCCAGCACGACCCAAGCAGCGCATAGCCGAACAGAAGGGCCACTCCCGTCATGAAGCTGTATGCGTTTAGCCAGTCGAATGGATGTCCCGCAAAGCTTCGACCTTCGACCCGCACTCCCTGGACGAAGGCCCCGAGGATCATGCCCTGCATGAATGCGGCAACTATGGATCCAAAGTGAAAAGCGTAGTCCCAGACAAAGCGGGATTTGACCGCCTTGAATCGGAACTCGAACGCCACTCCCCGAAAAATGAGCCCCAGGAGCATGAGGATCACCGGCATGTAGAGCGCCGGCATCAGGATGGCGTACGCAAGCGGAAAGGCGGCGAAAAGCCCGCCGCCGCTCAGCACCAGCCAAGTCTCGTTGCCGTCCCAGAAGGGGGCGACGGAGTTCATCATGCCGTCCCTGCACTGGTCCGAAGGCGCAAAGGGAAACAAAATGCCCACCCCAAGGTCGAAGCCGTCGAGCAAAACATATAGAAAAAGCGCCGTGCCGATAAGGCCGAACCAGATGAGCGGAAGATCCACGAAGCTCTCCAGGCTAATCATTGCGTTCCCCCTCTTCCGAGACAAGGTTCGTAATCAGTGGAGGCTCTTTTATGCCGTGAGAACCATAGACATCAGCCTTGGTATCGGGGCCCTGTCCGATCAGCTTCGCGATGTAATAGCTCCCGGCCCCGAACACGACCGAATACGTCAGGAAAAATGCAGCGAGCGAAATGGCGACGGCCTGCCCCGATACCGGAGAAACGGCATCCGCGGTTCGCATGACGCCTTGAATTATATAAGGCTGCCTTCCGATTTCCGATACGAACCATCCTGCAAGCACGGCGGCGAATCCGGCCGGGGTCATTGCCATGCACCAGAATTGAAACCATTTAGTGTCGAAAAGACGCTTCCGCAGATAGAGGACCAGCGCGCTCAGGCCTGTAAAAATCATCAGCATGCCGAGTCCGACCATAATGCGGAAGGACCAAAAAACCCAGAGGGCCGGCGGGCGTTCGTCTTTGGGCCAGGATTTCAAACCCCTGACCTCCCCGTTCAAATCATGTGTGAGAATCAGGCTCGAAAGCCTTGGGATTTCGATTGCATATTTCGTTTTTTCCGCTTCCTGGTCGGGCCATCCAAAAAGGTTCAAAGGCGCGCCGCGCCGGGTTTCCCAAAGACCTTCCATGGCGGCCACTTTGGCCGGCTGATGCACGAATGTGTTGAGACCATGCCGGTCGCCGAACCAAAGTTGCATGGGGGCAACGAAAATCGCCATAATCATGGCCATTCCCAACATGACGCGCGCCTGCCTGGCATGAAGGCCGCGCCGCAGATAAAGGGCGCCGATGCCTCCCACGAAAAAGGCCGTGGTCAGGTAGGCGGCCGTTACCATGTGGACGAAGCGGTAGGGAAACGATGGGCTGAAGATAATCTGAGCCCAGCCCAAAGGGTACAACATCCCGTTTTCGCCTACCCTGAACCCTTGCGGCGTTTGCATCCAGCTGTTCGCCGCAAGGATCCAGAATGCCGAGATCAGCATCCCCAGAGCCACAATCACGGTCGAGGCAAAATGCATCCTGGGGCTCACCCGGTTCCAGCCAAAGAGCATTATCCCAAGAAATGAAGCTTCGAGAAAAAACGCGGTCAACACTTCGTAGCCAAGCAACGGACCGAGTACGTTCCCCACCCTGTCTGAAAATACAGACCAGTTTGTCCCGAACTCGAAGGACATGACCACACCCGATACGACGCCCATGCCGAAAGTTACGGCAAAGATTTTGACCCACATCCTGTATATCTCGGCATAGACCGTGTCGCCGGTTTTGAGCCATCGCCATTCGAGCACGCTCAACCAACTCGCAAGGCCAATCGTGAAGGCCGGAAAAATGATATGGAAAGAAAGTGTGAAAGCGAACTGGATGCGTGAGAGCAAAACCGGGTCGAGGTTTTCAATCATGATATGAGCCCCCGAAGTAAAAAGCCTCAAAAATATTGACCGCTGAAATCAAAAAAGGCTGCCGCCCTACCAGGCGAAGGCGCGCGAGGCCGCAATGGACCTACTCATTGGCAATACTGTGCATCGCAATGAAGGAACGCAAGGAGAAAAGTTTCGCCCGATCTGCCGAAATCAGAAGATCGGGGCTTTCATCTCCTTGGGCCCGAGTTAAAACCAACGTCCGCGTTTTGGGTAAATCAGCTACCTATTGTATCCCCCCTAAATTACCCCTTTACAATATTCGACATTGGTCCATCTTATATTCGGGCATAAAGAATGCCCCTGGATCATCATTTGCGAAGTTTTCCCCGACGGCGCAAGCCATACATAAGGCAGTCGATTTTTTATAACCGGCTGCGCTCGGGCAACGCCGCCGTCAAGGGGTAGCATTTTGACCTGCCGTGAATCGGAGAATGCAAATGGCTGAACGGATATGGTTTCAAGCTCCCAAAAATATCGGGCAGAGTTCGGTGCCTTGCGAGCAGAGGCTTGCCGAAGCCCTCAAGGCAAGAGATCAACTTCTTAAGGAGCGGCCTTCCCTCCAGGCTTATCAGGCCGAAATAGACCGCTCACTTCAAAATGTCATAGGATCCGAAGACCGGATGACAGTGCTGGGCGTTATGATGGAGGTAAAACTCCACGAGCTTAGAGACTCGTTTGCAGCCCTTCAATCGGCAACCCACAAATATGACTCGATTCTGAAAATCGCACGGCAAGACGAAAAGGAACGGACCGGCCTTGTCTCGTGACGACAAAACTCGCGGATGAAGGCACCGGCGGTTTCAGGTTTGTGTTTTTGATGTGAGCTTTTCGTTCTGTCAGGCAGCCCGGCCTCCTGAAAGCTTGACGAGCAGATGGGGAGAAGACCCTCTCCCCGCGTCCGTCTTTTCTCCGTGTCCCAGCTTCCATCTTTTCCCCGCGTCTCCGCGTCTCCGTGTCCCCGCGTCCCCGCGTCTGTCTTTTCCCATCCGGAATGTGCATGGGGCATGTTGTTTCGCTGTTTTTCTGTTTTGGGACTTGACGTCGGGGCGAACTTATCGTAATCGTCAGATTTGTGAAAGTAATCTCATTTCGCACCCATGGATGTTCCCTTTTCCCTTTGAGTTTGGTTCGGCTCCAAGACTGAGGAGATAACGTTCAACCTGCTGTGGAGGTCAAGAATGAAGGAAAAAGTTCAATCGCCAATCTGTAAAGTATCCTCTCTAGGCAAAGATCAAATCAGAACATGCGAAGATGGGTTTTCCTGGTGGGGTCTTTCTCCCGAAGAAGCCAGAAAGGTGATGGTGCAAAAACCCAAGGGACTCTCGGACAAAAGAACTACAATCAAAGAAGCGATAGACAAGCACATAAAAGACGGCATCTGCCTTGCCATAGGCGGATTCGTCAATACCAGGCCTCCGGTCGCCCTTGTGCACGAAATCATCAGGAAAGGCGCAAAAGACTTGAGCCTGGCGTTTCAGTCCAACTCGATCTGTCCCGAACTGCTTGCCGGGGCAATGATCGTCGCCCCTGATCACCTTTCCATAAAAAGGGTCGAACTGGCATGGTGGGGATACGAAGTAATTGGTATCGCCCCGCTTTTCCGGTATCTGAACGCAAACAGCCTGATCGAACTCGACGACTATACCAATTACGGCATGACCGCGCGGTTCAAAGCGGCTGCCATGGGGCTGGAGTTTCTGCCGGTGCGCGACCACGGCGGGGCCGACATGGAATTGGTAAACCGCGGCAAGATGATCCATAGCCCGTTTTCGGGCAAGAACACCTACCTCGTCCCGGCCTGCTATCCCGATGTCGGGATCCTCAATGTTACGGCGGCCGATATGCACGGGAATTGCCGCATTTTCGGCGCCCATTGCACCTGCCCTGAGATCGCAATGGCCGCGGGCCACACCATAGTTACCGCAGAACAGATAATTCCAAACGAAAATATCCGCACCTACCCGAACCTCACCGAGATTCCCTATACGGCGGTGGATGCGGTTATCGAACAACGTTTCGCTAGCTATCCGGGTGCTTGTTACGGAAACTACTGGTTCGATATGGAACACATCCTCATGTTCCGGAGCGCATCCGATGAGTTCAGAAAAACCGGCAAGCCGGACGCCCTCAAGAAGTACTATGACGACTACATCTTCGGGTGCGAAACCTATGACGATTTCCTGGCCAAGATTCCCTACAAGACGTTGAAAAAAATCAGGGATATGGATGGCGGCCAGCCTATGATCACATCCTGACGTCCTTCTGCCGGTCGAAATGCAGTTCATTATGGAGGAATGTAACATGCCTGAATATACACCGTTCGAAATGATCGCTTATACTGGTTCGAGAGTGCTTGAGGACAACACCATCGTTTTCGTCGGCACCGGTCTTCCAATCATCGCATCGATCCATGCCCAGCTTACTCATGCGCCCGGCCTTGGGATTATTTTTGAAGCCGGCCCCCTCACCCCCATTCTCGAAATGGGCATGCCGCTGTCCGTCGGCGACACCAGGGCTTGCCGCAAGGCTTGCTACCTCAAAGGGCTTGCATCTGTATTCGAACTAACCCAGAGAGGCCACGCGGATTTCGCATTTATCGGCGGCGCACAGATCGACATGTACGGCAACGTCAACTCGACCTTCGAGGGCGGCACCTACAAAGCCGCCAAGACCCGGTTTCCGGGCAGCGGCGGCGCAGGCGCAATGGCCGCCAATTGCGAAAAGTCGATCATCATTATGGCCCTGGAACCAAGGCGGTTTACCCCCAAGCTCGACTTTCTGACCAGCATCGGCTACGGGGACGGCTCGCCCGATTACCGGGAAAAGTCAGGCGTCATGGGCTCGGGCCCATACCGGGTCATCACAAACGAAGCCCTGTTCGGTTTCGATGAAAAAACCCACCGCATGATGCTTCTGGAAGTGGAAAAAGGCAAAACCGCGGAATACATTCAGAATAAGGTGAGCTTTGAGCTGCTTATTTCGCCGGACCTGAAGGAAATGGCGGGACCGACCGAAAAAGACCTCAAGCTTCTCAGGGAAGAATGCGACCCGGATGGCTATTTCCTCGCAAGAAAACTGAAGTAGCCCTCCCGCTTATCGAAGTTTTGAAACCTCCTCTCCCAAACGAGAGGAGGTTTTTTTATCGCTTTGATCTTGCGCCGGCAAAATCCAGCGTTGATCTTTCAGGTCTTTGCGTATCGAAATATAAAAGGTGATTCCCTCCAGGGGGTCCGGGTCCACCCAGACTTTTCCACCATGTTGCTCGGCTATCTCTTTGATTATAGTCAAACCAAGTCCCGCGCCTTTGACCCCCCTGGATGTCTCATGGCGCTGAAAGGGAGCAAAAATCTTTTCACAATCCTCTCTTTTTAGCCCCTTGCCATTGTCGGAAATTGACAAAATATGAAAATCCGCGGATTCTTCGTGTCCGATCGATATTTTGCTCAGCCTGTGCCCGCCATATTTCAGAGAGTTATCGATGAAATTCCTGAATACCCGCTGAAATGAAAGCCTGTCGGCCCTGATTATCTTATCGTTGCACGGGGCCGACCAATCGATTCGACGAATGCCGAACTCCACGGAGAACTCATCTCTGAGGACCTGCAGAATCTCTTTTAAATTCATCTCTTCGAAAATCGGCCGGTTTACCTTTGTAACGATGTAGTCATTTATTTTATCGACTAGCGCCTCGATATGTTCCGACGTACTTACCAGGTTGTCACAATAGCATCTGCCGGTCTCGTCGAGCAGGTTGCCATATTTTTTCTTGAGGCGGATGGTAAGGCCATGGATGCCAACCGCGGGGCTTTTGAGATCGTGTGCGATCGAGTAAGCGAAGAGTTTCAAAGCCTCTTCGGCCCGCTGGCGCTCTTCTATTTCAAGCCTGAGACGATCGTTTACGCTTGCAAGTTCGGCCGTGCGCTCGTTTACCAGTTCCTCGAGGTGGCCGCGGTATCTGCCAAGCTCCTCCTCGGCCTTCCTGCGTTCGGTTATGTCCCTTACCACACCGCACAAGACCCTGCAGCCCGGCAGAAGGAATGTGCTGGACGATATCTCAACGGGAAACACGGTCCCGTCTTTATTCCTGTGATAACGAAGAGGCACATAAGCCGACATCCCGGCCAGCGTTTCCTTTATGGAACGTTCCGACGAATCTATTTCCGCCGTAATGTCCGTATGTTTCATCTCCAGGAATTCATCGCGCGAATAACCGTACAACCGCAGTGCCCTCTCATTTACATCGATGAACCGGCGGGTCTTAGCGTCAAAGACCAGAATGGCGTCCGATACGGTTTCAAAGAGCTGCCGGTATTTCTCTTCGCTTTGCTTTAACGCCTGCTCAGCCCGCTTGCGATCCGATACGTTGCGAATAGACTGGATGAAGCCGGCTATACTCCCGTTTCTGTCCATGAGCGGGGCCGCAGTCGACCACAGGTAGGCGCCTTTGCCCTGATAGGCCCCGGGCACGAACACCTCCCCGCAGATGGTGTTTCCAATCCTTTCGACGAAGTCATATTGCTTTTCGATATCCGACCCCTCAGTCATTACGAGATCGATCAGCATCGGTTTCCTTTTGCCGTAAAACGGGACCGAGTATGCATAATCGCCTTTCCCGAGGACCTGGTCTTTTTTGAGCCCCGACATCTCCTCCATGGCATGGTTCCACAGAATGACTCTTTTTTCCCGGTCTATGACAACAGTGGCGTCAGGCAGGAACTCCACGATGTCCATGAGTTCCCGATGAGTGGCTTGAAGGGCCAGTTCGGCCTTTTTGCGCTCGGTTATGTCTCTTATGACGCCCACTATGAATTTGTTTTCGGCCTTGTCGTTATAGCGGATTTTTTTTGTGACAATAGTGCGCGTGCGCCCAAGAGCATCGGTTATCTCTTCCTCGTTTTCATTCTCCTGCCCCGTTTGAAAAACAATCTCATCCTTTTTCCAAAAGATATCGACCTGTTCCGTGGGGAAAAAATCATAATTGGTCCTACAAAGCACATCCTCACGCCTCCGGCCCGCAAGAACGCACATGGCGTCGTTGGCCAGGACATAACGGTGCTGCCTGTCCACGACGTATATGGGATCGCTGATCGAATCGACTATCTTTTCAACGAATTCCCTTGATTCCTGCAACGCTTCTTCCGTCCGCCTCTGCGCGGTAATATCCTCGATCAGGCCCACCGCCCCGAGGAAACTGCCGTCATCGGAATTGATCCTGCTATACGTTGCCCTGACCGGTACGACCTTGTTTCCGGTTACGCTCAGATAATCCCCTTCGAAATAATTGGGCTTTCCATCGAGACCGGCAATAACCGCCAACCGCATTCTTTCATCCCGCAAAGACTCCACCATGTTGAATCCGATGAGTCTTTCCATGACCGAGCCCATAATCTCGACGAAGCGCTCGTTGCAGTCAATAATCAGCCCATATCTGTCGAATTGAACAATTCCGAGCGGAGAGTAGTTGAAAATCATCCGGTACCGCTCTTCGCTTTTCCTAAGCATCTCGTCGGCCTGATTGCGCAGAAGAACTTCATTTTCCAATTCCTGAATTCTTCTTTTCAGCTCCTCGCAATCCTGTTGAGGCTCCACAAAAATCTCCTTCATGCAAGGCTGCACAAAGCGGTGTTCGACGCAGTCGCCCAGGGGGCCTTCAAAACGATGCCTCAGTGGGCCTTTATCAGCGCAGGCGGATATAAGCGGTTCTTTTATATCGTTACGTATCTAATAGCACAGTACCGACCGGTTGCAATTCTTAAAGCAAGGTTGAAACCGGCCGATTCGAGCCCCCCTGCAAGCGACCATGGTGTACTGATGTGTTCGAAAATTAAAGAGCGGGGCAACGCTTCCCCCCCGCGTTTTTCCGGAAATGATCCCGCCCTCAGGCTGTGGTGGCATGAGACCTGCCGAACCGGTTTGACAAAAGCTTGAGGAAGAGTCCCGTGCCGATACCCCAGGCACCGTTAACCAGAAGCGCCGTAAGTAGAAGAAACGGTTGCCATCCACCTCCGACCGGGTGCCCCTTGAGCGGCAGCACCACCAGAAGGGCTATGGCCGAAGGGAACACGGCGCCAAACACGAAAGCGCTCACCCAATAGCTCAACCGGGCTGGGAACCTGCGCTCGACAAACGAGAACAGGATGCCCCAGAACCCGCCCCAAACCGCCAGAGAGAGCACCGCAGGCAGTCCGAGCGGTTTGGTGACAACTGTCGAAAAAGGCTTCATGGGCGCCAAACCCACACCCCACAACAGCCATAGGGTAAGCTGGTGAAAAATCAGTGTGGCCAGAAAACCAGCGACAAACCCGAACAAAACCCGCGTCGAATAATTCGACCCAACCCTGTCAACCATATCCGTCTCCCTGTAGTATGCCTCAAAGCAGCTTGCATGCACCGTGAACACCAGTGGCCGATAGCTTACTAGGTAAGGCACGATATGCTTTTGTTCAATGCCCGGCGGGCAATAAGAAAGCGCATGCAGGTCATTTGCCGCTCCGGGGCTTTTCAACCGTTTGCCTTACCGCTTGTGCCCGAGAGCAGAGTTTTGATATACATGCCCTGTTTCGTGCCCCTCGTGTGAAAGACGGCTTTCGAGGCCCCGAGGCTTCATTGCATTTCCAGAAAGAGAGCATTGTGGAACGAAAGGGCTTCTTTTGGCTCCTTGCGGCGCTTTTGACGGCCGGCATCGCTACAGCCTACTCGAATCACTTCGAAAATGGTTTCCATTTCGACGACAGCCACGTCATAGAGCACAACCTAAATATCAGGGACCTCCGGAGCATCCCGAAATTTTTCACTAATGCGGCCACCTTCAGCTCTCTTCCGGCCAACCAGTCCTACAGGCCGGTCCTGACCACCCTTTTCGCCATCGCATACCGGGCGGGGGACGGCTCCTCTGTCTGGTTCCACATTATCGGCTTTTTCCTGTTTATGGTCCTGGGGGTACTGCTCTTCTTTTTATTCCGCAGGATATTCCGCCCGGCCAATCCCGGCGGCGGCAACGATACCGTTGCCTTGCTTGCCGCCGGTTTCTACACTCTCCATACCGCCAACGCCGAAACGGTAAACTATATCAGCGCGGGATCGGACCTTTTGTCCACGCTCCTCATGGTTGCCTCGCTACTCATCTTCGCCGCCCGGCCCGCCTGGCGAAAGTTCGGTTTGTACCTCCTGCCAGCCGGCCTGGCCGTGTTGACGAAGGAAGTTTCGGTTATTTTCCCACTTTTTTTGCTGACCTATGTCCTCATGGAGAAAAAATTCCCTCTGACCTCGCTTTTCAAAGCGGGCAAAAGAGAAGAATTCGGCCGCTCGATCCTCATGGTCCTTCCCTCCGCCCTGGTCTGCGGAGGTCTTCTCGTCCTTTGCTCCCGAATGATCCCGGCAACATACACGCCAGGCAACTTCTCCCGGCTCTCGTATGTGCTTGCCCAACCGTTCGTGATCGTGCACTACTTCAACAGTTTTCTTTTGCCGTTCAATCTCAGCGCAGACACCGACTGGACGCCAATCGGCAGCGTCTTTGACGACCGCGTGATGGTGGGAGCGGCCTTCATCGTCCTCATGGCCGCAACGGCGGTCTGGGCCTCTCGAAAAGATAGCACGATGCCGATCTCTTTCGGGCTCATGTGGTTTTTGATCGGCGTGATGCCCCCGTCGAGTGGTGTCGTCCCACTGTCCGAAGTCATGAACGACCATAGGATGTTTCTTCCGTTTATCGGCCTGACCATTGCCGCATCCTGGGCCGCGGCGCTGGCGGTGCAAAAGCGCGATGGGATATTGCACCGCGGCCCGGCCATGAAAGCCGGCCTTGTCGTGCTCGTTTTTGCACTCTTTTCCGGCCATGCCTGCGGGACCTTCCAGCGAAACAAGGTCTGGAAAAATGAGGAAACCCTTTGGCATGACGTTACGCTGAAGTGCCCCGGCAACGCCAGAGGTCTTATGAACTACGGACTCGCCCTGATGTCCAGGGGCGACGTCAGGGGGGCGCTCGGCTATTTTGAGCGTGGGCTGGAGTTGTCTCCAAACTACGCCTACCTGCACATAAACATTGCAATCGCGCTGGACGCGCTGGGCCAGGAGGCCGCAGCGCAACAGCACTTCAGGAAGGCCCTCGAGTGCGACCCGGGCTACTTCGGCTGCTACTATTACTATGCCCGGTTTTTCCATGCTCACAACCGGCCGGCGGAAGCACTGCCGCTACTCGCCAAAGCCGTGGAATTGAGCCCGGGTTTTTCCGAAGCCAGATACCTTCTCATGCGCATCTATGCCGGGCAGCATGACTGGAATGGTCTTGGAACCACCGTGGCACAGACCCTGGAGATCTCCCCCGAAGATCCCACGGCCAGGCTCTACCGGGAGATCGTCCTCAGTTCCGACGATCCCGTACGGGTCCAGGAAATTGTCGCTAAAATCGATCCATCCACTGATAACTACCTCCGGCTGAGCCTGACCTATTATCAAAGCAACCGGTTCGACAAGTGCATCGAGGCATCGAGGCTTGCGCTCAAGTTGAAACCTGCCTGCGTCCAGGCATACAATAACATCTGTATCGCTTACGTGCGGCTTGGCAAAAAGGCCGCGGCGATTGAAGCCTGTGAAAGCGCCCTGGCCATCGACCCGCATTTCGAGTTGGCCGGGAACAACCTCAAATTGGCTCAGGCGATGGATAGTGAATAGTGAATAGTGAATAGTGAATAGTGAAGGGTGCGAACGGATTATGGAACAGATCAGGAAATTTTTCCAGGAAGACAGATTTGCTCATAGCGTGGGCATTGAGCTGCTCGAAGCTTCATTCGGAAGGGCCAAAGCAAAATTGGAAATCAGGGAGCATCATTTGAATGCTTTGAACACCGTGCACGGAGCAGCCATATACGCTTTGGCGGACATGGTCGGCGGAATCGCCGCCAACTCGAATGGGAACTCCGCCGTGGCCCTCAATTCCAACATTTCGTTTCTAAAAGCGGTCTCGAAGGGCGTCCTTTTCGCTGAGGCGACCGAGATCTCGAGCAATCACAAGCTTTCCTCCTACATTATCAGGGTCACCGATGAAAAAGACGATTTAATCGCCATCGTTCAGGCACTGGCTTACAAAAAAAAGGACGCTGCCCAAAGCGAATGAGCGCACCTCAGCGACAATTACTTAACCGTTCTCCTCAAATATGCCGATAATTTCAGATAAGTTGAAACACGAACTTCACCTATGCAATCTGCAGCAACAAAATTCGTCATGGAGGATTAACTATGGCAATTTCTGCAATCAGTTCCGCAACGACCGCTCCTGCGTCTCTGCCCAAAACCGCTCCGGATGGAGACAGTGCCGCGGTTGAGGCGGCTGAGTCCAGAGCCACGAAGTTAGCTGAAAAACAACACGGGGGCTCTGCCCCAAAGGTGACGCACGCCGCGACAAAAAGTGCCAACGCTGCAATAGGCAAAGGAACCACCATCGACAAAACGGCTTAAAGCTGAATTCGGAGGCAGGGCCGGCTGCGGGGCTCTGCCTTTTTCGTTTCCGCATTACACAGAATGCTTCAAATTGTCCGGTTTTCGCCGTGTCGGTCAGCCCGCAGCGCTGGGCCCGGCTTGAGCCAAAGCAAATACTCGATTTTGCCCCCCCTGCCCCGAGGATTTTTCCCATTATTTCACCATGACCACCGGTTGCGACTTATACTGTGGCACTCTTGTTCAACTCTGCAGAAAATGATCACCTTGAAATATACATCCAAGCGACTGGATTAGGGCGGCTCGTACGAAGGCAGGCCTCCCCATACCCGCCTGCCGGATGCTAAGGCCCGGTGGCCGTATCTGATACGGCCACCGGCGTGGGTTAGTCCAACATGGACAGCTCCAGCCCGCCGGAAAAGGAAACCTTGGAGGATACCGATTCCAAAGGATTTGGCTTGTTGAATATCAAAGGCGGGAAGACCCCGCCTTTAATCGTGACTGACTTCAGCTTAGAACAAAGTCAGGTATCACTTCAGCCGCCCCGAATGACAAAGTGCGCAGGCCATCTGTGTGCCTCCCGGCACGGTGATCCGGGTGTTGCCATAGTTCAATCCTGTATTTATAGACTGATAAATGTAGAGGGTGGAAAGCCGGCGCAATGGATGAGTTGCCCATTATTATGTATTTGAGCCGCGGAATTTTTCACGTATGGGGACAGATACCGGAAAAGATTTCGCGGCGCTAATGAGTTCCAGTACACCATTTTGGCATCTGTTTTAGAGAAATCATTGCCCTTGAGAAAAAGCGGCTTGCCGGAGCATTTTCGCAAGAACACAGGACACCGGCTTCCACCCCCCTCCCCTATGCACCTTTTCACGCTAATGCCCATCAATTGAAAGAGTTGCCATCGGAACTCGCCCCTGCATTATTGAGCAAAGGGGCTATTAACCGCGGGAAACGGTGTGTGTGTCCCGAGAGTGCACGGAGTGGTCTGAGGGCCATTTCCATTCAAGTTTATTGATTGAGGTACCGTATGACTTATGGACTCCTGGCCTTCCACGGGCTTTTGGGGGTCAAATCCCTTCGAAATCCGCCGACGGATTGAGTTTACGCAATATTCAAGCCCGTATGCCGGGTCAACGCAATGACCTATGACGAGGTGCCACAGGGGAAAGTGCTTTGAGAAAAGATCGATTCGTATCACGGCTTGCCATTGGGACTTTGGTTCTAGCCATCGTCTTTATGACTGGGATGCTGGGGCCTCACGCCGACGCACAGCCTGGTGGTCCGGTAGGGGCCACCGTTGTCCCTTTTTCCATCTTAGACATCTTCAACGGACCGACGAACGCGGGCGATGGAGCCGCGCCCATGTACGGCCATCTCACGCCCATGGGCGGCTATCTTTACGGGATGACCGGATATGGAAGCGCTAACAATTGTGGTACGATTTTCGGGTTCAGCACGGTGCAGAGAAACCCCTACCAGGTCCTTCACAGCTTTAATTCGGCGGACCCTGCCAATGGCTCCAGACCTTACGGCTCCCTTACCCTCGCGGGGACAACTCTTTACGGGATGACCGGATATGGAGGCGCTAATAATAAGGGCACGATTTTCAAATACGAAACGAAGCCAATGGGTGGCGGTTTCAAGCTCCTGCACAGTTTCGGCAGTGGTGAAGGAGCAGTCCCTTTTGGCTCCCTTACCCTCGTGGGGACAACTCTTTACGGGATGACCAATATCGGGGGCGACAATGAACTGGGCACTATTTTCAAGTACGACCCGAAGAGTGACAAATTAACGGTCCTGCACAGCTTCGCGGGAGGAGCAACAGACGGGCAATATCCTCGCGGCTCTCTCATCCTGGCGGGGAAAACCCTTTATGGGATGACCCTGGAAGGAGGCGCAACCGGAGAAGGCACGATTTTCAAGTACGACACAAAGGCGAAGGGTGACGGCTTCGGGTTCCTTCACAGCTTCAATTCGGCCGACTCCGCCAATGGCTCCAGCCCTTACGGCTCCCTTACCCTCGTGGGGACAGCTCTTTACGGAATGACCTTCAGTGGAGGCGCCAACGGCTATGGCACGATTTTCAAGTACTACACAAATTCGATGCTCAGTCCCTTCGCGCTTGTGCACAGCTTCGATTTAACCGATGGCGCCAACCCCTCAGGCGACCTTACTTTCTCCGGGACAACCCTTTATGGAATGACCTATGCCGGTGGCGACCACAACAACGGCACGATTTTCAAGCACGAGACCAATGCGAGGATTAGCCCCTTCTCTGTCCTGCACAGCTTCGATTCGACGGATGCAGCCAATGGCTCCGGCCCCTACGGCTCCCTCACCCTCCTGAAGACGCCTCCTGCCGGGTCGAAAACGACTCTATACGGGATGACCAATGCGGGAGGCAACCGCACCAACACCCAGTTCCCCGACGGCATGGGAACGCTGTTCTCGTACACCCGCGTGTTCACGATATCGGGCGCCGTTAAGACATCAACCGGCGCTTCCAAGCAGAACGCAACCCTAACTTTGAAAGACACCTTCGGGACCACTACAGCCACTACCGACCAATCCGGCGTTTACTTGTTCACGGATTTGCTCGACAGCATCTATACGCTTACGCCGAGCCTGCCGGGCTGGGCATTTTCACCGCCAGGCGTTACTGCACGTCTGAAAGACGCAAACGTGATTCAGGACTTTACCTGCACACCCGTCACGATTTCGGGCATAGTGTCCTTCAATGGTAAACCCGTGGAAACCGGCCTGACAATGACCTTGAGTGGAACGGCCACCGGGAGTGCTGTCCCGGACATCAATTCCGGCGTTTATTCATTTCCTCAGGTGCTTAACGGCAGATATACAGTTACGCCCACGTTTACAACACCGCACCCCGATCCCGCGCCTAAGGCAGCGCCACAAGCCTCGATTATAGTAATCAACGGGAAAAGCGTAATGCGGAATTTTCACTACAAGGCAAGCCCTTCCTGCTTCGTCAGGGGATGCCATACGAAATAAGTGGTGATTTCGAGCCAATCTTGAAAGCCGCCGGTGGGAAAACCGCCGGCGGCTCGCACCTCCGGGGCAACTGCGGTGAAGTCTTTCACACAAATTGATTCAAATTCATCTCGCTCGAGGTACATTTTTTAAGGAGAAAGTCATGCGCAAGATAGCTTTTGTCCTGCTTGTTTTCTGGCCTTCACTGGCCGCCGCTGGAATCGTCAATGTGGAGTTCAAGTTTACCCCCTTCGTTGGGGACCCAAAGGCCGACCACGTTGAAACCGTACCGGGCATGTCGTCGGTCTATATTAACAACATCCTGATAGCGGAAAAGGAAGTGGACAAAGAAGATGTTCCCGTCCTTTTTGAGGAACGGGAAATCTCTCCCTCGGTGTGGGTCCCGGCGGCATCACTGGGACCGGCATTGCGCAAAGGAAAAAACAATATCCGCATCGAGTTCGACCCTGTGGATACCAAAGCAGCCTATCGTGCACAACTCCGTTGGGCTTCCGTGACGGACCAGGTCACAAGGTCTGGAAACCCACCGGCCCGCTTGAGCGAAACCAATCAAAGCGGCGAGGGGGTGGATGACAGGAAAGCCACCGGCCACGTGGTCTTTGAGCGGGAATTCGTCGCGGATTTCGCCACCGACCGCCCGTGGCATCATTATCCATCGGTGACAACGCTCAGTGCTGAAGACAAGAAGAGTCTGGCAATGCTTGTGAAGCAGCGAGAAGAAGCATTCAAGCCAAACTTTGCCGCCGCATATCAAATACTGGAGAATATCCCCGAAATCTCCCTTGCGGAGGTCAAAAAAGCCAAGTGTCTGGACAAAAGCTATGCTGCCGGCATTCGAATCACAGCCATGACTCCCGATCAACTCGACTTTGTTACAACCGGAAATCCCGAAGTGGTGATTCGCGGCAAAGGGGGTGATCTTTACCATCCGGTTGATCTAAAAGCTCTCACCGGGATCAAGGATGATGATTTGCTGGGCTTCCAAATGGTCTTTGCCGCGCTCTTCCCAGCCCGTCTTGTGGCCGTGCGAACACCTTCCGGAAAATGGGAAGTGGTTTATTGACGAAAACAATCTTGCACATTCGGGAATGCTCAGGTAGCTGCCCGCGTTCTTTATCAAAGAGGTTGAAATAATGCTATCGGCGCATTGCCCGACATTAATGGTGTAGCATTCTCCCGGTCGCCCCGTACAAGCCGTCGGGGCGATACCCACTTATTATCGACAAGATCTCAGTTATGCGGATGGGATTTCTAAACCCGACCTGCAACTCCATTGTCCGGAACCGACGTGCGACACAACTATATTTCGCCTGCGCTTTTGCCCGAACAGGACAGGAATGCTCTTTTACGGCGAAGCCCCGACATGTGTAGCAATATGCCTACGCACCTGCATCCATATACATACAGTGAGAAACAGAACCGAACTGTTAATCCCTGGTATTACAGACGCCTTCCTCACAGTAAAAGACATACTTTCTTAAAGTCCCAGGGGATTTAGGAACTGGGTTTGTCGTACACTCTGAATCGCGACTCAGGTATCAGCGCAGTTTTGTATTGGGGAGGCGTATGTCATCGTGGTTAGGTCTCCAAATGAATAACGGAGGAAAAGTCTTCTCGAGGCGCCGGCCATTTCCGCGGTCTTGCGGACCTTTATCGAATGGATAAAGAGGGCATATTCTTTGCTTGATTAGAAAGGGTTCGAGGAAGCAAAGGTTTGCCATTTTGGCGGTGAACGCAAAAGGATGTTTGTTGAAGGGCCATCCGGGCGCAGATGAGGGGTTGGAAATAGGTGCCTCATAACAAATTCCGAA
The DNA here is from genome assembly GCA_050008735.1 of Syntrophobacteraceae bacterium. Lineage (GTDB taxonomy): Bacteria > Desulfobacterota > Syntrophobacteria > Syntrophobacterales > Syntrophobacteraceae > SbD1. Next base: position 43,236 of record JBEKMB010000028.1, read on the forward strand.
CAACGATTTTGTAATCTCGGTTTCGGCATTGTGGTTGATCTTAGTTTCAAAAGAATCAATTTCGAGGACACATCAAAAAAAGGAGAGGGAATTATGAAGAGGATAAGCATTTTCTTTGCGGTGATCGGTATTTTCGGATTGGTGCTCTGCGGCAGCAGTCCCGCCGCAACGGTTACCGTAAACCTGAAAAGCGCGGTGGGCGCCCAGGTGTACGGTCCGGTCTCGACCGATTTTGCCGGAAATCCCACCGGCACTTCGACCAGTGCGGCCGCGCTCGGCTCGGTGCCTGCCTCATGGCCCCAGGCACCAGCCGTTTCCGAGTTGACCGGTGCGATATGGATTACCCCTACACCACCGCTGGATACGTCTGCGACAGAGAACTTTTCATTGTTTCAGGACAGCTTTACCCCTCCGTGTACCGCTGTCGACCTGGCAGGGACTGTGGGGACCTTGAGCACGGCCGCCAATAATCTTGAAACCGTTTACTTCAACAAGGACCCGCTGGGCACCTCCACCGATTCCGGTTCGGGCCCGCCCGTCCTCGACTCTCTTACGTTCGTGCCGGTGCAGGGTGAAAATACATTCGGTTTCGACGTCGACACCCATGTGGCATCAGGCACGACGAATCCCGTCGGCTTGATTTACGAGGCGTCCATCACCTTCACCGTTCCCACTGTCGTATGGCGCCCGCCGATTAATACCGGGCGGACCATATTGAAAAACGGCACCACCCTGCCAATAAAATTCGTGCTCACAACCAGCGCCGGCACTCTTCACAAGTCACAGAATATCTATCTGTCCATTACCGGCCCGAGCGGAGAGGTGGTTCGCTTTGCCCCGGGTCAGGGTTTGACGTTTGCCCGTGGAAACGGCCAGTACCATGCTAATTTCCATACGAAAAGCTTCGGCCTGCAAACGGGCGTCCAATACACCATCAGCGTAGTTGACGCATGCTCGGGTAGCGCCCTTTCCTCACTCCCAATGCAAATATACGGCAAAGCGCCGCACGGGAAAAAATAACTATTCCGCCCGCGTCTGAAATTCCATCAAGAGGGCTGTCCCAATCGGGCAGCCCTCATTGCATTTGCCTTATGTACCGAAATTAAAGCGAACTCCTTTCTGCAGCTCTATCTCCAGTTTCCATTCAAATTCCGGAATTGGATCGTCAACCTGGTCCGGACTTTGTATTTCTATTTTCACTCTTCCATAAATGGTCATTCGATTGATTTCGCGCACTCCATAGTATCCATAAAACTTCTATCCCCTAAAATCTTTCGCTCTTTCCCGGTTTACTTTTCGAAGTACAGGCTTAACAAATAACGAGATAACACTGACTTTTGGAAAGGAGAGGTGCAATGAACTTGTCTCACATGCCGCACGAACCTTTGGTGGCTTTGATTGCGGGCATTTTGATCCTGGTGATGCCAAGGCTTCTGAACTACGTGATCGCTCTCTATCTGATCATAATAGGAGTACTTGGATTGACACATGGCCTCCGGTAGCCCTGATTGCGGGCCATTTCGATCCTGGTGATGCCAGGGCTTCTGAACTACCTCATTGCAATATGGCTCCTTTAGTACCGCGGTACTGCTTTTTCGGGTGCTTTTAGGAATACAGACGGGTCCTGAATTCTTTGTTTTTAAGACTGCCGGACGTAAGCGCGACAACAGGGCGGGGCTCGGCGCAAACCACCAGACGGGCTGGACGGAACTGGTGGCCAAGATGGTTGAGACGATTAAGGCCTCCCACTGCAAGTCCAACGGGCATGTTTGACATGCCGGGCGGTCGGTCCTTCGCGCTCCGCGAAGTACCTTACTAAAGGGAATGCGCAACCAAGTGGTATTTGTTTCTTCAGTGCTATTTATACGAGGCGGGAAAGGCTCTCTGCGATTCCGGACGATTCTTGTGTGATGGCTCAGATACCGCAAGAAAGGACCTGGCCGATGATAGACGCAAGAAACTATAAAACAGTCGAGACTCTCCGAAGCGGACAGATAATCACACTCAGGGCTATCCGGCCCGAGGACAGGACGCTTCTGCTTGAAGAATTTCATGAGATGGACCAATACTCGCTATACCTGCGCTTCTTTAAAACGAAGGGTGCAATAACCGACCAGGAACTAAAGTATTTCACAGAGGTTGACTTTATTGGTCATGTGGCTCTGGTCGTCATTGCCGACCTTGGTGATAAGACTAAAATTATCGGTGGCGGGCGATACATCGCCTATGACCGTCATGCAAAGGTCCGCAGCGCGGAGGTTGCGTTCATGGTCCATGACCGATACCAGGGCCAGGGCATTGCCACATTGCTCTTGAAGCACCTTCTGATAATTGCCCGTGATAGTGGAATCGCAAAGTTCGAGGCAGAGGTTCTTCCCGAAAATTCTAAGATGATCGCGGTCTTTTCCCGTGCCGGCTTTCCCATGAGCGTGTTGCGCATCAACGATGTTCTTCACGTGACCCTTGCTCTTTCTTAGGATATCTCGAACTCCAGGGGGCGAGTGGTCTGACAGAGTCCGACGTCGTGGGTCGAGGGTTTTTCAGATTAGGTGACGCTCAGAGGTTTTCCCCCGTCAAGCAGTGCTCAGCCTATGCCGGTTGAGATAATGGAACCCTTAACTGTCCAACCGAGGGGGAGTGTATGGGACTATTTGCGGAATATGCGGCAAAGGCCATGGGACTCAAACTTCCTGCAGAATATCTGAGATTCATGGAAAAATATGGCAAGAAACTGGTTTCAGATCCCATCAATCAGGAAAGCTGGGTTTCCGGGCTGGGGGACGTTGATTTCGTTGTTGGTACGACACTGGCATTTCGTGCCAGCATACCGAACTTCTCAGTGGAAAATGTAGTGATCGGTTACTTGGGCATTAAAACGATAGTGATCAACAGGACCTATGAAGAAATAGACACCTATGTGATGCTGAACACGCGGGATGGAAAGATTCTTTCGGTCGATTCCCGTGGAGTTGAGGAAACAATCGCCGATGGTTTTGATGCGTGGGTCGGCTCCGAGCTTCTCAGGGCCGAGCTCAAAGAAAAGTATGAGAGCACTCTCACTGTTGTCATGTTCGATGAAGAACTGAAGGCCGAAAAAGCCCGTGCAAACCTGATGAAATTGCAACGCCGGGGCCACATCGATATCGAGGATATGGTTGTGGTTGTGAAAGATCAGGATGGCACGGCTCGGTACCACCAGATGCACAAACCTGCACGCAAGGGAGGACTCGCCGGGAGCATCACGGGGCTTATCGTCGGCAGCATCTTCTTCAGTCCATTGATTGGGGCGGTTCTTGGAGCGATTACAGGCGCCGTGTCCGCCTCTCTCGCTGATATGGGAATCGACGACCAGTTCACGAAAGACTTATCACAGAAATTCAAGCCCGGATGCTCCGCTCTGTTCGCTTTGGTGCGAAAGGCCGACCCCGAGCGAGTAGGAGAAGCGTTCCTCGGCTTCGGCGGCAAGGTTTTGGTGAATTCGATTAGCGCCGAAAGAGAGGCTGCCATACAGGCGCTTCTCGATGAAACAGGAGGAAGAGCGGGGTAGAGGATGTATAACGCGGATGCTTCGGGTGCTTTTTGCTTTATGCCGGACTTGCCCCGAACGGTCTTTGAGGAGGTTCTTCAGTGCTTGTGAAATCATAAGAATCGACTCAAAAACACGAGCAGCCTGATTTTCCGCGTCAGCACATGATAACCTATGATAGATATTGTGGAAACCATACGCAACCGGCGTCATGATCGCCACGGCGGGCAAGACATCGAAGAAGGCGTACAGAAACTCCGCCGATGCGCGGAAAACAACAGGCAAACCCATTCCACCGGGACCGGGCCGCAAGGTCAAGGCTGTTTGCAGAATGGGCAGAGGGGTGGCCTTTTCTTTGCCCACGTGATACAGTCGCACTCCATCGCCACCGAATTACGTCTAAAGCCGTATTCGCCCGTAATTTGACCTATTGAATTACGCTTGACTGAAACATTAACCAGGAGTTTCTGATTTATGTTGTCAATGGCCATACCAAAAGCTGGATGGTCGACAACGCCAGATAGAGGAGCCGCGCCCAATGAGAGTTTTTCTCAAAAGGCTTACGGCCCTTGCCATCTGCGTGCTTGCCGCGCTGCCAGTTCTACAGGTAAGGGTTACAGCCTACGCACCAGTCCCGAGATGTACGAAGATTATCAACCCAGACATCACCGCATCCGGGCATCGAATTGTTCCCGCAGATCATTACCGGTTAGTCGCATTTAGCCCCGATTTGGCCAAGAAATTCAAATTCGGAGATCGATTTCGCCTGGAAATCGGAGGGGAGTTTTTTGTTGTTGAGTACCAGGACCGCATGCCAGGCCAACGACACAAAAAAATCGACTTTCTTCTCCCAACCGTTGGGGTCTGCAAGGATTTTGGAGTTCAAAAGGGCAAACTCGAATTGATCGAAAGTAAGGGGATGTTATGATGAACATCCCCGTAGTCGATCAGTGCAATGGTTGTGATAAAGTCGAATTTATCGGGGCCGGAAAGGATGTCTGCGAGGTTTACCCCACGACCAAATGGCGCCTGGGGACTTGTCGTCCATCGGCCACGCACATCAAACGCCGAGCAAATACTGAAGAATCGAAAATCCGCCTCGGCCGGCAAAAGCAGAAAAAGAATTAAAGCTGACCTTTAGTTTGAGAGGTATTTTCCCAATCCGGACAGGCAGAAAAGGAAACAGCAGGTAGAACTCGACCTTCATGTATACTGTATCAGTAAATGGGAAATCTATTTAAGACCTGATTTTCAAAAGGGAAAAACCTGCTAATCTTCAAACGAACTGGTTCAACTCATATTTTCAGTTTTTTACACTCTGCAACGATTCGCATCGGAAAGCCAGGAGCCTGCCACTCTTGGCTTTCTTCTTTTTCGCCGCTCGGCGAAAATCAGGCCTGATGCCGATAATTTTCTTCCGGACGATCTTTTGGCGCAAAAACAGCCTATTTCCCTGGCAGTACTATCATCGTCCACCTGTGGACCATCCAAAAGGGCGATCACAATATCAGCATCATTGAGATGCGATTTGCAGCGGAGTCTTACTTCGTATCGACCGGCTGGCTAAGCGAATTCGTATTGATACGCTTGTGGGAGTGTTTCGCCGTTTGGGTCTGATAATTCTGAGGCTGTTGCTGGAGTTGATAAGGTTGGTAAAATCTAAAAGATTGGTCAGGTTGAGAAGATTGGTCAAGTTGATAAAGTTGGTAAGGCAGGTAAGGCATATAAAGCCCATAAGCTTGATAGTCTTGAGCGAACGCCGGTGACGCAAAAAACAGAACCGCGAGCACAACCATTATCTTTTTCATAGTTTCCTCCTCTTGGTTGGTGACAACGGCAGGTTCACGGTTGCACATTAAAGCGATTTTGGCAACAGAAAATGATTTGCCAAAATCCGTGCCGGCATGCCCCGACTATCTAAAAAAACTCAGGCCGCGGAACGGAAAGATCGTTTCCGTGAGGAGTCTTCTCAGGGACGGCTCCAGGACTACTCATCTGCATGACTGATTTCGGAAGCCGCAACAAGTTGACGAGGCCATACTATCGGTATAATTTGGAAGAAGATACATTGAGGGCCGGTGTCTAAGGATTGTGTTTGCTTCGGGCCAGGCCCTCCAGTGATGAAGGGAGGTGGCAGGTAATGCGATACGTCAGACTCGGGAAAACTGGGCTCGAAGTCTCCGAGGTGGGTTTTGGAGGTATTCCCATCATCCGTCTATCCACTGCCGAGGCTGTGATGGTTCTCAGGCGGGCTTATGACCGAGGGATAACCCTGTTCGACACGGCGAATATGTACCTCGACAGCGAGGAGAAAATCGGGCAGGCCTTCGATGGAATCCGAAGCCGTCTGGTTCTTGCCACTAAAACGTTGAAGCGCGACCGCGCGGGTGCCGAGGCAGATATCGATCTCAGCCTGCGGCGCGTGCGGACCGATTATATCGATCTTTTTCAGATACATCAACTGTCCCTGGAATCCGATTATCAGGCGATAACCGGACCGGACGGGGCACTGGAGGCAATCATCCGGGCAAAGCAGGCCGGCAAGATCAGGCACCTCGGTGTGACTTCCCACAGCATCGAGATGGCCATAAAGTTGGTCAAGACCGGACTTTTCAGCACCGTCCAATTTCCCTTCAACTTTATAGAGTCCGCACCCGCCGAAGAACTCCATCCGGCTGCCCGGAAAGAGGAAATGGGCATTCTCGCCATGAAACCTTTCGGTGGGGGTGTACTGGACAACGGAGAGCTCTGTTTCAAGTTTCTTCGCCAGTTCTCCGACGTAATCCCTCTGCCGGGGTTCGATGCCGTCGAGCAGGTCGATCAAATTGTAGCCGTTTACGAGACCGAGAACGCGGTCATCCCCGAAGACCTGGCTGCTATGGAAAGCTTCCGGAAGGAGTTGGGGCAGCAGTTTTGCCGCCGGTGCGAGTACTGCCAGCCCTGTGAACAGGGGGTTATGATCACAGCGGCGATGAACTACCCGATAATTGCTCGCAGAATGTCCGGCTCTAAGGCAGCGGGATTCGCGACAAAGACAATGGAATCCGTCAGGAATTGTACCGAATGCGGGGAGTGCCTGAAACGCTGCCCCTACAACCTGCCTATCCCTGAGATGCTCAAAAAGCACCTGGCACTTTACGACAAACACACAGCAGGGGCTTGATGCCCTGCTGGAAAGACAAAACCATCCGTGTCCACGGCAATGCGGCTCCCGTCATTGAAACAGGCAATGTAATGGATAGGCTGAACCAATATATAAATGTGGAGGTGACACCTTATGGATCAAGACGATAGAATCATCCTGGAGGTATTCTCCGATTACATCTGACCCTGGTGCTACTTCATTACCGGGCGTATTGAAAAACTCAAACAAGCATACGGTCTAGAGGTCAAGTGGATTGCCTTTCCTTTGCATCCGGAGACGCCGGAAGAGGGCCTGACCCTGGATGAACTTTTCGCAGGAAGGGATGTCGACGTTTCTGCCATGTTGGATCGTCTGAAATCAGTGGCCGCCGACTGCGGCCTGCCCTTCGGTGTGAGAACCATGACGTATAATAGCCGGCTGGCCCAGGAGGCCGGGAAATGGGCCGAATCCCAGAGTCGGGGAGAAGCGTTTCACATGGCGGTTTTCAAAGCCTACTTCGCTGACGGACTCAACATTGCCAAGATTCCGGTTTTAGTTGAGCTGGCAGAATCGGTTGGCCTTAAAGGATTGGAAGAGGTTTTGTCCAAAGGGACTTTCAGAGAGGCAGTGGATAATGACTGGAGATATTCCCGCCACTGTAGCATCAAGGCTGTACCCACATTCGTATCCAAAGGTCGCATGTTAGTCGGTGCCCAGCCATACAATGTTCTGGAGGAACTGGTAAGAGGAAAACCCTAGCCTGGCCATTTTCTTCGTTGTGAAGGTGATCCTCTCTATCTGTCTTTGTAGTTCCACGAGCATGCCATTATGCTGCTTTCTTACTGGTTTGACGGGCATCCATTATACTATCGACTTTGAGTAAATCTTCAAAATGGGCCAGAAGAGGCACAGATTTATGATCGACACACTCTCGCGTCGAAAATTTCTGAAAACAGGGCTCGCGGCAACGGCGGCGGTAGTTATGGGACCCGGACTGGCGAGGGCCGATAACCACGTTCTATTCGAAAAGACTTGGATCAGATCCCTGGAACTCCCTAACCGTGTCATGAGGTCCTCCACCTGGAGCGGTGTGGGAGACCAGAAAGGCTACGTGACAGACCGTGCCCTCGAGTTTTACGGTGAACTTGCCAAGGGAGACATTGGGCTTATTTTGACCGGTTACCAGTATGTCATGACCAATGGTCAGGGACTGCCTTACATGGTGGGTAATTACGACGATACTCAGGCCGAAGGGCTGAAAAAACTCGTCGGCACGGTGCACGGAGAGGGTGGCAAGATCGCTGCTCAACTCGTCCACTGTTTAGCAAGGGCCAACCCTAAGCTTTTTTTCAGGGAAGGCGATGAATTATGGGGTGCTTCCGCCATTCCGTATTCCGCGGAAGACAGAGTCCCCAGGGAGATGAGCCGAGAAGATATTGCCAGACTCGTGGAGGCTCATGCCGCCGCAGCGTCCCGATCGCGCAGGTCAGGCTTCGACGGTATTCAGATTCATGGCGCTCACGGGTTTGGTATCAACCAGTTCCTCTCTCCCGCTTGGAACAGGCGCGGCGACATGTATGGCGGCAGTCTTCAGAATCGGTATCGTATAGTTGGAGAAATCCTCGAAGCAATCAGAGGAGAGGTAGGAAAAGATTTTCCAGTCATGTTCAAGCTCAGTGCACAGGACTTTGTCGGGGACGGTCTCGAGCTTCCCGAATCGGCGGAAATTGCTCGACGTCTCGCCAATGACGGAATAGATGCGATCCAGGTGAGCGCCTGCTGCTCGATTTCGAATGTAGATAAACATTGTACGAAGTGTATGATTGTTAAAGAAAAAGATGAAGCCTACCTGGCGGACTTTGCCAAGTACATTAAAGAAAGGATTAATGTTCCCGTCATAGTTGTTGGGGGCATACGGTCAGTGCCCATAATAGACGCGATTCTGAAGGAGAAACAGGCAGATTACATTTCCATGGCCCGCCCGTTTATTCGCGAACCACATCTCATCAAACGATGGAAAGGCGGAGATACTGCCAATGCTAAGTGCATCTCATGCAACCGCTGTTTCGAAACAGGTTTGAAGGGCCTGGGAATTTCGTGCTACTGGGAAAGCAAGCTCAAGGAAGAACGCCGTAAGACATAGGTGCCGATCTGAAAACCATATCCAACAAACTGCTTTGGTGAAAGGCCGATAGTTCAGCGATACCCAAATATTTTCGCGGCTTCGCAACCGCATTTGCCCTATTTATGGAAGGGACCTTAGTATCAGAGATGCCCAAATGGGATGCAGAGCTTTATTTGAGGTTTTCCAGCGAGCGGACCCAGCCCTCGGTGGATTTGATTCAGCGCATAGCCATTCCTGATCCTGGACGGATCATCGACCTGGGCTGCGGGCCGGGAAACAGCACGGCCGTTCTTCGGCAACGCTGGCCCAAAGCCGATATCACAGGCCTGGACAGCTCGTCGGACATGATCTCTACTGCTTCCAGGTCTTACCCGCATAATGAATGGCTCATTGGAGATATTGCAGCCTGGAGCACTGAGATTCCCTTCGATGTGGTTTTCTCGAATGCCGCCTTGCAGTGGGTGCCGAGGCATGCCATTCTTATTCCTCACCTTTTCGCTCAAGTGGCCTCCGGCGGAGCCCTGGCGGTCCAGATGCCCGCGCACTTCAACTCACCCCTGCATCGGGAGATTCTCGCAACAGCCGACGATCCATCCTGGCGTCACCTCATGGGGCCGGCACTGAACGCACTGACCAAAGAACCCCCATCCTTATACTATAATCTGCTTCAGCCGCTGGCGGCGCGCCTGGATATCTGGGAGACCGAGTACTACCACGTCGTTGACAGCCCTCAATCCATTATCGAATGGTTTCGAGGGACCGGTCTGCGTCCGTTTCTAGCGGCGCTTGAGAATGAAGGGCAAAGGAAGAGATTTGAAGAGCTGCTGCTGGAAAGATACACGCGGGCCTATTCCCCACAAAACGATGGCCGAATCCTGTTTCCGTTCCGCAGGCTCTTTATCATCGCTTATCG